>DLMJ01000044.1 GCA_002479255.1 Candidatus Binatus soli | reverse complement strand
CAACTTATGCAGAGGTTCCCTAGTCAATATCGTTGTCCGCGTATTTCTCGAACGATCCCAAGTCTATAAATTTGCCTTCGCGAGCCTCTTCCAAGCCCTTGACGACTTTTTTCAGCGCTTGCGGGTTTCGGTAGAGCCACACTTCATGCATGGGCACTGGAACCTCGGGCGTCAGCAATACCTGGCCAGCGTCGTTTACGTAGACCCCGAATCGAACCGCCACATCCAATTCGTCGCCCAAAATTTCCTTCAAGGATTCCAAGGCTCTCGTCAAAGAAATTCGCTTTCGTTCATCCAGTGCAACGTCGCCGATCCGCCTAAAGCTTTTGTTCAATACGGTTGCCGTGCCGGTCGTCCTCGTCATAATGGGAGATACCTCAAAAACAACGATGTTCCAATCGGGATGTTGTGTCAATATGGGTAATTCCCATTTGCCCCCACTAGGTTTATACAGCTTACGCCCGCTTGTTTTAGCGGGCGGGGTTACATCTTTGGCGCGGTAGGATATAAATTTCCGAGACTGACGCGCGGGCGGAACGGCGAAACGGGATTTTGCGGCCGCGCCGGCGCTTTCGCGAGGTTTAATTCACCGATGCCATCAGAGTTGCTCAAAGGATTGCGGCTGCTCGATTTGACCGACGAGAAGGGCGCGTTGTGCGGCAAGATGTTTGCCGATCTCGGCGCCGAAGTTATCAAGGTCGAACCGCCCGATGGATGCTCGACGCGGCGCATCCCGCCCTATCTCGAAGATATCGCCGATCCAGACCACTGCCTCTATTCGATCGCCTATCACGCGGGGAAAAAATCCGTGACCGCCAACCTCGCCACTGACGACGGGCGCGCAATCGTCGCCGATCTCGCGGCGCAATCCGACTTCCTCGTCGAGTCGCACCCGCTCGGCTATCTCGATTCAATCGGTCTCGGCTACGACGCGCTCGCCAAGAAAAATCCGCGCCTCATCTACGCGTCGATCACGCCGTTCGGCGACAGCGGTCCCGGCAAAGACTACAATTGGGCCGACATCATCACGTGGGCGGCCGGCGGCATGATGTACCTGATGGGCGAGGAGGGAAAGCCTCCGCTCCAGATGAGTCTGCCGCAAGCCGGATTGCACGCAGGCGGCGAGGCGGCGGTCGCCATGATGCTCGCGCACTACCCGCGCCAAATCGACGGGCTCGGCCAGCGCATCGTCGTCAACATGCAGGCCTGCATCGTGTGGACGCTGATGAACGAACAGGCGATGCCATTCCTGCACGGCAGCTATCTGTCGCGCACCGGAGTTTTTTTCGGCTCGGCTGACGCGCGGCGCAAGATAGTGTACCAGTGCAAGGACGGGCACATCTCGATCATGATCGCCGGCGGCATGACGTTCGGCAATTCGACCAGGGCGCTGATCGAGTGGATGCGGGAGAACGGATTCGGCTCCGACTGGATGCGGACCAAGGATTGGATTTCGTGGGTGCCCGGCGTCTTCATGGATTTGACCGAGCAGGACCACAAGGAGATCGAAGAACTCGAAGCCACCATCCAGCGCTTCATGCTCGCGATGACCAAGCACGAAATCTACGCGCAGGGACTCCAGCGCCGCATCTTTCTCGCGCCGTGCGCGACGGTAGCCGACATCGCAGCCGACGAGCAGCTCAAAGCGCGCGACTTCTGGACGGCGGTGCCGCACGACACCATCGGCCGCACGCTCACATTTCCCGGACCATTCGCGAAACTGACCGCGACCCCGATCGGATCGACCGCGCGCGCGCCGCGAATCGGCGAGCATAGCGACGAGATTTACCGCGGGCTTCTCGGCCTTGCGCCCGAGCGATTGAACAAGCTCCGAGCCGCCGGCTCGATTTAGCCAGGAGAAATTCGAGATGAGCCGTTTCGCATTGGAAGGAGTTCACGTCCTCGACTTCGCCTGGGTCGGCGTCGGTCCGATCACGACCAAGTATTTTGCCGACAATGGCGCCGACGTAATTCGCGTCGAGTCCGCCACCCGCCCCGACGTGCTGCGAATCGGCCCGCCGTGGAAAGACGCGATGCCCGGCATCAACCGCAGTCAGTTCTTCGCCAGCTTCAACACCTCGAAGAAGGGAATCACGCTCGACCTGAGCAAGCCCAAAGCGCGCGAACTCGCCAAGCGCATGGTGCCGTGGGCCGACATCGTCGTCGAGAGTTTCACGCCCAAGGCGATGCGCAACTGGGGACTCGATTACGAAAATCTGCGCGCGATCCGCGCCGACCTGATCATGCTCTCGACCTGCATGCAGGGGCAGACCGGACCCAACGCTCTCTACCCCGGCTTCGGCACGCTGATGGCCGCGCTGTCGGGCTTCTACTACATCTCCGGCTACGGCCCCGGCTCATGCACGCCGCCGTACGGCGCCTACACGGATTTCATCGCGCCGCGCTTTTCCACCTGCGCGCTTCTGGCCGCGCTCGACTATCGCCGCCGCACCGGCCAGGGCCAGTATATCGACATGTCGCAGTACGAGGCCGCGATGCAGAATCTCGCGCCCGCGTTGATCGATTACTTCGCAACCGGACGGGTGCTTGGCCCGCGTGGCAACGCGTCCGCGCGTTACGCGCCGCACGGCGCCTACCGATGCGCCGACGAGGACGGTAACGAGCGATGGATCGCGATCGCCGTCGCGGGCGACGATCAATGGCGTGCGATGCTCACCGCGCTCGCCGCCGATTCCACCGACCGGCGCTTTGCGAATCAGCCCGCTCGCATCGAGAACGCCGCGGCAATCGACGAGTTCGTCGGCTCGCTCACGCGCATCCACAACGCGCAGGAACTCACCGCGAAGTTGCAGGCCGCCGGAGTTGCCGCCTATCCGGTCGAGAACTGCGTCGATATCCACCAGGACGACAACCTCGAGGCGTTCGGCTTCTGGCATTGGCTCGAGCACAAGGAGATGGGCCCGTCGCCCTACGAAGGACTCGAGCATCGCATGAGCCGCACCCCCGGCACGCTTCGCTCGGCCGCGCCGATTCTCGGCCAGGACAACGATGAAGTCTTCCGCGAGATGCTCTCGCTCAGCGCCGATGAGATCGAGCAGCTAAAGAAAGAAAACGTGATATTCTGAGTTCCTTCCGCGGTCCGTCGTGCGATACGAACTCAAAATTGCGCTCCGCTATCTGCGCGCCCGCCGCAAAGACGCCTTCATCTCGATCACGACCATCTTTACCGCCGTCGGCGTGATGATCGGCGTCGCCGCGCTCACCGTGACGCTCTCCGTGATGGGCGGCTTCGAGCAAAGCCTCAAAGAACGCGTGCTCAGCCTCAGCCCGCAGGTCCAGATACTCAACTCGCAAGGATCGATCGACAACTACGTCGACATCGAGAAGAAGGTCGCCGGCGTGCCCGGCGTCAACGGCTCCGACGCGTACATCGTGGGCCAGGCGATGCTGAGTTCGGGACGCGGAATCGGCGGCGTCGTCGTGCGCGGTGTCGAGCCGAACAATCCCGTCGTGCGCGCGCAATGGGGCCGCTACATGATCGCCGGCGGTCTCGACGATCTCTCGCGCAGCTACGCGATCCCCGGCGCCGCCGCGGACCCCGCGGTTGCCGCAGGCGGCCTCGCCATCGGAGTCAGCCTTGCGAAAAAACTCAAGGCCAAACCCGGCGACGCGGTGCGGATGGTCGCGCCGATTATTTCGCCCGACGGTTCGCTCTCAACCAAGAGCGGCCAATTCGCGATCGGCGCGATCTTCGACTCCGGAATGAACTTCATCGATACCAACATGGTCTTCATGGATCTCGCGCACGCCCAGGATTTCTTCGGCCGCACCGGACGAGTGGACGGCATCGATATCCATCTGACCAATCTCGACCAGACCGACGCGGTCACCGATGCGGTGCGCAAACTGTTCGCGAGTCCATACCGGGTGCGCAACTGGATCGAGTTTAACGAATCCGCCGCCGCCGGCTTCGAACTCCTCAAGCGCGTCTATGCACTCGTGCTCGTGATGCTCATCGGCGTCGCCGCGTTCAACCTGGTCGCGACGCTGATCATGGTCGTGATGGAGAAGCGCAAGGACATCGCCGTGCTGATCGCGATGGGTGCGACGCGGCGCGACGTGCGCCTGATCTTCGTGATGAAGGGACTGATCGTCGGCGCGGCGGGAACCGCGGCCGGATTGATCCTCGGCGCCGCCGGATGCTTCGCGCTGGCGCGTTACCAGTTCATTCACATCCCGCGCGAAATTTACGGCATCTCGACGCTGCCGATCGCCGTCGAGCCGTGGAACTTCGCCGCCGTCGCGCTCGCCTCGATGCTTCTCTGCCTGCTCGCGACCGTCTATCCGGCCCGGCAAGCGTCGCGAGAGATGCCTGTCGAAATCTTCCGCTCCTAGCTCCTCCGCACGCCCCACCACACATCCGCGGACAAGTGAAAAACTGACTACTGATTATTTGATGTGTGATTCGTATTCGTGGGGGGTTTGGCGGCGAGCTTCGGTTTGCGAACGACCAAAGTCTCGTGACCGCGAACCTTGATCGTGCGGGCCGGCTCTGACTGAAAGTTCTGACTCGGTCCGTCAGAATGCTGTGGCCGCGACGACGTGCGCTTGCGCCGCCAGTTGCTGAGCTCCTCCGACAGTTTTGAGGCCAGCGAATCGTTGTCCTGGCCGTTCTCGGTCGGTTCTCCGCTTTCCTTGTTGAGGTCGCCCTCAAACTCCGCGGAACTCATTTGCGTTCTTTCTTCCTGTGACGTGGATTTGTCCTCCTTGCTTGGGAGCGTTTAAGAAACAGAATTTTAGTTTCCGAAATTGATGTACTGACAGTAATCGACGCTCGCGCTCGCGGCAGCCTGGGGTCGTTAATCAGTGGATAAGGTTGTGTTTCGACTGCGTACCGAATCTGGATTTTATCGGCGCGTTTGGGCTTGGGATGATTTTATGCGGGATGCTTTGCAGGCGGATTTCCCGCCGGCCGGGCCTGGTTTTGGCTCCGGCCGGCGTTCAATTCATTCGTATCTGAGATTCGTGGTTTAGGCAAACAAACTCTGCATGCGCAGCGCGAGCCCCATGTCGCCCGCGATTCGCAGTTTGCCGCTCATGAATGCGACCTGCCCGTTAAGCTTGCCGCTCGTCATGTCAACGTAGTCCTGCGCCGTCATCGTAATCGTGATGCTCGGCGTAGCGGCCGGTCCGTCTTTGACCGTGCACGTTCCGTCGGCGATTATTACGTGCCACTTGCCTCCGTTATCGCCCGAGAGGTCGAACTGGTACGTCGCAGTCAAACCCTTCGCTGCGTCTTTGTTGAAGCGACCGGGCATCGCCGCAAAGATTTCCTTAGGTGTCGTCGGTGCTGCATCAGCCATGGAAATAGAATCCTCCTGGTGGGCGCGTCCTGTACTGCGCTCTTTCAGCCATATAAGCGCTCGCCTCGGAGCCTGTCAATAGTATCACGCCGCACAGGATTAATCACACCCGGCGGCATCGTCGGGGACCGCAGGTCAGAATCCGAACATGTTTCCGGGCACAACCGTGATCAGATTCGTCCGCACGTGCACCCCTGGCGACGCGCTCTCGGCGATCGTCACTGCTTGCTTCCTTTGCGCATCGCTCTTGACCGTGCCGCCAAGATAGGCGTCGTGGCCGATCACCTTCACCGTCACGCTGTTCAACCCCGCGGCATAAATCTGCGACGCGATCGCAGCCTGGCGCGCTGCCCAATCGCTCTCGTCCGTCGTCAGCGAATCGATCACGTTGCCGACCCCAGGTACCTGGCGCACGATTTTTTCCGTGTACAGCTTGGCGTCGGCGTCGAACACCTTGCCGAAAATCGTCACCGTGCTGCCGCTGGTGTAACAGTCCACGCGCCGCGTCCTCGGATTCGACCCCAGCACCTGCTTGACGCGCTGCTGCAAGGTCAGCGGCGGCGGCGCGGGCGTGCGCCTCGCCTTGGGATGAGGCTTGCGCGGCGCGACCACCATCGCCGGCGTCTCGACCGGCGTCGGCGAGGGAGCGCTCGCCGCTTCCGATGCGGCCGGCGACGGCCGCGCGCTGGCGAATTCCGGCGCCTCGGTCGGGCTCAGTGCGGCCAGCTTCGAGCTGAGTTGCGACTCGAGCGTGTTCCTCGAGGCGGGATCGTTCGTGAAAATTATCGGATAATCGATCTCGACCTGGCCGCCTGTGAACGGCGCGAAATTCCACGCCGAAACGTCCGTCACTACTTCCGCGTCGAACGCCGGATTCGGATTGGTCGAGGTCCGCACCGACGCCGCGTCCACGTTGCCGTTGGGCAGCACCCTGATCCGCACCACCATCGCATCCCGCAGCGTGCTGTCGCCGGCGATCGCATGCGAATAGCTCTCCAGCAATCCGTCCTTGTGGTCTTCGAAAACTTTTCGAGCCGCTTCCTGATTGCGCTCGGGCGCCGCCGCCGATTCCCCCGTCACCTGCACCCCCATCGCCTTCGACAACGCCACCAACGGCCCGCTCGGCGCCGCCGCTGCCACCGACGCGATCGCCGCCGGCGACGCGTTCGCCACCGGCTGCTCCGCGGGCTTGGTGCTGAGATGAAGCGCGAGCCACGCGCCGCCTCCCAGCGCGACTATCGCCGCGATCAAGTACCAAACGAAGCCGAACCGCCCGCGGCCTTCTTCTTCGCCGTCGCCGTCCGGCATCCTGCCCGTGATGCGCATCGACGGCGACGCATCGCGCCGCACCGTCGGCCCGCCCCGCGGCGGTGCCGATCGCGGCGGCGTCATCCGTGGCGGTGCCGACGACGGCTGCCGTGTGTACGATTCCGCCGATTCCACCCCGAGCCGCGCGCCGCAGAAGTTGCAGATAAGTTCTCCCGGCTGCGCCTTGCCGCCGCATACCGGACACTCGATTTGCTCGCCGGCGTCGCCCGCGCCGGTGGCGACCGCCCCCTCGGCAAAGGCGGGTCCCGCCTGCACCAGCGCGGTTCCGTCAGCTTCGCAAAACGTTTCCGAGTCGGGGAAGGTTTTTTCGCAGCGCGGGCACCTTTTCATCTTGGTAAGCGCTCCTCCGGCGCAAGTTCCGATGATATCCGCGCGAATTGCGACGCGCCAACCGGCTGCGCAAAGCTCGCACCCTGATACTGTCCGTTCGCGATCACTGCCCGGCGATTACCTCGGCGCCGAACTTTTCCATCGACGCGATATGCTCCCGCGTCGTCGCGCCCGGCCCGATGGTTATTCGCGACACGCCCATCGCGGCGAATCGCTCGATGTCTCCGGGCTTCAGCGTACTGCCAATCGGGTCGGTCACGGAAGAATGGCCTGATTTCAGATTTCGGTGGAGGCACTGGCAAACACCAACTCAGAAATGCGAGCAATCCTATTTGACCGAGCCTCATATTTCTAATTACAAAACTGTAGTTGCGTAACTTCCATTCTGTTCAGCGCTCCTGCCCGCGAAGTTTTACAATCCTAGTCAGCTTCCAGCTTCACCGCGAAGACCGCCGGATCCTCAACCGTGCGCAAATCGAGATGGAACGAATCATCGACCACTCGCCCGATTATTCGCGCGCGACGGAACATCGCCGCGATCGCGTTGGCGGATTTCTCCGGATGGCTCACCCGAAGCGCGACCGACTTCAATTCCTCGACCGGCATCGCGCCCGAGCCGACCTGCGAAGCCGCATCGACTATTTCGACCACGTATTCGCCGGCCAGCCGCTCCGCCACTATCTCCCGCGCGCGCGGCGCGATTGCGCCAATCTCACTTGCACGCCGCCCCAGCAGTCGGATCGTCGGCAGCTCCTCACCCAGGTCGCCCGAGCGAAGATACAGCCGAAGAGTCGCCGCGAGCGCCGCCAGCGTCAGCTTGTCGCATCTGAGCGCCCGCTTCAGCGGATTGCGCTTGATTCGTTCGATCGGCCCCCGTTGCCCGGCAATCACGCCCGCCTGCGGACCGCCCAGCAGCTTGTCGCCCGAGAACGTGACAATCGCAGCGCCCGCCGCGATTCGCTCGCGCACTAAAGGTTCGCGCGGGATTCCGAACTCCGTCAGATCGACAATCGCCCCCGAGCCGAGATCCTCCATCACGTCGATTCCCCGCGCGCGCCCGATTTCGACCAGCTCTTCCAGCGCCACTTCGCTGGTGAAGCCGACCACGCGGTAGTTCGACGGATGCACCTTGAGCAGAAGGGCCGTTTCCGGACCGATCGCATCCGCGTAATCCCCCGGATGCGTCCGATTGGTCGTCCCGACTTCGCGGATTATCGCGCCGCTTTTGGCCATCACGTCGGGCAACCGAAACGATCCGCCAATCTCGATCATCTCGCCGCGCGATACTATTACTTCGCGCCCCTCGGCGAGCGAGTTGAGCGCGAGAACGACCGCCGCGGCGTTGTTGTTCACCACGGTAGCAGCCTCGGCCCCTGTGAGCGCGCAAATCTCGTCCTCGACGATCGTATCCCGGTCGCCGCGCGCGCCGGTCTCGAGATCGTATTCCAGGTTGACCGCCGATCGCGCCGCCATCTCGACCGCCTCGATCGCCGATTCCGCCAGGATCGCGCGGCCGAGGTTCGTATGCAGCACGACTCCCGTCGCGTTGACCACCGGCCTAAGCCGCGGCTCGTCCGCCGCGACGGCGCGCGCGACCGCGCGCGCCACCGCGGCGATCATCGCGGCCCGATCGCGCCGGATCGCGTCGCGTCCCGAAAGAATCGCGGCGCGCAATTCTGCCTGCGCCCGCTGCACCATCAGTTTGAGGTAGATGCGGCTGAATCCGGCGAGAGCGGGATTCGCCTGGGCGGCGCGGAGGCATTCGTCGATCGGCGGAAGTGCGCGGACGGCCTCCGCGCGCGCGTCGATATCTGCGTCTTTATGTTTTCGCGAATGTCTCGGCACGGCGGCTTGTTTGATTATCAAAGACCGCCCCGCCCCCGCGCAACCCACGCAGAGACACGGACTCCAGACATCGAAACCCCTTACGGGTTTCGGTATCTGAACTCCGCCTCTTCTCCTTGCCCCCTGACTTGCCGTGATCGCGCCTCTTTGCAACTCTCACCCACGTGACTAACGCACTCCCGTCGCGAATCGAACTCCACTTCATCGACGCCGCTGGTCACCCGCGCGCGCTCGATCTCGCCGCGCCCTTCGGTGCGCGTGAATCGAGCGCCATCCGCGACGGCCTCGCCATTTCGGCCCGTCTCGAACACGCGCTCGGCGGCGCCATCGTTCGCGCAACCATCGCCAATCGCGGCGCCGACGCTGTTCGACTCACGTACGCAATCTTCGAAGTTTTGACCGGTTTCGCGCCGTCTGCCCCGGCGCGGTTCTTCAAGCATGGATACCAGTCATGGAGCGCCTCGGGCGGCCACGATGTAGGCGCGTCGCAGAAAAACGATCCGCGCGACACCGCCCATTTCATCATTCGCCTCAATCACCAGAGTGAACCGACGCGCCCGCCTGAATTCCCCGAAGCGGATACCTCTGAACTTTTCACGATCGTCGAAAGTCGCAGTGCCGGGGAGCGCGTCCTGGCCGGATTCATCGGCGCCGCCACTTCGCTTTCGACCCTCACCGTCTCGAGCCCTGAGAAAATAATCGCACGCGCGATCCTCGACGATGTAACTCTCGCGCCGGGCGCACATCGCGAACTCGATCCGCTGTTCATCGTCGCCGCCGATGACTCCGCCGCGCGGCTGGCCGCGCGATGGGCCGACGCGGCCGGGCGGTGGATGAACGCGCGGGTCAGCGCGCCGTTTCAGCGCGGATGGTGCTCCTGGTACCACTACTTTGACGCGATCACCGAGGACGCGCTCCGCGCCAACATCAAGTCGCTCGAAGCGATGCGCTCCCGCTTTCCGCTCGACGTGATTCAACTCGACGACGGCTTTCAGTCCGCGCTCGGCGACTGGGATACCACCAACGCCAAATTTCCGGGTGGGCTGAAAAAGATCGCCGGCGAAATTCGCGCCGCCGGCTTCAAGGCCGGGCTGTGGACCGCGCCGTTTCTTGCCGCCCGCGACTCGCGCCTGATGATCGATCATCCCGACTGGTTCATCATGCACACGGCGACCGGCGAACCCGTTCGCGCCGGCTACAACGCGAACTGGACCGCGAGCAACGACGCGTTCGCATACGCGCTCGACGCAAGCAACCCGGCGTTTCTCGCGCACCTGCGCCATCTGTTCGCGAAGCTCACCCGCGAGTTGGGCTATTCGTATTTGAAACTCGATTTTCTTTACGCCGCCGCTGCACCCGGCCGGCGTCACGATCCAAATCTCACGCGCGGCGAAACCTTGCGCCACGGCCTCGAGGCGATTCGGGCCGGCGCCGGCGACGACGCGTTCATCCTCGGATGCGGCTGCCCGATTGGCCAGGCGGTCGGCGTCGTGGACGGTATGCGCATCGGCCCCGACGTTTCCCCGTTTTGGGGCTCGACCGCTTCCGGAGCGGGCGACCCGTCCACGGTCTATGCGCTCGACGCGATCATCGCGCGCAGCTTCATGCATCGGCGTCTATGGCTGAACGACCCCGACTGTTTGATGCTGCGGGCGCGCGAAACCCGCCTCAGCGCCGACGAGCGCGCCGCGCTGGCCGCGACCATCGTCGCCAGCGGCGGGATGCTTCTGATCTCCGATGACATGGCCATCCTCGACGCCGAAGCGGGAAAATTGTTTCGTGCAGTCGCGCAAATCAGCACCGAGATCGATTCCAGCGCGGCGCGCGAACCGGTACTCGCGCTCGATCTGATGGCCGCGGGCGACGTGCGCGGCCTGATCGCTGAAACCGCAGGCGGCGGCGCAATCGCGATGCTCCTGAATCGCGGCGACTCGCCCGCACGAGTGGATACATCCGATCTTAAGCTGGGCGCCCTCGAAACTGTTGCGCTCGATCTCACCTGCGACGAGAAGACTGAAATATTCGATACGATCGATCTACCACCGCACTCGGCGCGCATTCTCCGCCTCAAGCGTTAAGGCGCTCTCACGCCATGCGCAAATCGATCACGCTCGCGCCCGCGCCCGCATGCAACACGGCTCGCGAATTTTCACTTTTTTCACTGGGCGCGCCGGTATCCAGCTTCGCGTAATAGCCCCGATCGATCGATTCAATCACCGCATCCGCGCTCGCCACGTCGCACAGCGCAACAATCGAACCGCCGAAACCCGCACCCGTCAGGCGCGCGCCGAACGCACCGCCGCGCCGTGCACATTCCACGATGGCGTCGAGCCGCCCCGTGCTGCATTCGAAGTCATCTGCGAGACTCTGATGCGACGCATCCATCAGCTTTCCCATTTCATCGAGGCGCCCCGCCTCGAGCACGTCCGCCGCACGAATCACCCGCTCGGTCTCGCTCAAGACATGCCGCGCTCGTTTCAGAATTTCCAGCGGGCGGTTCGAATCCAGCGCGATCCGAGTCGATCCCTGGCCGAGCAACTCTGCTTCGAGCGCCACCTGTGAGACGCCCAGGATGCTCGCCGCCTCTTTCAGGTCTGCGCCGAGCCGCGCGGGCGCGGCCGCCGCGAGTTTCTCGACGAGTCCCGCGGCGTTCCATCCGGGCGATGCGCGAACCACGTCACCAAGGATCGTCACGCCGTCGAGCTTGAGCGCGCATCCGAGAATTCGCGCCGCCAGCGCGCATTCGACGACCCGCCGATTGTATTCCGCGCGCACCATCCCCGACTTGTCCGCCAGTTCCCGGCTATCTGCCACGACCAGCGCCGCGTTCGCCGGCATCTTCACTGCGCGCACGCGGATCGGGTCGAACTCGATAAACAGCGCATGGTCGCGACGGCCGAGAATCGACGCCGCCTGGTCCATTCCGCCCGCCCGCGTCCCGACGTACCATTCGCTGCGCGCAACCATCGTCGCGGTTTCGATCGGGTCGAGTTCGAGTTCGTTGACCGCCATGAATGCCATCGCGGTCGAAACCGTGAGCGCGGCCGATGACGACAGCCCCGCAGCCGGCGGCACGCGGCCATCGACGACCATCGATGCGCCCTGCAAGTTGTCAATTAAAGTTGCAGGCGTAGAAAAACGTCCGCGCCGCGCAAAGTGATCAATCACTCCCTGGATCGCGGCCTTCACGTAGTTCGCCCAATCGCCGGTTTCGTATGGTGGGATCCGCCGTTCGATTGCAAAACGGCGCGAGGACCAGCCGGGGTCGGCGTTGGCCAGTTCGATTTCGGCTGTCGTGATGGCGGCGGCGACGACGATTGTAGATCGATCGATCGCAACCGGCATCACGGGCAGGCCGCTGTAGTCCGTGTGCTCGCCGATTAGATTGACGCGACCGGGCGCGCGGGCCGCGAAGATTCGCGCGTCGGCGCGATCGCCACCGGCGCGGACTAAAGCGCCGAGGCGTGCAGCGCGCGCCAACTCCCCGGCGTCCCATCCGTCGGGCAGATTCATCGCCGCTTCCCTTTTGGCTTGAACCAGGCGCGCGCCTTCTCGAGGTCTTCGGGCGTGCCGACGTCGCTCCAGAATCCGCGCATATCAACCGCGCGCACGACGCGGCCGTCGGCGATCATTTGCGCGATTGCACCGGGGATTTCGAGCTCGCCGCGCACCGACGGTTCGAGCCGCGCGAGGTAGTCGAAAATTATCCGGCCGGTGGCGAAAAGTCCCGCGTTGTTCCATTCGGTTCTGGCGGTTCCGGGCGCCGGTTTTTCGTCGAGGCGTTCGACCGTCATGTGCCGGGTCACATAGACGGCCGCGCCGCGGAAGGGATCCTTGACGCGATTCACCGCAAGCATCAAATCGTACTCGTCGATCCGCGCGTGATGGATGAAGCGCGGGTAGTTCGCGCGGTCCATCAGAATATCGCCCCATCCGAAGACGAAGCGCGGCAGGCCTGCAAGATGCGCCCGCGCCGCAAGCATCGCGCCGCCAGTCCCGTTCAATTGCGGCTGCCTGACGGTTGTGATTTTGATTTCGGGATTTTCGCGCTGCCAGGTTTTCGCCCATCCTTCGATTTGCTCCGACAGGTAGCCCGTCACGACAATGAAGTGCGTCAGTCCGGCCGCCGCGAGCGCGTCGGCGATATGCGAAATCAGGGGTGAACCGGCGATATCGAGCATTGGTTTCGGAGTCTCGGCGGTCAGCGTGCCCAGGCGTTTGCCGCGCCCCGCCGCCAGCAGGACCGCCGTAGTAATTTCTGCCGCCATGGCGCCCAAGATAGCACCGCGCAGGCTTCGAGGATGCTTGGCTGGAGGTATATAGTTGAGTAAGAGTTTATCGAGAGCCGCACGAATGTTTGGTGAGATAAGTCCCCGCAAGAAAGCCCCCGCGCCGTTCATTTCGATCGAGGAAGCACTCGACGAAACCCGCCGCGGCCACATGATCATCCTGATGGATGACGAACAGCGGGAGAACGAGGGCGATTTGTGCATGGCGGCCGAAAAAGTCACCCCCGAAGCGATCAACTTCATGGCCAGGTTCGGGCGCGGACTCATCTGCCTGCCCATGTCGGCGGAGCGAATAGACAGACTCGGGCTCAGCATGATGGTTGGCGACAACCAGGCGCCGCTGGGGACGGCATTCACGACGGCGATCACCGCGCGGCGAGCGTCGGGGTCGGGTATCTCGGCGCAGGATCGCTCGACCACGATTTTGCAGGCGGTGCGGGAGGACGCCAGCGGCGCCGAGTTCATCACCCCCGGCTACGTCTATCCGCTGCGCGCACGCGACGGCGGCGTGCTGGTGCGCACGGGGCAGACCGAAGGCGCGGTCGATCTCGCGCGGCTGGCGGGACTCAAGCCGGCGGGCGTCATCTGCGAGATCCTGAAGGAAGACGGCACAATGGCGCGGCGCGACGACCTGATCGAGTTCGCTAAAGTGCACGGGCTCAAGATTGTCACGGTCGCGGACATCATCGGGTACCGGCTGCGCAACGAGACGATGGTCCAGCGGATCGCGCAAGCGAAGCTGCCGACCGCGTTCGGCGAGTTCAGCGCGATCGTCTATCGCAACCTGATCGATCACACGGAGCACCTGGTGCTGGTGATGGGCAAGGTGGATCCGGCCAAGCCGATTCTGGTTCGGGCGCATCGCGAATATCTGCCGGGCGACGTGTTCGGCTACTCCGTTCGCAACACCCGCAACCTGCTGCGCTCCGCGATGGAACGAATCTCGGCGGCGGGCGAGGGCGTGCTGTTGTATCTCAAGCGCGAGTCCAACGCGCTTGCGTCGGATTTTGAGGGCGGGCGCCCGGCGCGCCGTGCAACTACGCGGGTCAACGCGCCCGAGGCTGATTTCCGCGACTACGGAATCGGCGCGCAGATTCTCCGCGACGTGGGCGTGCGCAAGATGATTATCATGTCCGACGCGACGCCGCGGCTTGCCAATCTGCCGGGCTACGGATTGGAGGTCGTGGGGTCGGTTCCGCTTTCAACCAACGGCAAGCAGAGCGCCGCCGCCAAGTAGCGGCAGACTGCGCGGATGGAACCAGAACTGCGCCGATGACGTTCTAACTACTGACAAATGATTTCGCGCGAATCCCGATTGTTCCCCCACGGCACAAAGGCTCGTCCGTTCTGGCAGGCCTCGATCGTAGCGGTGGTCTTTGCGCTCACATGGTTGATTTTCGCGCCGGCGGCGCATGCTAATCCGAAGGCGAATGAACTCGTAAAGATCACCTCGGCCACGATCGATCCTCCGCTGCGGGCCGGCGGCGCCGGCACGCTCAAAGTCGCCGCTCAGGTGATCGCGGGATGGCATATCAATTCGGACAAGCCGCTCAGCGAGGATTACATCCCGACCAAGCTCGAGGTCAGCGGCCCGGCCGGCGTGACGGCCGGCGCAATCAAGTATCCGCCTGCTGAAACGATGACGCTCGAAGCCGCGGGCGGCGACAAGATCTCGGTGTTCGGAGGCGATATCAAGTTTGAGGCGCCGCTCAAGGCGGCTGCCAACTTCGCGCCGAAGCCGGGCGACGCGCTCACGGTTACCATCGACTACCAGGGCTGCAACAACAACGAATGCCTGCGGCCGGCGTCCGTCAGTACGACGGTCGCGCTGGCGGCTCCGGGCGCGGCGGCGGGAGCGCTGGAGGGGATAGGCACGGGAGGCGCGAAGAGCGGCGGTATCGGCGGCGGCGGCGATGATTCCGGCGCGGCGGTCGCGGACATCTTCGCCAAGCATGGATGGTTCCTCGGCTTCCTCGTGGTATTTCTTGGCGGCCTCGCGTTGAATCTGACACCGTGCGTCTATCCGCTAATCGGCGTGACGATCGCGTATTTCGGCAGCCAGGGCGGAGGCCATCGCCGCGTGATGTATCTGGCGATATTTTTCGTGCTCGGAATCGCGCTGATGTTCTCGGCGGTGGGCGTCGCCGTCGCCATGTCGGGCGGACTGTTCGGCGCTGCGATGCGCAATCCGTTCGTGCTCGTCGCGCTGTCCATGATGCTGCTGGCGCTGGCGGCGTCGTGCTTCGGTTTGTTCGTCTTGCAGCCGCCGAATTGGATGCTGCAGCGCGCGGGCACTGCCCGCCCCGGATACGCGGGTGCGTTGCTGATGGGCCTGGGGATGGGCGTGGTGGCGGCGCCATGCATCGGCCCGATCGTGCTGGGCTTGCTGCTGATGGTGGAGAGAAGCGGGAGCGCGCTTTTCGGTTTCGCGCTGTTCTTCACACTGGCGCTGGGACTCGGCGTTCCATATATCGGGCTGGCGATGGCGGCCGGGCATATCCGCCGTCTACCGCGTTCGGGCGAATGGCTTAAGTGGGTCGAGGAGCTTTTCGGGTTCGTACTGGTCGGACTCGCGATCTACTTTCTCGATCCGGTCGTACCGAACAACCTGATGACTCGAATTCTGCCGTATTACGCGGCCGGTGTGGGGATTTATCTCGGTTTCATTTCGCGCGAGGGGAGAAGCTGGCGTCCGTTCCTGGTGCTTAGGTCAGCGCTGGGAATAGCTGCGGTGGGAGCGCTCGCGATCATGCTCTATCCGCGACAGGTGCCGGAGAAGCTTCGCTTCGAGCCATTCAACCCCGAGCGGCTCGCATCGGCGGCCCAAGCGCGCAAGCCCGTGCTGATCGATTTCAGCGCCGATTGGTGCATCCCATGCCGCGAGATGGATCATTCGACCTTTGTCGATCCATCCGTGGTCAGCGAGGCAAAGCGCTTCGTGCGGATGAAGGCGAATCTGACGGCGCAGGACAAGGCCACCGAAGCGATGACCAGCAAGTTCGAAATCCAGGGCGTGCCGACGACGATGCTGATCGATTCGGCAGGCAAGGTGGCGCAGCGCAAAGTCGGCTACATCGGCCCGCGGGAGATGCTGATCAAGCTGCGCCAGGTCGATTGAACGCGGCCCATTTCCTCCCTTTTCACTGCTTCACTTTTTCACTTTTTCACTGCCGCACGGAGTTGGTTTGCGCGCGTATCATTTTCGCAAAATGATGTTCTGTTCCAGGCACGGCCCTCTTTTCCAAAAACGGCCTTATTGCGTCGCGTCGATGGGTTGAAAACCGCCCACTGATTGGCTGGTTTCCTAGCTATGGGCGCATAACTCAAATATCGTTTGATTAATTGATCAGACGGTCGGTTGTTCCTTTACTTTTGTCGCTTAGACGAATACTATTTTGACAGGCGGTGGGGATGCGGAAAGGTAGTTCATCGCTCGTCCTTTTCTATGGCAAATAAACAATCGTCCGACGGCTATGGCGCCGAGTCCATCAAGGTACTCGAAGGGCTCGAAGCAGTTCGCAAACGCCCCGGGATGTACATCGGCGACACGGCCGAGCGGGGATTGCATCATCTCGTCACCGAGATCGTGGACAACTCGGTTGACGAGGCGCTGGCCGGTTTCTGTAACGAGATCAACGTCGTAATTCTCAGCGACGATCGGATTTCGGTGGAGGACAACGGCCGCGGAATCCCGGTCGATATGCATCCGACGGAAAAGCGCTCGGCGCTCGAAGTCGTGCACACGATGCTTCACGCCGGCGGCAAGTTCGAAAAGAGCGCCTACAAGGTTTCGGGCGGACTGCATGGGGTGGGCGCGTCGGTGGTCAACGCGCTCAGCGACGAGTTCGAAGTCGAAGTTCACAAGAACGGCAAAATTTATTTTCAACGCTACGAGCGCGGGCTTCCGAAAACGAAGGTCGAAGAGCGCGGCTCGACCAACAGCAAGGGCACCAAGACCACCTTCTCGCCCGACTCGAAGATATTTCCCGAGATAAAGTTCAAGTATGAAATCATCGCGCGTTATCTGCGCGAGATGGCGTACCTCAACGCGGGACTGCGGATCAGGCTTCGCGACGAGCGAATCAACAAAGCGGAAGAGTTTCACTACGAGGGCGGAATTGCCGAGTACGTCGCGACGCTGAGCAAGAGCAACGAAGCGCTTCACGACGTGATTTTCTTCAAGGGCGTGCGCGAGGGCGTCGATGTCGAAGTCGCGCTGCAATGGACCGACTCGATCCACGAGGTGATCTTCAGCTACGCCAATAACATTCATACCGCCGAGGGCGGGACGCATCTGTCGGGACTCAAGTCGGCGCTGACGCGAACGATCAACAATTACGCGATCAAGAACAACCTTTTCAAAAACAAGGATATGCGGCTGGAGGGCGATGACACGCGCGAGGGTCTCGCCGCGATCGTCAGCATAAAAATCGCCGAGCCGCAGTTCGAGGGCCAGACCAAGACCAAGCTCGGCAACTCCGAGGTCGAAGGAATCGTTTCGGGGCTGGTGAACGAGAAGCTCGGCGAGTTCCTGGAGAAGACGCCGCCGGTGGCGAAGAAGATCGTCGCTCGCGCGGTCGAAGCTGCCACCGCGCGCGAGGCCGCGCGCAAAGCCAAGGAGCTCGTGCGGCGCAAGGGTGCGCTCGATTCGGGCTCGCTGCCCGGCAAGCTCGCAGACTGCCAGGAGCGCGATCCGGCGCGCAGCGAGCTGTACCTGGTCGAGGGCGCATCGGCAGGCGGGACCGCCAAAGAGGGCCGCGATCGCAAAACGCAGGCTATCCTGCCGCTGCGCGGCAAAATATTGAACGTCGAGCGCGCGCGCATCGACAAGATGCTGTCGTCGCAGGAGTTGCGCATCCTGATTACGGCGCTCGGGATGGGAATCGGCGACGACAAGGACCTGAGCAAGCTGCGCTATCACACGATTGTGATCATGACCGACGCGGATGTGGACGGCTCGCATATCCGCACGCTGCTGCTGACGTTTTTTTTCCGCCAGTTCATCGAGATTATCGAGCATGGCTATCTCTACGTCGCGCAGCCGCCGCTGTTCCGCGCGAAGAAGGGCAAGACCGAACGCTATCTCAAGGACGAAACCGCGCTGGAAGATTATCTGACCGATCTCGGCGCCGAGGCGGTGACGTTCGAAGCCGGCAAGGGCAAGGACGCGCGCGAGTTCAAGGGCGCTGCGTTGAAGACAATTGTGCGCAAGGCGCTGTTCTTCGAAAAGATGTTCGAGGCGCTGGAGCGACGCTCCAAGGAGCGCTCGATCATCGCGTCGCTTGCCAGGCTGTCAGCCGACAAAACGATTGGCGACGAGAGCTTCGAGTCCGACAAGGCGGCCCACGAGATGGCCGAAGCGATTGTCAAAGATGCCCGTGACACGAACCTGAACTTCGATATTCAGCCCGACGGCGAAGCGCATTGGCGCGCGGTGTTCAGCCATTCGCAAAACGGCGCGACGCCGCCGACGGTGGTCGATCTGACGCTGTTGCATAGCGGAGAGCTGCGCGAAATTCGCCGGCTCGATCCGGAAATCGAGGCAATCAAGGCGCCGTTCAAGCTGAAAATTGGCGAAAGCGAATCCACGGTCGATACGCTCAAGGCGGTGGCCGACGCCGTGCTCGGCGCGGGACAAAAGGGCGTCGACATCCAGCGCTACAAGGGGCTCGGCGAGATGAATCCGGGGCAGCTCTGGGAGACCACGATGAATCCGGAGACGCGGGCGATGCTGCGGGTGCAGATTTCGGATGTCGGTGAAGCCGAGAAAGTTTTCGCCACGTTGATGGGCGACCAGGTCGAGCCGCGGCGGCTGTTTATCGAGGAGAACGCGCTCAACGTCCGCAACCTCGACATCTGACGAGCCGCGCGGAACTCGCGGGAGCCCCGGATTAAATGGCTGAAACCAACGGCAACGAACCGCATCGCAACGAACCCGCGCTGCTGAATATCGAAGACGACATGCGGCAGTCCTACCTGGACTACGCGATGTCGGTGAATATCGGACGCGCGCTGCCGCAAATTCGCGACGGACTCAAACCTGTCCATCGCCGCATCCTGTACGCGATGTTCCGCACCGGCCTGCTGTCGAACCGCCGCTACACCAAGTGCGCAGCGGTGGTGGGCGAAGTGCTCGCTCGTTACCATCCGCACGGCGACATGGCGGTTTACGATTCGCTGGTCCGCATGGCGCAGCCGTTCAGCCTGCGCTACCTGCTCATCGACGGCCAGGGCAACTTCGGCTCTGTCGACGGCGATCCGCCCGCTGCGTACCGATACACCGAGTGCCGGCTGACGCGGCTGGCCGAGCGAATGCTCGCCGATATCGACAAGGACACGGTCGATTTCGTCCCGAACTTCGACGGCTCGCACATGGAGCCCGAGATTCTGCCCGCGCAATTCCCGAACCTGCTCGTGAACGGCTCGGACGGCATCGCAGTCGGGATGGCGACCAACATCCCGCCGCATAATCTCGGCGAGGTTTGCGACGCGCTGCAGGCGCTGATCGACAAGCCGGGCATCACGCACGAGGAAATTCTCGACATCGTGCCCGGCCCGGATTTTCCGACCGGCGGTCAGTTGCTCGGCCGCCAGGCGATTCGCCAGGCCTATCTGACCGGCCGCGGCACGCTTACGATGCGCGCGCTGGCGGTGATCGAGACCGACAAGCGCAGCTCGCGATCGTCGATCATCATTCGCGAAATCCCCTACCAGGTGAACAAGGCGCGCATGATCGAGCGGATGGCCGAGCTGGTCAACGACAAGCGCATCGAAGGCATCAGCGACATCCGCGACGAATCGGATCGCGACGGGATGCGCGTCGTCATCGAGCTCAAGCGCGACGCCGAGCCGCGCATCGTGCTCAACCAGCTCTACAAGCTGACCCAGATGCAGCAGGGCTACGGCATCATTCTGCTCGGCATCCACGAGGGCCGCCCCAAGGAGATGAATCTTCTGCAGATGCTCGTTGCGTTCCTCGAGCATCGAAAGATCGTCCTCACGCGGCGCACGCGCTTCGAGCTGAAAGAAGCCGAGGCGCGGCTTCATATCCTCGACGGCTTGCTGACCGCGCTCAAGAATCTCGACGCGGTCATCAATCTCATCCGCAAGTCGAAGGATGCCGAGACCGCCCGCACCGGCTTGATGAAGCAGTTCGGCCTCTCGCAGCTGCAGGCGCAGGCGATCCTCGATCTCACGCTGCGCCGTCTCACTTCGCTCGAGCGCGAGAAGATCGAAACCGAGCACAAGGAGACCGTCGCTCTAATCGCGCGCTACAAGAAAATTCTTGCCGACGAGAAGGAATTGCTGAAGCTGATCGCAGGCGAGCTCGACGAAATAAAAAAAGAATTCGCAGATCCGCGCCGCACCCAGATCATCGAAGCGGAGGGAGAGTTCTCGGTCGAGGACCTGATCGTCGAGGAGGACGTCCTCGTCACCGTCACGCACGGCGGCTACATCAAGCGCACCCCGCTCTCGCTGTATCGCACGCAGAAGCGCGGGGGCCGCGGCAAGATTGGTGCGACCACCACCGAAGAAGATTTCGTCGAACATCTCGAGCGCGTATCGACGCATGACCGCCTGATGTTCTTCACCAGCGCCGGCAAGGTTTACGAGCTCAAGGCCTACGAACTGCCCGAGGGCGGACGCGCCGCCAAGGGACGCTCGATCGCCAACCTGCTGAGCCTCGCCAATGATGAAACGCTGTCCGCATTTATTCCCGTGCCGCGCGAGACTGCGGGCAAGTTCCTCTTTTTCTCGACCCGCCGCGGCGGCGTGAAGAAGACCGCGCTCGACGAATACGAAAATATTCGCAGGACCGGAATCATCGCGATCAATCTCGAAGACGGCGACACGCTGGTGGACGTGCGAATCACCGACGGCAATCAGCAAATCGTGCTCTCGACGCGCGAGGGACAGGCGATTCGCTTCAAGGAAGAAGAAGCGCGCCCGATCGGCCGCGCCACCGGCGGCGTGGTCGGCATGGAACTCGAGTCGCAGCCCGTCAAGGAAGGCAAAACCGTCATCCTCGTCGAGGACGAAGTCGTTTCGATGTCAACCGTGCGCGACGACGAGACCCTCCTCACGGTTTCGGAACTCGGTTACGGCAAGCGCACGCCCGCCTCCGACTACCGGCTGACCCATCGCGGCGGCAAGGGCGTCATCACGATGAACGTGACCGAGAAGACCGGCAAAGTGATCAGCGTCCGGCAGGTCGGGATCGATGACCAGGTGATGCTGATAACCGACGGCGGCAAGGTGATTCGATTGGCCGTCAAGGGAGTGCGAATCACCGGCCGCAACGCGCAGGGCGTTCACATGGTGCGGCTCGAGGGCGACGAACGCGTCCGCGCCGTGGCCGGGATGGCGGAGCGCGACGAGGACGAAGGCAACGGCAACGGATCCGATGGCAACGACGGCGCAGGGGATTCGGAAGAGTAGCTAGTGAAGTGACTATTCCGCAGTAGTCACTGACTATGCTTTCGCGCTCGGCCGCGAAGACGCATTACTACCATCCTCATGATGCTTCCGCGGGCGGCTCGCCCGCGCCTGTGCCCTCCGCACTGTAGGCATCCTCGGCTGCGGTCAGCGCCCGGCCGCGCGCAATCTCGAATCCCATCGAGCCGATGATTTCTTCGAGCGCGTTTAGCGCCAGCATCACATTTTCGCGCCGCGAACCTTCACCCATCAGACCGACGCGCCAGATCTTCCCTTTGAGCGGTCCGAGTCCGGCGGCGATTTCGATATTGAACAGCCGCAACAATTCCGCTCGCACCTTCGCTTCATCGATTCCCGCCGGCACCGCGATCGTCGTTAGCTGCGGCAACCGGTATCCTTCCTGCGCGGCGAGCTGCAGACCCATCGCCCGCACTCCGGCCTGGAACGCGGCTGCGTTGATGCGATGCCGCCGCCATCGCGCTTCCAACCCTTCCTCGACCACGATCCGCAGCGCCTCGTAAAGCGCATAGTTCATCGTGATCGGCGCCGTATGATGGTAGAGCCGGTCGGGTCCCCAGTATTGCTCGATCAACGCAACGTCGAAGTACCATGAGTGGCACTTCGTTTTGCGCTTGTGCACCGACTCCATCGCGCGCGCGCTGAACGTCACCGGCGACAGTCCGGGAGGCGCGCCGAGTCCTTTTTGCGTGCAGCTGTAACAGGCATCGATGCTCCACTTGTCAATCTCGACCGGCACGCACGCGAGTGATGTTACCGCGTCGATCGCCATCATCGCGCCGTGTCGATGCGCCAGCTCGGCGATTTCCTCGATCGGCTGATGTATCCCGGTCGAAGTCTCGGCGTGAACGATCGCGACCAGCTTCGGATCCTTCGCCGCCTTCAGCGCCGCCGCGACTTGCGCCGGTTCCACGATCGTTCCCCAATCCGCCTCGACCTTGTGAACCTTTGCGCCGAGTCGCGACGCGACTTCCGCCAGCCGCGTTCCGAAGACGCCGTTAACGCCGACCACGACCTCGTCGCCCTCTTCGATCAGATTCGCCATCACGGCTTCCATCCCCGCCGAACCGGTGCCGGAGACGGGAAACGTGATCTCGTTCCTGGTGCGGAACACGATGCGCAGCAGCCGCTTGATATCCTCCATCACCTTCACGAAATCCGGATCGAGGTGCCCAACGACCGGCGATAACATCGCTTTCATCACGCGCGGATTGACGTTGGATGGCCCCGGACCTAGCAGAATCCGCGCCGCAGGCTTGAGTTCTGGAAATGAATCCGCCACGTGTGTTTCTCCTTGCAACGAATCGCCGGGGGTTTCCGCGCGCACCGGTCGCGCGCCCACGAGATTCCGGGCTGAAATCGAACCTTGCTATTATGACCGCGAAGGATCAACCGCAAAAGCGTCACTCGCGCGCCTGGTTCGCGGTCGTGGTAGAGTGCTGCGGGGATTGGATGCGCCGTCGCAATGAGTGCCATCGACCGCAAACTTCTCGATGAGTTCCGCGAAATTCTTGACGCCGACGGGATCGTCTCGCGCGCAACCGAGCTGAAGGTTTACGAGTGCGACGGATGGACCGTCGAGAAGCGCGCCCCCGACGTCTTGCTGCTCCCGCGCTCGACCGCGCAACTGAGCGCTATACTGGCGGCGCTCCATCGCCGCGGCGTCGCTTTCGTTCCGCGCGGTGCGGGCACGGGCCTTTCGGGTGGATGCCTTTCGTTGAACGCGCCCGCGATGATCTGCACTTCGAGAATGAACCGGATTCTGGAAATCGATTTCGACAATCGGCGCGTCGAGGCCGAGAGCGGCGTGGTCAACCTGCACGTCACCAACGCCGTCAAGTCGAAAGGATATTTCTACGCGCCCGATCCATCGTCGCAGGTGGCATGCACCATCGGCGGCAACATTGCCGAGAATTCGGGCGGTCCGCATACCTTGAAATACGGAGTGACCACCAATCACGTGCTCGCGCTCGAAGTCGTTCTGCCCGATGGCGAGGTTGTCGAACTCGGCGGACCGGCCGAAGAGCGATGCGGCTACGATCTGGTCGGCGTCGTCGTCGGCGCGGAGGGCACTGCTGGAATCGTCACGCGCGCAACGCTCAAGCTGATGCGCGAGCCCGAAAATCATCGCACGCTGCTGGCCGCCTTTCCCGACGCCGACACCGCGACGCGTGCCGTCTCGATGATAATCGCGTCGGGAATTGTGCCGGCCGCGCTCGAGATGATGGACCAGCTCATCATTCGCGCCGTCGAGGACGCGTTCAATGTCGGACTGCCTCTCGACGCGGGCGCGGTGCTGATCATCGAGCTCGAAGGTCTCGAGGCTGGACTGACCGCCTATGCCGATGAGGTCGCGAAAACTGCGAACCTGGCCGGCGCGTCGAGCGTCAGGCTCGCGCGTGACGAAGCGGAGCGCGCGCTGTTGTGGAAGGCGCGCAAACGCGCGTTCGGTGCGGTCGGCCGCCTCGCGCCGAACTACGCGACTCAGGACGGTGTCGTTCCGCGAACCTGCCTGCCGCGGATTCTGCGCGTCATCGCCGACGTCAGCCGTCGCTATGACTTGCGCATCGGCAACGTATTTCACGCCGGCGACGGCAATTTGCATCCGATCATTCTTTACGACGAGCGCGAACCTGATCAGGTCCGCCGGGCAATCGACGCGGGACGCGAAATCCTCAAGGCCTGCATCGAGATGGGCGGCAGCCTCACCGGCGAGCATGGAATCGGCGTCGAAAAAATCGGCGAGATGCCGCTGATGTTCTCGCCTGACGATCTTCGCGTCATGACGGAGCTGCGCCACGTGTTCGATCCGATGGAACGGTCGAATCCCGGCAAAGTGATTCCGCAGCCCGGCGCATGCGTCGAGGTCGCCGCCCCGCGCCGGCAGGCGCCGATCTAGTCGCCGCTTCCAACGGATATCGTGGCTGCCACTACATCTTCAAATCTGGCGAACCGGCTCAACTCGATCGTCGGCGCCGACCGCGTTCGCGCGCCAACCGACACTGAGGCGCGCGCCGCGGATGCGATCGTCGAGCCTGCTTCGATCGAGGAAATTTGCGAGATCGTCCGCATGTGCGAAGCGGATCGGATTGCGCTCGCCCCCATTGGCGCGGCTCGCTCGCTCGCGGGGATTCGCCGCTCGCCGGTCGCGCTCGGTATCTCGATGGCGCGGCTGGCGCGAATTGTCGCCTACGAACCCGACGACATGACAATTGTTGCGGAGTCGGGAATCACCGTCGGCAAACTGAATGCTGCCATGGCAGGCGCCCGCCAGCGGCTCCCCGTCGATCCATGCGGCCCCGGGATGACGACTCTCGGCTCGTTAATCGGCGCCGCGCATTCCGGACCGCTTCGTCTTTCCGAGGGCGCCTCGCGCGACCTGCTCATCGGAGTTCGCTTCGTCGGCCACGGCGGCAACCTCGTTCACGGCGGCGGCCGCGTGGTCAAAAACGTCGCCGGCTATGATTTGATGAAACTGATGGGTGGAGCATTCGGTACACTTGGAATAGTAACTGAGGCGACGTTCAAAGTGCGTCCCATTCCATCTGACTACTCTATCGCAGTCGTCCCTTATGCGCGCGCAGCAGACGCATTCGCCGCCGCCTGCATACTCAATGACGCACTGCCACTCAGTAATCTCGATATACTCAGTCCAGCCCTCGCACCGCGCTTCAATTCTACCAGTCAATTTCTTCTTCTGGCCGGTGTTTCTGGAAGTCCACTGGAGATCGGCTGCCAGGCCGGGCGAATTCGCGATTTGGTCGGCGCGCGCGGTGAAATTCTGAGCGCCGACGGCGCTCTCAGGAGTTACGAGCTGCTGCGCGATGTCGATTTTCATTCGGCCCCGCTGGCCGCTCAAATCGCGGTTCCACCCGCGTCTCTCGCGCAAGTGCTGGAGGCCTGCGGCAACGACATTGAATTTCGCGCTCACGCCGGCTCCGGCGTCGCGCAGATAATCCTGGCCGATGAACCCTTGGCCGAAGTCGCGGCCAAGACCGTTGCGCGATGGCGTGAAGTTGCGCGCTCGGCGCGCGGTAGCCTTCGACTGATCGCCGCCGCGCCGGCGTTCCGTGACTCGCTGGAATTTTTCGACACTCCCAACGACGGCGCCCTCGCGCTTATGCGTCGGCTCAAGGCGGCCTTCGATCCGGCCGGGATCTTCAACCCCGGATGCTTCGTCGGAGGAATCTGATGGCCGCGGCCTCCGTCACATCATCGAATTCGGTTCGCGGCGTCTGCGACTACGACCTGCTGTTCGACTGCGTTCATTGCGGACTCTGCGCCGAGGCTTGTCCGACCTACATTGTAACGCGATGCGAGATGGACTCGCCGCGCGGCCGAATCTATCTGATGAAGTCGCTCGCCGAAGGCTGCATCGACCTTGACGACGACGCGGCGCGCCATCTCGATTTGTGCCTCGGATGCCGCGGTTGCGAGACCGCCTGCCCGTCCGGCGTTCATTACGGCCGCTTGATTGAAGGTGCGCGTTTATTCGTCGAGCAAAATCATCGCCGCGGCTTCGTCGATCGATTCAAGCGGCGCGCCGTCGGCGCGATTTTTCCGTACCCCCGTCGTCTCCGGATGCTGCTCGCGCCGCTGAAGCTCGTCGAGCGCCTTGGCCTGAGACCCGCTCTGACAGCCGTCCTGCCGCGCATGATTCACGATTGGCTCGATCTTCTCCCGCCGCTTGAGCCCGACTTGCGCCCGCTCGCCAGGGGAGCAAACAGCGCGCCGCGCACCGGCGCACCGACGGTCGTCGTGCATCATGGATGCGTCGCGCAAGTACTTGCGAATTCGGAAAACCTGAACAGTGAGCGTCTGCTCGCCGCCGCCGGTTATCGCGTCGTCCAACTCGAACCGACCTCATGCTGTGGAGCACTTGATCTGCATTCGGGTAACGGATCGCGAGCCCGCGATTTTGCCCGCGCGAACGTTCGCGCGCTGAAGAACTCCGGCGCCGATTCAATCGTGTCGGCCGCGTCGGGATGCTCGGTGGCGATCGCCGAATACGGTGAACTGCTCAGAGACGAACCGAAATTCGTCGACGCTGCGCGCGCGGTTTCCTCGAAAGTGCGGGACCTGAGTTCTTTGCTGCTCGACGCACCGGCGGGTCCGAAGCGCGAATTTCGATGCAGGGTCACCTGTCACGACGCTTGTCACCTCGCGCATGGACTCGGAGTGCGCGAAGCGCCGCGCAAATTGCTCGCCTCGATTCCGGGCGTGACGATCATCGAGATGACGCAGTCCGATCTCTGCTGCGGTTCGGCCGGATCCTACAATTTGACCGAGCCCGCAATGGCGCGCGACTTGGCGCGACGCAAAGCCGACAATATTGTTGCGACAGATGCGGATTACGTTGTGCTGGCGAATCCCGGATGCGAGTTCCAGATCGCCGCCGAACTTCGCCGTCGCGGTTCGAGAATCAAGGTCGTCCACCTCGCGGACTTCCTCGCTATGGCGTCTCAGTGATCCTGTCCGATGAACGGCAGCCTGTACGAAATCAAGCTCTACTTCGCATACACGAGTCCGTACTCGTACCTCGCGATGCAGCCCGCCTGCGACCTCGAGCTGTCTCATAGCGTGCGCGTACGCTTCATCCCATACGGGGTGAATATCCGAAAGGTTTACGGTCCGCTTGATCGCGAGGACGCCGACCGTCGCAAGGTTCGGTATCTGTATCTCGACGCGCGCCGAATCGCGAAGGAACGCGGACTCGTCATCTACCCGCCGAAAAAGATTTTCAGCGCGCGCCTGGCGTTCTATGGCGGTCTCTACGCCGCGAGCAATGGACAGTTCTGGCCATACTCGAATCGCGTGTTCGACCGATTCTGGAAACAGGTACTCGATGTCGAAAGCCGCGATGCGATTTCAGCGGTCGTTGCCGAGGTCGGTCTCGATCCCGCCGAATTTCTTCGCTATGCCGACACCGGTGCGCGTGCCGACCTGGATGCATGCTTCGCCGAGGCCGATCGCGACAAGGTCTTCGGCGTGCCGACCTTCATCGTGGACGGCGAGCCGTTCTGGGGCGAGGACCGAATTGAGTGGGTGATTCGCAAGCTCGACGCGATGGGTTTTCGCCGCTGAAATTCCCGGCCTCATTCGCCCTCTCACGGGTATGCAGCGATCAGAGGTCAGGACTCGAGGGCAGGAAGGTCTCGCCCATCAGGTAGGCATCGACCGCGCGCGCCGCTTCGCGCCCCTCCCATATCGCCCACACCACCAGAGATTGCCCGCGACGTGCGTCTCCGGCGGCGAAAACTCCCGGCACGCTCGACATGTAACTCTCGCACTGCACGTTGCTGCGCGGGTCGAGCTTGACACCAAGCTCCGAGATTATGCCGTCGGGCTCGGGGCCGAGAAATCCGAGCGCGAGCAGCACGAGGTCGCACTCGATCTCGAAATCGGTGCCCGGAATTTGCTCCATCACCATCCGTCCGTTGTCCTGCTTCCAGTTGAGCCGCGCGCCGTGGAGTTTTTTCACCACGCCGTTTTCGCCGGAGAACTTGCTCGTGTTCACGCTCCAGTCGCGCTGCACACCTTCTTCGTGCGAGCTCGAGGTGCGCATGATCATCGGCCAGTCGGGCCACGGCATTTCGGCGGTGCGCTTTTCAGGCGGCATCGGCAGCAGCTCGAACTGATGCACGACGATCGCGCCCTGGCGATTTGAGGTGCCCAGGCAATCGGAACCCGTATCGCCGCCGCCGAGAATGACAACGCGTTTTCCGTTTGCAGTGATCTCGGCCGCCGGATCGAGCGCGTCGCCGAAGTTACGCTTGTTCTGTTGCGGCAGGAATTCCATGGCAAAATGGATTCCCTTGAGCTCCCGTCCCGGGATCGGCAGGTCACGCGGCTTGGTCGCGCCCATCGCGAGTACGATTGCGTCGTACTTTGAGCGCATCTCGTCCGCGTGGATGTCGAAGCCGACGCGGCAGTTGGTGACAATCTCCAGGCCCTCGGCCTTCATTTGCTCAACGCGCCGGTTGACGATCCACTTTTCCAGCTTGAAGTCTGGAATGCCGTAAGTGAGCAATCCGCCCACGCGATCCGATCGCTCGTAGAGCGTGACCGAATGTCCCGCGCGCATGAGTTGCTGCGCGCACGCCAGCCCCGACGGTCCCGAGCCCACCACCGCAACGCGCTTTCCCGACTTGCGCGCGGGCGGCTGCGGCGCGATCCATTTTTCTCCCCAAGCGTGGTCGATGATGTTCTTCTCGATCAGCTTGATCGTGACCGGATCGTTGTTGATGTTGAGCACGCAGGCTTCTTCGCAGGGTGCAGGGCAAACTCTGCCGGTGAACTCCGGAAAGTTGTTGGTCGCGTGCAGCCGGTCGATCGCCTCGCGCCATCGGCCCCGGTAAATGAGGTCGTTCCAGTCAGGGATGATGTTCCCGAGCGGGCAACCCTTGTGGCAGAAGGGAATCCCGCAATCCATGCAGCGGGCGCCCTGCGCGCGCAGTTTGTCTTCGGGCATCTTGAGATCGAATTCGCGCCAATCCTTCAGGCGTTCCCTGACCGGACGCCGCGAGGGAGTCTCGCGCTTGATCTCCATGAAGCCCGTGATCTTGCCCATCGAAGCCGTTGATCTCCCTGAGTCAGGTCAATTCTGACTAGTCAGTCGATTACTCACTCGTGCCAGCGCCGGTTAAACTGCGGCCAGCCGCGCGAGATCGGAATTCATGTTGAGATGCTGCCGTTCGAGCACCATGCGATATTCAGTCGGCAATACTTTTACAAACTTCGTAGCGTAGTCGTCCCACTTGTCGAGGACTCGCCGCGCGACCGCGCTCTGCGTGTACTGCAAGTGCCGCACGATCAGCGCATGCAACTGCTTGAGTTCGTCCGGGTTGCCGATCGGACCCAACTCGACCATCCCGGTGTTGCAGCGCGACGGGAACGAGCCGTCTTCGTCAAGCACGTACGCCACGCCGCCGCTCATGCCGGCCGCGAAGTTGCGGCCGGTCTTGCCTAGAACCACGACCAAGCCGCGCGTCATGTACTCGCATCCATGGTCGCCGACTCCCTCGACGACCGTGTGCGCGCCGCTGTTACGCACCGCGAATCGCTCGCCGGCTACGCCGCGGAAAAACGCTTCGCCGCCGGTGGCGCCGTAGAGCGCGACGTTGCCGACAACGATGTTGTCCTCGGCCTTGAAGGTCGCTTCTTTTGGCGGACGCACCGAGATAAATCCGCCCGACAGTCCCTTGCCGCAGTAGTCGTTCGCGTCGCCCTCGAGATGAAGCGCGATTCCCGGCGCGAGCCACGCGCCCAAACTCTGACCGGCCGAACCTTTGAGCTGAATCTGAACCGTGTAGGGCGGCAGTCCTTCAGCGCCGAAGCGCCGCGACACTTCCGCCGACAGCATCGTGCCGACGGTGCGGTTCACGTTGCGGATGGGAAGGTGGATTTCGACCGGCTTGCGATGCTCGAGCGCGTCTTTTGCAAGCTCGATGATCTGGTTGTCGAGCGCGGCGCCGAGGCCATGATCCTGTAGCTCGACACAATGCAGCGGTTCGTCCGGCCCGACGTCGGGACGGCGAAGAATATTGGCCAGATCGACGTTGCGCGCCTTCCAATGCGCGATCGCTTCGTTGGCGTCCAGGCATTCGACGTGGCCAACCATTTCGGCAACGGTGCGGAAGCCCAACTGCGCCATGTATTCGCGCAGTTCGTCCGCGATGAACATCATGAAGTTCACGACGTGCTCGGGCTTGCCTGCGAACTTCGCGCGGAGCACCGGATCCTGCGTAGCGATGCCGACCGGGCAGGTGTTGAGATGGCAGACACGCATCATGATGCATCCCGAGGCGACCAGCGCGGCGCTGGCGAAACCGAATTCCTCGGCGCCGAGGAGAGCGGCGATGGCGACGTCGCGGCCGGTCTTGAGCTGGCCGTCGGTCTCGATGCGAATGCGTCCACGCAGACCGTTCATCACCAGGGTTTGCTGCGTCTCGGCGAGTCCCAGCTCCCACGGAACTCCCGCGTGCTTGATCGATTGCAGGGGAGACGCGCCGGTGCCGCCGTCGTAACCGCTGATCAGCACGACGTCGGCCTTGGCCTTCGCGACTCCGGCGGCGATGGTGCCGACGCCGACCTCGGCGACCAGTTTGACACCGATGCGCGCGCGGTTGTTGGAATTTTTGAGATCGTGGATAAGCTGCGCGAGATCTTCGATCGAATAGATGTCGTGATGCGGCGGCGGAGAGATCAATCCCACGCCGGGCGTCGAGTAGCGAATCTTCGCGATGAAATCGTCAACCTTGTGACCGGGAAGCTGGCCGCCCTCGCCGGGCTTGGCGCCCTGCGCCATCTTGATCTGGAGTTCGTCGGCGTTGACCAGGTAATGACTGGTGACGCCGAAGCGCCCCGAGGCCACCTGTTTGATCGCGCTGCGGCGCCAATCGCCGTTGGCATCGGGCACGAAGCGCGCCGGGTCCTCGCCGCCCTCGCCGGTGTTGCTCTTGCCGCCTATCCGGTTCATGGCGATGGCGAGGGTTTCGTGCGCCTCTTTGCTGATCGATCCGAACGACATCGCGCCGGTTTTGAAGCGTTTGACGATCTCGGCGGCCGGCTCGACTTCCTCGAGCGGCACGGGCGGCCGATCGGAATTGAACTTGAACAGCGAGCGAAGCGTGGTGAGCGAGCGACTCTGCTCGTCAACCGCCCTGGTGTAGTCCTTAAACAGCCGGTAATTCCCCGAGCGCACGGAATGCTGCAGCCTGGCGATCGTGTTCGGGTTGTACATGTGGAACTCGCCGGCGCGGCGCCACTGGTACTGGCCGCCGACATCGAGATCGCCGTCGAGATTCGCCGCCACCTTGAACGCGTAGGTGTGACGCGCAGCGGTCTCGCGCGCGATCGCGCCGAGGCCGACGCCTGCCACGCGCGACGGCGTCCAGGTGAAGTACTTGTCGATCACGTCCTTCGCCAATCCGATCGCCTCGAAGATCTGCGCACCGCGGTAACTCTGCGTCGTCGAGATCCCCATCTTGGACGCGACCTTCGTCATGCTCTTGGAGACGGCCTTGGTGAAGTTGTGGACGGCGGTGTCTTCGTCGATGTCCCGGAGCTGGCCGTTGCGAATCATTCCCGCCATCGTCGCGTACGCGAGGTACGGATTAACGGCGCCCGCGCCGTAGCCGACCAGCAGGCAGAAATGCATCGCCTCGCGCGGTTCTCCCGACTCGACGACCAGGCCGACCCGGGTGCGCGTCCCTTCGCGAATCAGATGATGATGCACGGCTCCGGTCGCGAGCAGCGCCGGAATGGCGGCGTAGTCCGCGTTTACGCCACGATCCGACAGCACGATTATCGTGTAGCCGGATTCGATCGCGTCCGAAGCGGCGCGGCAAAGCGCGTCGAGCGCGGCGCGAAGCCCGTCTTCGCCGTCATCAACGCGGTAGAGCGTGGGAAGCGTGACGGTGCGCAGGCCCTCGACGGCCAGCCGTTTGATCCTTTGTAGTTCCTGGTTGGTGAGAATGGGCTGCTTGAGTTGAAGCTGGCGGCAATGAAGCGGCGATTCTTCGAACAGATTGTCCTCGGCGCCGATTGTCGTTTCGGTCGAGGTCACCAGTTCCTCGCGAATCGGATCGATCGGCGGATTCGTCACCTGCGCGAACAATTGCTTGAAGTAGTTGTAAAGCGGCTGGGGTCTGTTCGACAGGACGGCGAGCGGAGTGTCGGTGCCCATCGAGCCGACCGGCTCCTGGCCGTTGGTAGCCATCGGCGCGAGGATCATTTTAAGATCCTCGATCGTATAGCCGAACGATTGCTGCTGCTTCAGCAGCTCGTTGTCCTCGAAGAAGTCAACGGGAGGCGTGTCGTTGTCGTTCGCCTCGGGGAGCGACTCGAGTGCGACGAGATTGGCGTCGAGCCAGGCGCGATACGGCCGGCGCGCGGCCATCGAATTCTTGATCTCTTCGTCCTGCACGATTCTGCCCAGCGCGGTATCGACGAGAAACATTCGGCCGGGCTGCAGCCGCCCCTTGAGGGCGACGTTCTCCGGCGCGATGTCGAGGACGCCGGTCTCGGACGCCATCACGACCAGTCCGTCCTTCGTCACCGTGTAGCGCGATGGACGAAGGCCGTTGCGATCGAGCACCGCGCCGATTCTGATACCGTCAGTGAACGCGATCGACGCGGGGCCGTCCCACGGTTCCATCATGCATGAATGGAAGCGGTAGAAAGCGCGCTTGCCGTCGCTCATCTGCGCGTCGTTCTGCCACGCTTCCGGAATCATCATCATCACGGCGTGCGGCAGCGAACGTCCGGTGCGAACCAGCAGTTCGAGACAATTGTCGAAGGTTGCGGAGTCGCTGCCGTTGGGCTCGACGATCGGCAACAGCTTCTTGATGTCGTCGCCGAACAGCGGTGAAGAGAAAAGCTTCTCGCGCGCGTGCATCCAGTTGATATTGCCGCGCAGCGTGTTGATCTCGCCGTTGTGCGACATGAAGCGGTAGGGATGGGCCCGGTCCCAGCTCGGGAACGTGTTGGTCGAGAAGCGCTGATGGACCATGGCGAGCGCGGTCTTGATGGCGCCATTTAGCAAATCGGGGAAGAACTGCGGGATTTGCGTCGAGATGAGCTGACCCTTATAAACGACGGTCAGCGCCGAGAGGCTGCAGAAATAAAACAGTTCCGGATCGAAGAGGCCGAGTTTTTCCGCCTCTGAAGTGGCGCGCTTGCGAATTACGTACAGCTTGCGCTCGAGCGCCTCGGCGTCGGCCAAGTCCGGGCTGCGCGCGATGAAGACCTGGCGGATTGCGGGCATCCCGCGCCGCGCGATATCGCCGCATGCGGATTCAACCACCGGCACGTCGCGCCATCCGAGCAGACGCTGACCTTCCTCGTTGACGATTCTCTCGAACGCCTCCTCGCAGTCTTTGCGCTTGACTGTGTCGAGCGGCAGGAAAACCTGGCCCACGCCGTATTCGCCGGGCGCGGGCAGCTCGAAGCCGAGCCGGGCCGCTTCGCTCGAGAAAAAGTCGTGCGGAATCTGCAGCAGGATTCCAGCGCCGTCTCCCGTGCGCGGATCGCATCCGCACGCGCCGCGATGGGTCAGGTTGTCGAGCACCTGCAGCGCTTTAGCCACGATGTCATGCGAGCGCTCGCCCTTGATGTTGACGACGAAGCCGACGCCGCACGCGTCGTGCTCATGGGCGGGATCGTAGAGGCCCTGCGCCTTCGGAATGCTTCGGTAGTTGTGCATCATGACACCCGTCTCGGTTCCGGGGGCGCAGATTTCGCGGCGCCGTGGCGATGGCGCCTGCCGTTGGCAGGCTCGTGCGAGTCGCCGTTGGGATGCACCGAAATCAAGCCGCGCTCGGTATGCGTCGACAGCACCACCATCGTCTCCGTCCGCGCCACTCCCTCGATCGAGCGGATCGCACTGATCAGCCGCTCGAGCGACGAAGTGTTGTCGGTTTTGATTTTCAGCAGGAGCGTGTGCTGACCGGTGACGTGATGGCATTCGAGCACGTCGTCGAGCAGTGCGACGGATTCCTTGAACAGCGAGATTGTTTTGGGATGAGAAATCGACACGCCGATAAACGCGGTGACGTCCTTGCCGAGGCGGGTCGCATCGACGGCAGCGTGATAGCCGGTGATAACTCCGCCGTCTTCGAGTTTTTTGACGCGTTCGTTCACCGACGGCGCCGAAAGCCCGACTTGCTCTCCGAGCTTGACGAGCGGAATGCGGCCGTGTTCCTGCAGGAGGCCGATAATCTGCAGATCAATGGCATCGAGTTCGGGGGAATCTCCGTCGAATTTCATAAGGTTATCCTCGTCGAGTGACGATGAAGATAGGTGGAAAGCGAAAGCCTGTCAAGTGTTTATAAGGATTTGAGTTAGTAAAACATGAGTTTGTGCAGGTCCGTATGCTGTGCACCGACGAAATATAGGTCTAAATGAGCGATTGCCGCTCACCCATAGTGCGATTGTTGGGATGCAAGCGCGATCGCTCAGGTAACACGCCGCATCCGCCGAACCCCCGACCAACTACGAATGTGGATAGGCGTCGCTTCCCATCTCAAGCGCATCCAGTCCCGACCATTCCACTTCCACCAGCACGCGGTTGCCCACCGTGCGCTCGACGATCTTGAAGAACAGGATCGCAAGGCCGAAAACCACGACCACGTTCACCGTGACACCGATCAACTGGGCGAAAAATTGACCCGCGTCGCCGTAGAGCAGGCCGCGCACGGGACCCGCGACACCGTTCCATCCGTCGCCGTAGGTGCCGTCGGCAAACAGACCAAGCGCCAGCGCGCCCCATATTCCGCACGCGCCGTGCACGGCGACCGCGCCGACGGGATCGTCGATTCGAAAGCGGAGTTCGAGTTCAAGCACCGCCCACACGACCAGCAGGCCCGCGATCACGCCAATCAGCACAGCCGCCGCGGGCGTTACGAATGCGCACGGGGCGGTGATTGCGACGAGTCCGCCCAGCAGACCGTTGCAGGCGATCGCAACGTCGGGTTTGTTGTAGCGATGCCATAGATAGAGCAGCGCCGCGAGCGCGCCGGCCGCCGAGGAGAGCATGGTGTTCACCGCGATGATCGCGATTCGGGGATCCGATGCGGCTAGCGTCGAGCCGGCGTTGAAGCCGAACCATCCGAACGCGAGAATCAACGTTCCGCTGATGGCCATGGGCAGGTTATGTCCGGGCAACGCGCCGATGGCGCCGTCGCGGCGGAACTTTCCGATGCGCGGACCCACCATGTAAGCGCCGGCGAGGCCGGCCACTCCGCCCGTCATGTGCACGACCGACGATCCGGCGAAATCCAGATGGCCGTGGCCCAGGCCCAGGTTCATGCCGAGCTGCGAGAGCCATCCTCCGCCCCAAACCCAGTTGCCGTACAACGGATACAGGAACATCGACATGAACAGTCCGTAGATGAAGAACGCTTTGAACTTCCATCGCTCCGCCATCGCGCCCGTCGGAATGGTCGCGGCGGTGTCCATGAAAACGAGCGAGAATAGAAACATGCCCAGGCTGGCGGGATCGCGACCGACGTTGAGCAGCGCGAACTTGCTGAACCCGATGATTCCATACGAATGCGCGCCGATCGTGATCGACAGCTCGTGATGGCCGATCGCGGCCATGCCAAGTGAGGGCCAGTGCGCGACGCCGCCCATCATGAAACCGTAGCCGGTGAGCCAGAAGCCGATGATGCCGATCGGGTAGATGATCAGGTTCATCGCCATGGTATTGACCGCGTTCTTGGAGCGCGTGAACCCCGTCTCCACCATTGCGAATCCGAGCTGCATGAACATCACCAGGAACCCCGCGACCAGCAGCCACGCGAGGTTCAGAGAATTGTCCAGCGGCGGCGACGACGCGGCAGTCTGCGCGCGCGCCAGCGGCGAAAATAGCGTCAGCGCGGCGAAAGCGGCGGCGGCCAATCCGAGTTGCGATCGTCTCGGCATCATCTCACCTGCCCTCGATATGACCGGCGCGCGGGAGTCGGCGACGCCGGGTAACGGTTTGCAAGCCAAATCAGAAATACAAAGATCCCGATGAGCGACGTGAAAAACAGCACGTACCCGGCCGTACGACGGGCGCGCTGCAGCGCGAGGCTGCGTGGATGGAGGTTCTGCGCGCGGCCCTTGGGAACGACGCGCGACGGATCGCGCAGGTCCGCAAGCATCTCGGCCGCGCTCGCATAGCGGTCACGCGGAGAGCGCTCGATCGCGTGAAGGATGATCTCCTCCAGATGCGGATCGAGATCGGGCTTGAATGCGGTTGGCGGCTGCGGATCTTCCGCGGTCTTCGCGCGCATCACGTTGTAAACGTTGGGCCCTGAGTGCGGCAGGTGGCCGGTCAGCATCTCGTAGAGAATCACGCCCAGCGAATAGATGTCGGTGCGAACGTCGCCGCGCCGGCCGCTGACCTGTTCGGGCGCCATGTAGTCAGGCGTGCCGATGGTCGACGACAGGCCGGACCACGTCAGCCGCCGCGCGGATTCGTCGAGTGCGATTCCGAAATCCATGATCCTGGTCCGGCCTTCGGCCGTCACCAAAACGTTTTCCGGCTTCAAATCGCGATGCACCACGCCTTCACCGTGCATGTACACAAGCGTCTCCGCCAACTGTCGTGCGAGGTCGAGCGCCTTTTCCACCGATAGCCCGCCGGGTTCGCGCATCATCGCGCGCAGCGAGGAACCCTCGACGTACTCCATCGCGATATACATGCGGCTTTTGCGCGTGGGTGTGAGAACCTTGATGATGCCGGGATGGTTGAGGCGGCGCCCGACTTCTTCTTCGCGCTGAAAGCGTCCGTAGAAGACCACGTCGCTCTCAAACTGCATGTAAGGGACTTTGATCGCGACGGTCGCGCCGTCGACTTGATCGATAGCTTTGAAGATCGACGCCATCCCGCTGCGCGCGATCACCTCGATCAATTTGTACTGATCGAGGTTTTCACCAACGCCGACCTCGTGCATTTTTCAGACCGTCTTGAGAAAAAAACCGGTCAGCGGACGTTAACATCCGGCACGCAGCCAATGGAAGGGATGGCGGCGGCGCACTGGTTCAGTTTGCCAGCCAGACAAACCCAACCAGTGCCCGTCATTGCGCAACTGGTTGCGCTCGCTCGAAGCTCAGACTGCGACGGGCGCGATTTTGAGTGATCGAAAAGGGCGGAAAAGAGCAATTTATACCACCCGTAGTGGTTTTGGGACGGGCTCCCATCTATGGCTAGTTTCGTTCCGTCAGAAATTATTTCTGCCGGAAGCTGGCGTCGCCCGATTTCGGGCGACGCCAGCGAGTATGGGGCACCCTGACGGTTGTCCATACCGTACGCATAGCACACCAATCGGGCGGGGTCAGGCTGAATAGTTCATCCCCAAAACTGAACCAGTGCCGGCGCCCAGGCAGTGATCTAATATGCGAAGAGACGGGGATCATTCGACGGGACGCAAAGAGCGGCTTCCTCGCTCTTGAGCCTCAGTTGCTCCGAGGGACTTGAAGGATTCGGGCTGTGCAGTGCAATCATTCCGTTTTTCGCGGTCTCGCAGTCATCCCTTGACGCATACGGAGGTTTCACCTTGTACCATGCGCTGAGCGGCGCAGTCGTATCGATCCATCGCCCGTTCGGGGTTAGCGGGGGCAGCATCAAATACCAGCCCACGAGCGCGAGGGCGGCGGCGTGGCGGAACTTCACAGCGATTCGATGAGGTCTTGCAAGCGTTTCTTCTGTTGCGCGAGGTTTAAAATCAGATTTCCGCCCGGATGTCGCGGGTATCGGAGAGCACGCGCACTTTTACGTGATGCTCGTCCGAGTCGCCGAGCGATCCCCAATGCATCGCGAAGTTCTCCAACTGCACGTCAGGATGGAAGCGCTCCGACACACCCATAACGACTTCATCAACGTGCAACAGGTAGGCCATCCGCGCGATCGCGTAAATCTGGTCGTTGGAGACCGTGACCAGAGGCGTCACGGCGCGGCCGTGGTCCTCGCACACCTTGACCACCTTGCTGAAGAGCTTTTCCTCGTGGTCGGTGAAGACCTGCGCGCCCTCGCTCGAGGCGAGACCCCGCTCGGTGCGGACGGTCATTGCAATCAGTTCCGCGTTGTCAGGCTCGGACAAGTAGCGATGCAAATGCGCGAGATTGTTGGGGTCGCGGATCGCAACCAGCACTTTGTGCGGCGCGGATAGCCCCAGCCGAATCGGATCGACCTGATCTTCCTCGACCAGTTGCAGATTAAACTTCTCGGGTTCCTAGCCGTAGGCGTGCTGGGCCTGGCCGTTGACTTTTTCCGAAATCTCGAAAATCAGGAACAGCGCGAGCGTGAAGCTGATGCCTGAGATCGTTGCGACCTGCTTGGTAAACAGGTTGATGACCGCGGTCGCTAACAAAACCGCAAACGTCAGCGTGAGACCGAGCGGGAAGTCCTTACCACCGGGGCGGAACCAGGTCAGATTCAGCGGCATCCTCCACAAGCGATGGTACTGGTCCTTGTAGCGCAGAATCAGCACGGAGAGCGTTTTGAAGACGAAGCTCCAGATGACGCCGAATGCGTAGGCCTCGCCGAGCAAGAACATGTCGCCGCGCGAGAGCACGATGGTGGCGATTTGGAGCATCGCGACCATATTTACGATGCGATAGTTGGTGCCGTACTTCTTGTGCGGATGGCGGAACCAATCGAGCAGTACGCCGTCTTCCGCGACGCGAGTAAGCACGCCCGTCGAACCGACGATCGCGGTGTTAACGGCGCCGGCGAGAATCAGGAATCCGACAAATACGACGAATGCGCGCAGCGCGAGCCGCGCCCACAGCGGGCCGACCATGAACATCGCGAGCCCGCCGATCAGATCGCCACCGTAATTGGCCATCCGGACACTGTCCGGGATGATCATGACCGCGAAAAAAGACACCAACGAGGTCAGCAGCAGGCTGTAAATGAAGATGACCAGGCCGGTGCGCAGGAGATTCTTGAGCTTGGGCGCCTCGATCTCGCGATTGATTTGTGCCAGAGATTCCTCACCCGACATCGCGAGGATCGAATGGCCGAACGCGATCAGGATTCCAAGCGTGCCGATAGTACGCGCGCCGGGAAAGTGCTTGAGCCATCCCAGCGAGTCGTCGGTGAACTTCAATTCGAAGGGCGGCAAATGCGCACCACGCATGAAAATCGTCAGGCCGCACCATGCGATCATGATCACGGCCATCACGGTCGTGACCTGCATGATCCGCATCGCCTTGCCACTGGATTCTTCGATGCCAAGAATATTCTGACGCCAGAAATATGCGGTCACGGCAATGGCGAAGAAGGCGGCCGAGAAATCAGCCGGCAGAATAATTCCCGAGTGCGCAAGCTTGAGCAGCTCGTTGATCAAACCGACCAGGTATTGGCCAGCCGAGACGCCGCTGATTGGCCCGGTCAGAATGTAATCGAACATCAGGGCCGACACCGAGATTTTTGCCAGCGTCGAGCCCATCGCTTCTTTGACGACGCGATATACACCGCCGCGCGTGAACATCGAGCACGACTCGACGTACACCGCGCGCACCGCGTACGAGAACAGCATAACGGCGAGAATGAAGTATGGGGCAGAGCGACCGCAGGCCTGCTCGACGATGCCGCCGATGTAGTAGGCGGTCGAAGCAAGGTCGCAAAGGACGATCGCGGACGCTCGCCAGAAGGAAATGAAGGCGAGCATTCCGGTCGTGACGACGATTGCCTTGGTCTGTTTTCCGAACAGTGCCTGCGGCTCGGGCTGATTAGAGCCCGTTGGCCTTATCGGCTTTATAATGGCGGCCAAGTAGAACCTTCTTGAGGCGCCGCCGGAAATGCCGACGCCACGCGGCTATGATGCAAAATGCAGCCTGCGAATTTGCAAATCATAACAGGATGTCTGCTAGGCGCAAATTCGCTGATGCCATGATATTCGCAAAATCCGCAGACTCTCGTTGCAATTTGCAGTATTATCCGGAATTTCCGTTTTGAAACCCAATTCTATTAGATCACTACCGGCGCCAAACGCTTCATCGCCCGAATAATCCTCGCAATCGATCGCGCCATCCGCCGGTGGTCGCCGTATGCCCGGTCGGCGACGTCATTCTGAAGACAGCGCAGGTCAGATTGTCGGCGGTACCGCGCTTATTGGCCGTATCGATCAAGTTACGGCATCCCGTCTCGGCGTCAACGCCGCGCGTCAGTGATTCCAGTTCCTTGTCATCCAGGACGTTGTAAAGTCCGTCGCTGCACAGTATCAGGCGATCGCGCTCCAGCAGCGGCATCGCGATCCGATCGATCGACACGATCAACTCGTGTCCAAGGCTGCGCAGGAGCATCCCGCGCTCCGGATGATCCTTCGCGCGCGCCACCGACATCACTCCCATCCTGACCCGGTCGGCGACCATCGTGTGATCCTTGGTGATTTGCGAGATTTGCCTCTGACGGATCAGATGCAGCCGGCAATCTCCGACGTGCACCGCCGACAGCATCCCCTTCTCCACCGCAACCGCGGTGATCGTGGTCGCCATCCGGCTCAGTTCCGGCACGGTCAGCGCCTTGTCGTGAATCTCGATGTTGGCCCGCGTAATCGCGCGATGGAGCCGCTTGGCGGCGCCCCACGCTGGCGGGCTCTCGCGGTAAGCTTCAAGCGTTATGTCGATCGCCATCCGGCTCGCGATTTCACCGCCTTCGTAGCCGCCGACGCCGTCGGCAATCGCGAACATCACGCTGTCGGGACTCTCGATGAAATGCCCGCACGAGTCTTCATTGTCGGCGCGCTGCGTACCTACATCGGACAACAGCGCCAACTCGAAAGCCTGCTCTACCGAAGGAGAAGCGGAGAGCGACGAATCCATTTGCAGTGAGCTACCCGGCTAACGGTGAAGTGTAAAGTTGATTGAATGGCCAAGGGGCGGGCCGCGACCACTCGCGGCCCGCCCCCCAAGGATTATTCGCCAAACCAGCGCCTGGGATCAGGCCGGCTTGGTTACGAGGATCGTCTCTTTGCCCCGCTTCTTGGAATTACGTACGAAGTAAATCGCGCCGTAGATTCCCCAAATCGCCGCGATCGCGACCGCAATCAGTGGTTCCTTCACGCTGCCGAGCCCCTCCAGCGGTCCGATGATGTAGAACGCGAGGCAGGCGAAGTTCGCGACCGCGCCGAACACCGGCACCACCATGTGCTTGAGTCCATGGAACTCGTCACGCTCCGAGTAGGCGACGATGCACACAATGTTCGTCAGACCGTAGAGCAGAAAGGTTCCGAAGTTTGAAGTGAGAGTGACCAGCAACAACCCGTTGGGCAGCGACGAGAGTGACGCGTTGGAGCTCATTCCGAGCGAGTACCACAGGTTGTGCGGGAGAGTCGCAATCGTCTTGTCATCAGGCGCCGATCCGCCGGCGAAGTAGAACAGCGCGGCGTATGCGCCGAGGATTGCCGATATCGTTGCGAGCACCCAAATCGCGCGATGCGGCGTCAGGTTCTTGCCATGCAGCAGACCGAAGTGCTCGGGCACTTCTTCGTCACGCCCCATCGCGTAGGTCACGCGCGCGCCGGTGTTGATGCACGACAGCGTGGTGCCGATCAGCGCCAGAAAAACCGTCAGCGCTTCCATCAGCATGAACGCCTGGCCGTGTCCGCCGAGCAACGCGTTGCCGATGATCACCATCATGTCGCCGAGTGGCGCCGCCGATCCTTTGGCCTCCGCAAGACTGTACGCGCTGCTCAGGAAATAGTTGGCCGCGAAGTATTCGATCAGGTAGCAGAACAACCCCTGGATCGTGAGCGACAGCAGAACGCCGCGTGGGATGTCCTTTTTGGGGTTCTTCGCTTCCTCGCCCAGCGCTGTCACCGACTCGAAGCCGACCAGCAGCAGTATCGCGACCGTCGCCTGCAGCATCACCCAGTCAAACCGGTGCGGCAGGATGACCGAGAGTGCGCTGGCGTGCGACGGGTGATCGCCGGCTATGCCGTAGCTCAGTGTCGCAGCGATCGTGTTGCCATTGGCATCGAGCGCCAGACCCGCCGAGCCCGCGGGATGCGCGGCGCGGTAAGCTATCGCGAGCGCGGAGAAAAACAGCAGCGCCACGATCTGGATTCCGTTGATCCCGATATTGACGAAGGTGGAACCGTTGACTCCCTGGAACGCGATCCAGGCCACGGCGTAAGCGAAAATTATCGCAACTATCGCCATGAATACCGGGCCGGGAATTCCCGCGTTCATCGTACTCGGCGCGACCGTGCCGACGATGTACCCGATCATGATGCCCATCGTGGCGACCATGACGCCGGGATACATCCAGTAATACAGATGCGACGACCATCCGATTACGAACTTCGCCACGCGCGCGAACCTGTACGCGTGGGTTTTGCTCAGGAAGGCCTGCTCTGCAAACAGGTACGAACTGCCCGCACCCGGATAAAGTTTCGCGAGCTCTGCGTACGAAATTGCGGTCGCGTACGCCAGCAGCAGCGCGACGAAAATACCGGCCCACATCGCCATCCCCGACGGAAACGCGTAACCCGCCTGCTGCACGAATGTAATCCACAGGAAGGCTCCCGGGGCGATGAGCGCCATCGCGTTGACCGTGACTCCGGTCAAGCCCAGCGTCGGCAGCATCTTTTTCTGTTCTTCAGCCATCTTGCCTCCTTCGATTCACATCGCGGATTGGTTTGTTGTCCGCCATATGCGCACGCGTCACTCCCGTTACGGGCGGGAGCATGAAGGAAGCTCAAAGCAGGAAAAGTGCCATTTCAAAATCGAGTGAGTATTGATGAAAAATGCAATGTGCCTGCTCAAACGACAGGCATCCGCCTATCAGGCAGTCATCAGCACCTTGTCGCGGTTCCTTTTCGCCGACTCTTTCAACCTGCCCGTGGCCCTGACTATGATTTCATCAGCGAGCGGGGAATTCCGAGCGCAATCATCAGCAAAGGACTCTTTCCGGCGGCGTGCGGCTCGAAAAATTTCGTCGTGTCGTCGTCGTAGAAGGTGAGTCCCGTCGCGCCGCGGCCGAGCGAATATGCCGCAAGGTAGGCGCGGCCGCCAAGAATTCCAGCCTCGAGATGCGCGTCGCCGTAGCCGCGATTTCCCAACGCGTGCAGCGTGCGCTCGAGATCTGCCATGTAAACAACCAGTGCGGAACAATCCAGGCCGAGCTGCTGTTCGAGGCACAGATATCCGGCCTCGCCGCGGAAGTTGCCCGCCTTCAGCATCTCGAACGCGCGCGCTTGCCGGTTGTAGTAGTACGCTCCGGGTTCCATTGCGTCGGCTGCGTTGACGATTAGATAAGTGTCGGTCAACGGCGGAAAGTCGGCCTGCGGATGCTCGCTTGAGGCGGCCATGATCGTCGCGAGTTCTTCCGCGCCAATCGCATCCTGGGCGAATGCTCGCGACGATCCGCGGCGGATGATGGTCTCGCCGAGTCCCGTGGAATCTTCGGACGCTATTGTTTCGAAACGAAGCTGGCGCGTGCTTGACGACGTTGGCGCCGAGTCCAATTTCGCAGCCGCAACCGTTGCGACCTCATCGGCCGTGACCAGGCGCGATTCGCGATGCATCTTGACCAGGTCAGGGTACGCGACCTCCCTGGACGAGAGCGGAATCGACTCGAGCACCAACGGCTCGATTTCAGGCGATGGCGCGGCTGGTTGGTCCGATCGCCCGAGCGCAACAAGCGCGACCATGCCCTCGCGCTCGCCGTCGATTCCGAGCAGCGCCTCGAGCGCGGGATCCTCGAATGCGGTGATCACCTCCGCGGAAATTTCCTCGGCCGCCGCGGCTGCAAGCAGATTCGCCAGCATGGTTCCCGCGTCCCAATAGCAATAGCGATACGCCCGCGCGCGATATTTCCATTCGCTGCGCCAGTAGATAGCCGATAATACGATCACTGCACGCGCGCGCAGAATCGAGTTGCCCTTCGCGGCCGCGTCTGCCATGTAACTGCGCCAATCGCCACGTCGCAGCCCGCTCATCCGCAAATCAGCGGGTGAAAAATGGTAAAGGCCCGCCTCGAGACCCTCCACGGCTCCCGTCGCCACATAAATCTCGATTGGATATAGCGCGCCCGCCGACGCCGCGGCGCGGAAATGATAATCGTCGGCTCCCACCCGCTTGTGCCGCGTCAGGCCGCCGGCACAGAACAGGATGCGGGTCAGCGCGGCGGTTTCGATCGATGCGGAAAATCCCGCCGGTACGTACGACGAAAGCGCCGACAGCGTGGGCGTCGCGGAAAGATTCAGATCGCGCGGCAAAGCGACGGACGCGGCTCCCGGATAAATCTTGTAGGGGACCGGCTTGATGTCCCAGTCCAGAATGTGCGGCGACGAACGTACGCTGGTATACGAATGCTTGGTGATTTCGTGAAAGACGCGCGACGCTTCGATGTAATCGTTGGCCAACTCGTCACTCCTGATGCCGGCTCACAGCGTCAACGCACCCATATTGACGCGCCGCGGAAAAAATGACTCTGCTGTGCTGCGCCGCAGGTCAGTCTATACTTGACCATGCTTGACCATCCATCCGCTGGAGGAATCTATGCCGCGCCCGAGTACCCACCGCCACTGCTCACGAACGTTGATCACCGCGAGTCCGTCGCCGACCAGCGCGCGCCGCGCTGCCCTTGCAGCGCTGACGATTCTGCTCGCATGCGTGACCTTCTCCTGCAACTCGCAGTCGTTCCAACAATCTGCGGGGCCATCGATGCCGACGCCTCCGCCCGCTCCCGTGCAACCGCCCCCGCCGCCGATGAACCTGGCGAGGTTGCTGAACGGAAACTGGACGGCCACCTATCCGGGCGGCCCGCTTCGAGTGGTTATCGATCTGGACCCGATGTTGCGCGGCCGCAATTACGTCGCGACCCTGGTTGACGGCAACAAAAGTATTCCGCCGGGCAATGTCGTGTGGCGCGGTACTCTCGATCATCACGTGCCGGGCATCGTGGTTGCCGATCAAATATGCGCCGAGCATGGATTCCTGCAGGCGCGATGGGTCAAGGTGCGAATTCTCGTCAGTGACGCGAGTAATTTCCGCGAAGTACTCATCAATCCAAATGACTGCGGCGGATTCCCGGTAAAGTTCACTCGCGTCGGACCCGCGCCGACGGCGCCCGTCAAAGATTGACGGCGTCGTCGCGCTTACACGAGCATCCCGGCTTGCACCACGACGGGTCCGTCGCTCTTGGGAATTTTCGGCTCGGGTTTGCGTTTCATCGCCTTCTCCAGGATCGGCGCCATCCGTTCGGCCTTCTGCCCGGCGCGTTTTTGTTCGCGTTCCTTGAACTCGGGCATGACCTTTTCGGCGAACAGGCTGAGCGACGAGCAGATGTCCTCGTGCTTGTTGTTGCCCGCCTGCGAGATGAACACGACCTGGTCAACGCCGGCTTCCTCGAATTCGCCAAGCCGCGTGCGAATCTGGTCGGGCGATCCGACGCATGAGTTCGCCCCGTCCATGCCCGGCAAATTCATCGGGCTGGATTTGAAATTGTTCCAGATGTTCGTCTTGCCCGGCTCGTGCTGCCCAAACGCATAATGATGGCCAAGCGCGTACGAAAAAAACTTCAGCCCCTCGTCGCCCATCTTGTGCGCCCGCTCGGCGTCGTTGTCGCACATGAAGCCGGTGACGATCGCGATGTTCGCGTTGACCGCATATCCGATCGGCTCGCACTCATTCTCCAGCGTCGTGTAATAGTCGGTGACCCACTGCCGCGCCTCTTCCGGCGATACGAACGCGAACGTCAGCGCGCCGATTCCAAGCTTGGCCGCCAGATGAATCGTCTCGCGCCGCGAGCATGCGACCCACAGCGGCGGATGCGGTTTCTGTACGGGCTTGGGCACCACGTTACGCACCGGCATCTTGAAGTACTTGCCCTCATGGCCAAGAAACGGAGCCTCGACAAACATTCGCGCGATCGCACCCAGCGACTCCTGCCACATCGCGCGCTTGTCCGCGCGCGGGATGCAAAAGCCGCCCAGTTCCAGCTCCGCCGACGATTCACCGGTGCCGAACTCGACCCGCCCGCCGCTCACCAAATCGAGGGTCGCGATCCGCTCCGCGACGCGCGCCGGATGGTTGTAGCCCGGCGGCAGCAACACGATTCCGTGACCGAGCCGAATCTGCCTGGTGCGCTGACTCGCCGCGGCCAGGAAAATTTCGGGCGCCGACGAATGCGCGTACTCCTCGAGGAAGTGATGCTCCACTTCCCACATATGGTCGATGCCGAGCCGGTCCGCGAGTTCGACCTGGTCCAGCGCATCCTGGAAGAGCTTCAGTTCCGAGCCCTCCTTCCATGGACGCGGCAGCTGATGCTCATAAAAGGTTCCCAGCTTCATAAGCGCGATTTTCTCCTTGCGGTTTTCGTCGATTCAATCTCGCAATGCGCGCCGCGCGAATCTACCCGGTCGATGGACCGCCGGCTGCGGTGGACGATCAAAAAGTGAAAAGCGTGCGCTCGACCATGTCGGTCAGCTCGCGCTTGCGCCGGTCAATCATCGCATGCTCGAGCAGGTTGATACTCCACAGCCGCTGGATCATCGCCGAGATCGCGAAGTAGCCAATCGTGATCGCGTTGAGGCCCCACATGAAATGAAGCGGATCGACTTCGCTGCGGAATTCGCCGTCGCGTTGGCCGCGGAAAATAAATTTGACCGCGGTGGAAAAAAGCGGCGGCAAGCGCCGTTTGAGCACTTGCCGGCCGACTCCGCTTTCGTCGGCCATCTCTTTCCACATGATTCGAACCAAATCGGGGTGGCTGGCGATAAAGTCGACCATGTCCGCAACCGCCTGGCGCATCCGCTCCTGCCGGCTATCGTGTGTCCAGACGATCGCCTTGGTCGCATCCTCGACACTCTCGAACAACTGGTCCAGCACCGCGAGGTAGAGCTGCTGCTTGGACGGAAAATGATGCAACAGCGACGGCGCCTTGACCCCGATTCGCTTGGCGATGTCGCGCAGGCTGGTGCCGCGATAGCCGCGCTCGGCGAACAGCTCCCGCGCTACCTGCAGCGCGCGGTCGCGCGTGTCAATGGGCCGTCGCAGGTTAATCACCCTGGCGCTGGCGCGCGCGGCTGAATTTTTCGAAACGCTTCGCACTGACTCGCCAAAAAATCTATCTAACGTCCGTTAGGCTGTCAAACCGCCCCCCGCCGAGCGCCTTCATTCGGTTTCGTTTTGAAACTCCAGCGTCATCGTAGTAAGTTTCGCCACACAAGCGCCCTGGCCTTGGAGGTAACCGCCATGAACGAACTGTACTGGAAGCCGGCGCACGAACTCGCCGCGATGATTCGCAGGCGCGAAATCAAGCCTAGCGAATTGATGGAGCTGACGATCAAGCGAATCGAACAGACCAACCCCAGGCTCAACGCATTTTGCGCGCTGCGGGCCGACGGCGCGATGGCCGACGCGCGCGCCCTCGACGAGAAGATCGCGCGACACCAGGAAGTCGGAGCGCTCGCCGGGTTGCCGCTCGGCGTCAAGGACCTCGAGGATGCCGCCGGTCTGCGGACCACGTACGGCTCGAAACCGTTCAAGGACAACATGCCCAAGTCCGATTCGATTCAGGTCGCGCGGCTGAAAGCTGCCGGCGCGATCGTTATCGGCAAGACCAACGCGCCCGAGTTCGGCTACACGGCTTTCACCAAAAATCTGCTGTTCGGCGTCACCCGCAATCCATGGAATCTCGAGCGGACGCCCGGCGGATCGTCGGGCGGCACTTCAGCTGCCATCGCGGGCGGCGTGGTGCCGATCTCGACCGGCTCGGATGGCGGCGGCTCGGTGCGAATCCCGGCCTGTTACACGGGATGCTACGGGCTGAAACCGACATACGGCAGGATTCCCAACGACCCGACTCTCGGGATGCAACAATGGAACGACACCTCCGTGCATGGCGCGATCACGCGCACCGTGCGCGACGCCGCGCTCTTCATGGACGCGGTCGTCGGCTATCACCCGGCCGATCCCGACTCCGTCCCGCATCCGGGAATTTCCTACCATGCGATCCTCGAGCGCTTGCCCAACAAACTTCGCATCGCATTTCACCCTGACTTCGGACAGCTCGTGCAGCACGACGTGGCGCGCGAAATCCAAAAGGCTGCCGCCGTGTTCAAGAACCTCGGCCACGACGTGACGACCATCGATGACCCTGTCCCCGATACCGGCCACGCCTGGATGCAAGTCGGCGCAACGCAGGGCTACGCGATGCTGCATGAATGGCTCGACAGGGATCGCGAAAATTTCGGCCGCGCGTTCGCCACCGGCGCCGAAGGCGCAACTCGCGTCACGTGGAAGCATTACGGCGCTGCGTATCGACGCCGCCGCGAGTTCAACGATTGGTGCCAGCGCGTGTTCGAGCGCTTCGACTTGCTGCTGTGTCCCGTGCTTCCAACCGAGGCCTTTCCCGCAAAGGGTCCGATGCCGACCGAGATCAACGGTCAGCCGCTCAAGGATCCGCTGAACGCCGTCGTGTTCACCTATCCGTTCAACATGAGCGGCCATCCCGGTGCGTCGGTGCGTGCGGGACTCACCGACTCCGGCCTTCCCTGCGGATTGCAAATAGTCGCGGAGCGTTACCGCGAAGACCTTGTCCTGCAGGCGTCGTACGCGTACGAACAGGCCCGGCCGTGGAACGACAAATGGCCCGAGATTTAAACTAGGACTGGGTCACGATCGAGCATAAGTTTAACTGCGAAAGAGAGGAGACACGCCATGCCGGAGTTCAACGAGAAAGCAATGCGCGAATTCAACCAGAAACTGATCGAAGAGTTTCGCGCCAACGGCGGCAAGGTTCTAAGCGGCCCGTTCGTGGGCGCGCCGCTCCTTCTTCTGACCACGACCGGCGCGAAGAGCGGCCGTCCCTTTACCACTCCGCTGGTGTACACCAAGGATGGCGATCGAATCGTCATAATCGCGTCGAAGGCCGGAGCGCCGAAACATCCCGCCTGGTATCACAACCTCAAGGCTCACCCTACCCCGACGATAGAGCTGGGGATCGAACGCTTCCAGGCCAAGGCTGTCATTACCACTGGCCCCGAGCGCGAGCGGCTGTTCAACGCGCAGGCCAAAGCGATGCCCGCGTTTGCCGGCTACCAGAAGAACACCACCCGTCAAATACCGGTCATCGTTCTGGAACGCATATAGTCGTAACCGGTGTTCCCTCGACGGGCTATGCGCCGAATTGCTTGCGCACGGCCTCGAACGCTCGCTCGGTGACATCCAGGGTCTGCTCGATGTCGCGCTCGGTATGCGCAGCCGAGATGAACCAGTTGTGACGCGGCGCTACGTACACTCCGCTGCGCGCGCATGCGCCACAGAAAACCTTGGCGCGATCGTGATGGCCCGCGTCGGCCTTGAACGTCATGTACGGCATCGCCGGCGGTCCGGAGTACGTCACCTCGAGCCCGGCGCTGCGCGCCTGCGCGAGCAGACCGGTGCGCAGCTTCTCGCCGATCGTGCGCATCCTCTCGATTCCGCCACCCGCCTGCAGCTCCTTGAGATTCGCCAGGCTCGCCGCCATCGGCACGGCGCTGGTGAAGTACGATCCCGTAAAGAACACTTCCTGCGCTGCCTGTTTCAGGCTGTCGCGCCCAAGGCATGCGGCGAGCGGATAGCCGTTGGCGATCGCCTTGCAGTAAGTCGTGAGGTCGGGGCGCACTCCGAACAACTCGCCTGAGCCGCCCATGTGCAGGCGGAACCCGGCGCGAACGTCGTCCAGGATGAAGACCATGCCGTTGTCGTCGCAGATTTTCCGCACGCCGGACAGAAATCCTTCGATCGGCAACTCCGAGTCGTGTCCGGCGTCGTGCTTGAACGGCGACAGGATTACGCCCGCGATCTTGCCGCTGTTTTCCTCGACCGCGTGGTGGAGGCTCTCGAGATCGTTGAATCGAAAATAAACCATGTTCGCGCGGTCTTCCGGCGTCACACCGCCGGGAAGGGGCGTACACCATGCATCGGTGCCGTGGTATGCGCCGGAGCACATCGCGATCTTTGGCCGCCCCGTCGCTTGACGCGCGACTTCAGTCGCCCAGGTGCATACGTCGGACCCGTTTTTGGCGAATACTGTCCAGTCGGCGAACGGCGTGATCGAGACAAGGTGCTCCGCGAGATCGACCCACACCGGCCCCGGTGCGTTGAAGCAGTTGCCGAGTTCCATCTGCCGGCGCGCGGCTTCCTCGACTTTGGGATGCCGATGGCCGAGCACGATTGGGCCGTAAGAGCATATGTAGTCGATGTACTCGTTGCCATCGACGTCCCAAACGTGGGAACCCTCCCCGCGCGCGAAAAATGACGGGTAGGCGCCCCTGGTAAGCAGCAGCGGCGTCTGATGGCCGTAGATGCCGCCGGGAACAACTCTTTTGGCGCGCTCCATCAGCGCGTCACTATGCTCAAATGTGTAGGGTTTCACGGCAACTCCTGTGCGATGATTTTCGCCGCTATGCAAGTCCCGTCTGCTGCCGGGCAGACCGTCAGCGAGAATCCTATTTGCCGGCGCGAGCGTCAAGCCTGCAAAATCGAACGGGCCGTGAGTTGCGCGACTCACAGCCCGTGTGCGAATGCGATCAAGCTTGACTAGTGGCGATATGCCGGATCGATCGACCGCTGCGATAGCGGCAGTGCGCCCACGCGCACCAGCTCGTCGCGCAGCTTGGCGCGCGAGAGCGGCTTGCACAGGACGGCAGACGCGCCGAGTTGGTAGCTCTCCGCAATATCGCGATCGTAGAGCGAGCTCGTGATAACGAACATCGGCACCGCCGTCAGCGCCTCGTTCGCCCGCGCCGCCTGCAACACGGAGAAGCCGCCGTTGTCAGGCAAACGCAAATCCACCAAAAGCAAATCCGGGCGATCGTGCTCCGTGAACTGCGCGATCATGAGCAACGCTTCATCGGCATTCGACGCATGCACCAATTCGATATCGTCGCCTAGCACCTGCCTTACTACAGTGAGCGCGATAAAAACGTGGTCCGGGTTGTCTTCGACCAGAAAAATCCTGACCCCAGGATTCAACAGACTCAGTCCTTTGTCTTGTTCTTTTTCCTTCTCTTCGTCGCTCATAATCCCCCATCACCTGACGAATCCGTGGCAGTGAAATCTCTCGTCAACTAATCATCCAATTGCCGTGCCATTTCCCTCAGCGCTATATTCGAGTCATGACATGACGAGGAACGACACGCCTAATCGACGTATGATGCTGCGAAGCCTATTGAAACCATCGACGACCCGCAAATCCCCGATTTGGACGTTGAACATCACTTCCTTTCCTGTACACCGCCGCTGAGTCGTCGATGCGTCAACCTCCCGCAAGAGATTGTTTGTTGCAATTCTGCGACACTTGTTACTGTGACTGTGCCCGCCCGATACATCGTGCTAGTCATTGAGGTTGCAATATGACTCGCTGAGCCAATTCCAAGTAGGGAAAGGATCGCAGCATTGGGAATCTTGGCGAACTTCCTGGATTCGAGTTTCTTTAAGCATCCCCTATTGCGAAAGTACATCGCTCTGGTCAATGAAGACCTGACGGCAACGTACTCGCGCGACATCCAGAAATGGCTTCTCGTCGCGCCCATCATCGGCATCTTGACCGGCCTCATCATCACCGGAATCGCTGTGCTCATTCTCGGGATCATCTGGGCAGCACTACTTCCCTACTACCTTGCTCATCATTGGGCAATCGTGGCCGGACTCGTCGCCGGCTTCTTCGTGACGGGGCTGATAATGCAGTTTCGAACGCCCGACCCCGACGAACACTCGACCGAGGAGATCGTTCGCTCCTACCACGAGCATCAGGGCGACATCGACATGCATCCGTTCTGGTGGAAGTTGCTCGCCGCGGTGACCACCGTCGGCTCGGGCGGCAGCGCCGCACTCGAAGGACCGGGCATTTACAGCGGCGGCGCGATCGGATCGTGGCTATGGACCAAGCTGCGCCGTTTCGGTCTGGAAGCGCGCGACCGCCGAATCATGTTGATCAGCGGCGCAGCGGCGGGCATGTCGGCGGTCTTCCGCGCTCCCCTTACCGGCATCGTGTTCGCGCTCGAGATGCCGTACAAGGACGATCTCGCGCACGAAGCGCTGCTGCCGTCGCTGATCGCGTCAGTGGTAGCTTACGCAACGCTGGTGTCGATCGTCGGTGCCGAGCCGTTGTTCGGTTTCGCGGGCAGCACCAGCTTCCGGGCGATCGACGTTGCCTGGTCGGCTCTGCTCGGCGCAGGAATCGGGCTAATCGCAATCGTCTTCGACATCACGTTTCGCCGCGTGCGTACGTTTTCCATAGCCAGCAGGATACCGCATACGCTGAAGCTCACGATCGGCGGACTCGGCACCGCGCTGTGCGGCCTCGCGTTCGTGACGATTTACAACGGCCCGCTCATTCCGATCGGCCCCAACTACGAGGCCGTCCGCTACGTGCTCAGGCATCCGATTCCGACCGAAGTGCTGCTGGCATTCGCCGCGTTGAAGCTGCTCGCGACGATTTTCTCGCTCGGCTCGGGCGGTGTCAGCGCGATGTTTGTGCCGCTGCTGCTGGTCGGCGGAGCGATCGGCAACGCCTACGCGCAATCGGTCGTTCACTCGCCGACGCACGATCTCTATGCCGCGGTCGGGATGGCGGCGTTCATCGCGGCCGGATACAAAGCTCCACTCACCGCCGTGGTCTTCGTCGCGGAAACCACCGGCGGCCATTCCTATATCATCCCGAGCCTCATCGGCGCAGCGGTCGCCTATGCAATCTCGGGCGAGGCGTCGGTTTCTGGCGATCAGCATCTTCACGAAACCGCCAAACTCGCGGACCTATCCGGGATGACGGTGCGGGACGTGATGCAGCATCGCGTCATTTCCGCGCAAGCCGGGTCAACGATTCGCGAATTCGTCTCGAGCGTCGCGGCCCGTCATCGGCACACGTTCTTCCCGGTGTACGACGGCGACCAGGTCGTGGGGACGATTAGTGTATCCGATCTCAGCCGGGTCGCTCCCGAGGAATGGGACAAAATCACTGTCGGCGAATTCGCGGACTGCGACGCGATTCGCGTGACGGACGACTGCGATCTCAGCGAGGCACTGCGGCTGTTGGTGCGCGAGCGCGGCGCGCAGATGCTGCTGGTGACGGACGGCGCCGGCGCCCTGAATGGAATCGTGACCAAGACCGACATCCTGCGCGCAGTGAAACAGTGAAGATGTTCGCGGTCGGCGAACAGGCGCATCGGGGCGAGCGCGTCCTGCTCTGCCTCAATACGCACCGAGAATCGCCACGCGCTCGCGATGGTACGCGGGAGAGCCGAAGCACGACTCGTTGAAGCGCGCGCGCTTGAACCACAGATGCATATCGTGCTCCCAGGTGAAACCGATTCCACCGTGCATCAGAACGGCGCGGTCGGTGCCGCGGCTGTAGATATCGCACAGGCGCGCCTTCGCCATCGCAGCCGTGCGCGATGCGTCTGCGGCGCCGGTGTCCTGAGCGTAGGCGGCGTACCAGAGCATCGCGCGCGCGGGTTCCAGGTCGGCGACGATTTCGGCGGCCGCGTGCTTGAGCGCCTGGAACGATCCGATCGGTTTGCCGAACTGCTCGCGGACTTTGGAGTATTCCACCGCCATCTCGAGCGCGCGTTCGGTGCCGCCGAGCGAGTCGGCAGCGACGGCAACAGCGGCAACGTCGATTAATTTCGCGAAAAGATCGGTTCCGCCGCCAAGCCGCTCGGCGGGAGCGCCCTTGAGCTCGACGCTCGAGACGCGGCGCGTCAGATCGAGATTCTTGAGTAAACGAATCGTCACGCCCGGCGCTTTTGCATCGACGACGAACAGAAAAATTTCACCAGCATCACTTTTGGCGGCGACGACGATAAAGTCGGCGACGTTGGCATACGGCACGAACATCTTGGTCCCGTTGAGACGCCATCCTGCGCCGTCTTTCGTCGCGACCGCCGCGATGTCAACCGGATCGATGCTGCCCGCGCGCTCGACGACCGCGACCGTGCCGATTGCTTTGCCCTCGGCGAGCGCGGTGAGCCATTTCGAGTTGAGCTGTTCGGAGCCGCCCAGTTTGAGCACGCTGGCCGCAAGCACTGACGAGAACAGGAACGGCCCCGGCATCGCAGCGTAGCCGCCCTCTTCGAGAATCATCGCCATGTCGAGCATCCCGAGTCCCGCGCCGCCGAATTTCTCGGGAACGACGAGCCCGCTCCATCCGAGCTTCGCAATCTGAGCGTAGAGTTCGCGCGGATAGCCGTCATCGGTGGCCATTATTTTGCGCACGAACGTGGTAGGGCATTCGCCGCTGAGAAACGCGCGCGCGCTTTCCTTGAGCTGCTGTTGTTCTTCGCTGAGTCCGAAATCCATGATTGCCCTCTCTCCAAATTTGGCGTCGATGCACCCTTACCCGCGCCCGTGGCGCGGCCGTGTGTCTGTGACACCTCCCGTGAATAACGGGCGCGGTTCAGCGCGACTTGGGCATCTTGAGGCCGCGCTCCGCGATGATGTTTTTCTGGATGTGCGACGTGCCGCCGCCGATCACCAGCCCGAGCGAGAACATCCACTCATACGGCCAGTAGCCGTGATCGAGCACGGCTTCGTCGTCGCGCGAGAGCATCGAGTAGTCGCCCATCGCCTCCATCGCGGCGGAAGCGAGGTCGTGATTCAGCTCGGTGCCGACCAGCTTGTTGATCATTGCCTCGACGCCCGGATTCTTGCCGCGAATCTGATCGGTAAGTTGGCGGATCGCGTGATAGCGCATCGCCTCGACGCGGATCTCCAGCTCCACGAGCCGTTGGCGGAAGACGGGGTCCTCGGTGAGCGGACGGCCGCCGCGCTTGATCGATTTGGCAAGTGCGAGCAGGCGATTGAAGCGCTGCTCGCTGCCGCTGGCGGAGCCGAGCATGTTGCGCTCATGAAAGAGCGTGGCGTTGGCGACGATCCATCCTTCGTTGAGCTTGGCGACCAGATTTTTGCGCGGCACGTGGACGTTGTCGAAGAACACTTCATTGAAGCCGCGATCGCCGGTCATCTGAACCAGAGGACGCACGGTGATTCCCGGCGCATGCATGTCGATCAGCATGTATGAAATGCCGCGATGCTTGGGCGCTTCGGGGTCGGTGCGCACCAGGCAGAACATCATGTCGGCGTATTGCGCGCCGGAGGTCCAGACTTTCTGCCCGTTCACGACGAACTCATCGCCGACGATTTCCGCCCGCGTCTTCAGCGAAGCGAGGTCGGAACCCGCGCCGGGTTCGGAGTAACCCTGGCACCAGATTTCTTCGGCGGTGAGAATTTTCGGCAGGTAGCGCTGCTTCTGTTCCTCGCTGCCCCACGAGATAAGCGTCGGCCCGAGCATCATTAGTCCCAATCCGCCGACGAGATACGGCGCCTTGGCCCGGACCATCTCGTCGTTGACGATCGATTGCCGCACGGGATCCAACGCCTGGCCGCCGTATTCCTTGGGCCATGCGAGCGCGACGTAGCCGGCATCGTACAGTCTGCGCTGCCAGACCTTGGCCCTGGCGAGCCAGGTCTTGTCGTCCCGGCCCTCGCTGTCGGCGGACAGTCCGCTGGTCGGCATGTTCTCGGCGAACCAGCCGCGGACCTTTAGTCGAAATGCTTCTTCTTCGGACGTGAATTGAAGATCCATGTGCAAGACACTCCTGCGGTCGTGATTGCGCTTCGGGCCGGGTGTACCCCGGCTGCGCGCTCAGCATAGTCAAAACCACGTCGCCGCGAAAAGCGCGCATCGCACGCAGCAGTCGCGGCTGGAGGCCGATTGCCCGCTCAAATCAGCGTTGTTAGAGTTTTTTGAAGTTGATCACAATCCAGCTTTGTCGATAGACCGGGGTTCACAAGATGGCGACGACGATCACGAACGAATGCATCAATTGCGGAGCGTGCGAGCCGGAGTGTCCGAACACGGCGATTTACGCGGGCGGAGTGCCGTGGGAGCTCAACGGCGCGACGAGTCCCGCGATCGCACAGGACATCTATTACATCGTGCCGTCGAAGTGCACCGAATGCGTCGGCTTTTACGACCATGAAGCGTGCGCGACGGTGTGTCCGGTAGATTGCTGCATCCCCGACCCGGCCAACGTGGAGAGCGAAGCCGTGCTGCTCGCGCGCGCGAGGCAGTTGCATCCCGACGAGACGTTCCCCGACGACGCACCGTCGCGTTTTCGCAAACAGGCGGTCGCCACTACCGGCGCGGAAGCAGCGGCCGCGCCCAAGCCATCGCCAGCGCCGGCAGCGGCACCCAAGCCCGCGGAGGAGGCTGGAAAACCTGCGGTCGCGCCAGCGGCGTCCGCACCCAAGCCAGCGCCAACGGAGGCTGCGCCCAAGCCCGTGGTGGAGCCTGCGAAACCTGCGGTGACGCCAGCAGCGGCGGCGGCAACTTCAGCACAGCGCGCGGAATTCGATCCGCTCACGTGGGAAGTGCCCGTCATCTGCAAGGATTGCAACAAGCCGTGGACGATTCCGTATCGGCTGTTCGCGCAGGGCGTGGTGTTCCATTGCCCGTCATGCCTGGGATCGTTTGTGCCGAAGACCGCGATGTACCGGGCGGTGAGGGAGACTTTCGAGGGCTTCTACAATCGGCGACGGGCGGAGCGGGAGGCATTCGAGCGCAAGCCGGCGCGCGACGCGGCGGCGTTCGAAGCGAAGCAGGCGGCCGAGATGGAAGAATTCAAGCAGAAGCTCGAGGCGCTGGCGCATTCGATGAAACCAGCGGGCAAGACGGTGCGGCCGAAAGGCATCGCCGCGATGTTCACGTAGTTCTTCAGCCGAGCGCGGGGACCGTAAAGTCGCAGCCGTGGCGTTTCAGTTGCTCGCGGATCGAGTCGATATGCGCGGGGCCGCGGGTTTCCAATTCTTCCAATTCAGCATCACGCGGGCGCCGCCGATCGCGACGTCGCGACGGGCGCGATCGTGATCGCGAGTGGGTGGCATCGAAAGATTTAGCGATGAAGGGGCGGAGTGAATTGGCGCGGCGTCGCGGCGCCGTTTTTCAGTGAGCGGACCGCAGATAAATTGCGCTGCGTAGTCAGTGCTTGCCTCGTGGCGTCAGTCGGCGGGCAATCGGGTCGCCGAAAGAGTCGCCCACGAAGTCGATTTGCGTGCAGGCGCCGGTCTTGTAGTCGAGATCGAGCAGGAGGTTGCGGATGGCGCACCGCTTGATCGAGGTGATCAGACCGGCGACGGCCTGGGGATCGCCGGCCGAAATCGCAGCGACTTCGGCAGCGTCGAGATTGCTGATGCGGCAGAATTCGCGAGCTTGATCCTCGCTGGAGAACGCGAGCACGCCGGCCCACGGCGCGCCTTTTTCCTGAAATACGATCAGCGCGCCCGCAGAATCGAGGAGCAGATGGAGCTCTTTGGGGATCGAAGAACTCACGCGCCTTCGACCGTGAGCTTGCCCGTGCGAATAGCCGCCGCGCGCTGACGGACCAGCGCCGGATAGGTGTAGTAGTGCTCGCCGCTCAGGTGCAGGAACGAATCGATGTCAACGTCGTCGAGTTCGAGCTTTGCAATCGCGCGCTCGGCGGCCTGGCGGTCGGGAGATTCGACGATCGAATCGTAGAGCATGCGGCCTTGCGCGGATTGGAAATCCTCGCGCGGCGGAAGGCCGCCGGCGCCGAGTTTGCCTGAGTGATAGTTGTCGAGAATGAAGCGCAACGCTTTCAGTTCGTGGCGCAGGATGTCGATCGGTTTGAGCGAATCGCGCGGCATAGGAGCGAGCTTATCGCCGCGAGTTGCGCTGATTCAACACGCGGCGCGAGCGCCGGCGGTTGGGGCGATCAGTCGCCTTTGATCAAACGATGGATGGCGCTCAGATGGCGCTGCGAGTCGCGTTTGCGGCCCATCGTTTCGTACACCTCGGCGGCGTTGCGATGGGCCTCGACGTTGGCGGGATCGCATTCCAGCGTGCGCAAAAAACTTCGCAGCGCATTCTGATGCTCGTCCTTCTTGCGGTAGAGCAGGCCGAGCTTCAGGTGGACGTCGGCGCTGGCGGGAACGATCGCGGCCGCGCCGAGCAGATGGCGGAGCGCGCCGCCGAGGTCGCCCTCGCGTTCGAGCATCGTGGCCAGGCGCAGATGCGCCTCGAAGTTGCCGGGCTCGCGGCCGACGAGCTCGCTGTAGATGGTGAGCGCGCGGAGCGGATCCTCGTCGGCGACCCGGCGCGCCTCCTCGAAGCGCTCGCGCACGCGGGCGGGGCCGAAACCGTCCTCGACCTTGCCGGGCTGATAGCTGCGGTCGAAGTCGAGCAACAACTGTCCCGTCTCAGCCTCGATCAGCGAGGGACCGTCGCGCACTACAATGCGGCCTTCGTCATTGACGAGTTTCAGCGACGTGACTGAGCGCTCCGGATCGACGAGCGCGCGCACCCGCTCGATACATCGCTGGATCGGATCGATATGCTGGCGGCTGCCGAGCAGTTCCTTGGCCATGCGCATCTCGAGCAGATCGTTGAACGCGAAACGATACTTGCGGCCGCCTGAATTCAGCGGGCGCACAAGATTGTGCTTGACCCAGTAGCGAATACGCTCGGGAGTGACCGCGAGAATTCTCGCAGCCGTGCGCGTGGAAAAAGTTTTGTCCCCGCCGCCCGCCTCTACCATCTTCAATCCCAACGTCGAAGAGTATAGGGAGTCGGGGGCACGCTCTCAACGAGGAGCGGATCGGTTTCTCAACACCTGTGGAGCGATCGGGAGCTAACCGCGAATTTCCTTGAGCGCGCGAGCGACGCGGACCACAGCCTCGACGCCGTTTTTGGCGTTGTCGATTCGCGCGACGGCCTGATCGTCAGTCATGCCGGGGCCGGTGATGGCGAGACCGACCGGCTTGTCAAACTCGATCGAGAGCCGGATGCCGGCGTCGGCGATCGCATGCGAGATCAGCTCGTCGTGATTGGTCTCACCCTTGATCACCGCGCCGATCATCACCACGCCGGCGATTTCTCGGCGTTTGAGGAGAGCTTTTACGACCGGCCCCATGTCGTACACGCCGGGAACGCGGACCACGCGCGCGACCTCGACCCCGAGCGACTCGGCGTGGCGGCGCGCCCGCTCCTCCATCGGCATGGTCACCTCGGAGTTGAACTCCGAAACTACGAACGCGATTTTCATCGTGGGGCCAGGTCGACCGTGACGGCGTCGCGAATCTCGACGCCGTTGCGTTTGAGATATGACTTCAGCGCGGGTATCGGATGCTCTCCATAATGAACGATGGATGCGACGATAGCGGCGTCGGCGAGGCCGATGGTGAACGCGTCGCGCAGATGGGCCGGTTCGCCGGCGCCGCCGGACGCGATCACGGGGATCGAAACGGCTTCGCTGATGCGGCGCGTGATCTCGAGATCGTAACCGAGCTTGGTGCCGTCGCGATCGATCGAGTTGATGCACAGCTCACCGGCGCCAAGCCGCTCGCCCTCGCGCGACCATGCCAGCGCGTCGCGGCCGGTGGGCTGACGTCCGCCGTCGATCACGACTTCGTAACCGGTCGGCACGTCAGGACGTGCGCCGGTTTTTTTCACTTGCATCGAGAGCACTACGCATTGGCTGCCGAACGCGCGCGCGCCCTGGGAGATAAGCGCGGGATTGCGAACCGCGCCGGAGTCGATCGAGACTTTCTCGGCGCCCGCGAGCAGGACGGCGCGCATGTCTTCGAGGGTGCGAAGCCCGCCGCCAACGCTGAAGGGAATGAAAATTTCGCGCGCGACCGCGCGCACCACGTCGAGCATGATGCCGCGGCGCTCGTTGGATGCGGTGATGTCGTAGAAGACGATCTCGTCGGCGCCCTCATTGTAATAGTAGCGCGCCATCGCGACCGGATCGCCCACATCGACGTTCTTAAGGAAGCGCACGCCCTTGGTGACCTTCCCTTCACGGACATCGAGGCATGGGATGATTCGTTTCGCGAGCATCGTCAGCAACTCAGCCGGCAGAAGTTGTCGAGCAGTTTGAGGCCGGCCGCACCGCTCTTTTCGAGATGGAATTGAGTCGCGAGCACGTTGCCGCACGCGACGGCCGCGGTGAACGGAATGCCGTAGTCGGAAGCGGCAATCGCCATCGAGGGGTCGTCGGGAATCGGATAATACGAATTGACGAAATAGAAGTGGGTGTTGTCGGGCACGCCGGCAAAGACTCGATGAGGCCGCGTCTGGCGCACGCGGTTCCATCCGATTTGCGGGACCTTGAGGGTACGGCCGTCAATCGAGCGCGGATAGCGCACCACGCGACCGGCGATAATGCCGAGGCAATCGGCATCGTCCTCTTCGCTGCGATCGAGCAGCACCTGGATGCCGATGCAGATGCCCAGGAATGGTTTGCCGGCGCGGGCTACGCCGTTGCGGAGAACTTCGACGAGTCCGAGCGTGCGCAGATTTTCCATCGTGGCGCCGGCGGCTCCGACGCCCGGCAGGATTACGCGATCGGCGGCGACGATGCGCTCGGCGCGATCGGTTATCTCGGATTGATGGCCGAGGAATTCGAGCGCGCGCTGAACGCTGGTGAGGTTGCCGGCTTTGTAATCGACGATTGCGATCATGGCTCCATCCGGAGAAGCCGATCATAGCTGGAGGCGCATCGCCACCCAAGGCTCGGTCCAGGCTGCTGGGGTTTCAGCATCTCGAGCAATTGGTGAAAGAAAGCCGGGGAAGGAACGGAAGACGGCATCGGCGCGCTCCGCGATGGAACGCGCCGATGTTCGAATCGTCATTCAGCAAGCGTATGTGCGCGACTACTTCTTCAGCGCGCCCTCGAGGCGGCTGTGACTCTTCACGCACACGCCGAGGCTGGTGAACGGATCCGGCCAGTCGTGCTTAACGCAATAGGGCAGCGCGGCCATATCGTTGTCAGACAATCCGCGCGACGTGAGTTCCTTCCTGATGCAGTCGCTGTGCGCCTTGTTGGAGCCCGCGACCGCGGCGGCGTCGTCAGCGGCTTCAGTAATCAACGCGTTGCGAAGCGCAATCTTCACCTGCGCATCGTCACTCTTGCCGAGCGAGCCCGCGACGTTGCTCGACGGACCGCAGGTCCCGACCCCATCAATGAACGCCTCTTCGATCCCGGCCGAAGAAAGATCTTTTGCGAGTCCCACACTCACCGCGGTCATCAGCATACTTGTCGCGATCAATGCCACAGCAATTCGTTTCATCGCATTCGTCCTCCAGGTTGAGATGTGACCCGGGAAAAGCGGCCCCATCGTTGGCAATCCGCATTACCTGTACGATGCCGCAGCCCAATAAGTCCAGCGAACGCAACTAACTCTTGGGCTCGGCGGCACAACGCTCCGGTTCCGGCGGGCACACGGCTTGACGGAAACTGCTGCTTGATGAAAGTGTCGCTTCAAGTCAAGGAAAATTCATCATGGCCAAAACTGCACTTGCTTGCACAATACTTCCCGACAGCCCGCCGGCTCGCCTGATCGAATGGTCGCGGGCGGCGGAGGACGCGGGCTTTTCGGGCGTCTTCATGACCGAGGCGAACAACGACTCGATTGCGTGCTCGCTCGCGCTCGGACTTCACACCAAGCGAATCAAACTCGGCACTGCGATCACGAACATCTATCTGCGCCATCCGAATCTGCTCGCCAATGAAGCCGCCGCGGTCCAGGAATTCACCGGCGGACGATTTATCCTCGGTCTCGGCACGGGCCATCGCGAGAGCAATTCCGCGCTGGGAATCGAAATGGGAATACCGCTGATCAGGATGCGCGAAACGGTGAAGACTGTTCGCGCCGCGCTCGACGGGGGCAAGACCGGGCCGCGCGTCAGCGCGAAGCTGCCACTTTATCTGGCGGGGGTATCGCGCCCGATGGTGAAGCTGGCCGGCGAAATCGGAGACGGCGTCATTTTCAACTTCTTTCCGCCGGCGCGGGTCAAGGAAGCGCTCGGCGAGTTGGCCGAGGGCGCACGGATCGGCGGCCGCGATCCCAAACAGATCGAGGCTGCGCTATTCGCCACCGCGTTCATTTCGGACGATCTCGAAGCCGCGCGTCGTCCCGCGCGCAAGCTCCTGTCACGCTACGGCGCGCTCAGGTTCTACGGCAACATGATGGCGCATTCTGGATTCGAGCGGGAAATCGCAGCTATTCGCGCTGCGGGGCGGGACGGCGACGCGGCCGTCAAGGCGGTCAGCAACGAACTGATCGATGCGACCCTGCTGGTCGGCTCGGAAGCGCGCGTTCGCGAGCGACTGCAGGAGCTATGCGCGCAGGGAATCGGCACTGCGATCGTGTTCACGAATCCGGTCAATGAAGATCGCAACGCCGCCGTGATGCGGACGATTCGCGCGCTCAAGCAATAGCGCAGATTCGTTCGCGCCCTTACGGCAGTTCCTCTTGAGGGTTGACCTTGCCGCGGGCGAGTGCGACGCGATCAAAGAAACGCCGGATACGCCGGGCGTTGACGCCGAAATCGCCGATCCCGTCGCGCGATTTCGAGCGCATCTCGATCAGGCTTACGCCGTCGGGAGTCGGCCGAATCTGGATCACGACATCATCCTGGAAATGGAACAGCCGCGAAGTCGCGACGACCTCGAGCGTATTCCTGGCCGGATCGGAATAGGTAATCTTCCACGCAGGCGCGGCGTGGGCGACCTCTGTTACGCGCTCGAATTCCGCCGACGGTTCGAGGCGCTCCTTGATCGGACCGATCGGCCCGTAACCCGCCTGCTGCCTATCCGCGTACTTCGCCTTGTCGTATTTCATGTCGCGCCTCGCTTCATGCTGCAGCCTTTGGGCGAAGACGAACTCGGGCGGATTGTCGAAATCTGTCGTGATGTCGTTGATGGGCGGGTACTTCAGACTGAGTAGGATTGTAACGATCATCGGCAGCGCGATCAGCGCGCATACCACTGTGGCCAACAAGGCCCGATTGCGCCCGGCTGCCAGTTGAGGCTTCCGCGTCAGGAAAATTGCGAGGAGACCGACTAGCAAACCCAGGACGCTAAGAAAAACCCCGAGACCGAACAGCCCGAAACCTACGACCGGCTCTATCAGGTAGAAGTGCGCGCCGACAATTCCTGCCGCGATCAGCGCGATAGCCAACAAAGCGTCAAAAAATGCCAGCCATACAAAAGTCATCGGGTTCTCCCCAGCCAGAAATTCGCGTTCGCACCCGGCGTCTGGTTCCTGACTCTCCGTGCCACGAACTGCGGCAATACGAACAGAAACGAACCTCCCGCGACCAATGAGCGATCAGACGAGGCGGAGTTCCTTCATCGCGATGCGCAACTTCTCCGCGGGGCCTGCTGTCATCGTTACCAACGGCATCCGCAACTCGTTGGCGCACTTGCCCATGAACGCGAGCGCCTGCTTGACGGGAATCGGATTCGTTTCGACGAACAGCGCACGTATCAGCGGGATCAATCGGTAATGGATCTCGCGCGCCTTCACGAAATCACCCCCGAGCGCGGCTGCCGCAAGATCGCGCATCTCGCGCGGAACCACGTTGCCGCACGTCGAGATCACGCCCTTGGCGCCAAGCGCGATCAGCGGCAGCGTCAAGCCGTCGTCGCCGGAAAAGATCGCGAGCCGGTCGCCGCACATCTTGAGGATATCCGACGACTGATCCATCGAGCCCGACGCCTCCTTGACGCCAACGATGTTCTTGATTTCGCTGAGTCGGGCAAAGGTCTCGGGCGCGATGTTCGAGGCCGTGCGACCGGGAATGTTGTACACGAACAGCGGGATATCCACGCTCGCCGCGATCATCTTGTAGTGCCTGAAGATGCCGTCCTGGGTGGGCTTGTTGTAATAGGGCGATAGCAACAGCGCGCCGTCCGCACCCATTTCGCGCGCAGCCGCGGTCAGCCGAATAGCTTCCGCAGTCGAGTTCGAGCCGGTGCCCGCAATTACCGGGACGCGCTTTCGCGCCTGCTCGATCGTGAGCTTGATTACGTTGTTATGCTCGGCGTGCGTGAGCGTGGCGGATTCCCCGGTCGAGCCGCACGGGACCAGCCCGTCGATTCCGCTCTGAATCTGCCATTCGATAAGGTCGCGCAACGCCGGCGCGTCCACCTCGCCATCGCGAAACGGCGTTACGAGAGCAGTCAGCGCGCCATTGAACATCGTTCGAAGCCTCCCGCTTTATTCAACTCACCGGGACCATCTCGTCCGCGCCCAGCTCGACCTCGCCACGAAAAACCTCGACGGCGTTGCCGGTCATGAAGACGTGATTCGCATCGGCTCCGTCGGCGCGCCATTCGATTTCAAGATTGCCGCCGCGCAACTCTACCGTCGCGGTCCGCTCGGAGTGATTTGTCAGAACCGCCGCGACCAGTGCCGCGCATGCTCCAGTGCCGCAGGCCCAAGTCTCGCCCGAGCCGCACTCCCACACGCGCATCCTGAGATTGCGGCGCGACGCGGCCCTGACGAACTCGGTATTTACGCGGCGGGGAAAGAACGGATGATGCTCGAACTTGCGGCCCAGTTCCGCGAAGTCACGATCCGGCAGCTTGAATACGCCGTCATCGGCAACGAACACGACGCAATGCGGATTGCCCATCGATACCGCCGTGATCGACTCGCGCATGCCTGCGACATCCAGCGGATAGTCTATAATTCGGCCGACGGCATTGACCGGGATGTCGCGGCCTTCGAGAATCGGCTCGCCCATATCGACCGTCGCGCCGACCACGCGGCGGGCTTCCAGCCGCAGCTCGACCGTCTTGAGCCCGGCGTCGGTCTCCACAACCATCGGATTCGCGCGCACAAGGCCGCGCTCAAAGGCGAGCCGCGCAAGGCATCGGATTCCGTTGCCGCACATGCGGCCGCGGCTTCCGTCCGCGTTGTACATCTCCATTCGTATATCGGCGTTGCTTGACGGCGCGAGCATGATCAAACCGTCGCCGCCTACGCCAAAGTGGCGGTCGGAAAGCTTAACTGAAAGTGCGGAAGGATCGGCGGGACGCGCGCGCAAAGCAACGATGTAGATATAGTCGTTGCCGCATCCGTGCATCTTGGTGAATTCGAGCGTTGCCATCGCGTTTGTGCGCTCTCACGCCGGCTTGAGGCTGACGATATGTTCGCCGCGGATCAGGTCCTCGAAGCTCTCGCGCTCGCGAATCACGTGCACTTCGGCGCCGTCGACGATGACCTCGGGCGCGCGCGGGCGACTATTGTAGTTCGACGACATGACGAAGCCATAAGCGCCGGCGCTCATCACGGCGAGCAAGTCACCCTCCGCGGGCTCAGCCATCTCGCGCTCGCGCGCGAAGAAATCGCCGCTCTCGCAAACCGGACCGACGATGTCTGCCGTCACGGTCTTGCCGGGCATCCGGCGATCGACGGGAACGATTGCGTGATATGCCTGGTAAAGCACGGGGCGGATCAAATCGTTCATCGCGCCGTCGATAACGACAAAGCGTTTCACGTCGGTCTCCTTGTTGTAGAGGACTCGCGTCACAAACACGCCCGCGTTGCCGACCATAACACGTCCCGGCTCGGTGATTATCTTGAGCCCAAGACCCGCGACCGGCTTCAGCAGAGCGCGCGCGTATTCCGAGGGCAGCGGCGGCTGCTCCTGATAGGGGATTCCGAGACCGCCGCCGAGATCCAGATACTTGAGCGCGATTCCCGCGCTGCGGAGCCGGCCGACAATCGCGGCAACCTTCCGTCCCGCTTCGGCAAACGGCGCCATCTCGGTTATCTGCGAGCCGATATGCGTGCTCAGACCGACGATTTCAAGCTGCGCCAGCGCGCTCGCTTCCGCGTAGTATTCGTCCACCTGCGAGAGCGGTACGCCAAACTTGCTGTCGCGATGGCCGGTGGAAATGTGCGGATGCGTGCCCGGATCGAGATCGGGATTCACGCGCAGGCTGACCGGTGCGCGATGCTTCATCCGGCCCGCGACCTCAGCCACGCGATGCAGTTCCGGGCGCGACTCGACGTTGATCATCAGGATGCCGGCTTCGAGCGCAGCCGCAATCTCCTCGTCGGTCTTGCCGACGCCGGAGAAGACAATCTTGCGGGGGTCCGCACCGATTCGCAGGCATCGCATCAGCTCGCCGACGGAGACGATATCGAATCCCGCGCCCATCGAGGCGAACAATTTCAGGATGCTCAGATTCGAGAGCGCCTTCATCGCGTAGCAGACCAAATGGTCGGTGCCGGCGAAGGCCTCGTCGAAGACCCGGAAATGCCGCCTGAGCGTGCGCGCGCTATATACGAAAAAAGGCGTGTTGATTCGCCGCGCCAAATCGGCGATCGGCACGTCCTCGGCATAAAGCTGATCGTTGCGGTATTCGAAGTAGTTCATTGCGATGTGGCGTCGGTCACGCGGCTGCTTCGCTCACTTGGCGGCGGTGCAAGGCTTCGTTTTTATCATAGCGCAGCCCGGCGAATAAACGGACGCTCGCCGTAGCTCCGCTCGCGCCCGGTGTTATCGAAGCGGCACTGGCGTGGGCACTACGAAATTTTCCGGGTTCGGCGGAGCCGATGCGGCCTTGCGCATGATCGTCACATCGTTCGACGGTTCGCTGACGTAACCGTCGGTGGTGTTGGAAGTCACCTGGTAATGATAGGTCTTGCGCAAAATGGTCGCGCCGTCGATGAACGTGAAGGTGTGTTGTACCTGGTATCGCCCTTCATCATGCACCTGGATGTCGCCAATCTTCTCGACAGGCTTGCCCTCTTCGGCGCGCGAGATTGTAAAGCCGCCCAGGTCGCGCATCTTTTGGCCGTTGGCGTAGGTTTCGGGTCGGGGCCAGGTCAGCCGAATTCCATCTTTCGCATTGGCGGCCTCAAGGCCGAGGATTTTCTCGGGACGCGCCGCCTCCGGTGGTATTGGCGATGACTTCACGCCGCATCCGAGCAACACCGCGCTTGCAAGCGCAGCCATCATGAGCGCAAACGTCAACCACTTCGCACGGCTGGTTTCCCGATTCATCGACCTCCGAGCTCCTTTAGGCGGCGCTTGACTGCGGACGGCGCCGGGCCGCCTTCGATCGTACGCCGGGCGACCGAGTTCTCGGCTCGAAGAATCGCGATTGCGCCGGCGCCAAACGCGCTGGAATGCCGTCTCAACTCCGCGGTGCTCAGGTCCTCGAGCGTCCGGCCCGCTTCGGCCGTCTCGCGGACTATCGCGCCGACGATTTCATGCGCCCGGCGAAACGCAGTGCCACGGCTGACCAGGTATTCCGCGAGATCTGTGGCCAGCGCGAATCCTCCCGCTGCCGCTCGCATGCGTTTGGTATCAAACCGCAGTTTCGGCCAGAACTTCGCAAGCAGTTCGAGCGCCGGCTTGAGCGCGTCGAGCGCGTCAAACACGCGTTCCTTGTCTTCCTGCAAGTCCGAGTTATAGGCCAGCGGGAGGCCCTTCAAAACCGTCAGCATAGCGACCAAATCGCCGATTACCCGGCCGGTCTTGCCGCGGATCAATTCGAGCAGATCAGGATTCTTTTTCTGTGGCATCATCGAACTACCGGTCGAAAATTCATCGGGCAGCGCCGCAAACCCGAACTCCGTGCTCGTCCAGAGAATCATTTCTTCGCTCATCCGAGACAGATGCACCTGCGTGAGCGCGGCGGCCGAAAGAAAATCCACCACGAAGTCGCGATCCGACACCGCGTCCATGCTGTTGGCGGTGATCGCCCTGAAGCCCAACGCTCGCGCGACCATCCGGCGGTCCAGCGGCAGCGTCGTCCCCGCCAAAGCTCCCGCGCCCAGCGGCATGATCGCCGTGCGCGCCGCCGACTGCTCGAAGCGCTCGCGATCCCGGCCAAGCATCTCGACGTAGGCGAGCAAATGATGCGCGAGCGTGACCGGCTGCGCCCGTTGCAAATGCGTATAGCCGGGCATGATCGTGGCGACGTGGCGCCTGGCAAGCCGAATCAGCACGGCGCGAAGCCCGGCGACCAGCGCGATCACCCCGGCAATCTCGTCGCGGAGATAGAGCCGCATGTCGAGCGCGACCTGATCGTTGCGCGAACGCCCGGTGTGCAGCTTGCGGCCGGGCTCGCCAATCAGCGCAATCAGCCGGCGCTCGACTGCCAGGTGGATGTCTTCATCGGCGATATCGAACTTGAAGCGTCCATCCGCGATTTCACTTTCGATACGCCCGAGTCCGCCAACGATTGCGCGCAACTCGCTCGCCTTGAGCAGTCCGGCCTTCTCGAGCATCCGCGCATGCGCGATCGACCCGCGAATATCGTGCCGAAAAAGCCGCCGGTCGAAGGGCAACGACGCGGTGAAGGCTTCGACCTCGGGGATGCGGCCGCGCGCAAATCTTCCCCGGATGAGATTGCGCGCCGCGGCGCCGACCGGCACAGCTTTGGCGTTCTTCTCCCGGCTGCGACGCACTTTCACTCTTTCACTCTTTCACTGTGAAACGATCGGAGCAGGCCGCATCAGTTGGCGGGCCGCAATTGGCATGCACATCCGCGCGCCGCACAACTCATCGAACCGTCGGGATGGGTGATATGGACGTCCATCTTGTGATGGCAGTGATCGCAATCTCCGGTGCGCGGACGGGGCACCAGCTTGGGCTGTGTTCGCGGCGGCTTGAACTGGATGACCTTGCCCAACTCGATGCGTCCTCCGATGATCGATTTGACGATCAGCTCTTCGTGTCCACACGAGCCAGCGCTCTAAGCCTCACGCCCGCGAGCCTGATGAATCCGTCGGCGTCGGCCTGATTGAACCCGCCCGCTTCCTCGAAACTCGCGATCTTCGGATCATACAGGGAGTTCGGCGATTTGCGGCCGGCGATCCATACGCCGCCCTTGAAGAGCTTCAGCCGCGCGACTCCGCTGACGTTTTTCTGCGTGTCATCCACCAGCGCCTGCAGCGCCTCACGCTCGGGCGCAAACCAATATCCGTAATACACCATTTCCGCGTAGCGTGGGATAAGCGAGTCGCGCAGATGCATCACCTCGCGGTCGAGCGTGAGTTGCTCAACCGCACGGTGCCCATGGAAGAGGATGGTCGCCCCGGGAGCCTCATAAACTCCGCGCGATTTGATTCCGACGTAGCGGTTCTCCACCAAATCGACGCGGCCGATCCCGTGGCGACCCGCGATTTCGTTGGCGCGCTCGATAATCCGCGCGGGCGCGAGCCGTTCTCCATTGATTGCGACCGGATTGCCGCCGGCGTATTCGATTTCGACGTACTCAGGCTTGTTCGGCGCGTCTTCGGCAGAGACGGTCATTCGGAACATGTCGTTGTAAGGCTCGCGCCACGGGTCCTCGAGGATACCGCCCTCGTAGCTGACATGGACCATGTTGCGATCCATCGAGTACGGCTTCTCGGCGGTCACGGGCACGGGAATCTTCTTTTCGTTGGCGTATGCAAGCATGTCGGCGCGGCCTTTGAACGGCCAATCGAGACGGCGCCACGGCGCGACGATCTTGAGGTCCGGCGCGAGTCGCGCAAACGTCAGCTCGAATCGCACCTGGTCGTTACCCTTGCCGGTGGCGCCGTGGGCGACAGCGTCGGCGCTTTCCTCGCGCGCTATCTCGACCTGCTTCTTGGCGATCATCGGCCGCGCGATCGACGTACCCAGCAGATAATAGCCCTCGTACACGGCATTCGCGCGCATCATCGGGAACACGAAGTCGCGCGCGAATTCCTCGCGAAGATCGACGATGCGAAGTTTGCTCGCTCCGGTCTTGAGCGCCTTCTCTTCCAGGCCCTGGGTCTCGTCGCCCTGACCGATGTCCGCGCAATATGCGATCACCTCGCATCCGAAGCGATCCTTGATCCAGCGCAGGATCACCGACGTGTCGAGTCCGCCCGAATAGGCGAGCACCAGTTTGTTTATTTCCTCGGTTGCCATGATTCGTCCCGCCGTCACTCTGGCTACGGCGAAGTCTGCAAAATTTCAGGGCGTATCAGCCAGACCATTACCGCCTTCTGCGCATGCAGCCGATTCTCGGCTTGGTCAAGCACGACGGAGCGCGGCCCGTCGATCACGGCGTCGGTGATTTCCTCGCCGCGATGCGCCGGCAGGCAATGCATTACGATCGCGCCCTTGCGCGCATTCTTCAGCAGCGCGTCGTTGACCTGGAACCCCTTGAAGTCGCGCCGGCGCTGCGCGGCTTCTTTCTCACGGCCCATCGAAGTCCACGTATCGGTGTAAACGACGTCCGCGTCCTTTACCGCCCCGGCAGGATCGTCGGTGAGCGTGCCGATTTCCTCGCCGCGCAGCCGATTCATGAACGCCTTCTCGGGCTCGTAGCCCTTCGGGCAAGCCAGCCTAAGCTCGAAACCCGCGATCGAGGCCGCCTCGATCCAGCTCTGTGCAAGGTTGAATCCATCGCCCACAAATGCGACGCGGACTTTCCTGAGATCGCGCCCGAAGTGTTCCTGCAACGTCATCAGATCGGCGAGCAACTGGCACGGATGAAGCAAATCGGTGAGCCCATTGATGACCGGCACTGTGGCCTCGCGCGCAAGCTCGACCGCGGTCTCGTGCGAGAAGGTGCGAATCATGATCAAATCCACGGACCGCGAAATGTTACGCGCGACGTCCTTGACCGATTCGCGCTCCCCGATACCGATATCATTCGGTGCGAGATAAATCGCATGCCCGCCAAGCTGCGTCATGCCGGTCTCGAACGTGATTCGCGTCCGCAGCGACGGCTTCTGAAATACCATCGCGAGTGTCTTGCCGCGCAGGTGCGGATGCTCGAGTCCTATCTTGAGCTCGGCCTTGAGCCGCGCGCCAAGCGCGAGCAGTCCGCTGAGTTCAGCCGGCGAGAGCGAACTGAGATCGAGGAAATCGCGTTTCATCTGGCGTATGCGACGCGAGTCATTTCGGAATTGGCAAGCTCTTGAATGCATTTTCGATAATCGCAAGACCGGCGTCGGCTTCCTCGCGGGTGAGGTTCAGCGGCGGCAGCAGCCGCAGCACGTTGCCCGCAGTGCCGTTGACGAGCAGCCGCTGCTTGACGCACTCGTCGACGATAGGACGCACGTCCTGCTTGAGCACCACACCGATGATCATTCCGAGTCCCCGAACTTCGACGATTCGATCGCACGAGCGCGCAAATTTGCCGAGCCGCTCGATAATATAGCCGCCGACGCTCGACGCGTTGTCCAGCACGCCATCCTGCTCGAGCGCGTCGATCACGGCCAGCGCCGCCGCACACGCCACCGGATTTCCGCCGAACGTGCTGCCGTGGCTGCCGGGCGTGAAGCTCGATGCGAACTCGGGCCGCGCAATCATCGCACCGATCGGAATTCCACCGCCGAGCGCCTTGGCCAGCGTCACGATGTCGGGTTTGATGCCGGCGTGCTCGTACGCGAAAAATCGCCCGGTGCGCCCGACTCCGGTTTGCACTTCGTCCAGAATCAGCAGCATCTTGTTGCGATCGCACCAGTCGCGCATTCGCTTCAGGTAATCCGCGCGAGGCACGACCACGCCGCCCTCGCCCTGGATCGGTTCGATCATCACGCCGACGGTTTCGTCACGCCGGGCGCGATCGAGCGCCGCGAGATCGTCGAAGGGCACCAGTCTGAAGCCGGGCATCAGCGGTTGGAAGCCCTGATGGTATCGCTCCTGGCCGGTCGCGCTCAGCGTGGCCAGCGTGCGTCCGTGGAATGATCCGAGCGTCGCCAAAATCTCGAAGCGCCCGCCGCCCGCGTTGCTGCCCCATCGCCGCGCAAGTTTGATCGCGGCCTCGTTGGCTTCGGCCCCCGAGTTGCCCAGGAAAACCTTTCCCTCGCCGAAACGATTCGCCAGCCGCTCGGCCAATCGCGCAGTCGGTTCGGTGTGAAAGACGTTGGAAACGTGCGTGAGCTTTTCCGCCTGCTCCTTGATAGCGCGCACGACGCGGGGATTCCCATGACCGAGACTGGTGACCGCCAGCCCGCAGAAAAAATCGAGATAACGGTTGCCGTCGGCGTCATACAGATACGCGCCATGCCCGCGTGCGAACGCGATCGGGAGGCATCCGTAAACATCGACCATGTGTCGATGCGTGAGTTCTACTATCTCGGCATTGTTCATCGCGCCTTGCCGCTGCCCTCTGCGTTGCGCGCCGTGTCGGTCAACGCCGACACTTTGGCGCGGCGTTGAACCACTTCGGTGCCGATTCCCGAGCGGGTGAAGATTTCCAGCAGCACCGCGTGTTTGACGCGGCCGTCGATTATGTGGGTCTTCGCCACGCCCTTGTTCAGCGCCTCGATGCAACATTCGACCTTCGGAATCATCCCTTCCGCAATCACCCCGCGCGCGATCAGTCGCCTGGCTTCCGCGGCATCGAGCGTCGGAAGCAATTTGCCGTCCTTGTCCTTCACGCCCTCGACGTCGCTCAGCAGGATCAATTTTTCCGCTTTGAGCGCGGCCGCGATCTCGCCCGCCGCGACGTCGGCATTGATGTTGTAGGTCTGGCCGTCGCGGCCGAACCCGGTCGGCGCGATCACCGGAATGAAGTTGTTGGCTTCGAGCGTGCGCAGCAATTCCGGATTCACCCGATCGACTTCGCCGACCAGCCCGATATCGACCCGCGAGCGTTTGCCGTTGTCATCGGTCACGACCATCCGCATCTTGCGTGACCTGATCAGGTCGCCATCCTTGCCCGAGAGCCCAACCGCGCGGCCACCCTGGCGGGAAATCGTCGCCACCAGGTCCTTGTTGATTCTTTGCAGGACCATCTCGGCCGCTTCCATCGTCGCCGGATCGGTGACGCGCATCCCGCGCACGAAGCGCGACTTCAGCCCGAGCTTGCCGATAAGTTCCGTAATCTGCGGCCCGCCGCCGTGCACGATGATCGGGTTGATCCCGACCAGGTCGAGCAGCACGACTTCCTGCGCAAAGCTTTCGCGAAACTCCTCGGTCTGCATCGCGTGGCCGCCGTATTTGATCACGAACGTTTTGCCGCGAAAGCGCTGAATGTAGGGCAGCGCTTCGATGAGCACTTCGGCTCGATTGTGGACGGCCTCTTTCACGCCTTAACGAACCTCTCCAAAAAAGAAAATCAAAACAGTATTGAGCGCGCCGCGCAATCCATCGCTTGGCAGCGGCTATTACGGCAATTGTAACGGTGAATGGGAGCTACAGAATATACCGCGAGAGATCCTCGTCCTTGACGATTTCATCGAGCCGGCCGTGAACGTATGCGGCGTCGATCGTCAGCTCGCGATCCTGCAGTTCCGGCGCGTTGAACGACAACTCTTCCAACAGCCGCTCGAGCACCGTATGCAGCCGGCGCGCGCCGATATTTTCCGAGCGCGAGTTGACCTTGGCCGCGATCTCCGCCAGCGCCGCCACCCCGTCCTCGGTGAAGCGCATATGCACGCCCTCGGTCTCCATCAGCGCGACGTATTGCCGGGTCAGCGCGTTCTCGGGCTCGGTCAGAATGCGGATGAAATCTTCGCGCGTGAGCGCCTTCAGCTCGACGCGAATCGGAAAGCGCCCCTGGAACTCGGGAATCAGGTCCGACGGTTTCGACGTGTGAAACGCCCCCGACGCGACAAACAAAATGTGGTCGGTCTTGACCGCTCCGTATTTCGTGTTGACCGTCGATCCTTCGACGATTGGCAGCAGGTCGCGCTGCACCCCCTCGCGCGAGACGTCGGGCCCATGCGTCTCCCGCCCCGCGATCTTGTCTATCTCGTCGATGAACACGATGCCTGACTGCTCCGCCCGGCTGATCGCCTCGTGCGCCACCGCCTCCATATCCACCAGCCGCGCCGCTTCCTCCGTTGTCAGCAACTCCAGCGCCTCGGGAATCTTCACTTTGCGCGTGCGCGTTTTCTTGGGCATGAGCTGATTCATCAGCTCCTTCATGTTGAGGCCCATCTCTTCCATCCCTTGCGGCGTGAAGACCTCGATATTCGGCGCGGCGTTCGCGCTGACTTCGAGCTCGACTTCACGATCGTCCAGATGGCCGCCATTGAGCAGCTTGCGCAATTTCTCGCGCGTGTCCTTGTGCGAGTCGTTGTCGATCGCTTCGATATTCCCCTCGGGCGTGATACCCGCGGGCCGGCGGACCTTGGTGGGCACCGGGAACAGCAGATCGAGCAATCGCTCCTCGGCGTTCTCGCGCGCCTTGATCGCAACCCGATCGTGCGCTTCGTCGCGCGCCATCTTGACCGCAATTTCCGCCAGGTCGCGAATCATCGACTCGACGTCGCGCCCGACGTAGCCGACCTCGGTGTAGCGCGACGCTTCCACCTTCACGAACGGCGCTTGCGCCAGCCGCGCCAGCCGCCGCGCGATTTCCGTCTTGCCGACGCCGGTCGGTCCGATCATCAGGATATTCTTGGGCGCAATTTCGTCGCGCAACTCCGGCGCGACATTCTGCCGCCGCCACCGGTTGCGCAGCGCGATCGCAACTGCGCGCTTCGCCTCATGCTGCCCGACGATATAGCGGTCGAGCTCCGAGACGATCTCGCGCGGCGTCATCACTTGTGGAACTGCCATCGGCTGGAAACTTCCTGGAGTATTGTGGTTACAACTCTTCGAAGACAAATTGGTCGTTGGTGTAAACGCAGACTTCCGACGCGATTTTCATCGCGCCTTCCGCGATCTGGCGCGCCGTCATCCCCGAGCCGTGGCGAACCAGCGCGCGCGCTGCTGATAGCGCGTAGTTGCCGCCCGATCCGATCGCCAATATCCCGTCGTCGGGCTCGAGCACGTCGCCGACGCCTGAAATAAGCAGCGAGCTCTCTTTGTCCGCCACCACCAGCATCGCCTCGAGCCGCCGCAGGATTCGATCCGTGCGCCAGTCCTTGGCCAGCTCGACTGCGGCGCGGCGAAGCACGCCGTTGTATTCCTGCAGCTTCGATTCGAACTTGTCGAACAGCGTAAGCGCGTCTGCGGTCGAGCCTGCGAATCCCGCCAGCACGCGATCCTGATGCAGCCGGCGCACTTTCTTCGCCTTGGTCTTCATGATCGTTTGTCCAACGCTCACCTGTCCGTCACCCGCGATGACGACGTGCCCTTCGTGGCGCACGCTCAGAATCGTCGTGTGGCGGATTTCGGCGCCCGGCTCGAGGCCCTTGTCAAACCCGTGGAAAGGCACGTCGATAAACCTCTTTCAAATGATTCACGCTCACATGAGTATACCGCTGCGTGGTCGCCAGGCTCGCATGGCCGAGCATTTCCTGTATCGACCTCAGGTCCGCCCCGTTGCCAAGCATATGCGTTGCGAAACTGTGACGCAGCCCATGCGGCGTGATTCCCGCGCTCAGACCCGCAGCCGCCAATCGCCGCTGCATGATCATCTCGACGCTGCGCGTGGTCAGTCTGCCGCCGCGAAGATTTGTAATCACCGCGCTGTCGGGCTCCCACGCAACCGCCGTCGCGCGCCGCCACGCCCTCAATGCATCCAGCGCCGGCTCGCCCACCGGCGCCAGCCGATCCTTGTTGCCCTTGCCCGCTCGCACCATGACCATCCCGAGCTCTTCGTCGATATCGCGCCAGTTGAGCCCGACCAGCTCGCCGACGCGCAGCCCCGACGAATACAGCGTCTCGAATATCGCGCGATCGCGTATCGCCGCGGGTTTCGAGTCATCTGCAAATGCTTCGATCAGCCGGCGAACTTCGTCCGGCTGCAATATCGACGGCAGCCGTCTTTCGTTTTTTGGCGAGCGAATCGACCGCGCGGGGCTTGGCTCGCCAGTCGTCGTCTCGCGGTAGCGGAAAAACGCCTTGATCGCGCTCAGTCTGCGCTGCACGGTGGCGCGTTTTGCAGTTTTCATCAATTCGGCCAGGTAGCTGCGGATATGATCCGCCGTGATGCCCGTGACGTCGATTTCATCGACCCGTCTGCCGACCAGCTCCGCTCGCTCCAGCAGAAAACTTCGCAGCGCGAGCAGATCGCGACGATAATTCGTCACCGTATTTTCCGCCGCACGCGACGCCTTCTTCAGCGCCGCCGCAAAAGCCTCTACCTCCGCCTCCATTGTCTCGCGCGCACCCACCTGAGCGGCTATGCTATCAGCGGCGATTCAGCCGAAAAAGCATGCCTCTCTCAGCGCGTCCCTCAGGGAACCAACGCTTTCGAATTATGCAAATCTCGCGGCGCATTATGTCGCGCGAAGAACCCATGGCTTCGCCATGAACTGTTGGCATTGCGCGATCAAAATCGAAGTCATCGCCGGGATGGATCGCGTCGGTTTTCGCGACGAATGTCCCGGATGCGGCCGCGCGATGCACTCATGCCGCAATTGCGGCTTTTACGATCCCGCCTACAACAACAGTTGCCGTGAGACCATGGCCGAGCGGGTGGTGGACAAGGAGCGATTTAATTTCTGCGAATACTTCGCGCCCGGCGATGCGGCCGCAAAGCCGCCGGCGAAAACGAAAGCCGGTGCGCAAGGCAAGCTGGAGGCTCTCTTCAAGAAAAAATCATGACCTCCCGCAGATTCCTCCTTCTTGACCGATGCGCCGGGCTTCTTTTCATCGCGGCGTTCGCTTCGATCGTTGCCACCGGATGCCATCCGGCCAACAGCGCGCGCGGCGTCGTCGATCGCTTCGTGGACCAATACTATGTAGCGATCGATCTGAAGGCGGCCGAGCCATTCTGTATCGGCCTCGCACTCGACAAGCTTCATCGCGAGATACAGATGATCGGCGGCCAGAAAATCGACGCCAGTACTCAAAAGCCCGTCGTGCATTACAAACTCATCGCCGAGCGCGACGGCGCCGACCATGTCGAGTTCCTGTTTCGCGCGACCATCGACGTGCCCGACGACGGCGCCTTCAATCGCAACTTGCTGATCACGGCGCGCAAGACCGCCGATACGTGGAAAGTCTCGAACTTCGATGATTACCAATAGCCGGGACCGATCATGAGCGTTGCCGCAATCATCCTAGCCGCGGGCAAAGGGACCAGGATGCGCTCGAAGCGGGCCAAGGTCCTGCACGAGCTTGGCGGAGAACCGATGATCGCGCGCGCGATTCGCGCCGCCGCCGCGCTCGAGCCCGAGCCAATCGTGATCGTCGTGGGCCGGCAAGCTCGCGAAGTCGAAGCCGCAGCAGGCTTCTCCAAAGCGCGATTCGCGCTCCAGGAGCCTCAGCGCGGAACCGGCGACGCGGCGCGATGCGGCCTCAGCCGGATTCCAACCGGCTTCACCGGCGACGTGTTCATCGCTTACGGCGACATGCCGGCAATCACCCCGGCTACCCTGCGCGCTTTTCTTGACGCACATCGAAAGCGCGGCGCAAAGCTCTCGTTCATCAGTATCATGCTCGACGATCCCGCCGCGTACGGCCGGGTGATTCGCGACGGCGGCGGGATGGTCGAGAAAATCGTCGAGTTCCGCGACGCGACGCCGGCCGAGCGCGCCGTCAAGGAAATCAATACCGGCTTTTACCTGGTCGATGCGGCGTTGCTGCGGTCGGCGCTGGCGGAACTGAAACCCGGCAACGCGCAGGGTGAGTATTACCTGACCGATATCGTTGCGATTGCGCGTGCGCGCAACGAAAGCGAAAGCGAAAAAGTCGAAGCGTGGGTTGCTGCCGACCCGGCGGAATTCGCCGGAATCAACTCGCGAGAGGAGCTGGCAAATATGGAAGCGGAAATTCGTGCGGCCGTTAACCGAAAGCTGATGCAATCCGGCGTGACCCTCGTCGATCCCCCTACCGCCTACATTTCTGAGCAGGCCGAAATCGCGCCCGATTGCGTAATCGGTCCCAACGTCCAGATTATCGGGATGTGCAAGCTCGGCGAGGGCGTGCGAATAGACGGCACCGCATGGCTCAGCAACGTGACGATCGGCCCGCGATGCCATCTGAAGCTGGGCGTGCGCGCCGAAGATTGCGTGATCGGCGAAGATTCCGAAATCGGCCCATTCGCCAACCTGCGCGCCGGCACCGAACTCGCCGGGCACAACCGGATTGGCAATTTTGTCGAGACCAAAAAGGCCCGCCTCGGACGCGGCGCCAAGGCCAGCCATCTCAGCTACCTCGGCGACGCTACCATCGGCGCCGACACCAACATCGGATGCGGCGTTATCACGGTGAATTACGACGGCTACGACAAGCATCAGACGGTGATCGGCGACCGATGCATGGTCGGATGCGACACGCAACTGGTTGCGCCGGTCAAGGTCGGCAACGACGTGTACGTCGCGTCAGGGACGACCATCGTTCGCGAGGTGCGCGACGGCTCGCTTGTGATGTCGCATCATCCGCAACGCGAAAAGGCGGGATGGATGGCGGCCTGGCGCAGGCAGCACGGCGACAGCCCCGACGGCAGCTTGAAGCGCACCAAGGACCATTGAGATTAAACGCATCGCTTGAGCAGGGGACTGGCACCGACGTCGATCAGCCGCGCAATCCGGCGAAGCCGGTGACGGTGGAGTAGCGCAAGGCGGGGCGTACTTCACAATACTCATAGTCTCTAGAAACATCGTCTTCATTCCGGCTTTTATGCGATTGTGGCATCGCCCTCTATCGTATTCGGCCGACGCGTTCGCGAGCTTCGCGAACAGCGAGGTTGGACCCAGGAAGATCTCGCCGTTAGATGCGGCCGACACTGGACCTATGTCGGCGGTATCGAACGAGGTGAGAGGAATCCCACTCTCCGCGTTATTTGTGACCTCGCGCAAGCCCTTGGCGTCACGGTGCGCGAGCTTTTTCCCGAGCGCGGTGCGAGATGAAGAAGCATCCGCTCGAAGAGAAATGGAATACCACAGCATGGGATATTCTGTCCGCCATAGAGCGCGGGTTTCGTGCGCAGGTGGACGTGAAAGGCAAGCTTGCCGAGTGGTTTCTCTTTCAGAAGCTCGAACAAATGCAACGGGAAGGTGCTCTCCAAAGCGTCATCTGGCAGGACAAGGACGGCCAACCAGATTTCGTCGTGCCCTATGCAGGTCGGGAGATTAAGATCGAGTGCAAGAACGTCCGTTCGCCTAGCCAAACCAAACGTCCGCAGGGATCGGCGCGCGTCGAACTCCAGAAGACCCGCAACAACAAGAAAGGCGAGCCTACACGCGGCTACAAGCCGGAGGAATTCGACGTGCTCGCTGCCTGTCTCTTTAATTTCACGGGGAAATGGGAATACCTTTTTGTGGCAACCCGCCGTCTCACTAGACGGCCCAAGCCGTTAGAACGATTTCTTACGATTATGCAGCCGGTTCCGCTCCAACCGGAAGGCTTTTGGAGCTATGATCTGTTCAATGCCTTCAAGGACGCGATTAAGTAGCGGGCACTCCGGCGACCCGCAGTTGCCGACGAAACCGCTTTACGAAACAAAGCTGGGTCGTGCCTACGTAGCGAATTCCCTACCCTTTATGGCCGGGCTTGAGGCTGGGAGCGTGAATCTCGCTTTCACCTCACCGCCCTATGCACTTCACTTCAAGAAGGAATACGGCAACGCCAACCAGCGCGATTATGTGGAGTGGTTTCTACCGTTCGCACGCGAAGTACACCGCCTCTTGCGAGACGACGGCAGTTTTGTGATCGACATCGGCGGTGCGTGGACACCCGGTAAGCCGACCCGCTCCTTGTATCATTTCGATTTGTTGATTGCTTTGGTTCGGGAGGTCGGCTTCTACTTAGCCCAAGAATTCTATTGGTATAATCCCGCGAAGCTTCCCTCACCGGCCGAATGGGTAACAGTCCGAAAGATCCGGATGAAAGACGCAGTCAACTGTCTTTGGTGGTTATCGAAGACGCCTGACCCCAAGGCGGACAATCAGCGCGTGCTCAATGAATACAGCCCGGACATGCGACGGCTGGTAAAGCGCGGATACAGAGCGAAGGTCCGTCCGTCCGGACATATCATCACCAAGAAATTCACCGATCGAGGCGGTTCCATTCCATCGAATCTTCTGGTGCATGGCAACAATGACGCCAACGGACGGTATCTTGAACTGTGCAAGCTGAACAATATCAAGCCTCATCCGGCTCGATTTCCTGTTCAGGTGCCGGCTTTCTTCATTCGATTCCTTACCGACTCTGGCGATTTGGTTCTTGACCCCTTTGCTGGAAGCAACACGACCGGCGAGGCGTGTGAACGCGAAGGCCGCAAATGGATATCTATCGAGAACCACTCGCCCTACCTTGAGGCGAGCAGGTTTCGATTCGAGGGTGAATTGGCGCGCCTGCCGGATCGGCTGGCAGAACCGGCTCCGCGCGCGTTACAGACATCACTCTTTTGAAAAAGGTTAAGCTTCGGGGTCACATCGCCGCGTTGCCGTGTGTAAATCGGTGAACGCGCGCCGGGCACACTGGCAGGACGGCATGCTCCGATATACAATTCATGAGATGCCATCGGTTCCTGAAAACAGGCAGAGGTTTGGCGGAGACGCCAACGGGTCTTAAATGAAGTGACCATGGACATCATTGCGAAGGAGGTAGCCGATGAAAAACAAGACTGGGATGGCGAGTGCAATAGTGGTGATGGCGCTGTTAGGCTTGGCCGCCGTGCCCGCGCATGCCGAGGAGAAGATGACGGTCAAAACAGGTTATTTGACCTGCCAGGAAGCGTCCGGATGGGGCTTTATTATAGGGTCCTCGCACAAAATCCACTGTACCTACGCGTCGAATAAGCATCGCACGGAATATTACAGCGGCAGTATTTCCAAGTTCGGCGCCGACATCGGTTATCTGCAATCAGCAGTGATTCTATGGGCAGTTGCGGCTCCAACGACTGAGCTGGGCGCCGGTGCTCTGGCCGGAGACTACGCTGGCGTGCAGGCGAGCGTGGCGCTGGGAGTAGGCGCTGGAGCAAATGTCTTGCTCGGTGGTTTTCATCGATCGATCGCGCTGCAACCCGTGTCAGTCGAGGGCCAGAATGGCTTGAACGTTGCCGCTGGTATCGCAAACATGAGTCTGAAATACGAAGGAACCAAGCCTCCGCGCCACTGAGCTTAGGCGGCGCGGGAAATACGCGTTAATTTGCTCTCCCTGTAAGGAGAGCTTTGCGTAACCCGATCGGATCTTTATTATCCTCGCCCTGTTAGGGCGAGGATAAAGGTGAGGGTCCTTATACAGCGCGCCCGTGGGCACGGGTGGCCATCGTTAAGAATAAGATGGGAACTGGCGCGCGATTCAAGATTCTGCGTCCGTATTCTTCAACCGTCCGCTTCGGTGTTCGTATAGTGCGGCTCGCTGCTACTCGCTTAGTGGAGGCGACAGAATGTTGATCGGGCGCTCCTCGTCAGTTGACCATGGGCGCTCTTCCAGATAGTTGACGTGTTAGCCGTGCCAAAGTCTCTCACCCAATACTATGTCTTCATCGGCTCGCCCGGAGGGCTCGACAAGGAACGAAAGCTCTTCAGCAAAACGCTCGAAAAATTCACTAGGCACCATGCCGAACGTCGGGGGGTCACGTTCCATCCCGTCGGGTGGGAGGACACGATCGCCGGCGTCGGACGCCCGCAAGCGCTCATTAACGAAGACCTCAAAGAATGTGACTACGCAGTATTCGTCCTGCACAATCGCTGGGGCACGCCAACCGGCGGCGGACATTCTTCCGGGACGGAAGAAGAATGGGAGCTGGCGGAGCAGCTTTACGAACAGACAAAGATCCGCAACATAGCCCTGTTTTTCAAGGAAGTCGCCAAATCGCAGTTGAAAGATCCTGGGGAGCAACTGAAAGCTGTCCTCGCTTTCAAGCGGCGGATCGAGAATGGAAAGAAATACCTGTTCAAATCCTACGCGGTGCCGGACGATTTCAGCGAACTGCTGGAAGCGCAATTGGCGGAATGGCTTCTAGATCATGAGAGAACCGTAAATGCTCCTTCTTCTGACAGTCTCATAATCGGTCCACCTACGATGCCGGCTGGCGTAGCGCCTACTGACGCGACGCCAGTGAGCCCAAGCTTCGATTATTGGATCGCAGAAGCGGACAGACTGATGGGGGCTGAGACTCCAGATTACTCCGGTGCCCTATTCTGCGCAGATAAGGCCTTGGCTATGGCGTCCTCCGACATCGAATGGGCGCGAGCCAAAGAATTGCTGGGCGGGGCCCAGTTCTATTTGAACAATCAAAATGAATCGATCGCCATCTTCGCGGAAATCGTCGAACGTTTCGGTTCGGCCACCGACTCGGACGGGCACGGCTGGACCGCGCGAGCGCTGTTTAATAGGGGGGTCGCGCTCGGTCAACTCGGCCGACGCGAGGAAGAAATTGCGGCCTACGACGACCTAGTCGCCCGCTTCGGCTTTGCGTCCGAGGTGCCTGTGCGAGAAGAGGCTGCCAGAGCGCTGTTCAACAAGGGGGCCAGGCTCGGCGAACTAGGCCGATATGAGGAAGAACTTGCGGTTTACGACGACGTGCTGGCCCGCTTCGGCGCTGCATCCGAATTATCCCTGCGAGAACAGATCGCCAAAGCGTTGGTTAACAAGGGCTACAGGCTGGGTCAACTCGGCCGAAGCGAGAAGGCCGTCGCGGTATACGATGACATACTGGACCGCTTCGGCGCTGCATCCGAATTATCCCTGCGAGAACAGATCGCCAAAGCGTTGGTCAACAAGTGTACGTCGTCAGAACCTTTT
>DLMJ01000045.1:3346-5023 GCA_002479255.1 Candidatus Binatus soli | reverse complement strand
CACCTGTGCAGAGGTTCCCTAGGAGCCTGTCCGAGGGATCCTCAACAAATCGGCGGACTCTTATCAATGGCTGGAAATTGGGGAGCATGCCAGGCCGAGTGACTTTTCGGAAGCAATCTGATACACGCCCACGCTATGAAAAACCCTGAAAACGTCGGCGCACTCGGGTTACATCGACCCTTGTCACGAACGGCCCGGCGACCGCTATTTCTTGCGCTACCTCTTTTCCCTGTTGTTACCAAAAATTGGATCCCAACATAAAACCTTCGCAGTCACAGCGGTAGGCCGGTCAAATCTCTGGGATCGAGCGAGCGGTGACCGCCGCGCGGCGAATCACCTCGGTCGCCTGCATTGCAGGAGAGGCGCCGAACCGCTCGGCGACTTCCCGATCCCCTCTCTTAAAGTTAAACTAAGACCGAAGCGCGCAGCGCAGGCGAGTTAATCGGAACCAATCACCGGCTGATTTGCGGCGAGCGTCGGTTGTCTTTGGCCAAGCGCGATGATTGCCACTTGTCGTCCTGCGTCGTCGCGGATCCGTAGTGAGAACTCACCTGATTCATTGCGTCGCGGCGCATCGGCAACTTCGCCCCACAGGTCGAGCGGTAGTGGGTAGTCGTTGCGGGGGATCGCCCAGAGACGCGGAGCTTCGGCGCGGTATCTTGAACAGAGATGGCGCACGTCACACCACCGGCAATGGATACCGACGGTGGCGAGGTTGGCGGCTTCTGCCGGACCGGGTGGCAGTCGTGCTAATAGCTGCCGGCGTTCCTCGTCGGCCCTATCACGAATGCGGGCGACGGCTTTCCGGCCTCGGTATCTTTTAGCTGCCCCGCTGCTGCGCAGCAACGGTGATGTCCCGAGCGTCGTTGAATTTGACGGCAGCAGCGGCAGTTGAGTCGAAGCACTAGTGCATTACGATTTTGAAGTTGGTCGTCTGTCCTGACTGGATTTGCACGCTCTGCGGCTCATCGCTTGCGCCAAGCAGAGTGTAATTCCCCGCCGGAAGGTCAAAGTCAACTATGCCCGAGCTATCGGTAGTTTTCGTAGCGACGACGCTTTTGTCCGACGGATTCAGAACCGTCACCTTACGCCCGGTCAGTCCGGCGTCCGGTTCTGCCAGTTTCTTCACGAGCTTCCAGGATACCGCTTGCACCTCGAGTTTGCCGTTCTGCGGTGTCGGCTGCAGATAGCTGCACGCTGACGCAGCATCGAGCAAACTTATTGTCAGCAGTAGGAAAAAAAGACCCAACGGGTCTTTCCAGTTGCTCGCAGGGCGTGAGCTTTGCGGAGACATTTCGGGAACGCCCGACAGAACTATCCTGGCCTGTAACGACGAAGGGATTTCACTCATGGTCCAGCTTGAATCTTGCCGGGGTCAATACGCAAGGCTCCACGCAAATCAGAATCGTGTCCGCGGTCTGCCCGATTTGCGGCGTGATTTGGGGCCAATGGCAGGCATGCGGGCGGCGGTGCGCGAATCCTCACGCGCTCACGGAGTCGATGAAGCCGCTGGCGCGGGCTATTCCGTCATTCGAGCTTGGCGGCGCAGCAGTCTCGGCTTTTTCAGTATCCTGTTCTGGACCGTTTTCATCGGCACAGCGATGGCCAAAATGAGGATAGACGGCGATATAGCCGCGATCGCCTCGGGCGTCTCGCTTTTGTGCCTGAGCCGCGCCG
>DLMJ01000045.1:0-3290 GCA_002479255.1 Candidatus Binatus soli | reverse complement strand
TTGTGGTATTTCATCGGCACCGCTGGCTCGCTGGGCGGTTTTTTCGATCTTGTGAAAGGCTCGTCGCTGGAACTGAGCTACCTGGGCCTGAACGCCTACGTGATTTACCTCAGCATACTGCTGGCGAGCCGCATCGTCCTGCTGGTCAGCGTTCTTGGTCTTATGGGCTGGCTGGGATGGTACACTGACCAGTATCTCGCCGATGTCATGGGCTGGCCCATCGCGCTGATCGTCCTCGGCTTCATCATGATCGGGTTGAGCGCCTACGCCGTTAAGCTGGGGCGCGCGATCAAGACCGCAGAATCATGATTAGAGAGCCGAATGCGGCCTTACATATTGGTAATCCCTTTCGTAAGTTAGTATTTGCGAGGTTCGGTTGGTTTTCTGAGTTGTGATCAGTTTCATTCTCTCGTCGCAGTTTTTCGGCTTCAAAAATCAAAATCGCGGTTTAGACACGTTAATAGCGGGAATTTCAGCTAATTGGTCAGGAGGTTCCCATGTCTCCGCTTACGACGTTTCTGAGCGGGCTGAGGCTTTGGGGTCATCAGCTCGGCAACTATCATTTCGTCCTCCTCTGCGCGAGTCGTTCTCGCATCTACACTGCCGCGCTTCACTCCGGGCTGGGTCCAAATAAGGCACACGAAATGCGAAACCGCGAGTCGATCTGATTTTTGCGTGCGAACAGGCTCTCGTCCTTTGATCTCGATAGTGCGTGTGATCTCGATAGTGCGTGGGAGCAACGGTAGAATGGTGCCGTGTAGAACTGTCTGATTCCGACGGCGTCAATTGTCACCAGGCCGATTGGCGCGACCGGACACATCGTTAAATCACTGCTGCGAGGACTGCGATTTATCTTCGGCAGCCGCTCGCTAATTTCGCGTGGGATCCGGAATTCGTTGTATAGGTTTTTGGCGTGATTTTTGCGTCTCAACTATTAGAAGAACTTACGAGTGAGCGAAGGCGCCGCATCAGCAGCGACGCGTCTCTAGTGACGGGGCTCATTCCATGACGACTCCCCAGACCACCTCTTTTCCTGCGATCAGGACCCCGTGCCCATCCATCCCCCTGGCCGCTGGAGTGTCCTCCCGACGATTGGCCAAATAACTCCGCGAGCGCTTTGGAGGCATGAGGGCAATGTCTGAAAAGTCTATTCCAATTAAAAAGCTGCGCCATCGGCTCACTGTTCAGGACGCCTCATTCATTTACGGCGAGTCACGCAACGGGCCACTGCATATCGGCTCGTTCTCGTTCTTCGAGGACGAGATCACGTATCCGGAGTTGATTCGGCATTTCGCGAGCAAGCTGCATCTGCTTCCGCGTTACCGTCAGCGCCTGGTCCCGGTACCTTTCAATCTTAATCACGCGACGTTCGAGGACGCCCCCGATTTCACGATCGAGAATCACATCAAGTTTCATCAATTGCCGCCGGATACTTCCGAAGCGCAGCTAATCGAGGCAGCCCTGGCGATCTTCCGCAAACCGCTGGATCGCCACCGGCCACTGTGGGAGGCGCACCTGTTCAACGGCTTCAAGGGCAATCGCTCCGTCATCATGTGGCCGGTCCACCATTGCCTGGTCGATGGCGTGTCAGGAATGGAGCTGTTGAACGTGGTCATGGATTTCCGGCCGGACCCACCGGCGACAGAATCGGAGCCATGGTCTCCAAAACCTCTTCCGGGGCTGCTGCGACAGGTGATCGGCGCCGCGCTCGACCGCGGGCAGGAACAGGTCGATTCGATACGCGGCCTGAGTCGAGTGGCTTCGAACTTTCGGTCGTTAGTCAAGGACCTCGGATCGGATGCCGGCACGCTCGCCAGGTTGGCCCGGCAGATGATGCGCCCGATCGCGGCTACGCCATGGAACGCCGGCCTGGTAAGCCAGGAGCGGACGCTGGCCTGGCTGCGTACGTCGTTTGCAGATGTCCGGGCGATTCGCGCCGCCTTCGGCGGTACCATCAACGATGTCGTGCTGACGATGCTCAGCGAGGGAGCCGCCCGCTACCTCCGCTATCATGGCGGGCAGCCCGGCGCTCCGTTCCGAATCGGATGCCCGGTCAATGTGAGACGTGAGGACGAAAGCGGGTCGCTGGGGAATCGAGTTTCGATGATGCTCCCCGAACTGCCCGCAGAACCGATGGATCCGGTGGCCAGGCTGAAACTCGTCGCTGCGGAGACCCAAAGGATCAAGGAAGCCGGGGAACCGCAGGCGCTCGAAAGATTGATGAGTAATGGCGGGAGCATCTCGCCGGCACTTGTCGCGGTGCTCGCCGGAATTGCGACCGCGGCCATGGACACCGCAGTGTCGCTGCAGCGAATCTTCCCATCCTGGGCCAGACGCGTGGCGCAGCCGCTGGGAATAAACTTCGTCGCCACCAATGTTCCCGGCTCACAGGTGCCGCTCTATCTCGCCGGCCATCGGATGGTCGACTACGTCGGCATGCTTCCGCTCGGCGGCAATCTCGGATTCGGCGTGACGATCGTCAGCTATAACCAGGCTCTCTATTTCACGATGATGGCTGCGACCAATTTGATGCCCGATCCCGACCGGATGAAGTCGCTGGTGGAGGACGTCTTCGAGGAACTCAAGCGGGCCGCCGTTGCCAAGAGCGTGCCTGCCGCGGTGCAGACGCCTCGTGTGCAGATACCGATATACACGGGCACGCTGCCCCCGCGCGTCAATGACTCTCCACATCCGGGGGTCGCCGCATTGAGAGCTCACTGATCGGCGCCGCGTTCGCGGGAGGTCGGGGGTTGCTCGACGCAATGACAGGGAGTCGCGTCAAAGTATCAAGCGTCAGAGATTGAGACTGTTAGGAGCCAGCCATGAAGCAGTTTAGCGTCGGTCATCGCTGCAACTTTTGTGGGCAGGAAATAGTGTCTCTGCTGCCCGACTCACCCGCAGAGGGGTTCGGCATGCTTTTCCAGAACCGCACCTATCTTGAGCTGCGCTCGGCAGAGATTCGCGATCCGTCGCGGCAGGTCGCGGAGCACTGGTACTGCTCCGATTACTGCGCGCGAGATGATCTCGACGTACGCATCAGTCAGAGAGAGGAGCAAATGCGGCATCATTGTAAGGCCGATAAGCTCAGTTTCGGGTTACGTCTCGTGGTCTGATCCAGCAAGAACGCCTCTGGTAGGTCAACAGGCGCGCGAGAACGATCGCTTATCTGTGGTGCTCGGACGATTGCCGCGTCACGTCGGGCGCGATCATTCCGATTACGCACGCGCGTGAGCGCGCGCCGGAGTCAACTCTGCGCGACCGGGGCGTTGTGAATCCGCCAAGTGGAGCTG
>DLMJ01000014.1 GCA_002479255.1 Candidatus Binatus soli | reverse complement strand
CTCTCCGAGAGTGCTCGTCGCGACGGCATCGAACTCTAAGTCTGCTGTGCTGTCGCGCGCGGACAAAAGCAGATACCCCCGCGATAGCCTAAGCCGGAATTTCCGTATGATCTTGCCGAGCAAGCTGCTTATAACTCAGATCCGCCGCGTACCGCCAGGCGGTACGTGTTTTCCCGGCCACGGCGGGCGCCTCACGATGAAAACGGCGAGTTCTATTGGTGCGGGGGGCCCATACCGCTATCCTGCGCAATTGCAGCCCATTTCCAAAGACTCCTGAACGATAGCATTCACTAGCGTGAGAGTGCACCAAAAATGGGCACAATTTAGTGACCCCGGGGCACCCCCAAAAGGTTCAGCGGTGACGCTGAGTGCCGTTAGGATCGTTTCTTCCTGCGCTCCGCCCAGCGCTTCTTCATCGCCAGTGACAGGCGCCTTCTACCCTCCGGCGTGATTCCGCCACGCCGCCGACCCGACGCTTTTGCACCGTTTGCGCGCGTCTTCGTAGCAGGCGATGAGGTGGCTTTTCCGCCCAGAGCTTCGATGGCCCGGACGATCCGATCTCTTTCTGCTTTCAGCTCTGACAAGATCTTCTGTAAATCCAAGGTGTGCTCCTTTCGTTTAGCTGATCGCCTTAAGTTGCCCAATTCGGAAGTGATTTCCGAAATAGTTTACGCGTTGGATAATGTCAGTGGCGGTCCAAGTTCGCAACCCAGTCTTATGAAGGTCCTTGGTATCTTTCCCGAGTCCTCGATGTCTGCAAACTTTTGATTGCTGCACGCTGTCGGTGATTTTTCGTGCCTTCCGAGCGAGTTGCCCGCGCCCTCGGAAAGAAGCTGTCCGTCGCGGGGAACCATGCGGATAATCTCGGTCTCTGAGTGCGAAAACTGCCGTCCGCCCATCCTATTTCGAAATAGGGAAATAGCGTGTCAGGAAATCGATCACGTGTTGGCGATACTGCTGTGGATATTTTTCCCGCAGCTCGCAGTGTCCTGCTCCTTCCCCAATCCAGATCGACTTTGGCGCGCGCGCCTGATCGAATAGTACCCGCACATCGTTCGGCGGCACCGTGTCATCGGCAGAGCCTTGCATCAGGAGGACGGGTCGCGGCGCGATTTGCGTGATTGCATCGATGGGACCGGGCATCCCGCGGCCACCCATCCGCCAAACCGCGATCCAAGTCATCATCGCAACGAAGCCGGGCGCGAGATCGGGGCGGGCTCGTCGTATAGCGACGGTGAGGATTTCACGGGGTGAAAGGTTCGATGCCTCGGCGATGACGCCCTCGATATCCTTGTCTTCAGCGGCGGCTTCGATCGCGCTCGCTGCACCTTGCGAGCATCCGAACACGACCACGCGCTTTATCCCGCGGCTCTGCTTGAGGTACGCGACCGCGGCTTCCACGTCGCGATGCTCCCATATGCCGAGCCGTACTATGCGTCCGCTGCCGTCACTCATCCCATGGCCCCGGCAGTCGAACATCAGGACCGCATAGCCGCTATCGTGTAGCATTTTCGCCTCGCGCAGAAACTGGAGGCGATTTGCGCCCAAGCCATGCACTGTAACCACGCCGACATCGGCGGATGCTGCCGGCACAAACCAGCCCCGCAGCGTCTCTCCGTCTTCGGCTTTAAAACTAACGTCCTCGTACGCGAGGTCAAGCGCAGTTTCGGGATTACCGTGGATGATGCGGTGCTCGTCGCTCGATGTTCGGGTGATGATCTTTCCGGCGCCGTAGTAAGCCGCGTCCACGATAAACATCGCTATCAGTGCGAAGCCGGCCAACGCGAAGAGCAAGATGCGCCTTACCCATTTCATAGTTCAGATAATTTCCCACCGGGTCATATTTTGCCAACCGCAACGCTGCCTACGAGAGCGTGTCGTTCACTCAGCCCTTCTTCTTGCGCTTCTCTTGGCAGCCCAGGGCGCGGATTACGCGGTGCATCCACGCGCGCGGAAACCTGACCATCACCTTGACCACCAAGGGGATGAATACAGGCGGACAATGTAGGGACAGCTTTTATGCGGCCTTTCACGTCGGTAACCCGGGTTCAAATCCCGTCTGGGAGGCCAAGATTTTTTCCGCGGTGCTTCGTTTCGCATCGGTTGCTTAGGGGAATCGCTTTGTCGAGGAGACGCCCCGCGGGGAAACGCGCTCAGCGTCATTCTCGATTTGGGAGAATCAGGCGAGCCTCCCCCGCGCTCGATTCGCGGCGAACGCGTTTCGGCCGAACGCTGCTCGGGCGCATCCGCAGGCGCGGGGCGTAGTCGGGCGCTACCTAAAAAAGTGCTTGCAACGGAATCGGCCTATGCATTCGCGTGGCGCATCCCGGCCACGCTCAGGAGGGGCGCGCGAGCACCAGCTTCGCCCCGGCCAGGCCGAGCACGTCGTTGGTGCCGTCCTCGATCAGCGCGGCGCGCGCGTCGCGGAAGATTTTTTCGATCGGATACTCCTTGCTGAGGCCGTTGCCGCCCAGCAGTTGAAGCGCGTCGCTGGCGACCTCGAATGCCGCCTGCGTGCAGAAGGTCTTCGAGGCAATCGAGTATTCCATCGCGGGGACAGGCGCGTCGGTGTTGTAGGTTATCGCCGCGCGCGAGAGCAGGCGGCACGCCTCGACCTTGGTGAACATTTCGAACAGGTGCTTTTGCACGAGTTGATGCTCGCAAATCGGCTTGCCGCCCTGGATGCGCTGCTTGGAGTAATCGAGCGCAATCTCGAAGGCCGCACGAGCCACTCCGGTGAAGACCGCCCCCAGCATCGCATTCGGACCGCCACCTCTGCCGTAGGCCGCCGCGGCCGCGAGCTTGTCGGGTGCGACCAGCATGTAGCTGCTCGGAATCCTGACCTCATCGAAGAAAATCTCGCCTTGGTTGAGCGCGCGCTGGCCGAGCTTGTTGAGCGGCTTGCCCTTCGATACGCCCGGCAAGTCAAACGGCACGAAAGCAACCCCTCGGCCGAGCACGCTGCCGCGTGAGGGGTCGGCGATCAGAATCACCAGGCCATGGGTCGCAATCGTTCCGTTGGAAACCCAAGCCGCCTTCTGCCCGCTGATCACGTAGGAATCGCCGTCGCGCCGGGCGATCACGTGACCCGCCAGGTCGTCGTGCCCCCCGCCCCAATTCGCCGTCACCCAGTCCGATCCATGCTGCGGCTCGGTCACCGGCCAGCATCCGATGTACTGCGCCTCGCGATCCTGAATGAACGGCACGACATACTTTTCGATCAGTTCGCGATTGCCGGTGGCCGCAAGCGCGCCGAACGGCGCCCCTGCAAGACCAAGTGTCAGGGCGAGGTCGGCGCTGCCCCATCCAAGCTCCTCGAGGTAGATATGCTGCCCAAGGCCGCTCAGTCCGAGTCCGCCGAACTGGGTGGAAAACCCGGCCTTATTGTATCCGAGCCGATATGCCGGCTTGAGGAAGTCCCACAGCGGCGAGCCCGGGGCGATTACCGCGCTCGGATCGGCGAGCCGGTCGAGAGCGGCCGCGGTCGGGCGCATCACCTCGCGCGCGAACCGATGAATGTTCTCCTTGAGAGTCCGGTAATGGTCAGGCAGTTGGGTATCGAGCTCGACGTACGTCTCCATGGCCTACACCTCAATCGACGATGGCCGAATAAATGATGTTCTTAAGTTGCCCGCGGAAGTTGTACGCAGCCGACGGCATGATCTGGGTCATGAACACTACCACCAGGTCCTCTTTCGGGTCCATCGGTACAGGGCGGCAAGGTAGTAACAGAATAGGCCGGCAGCCTTGGGCGCTCCGTACGGCATCGCGCTGGATTCCAGCGGCAACATCTATGTGACGGACTGGATGCTCGGTTACAGCTGCGCACACGATCTTCCTGCGATCGTGGGCCAGAATGATCATCACGCAGGGCAGCCGAAACGACGCGGACGCCACAACGAACGTATCGATGGCAGCGATGCCTTCGGCGTGATTCCGC
>DLMJ01000046.1:139276-141048 GCA_002479255.1 Candidatus Binatus soli | reverse complement strand
GCCGTGTCGGTCGCAGTCGCCGTTGCAGTCGCGGTTGCGGTCGCCGTCGCAGTTGGCGTTGCCGTTAAAGTTGCAGTTGCAGTCGCGGTTGCCGTCGCCGTTGCAGTCTGAGTGGCAGTTGCAGTTGCTGTCGCCGTAGCGGTTGCGCTCGCGGTCGGGGTAGCGGTCGCGGTCGGGGTCGGAGTCGGCGGGATCGGCACGCTCGGATCGCCGAAGGGGCAGGTGCAGACGCCCTGACCGGTACCCAACTTAAGGATATCGGCGCACGCTTCCGGCAGTGAGCCGGTCAGTGAGGCGAGTTCCTCCGCATGCGGAACATCGGCCTGGAACGCGTCTTCGGTGATCTGGGTATTCTGTATGTGGTCCGCCCAAGCCACCAGTTTCGAACCGACGGTCAGCGTCAAACCGGCGCCCGACGCGGTAGGATCGCAGCAGACGCTGGTGCTGGGGTCGCAAAACACGTCATCTCCGGGCGGATCCCCCGGTGTGGAATTTGGCAAGCTCGAGAGAATACGGATCACGCCGTCGTGGAGGATGGTCCCTAACGCCACCGGGTTGTTCGCCAATTGGGTTGAGATGTTGAAGGTCAACAGAGCATCCGCGGTCAGCGGGCATCCGCAGCAGGCCTGCATCGCCTGCTCAGTATTGAAGACGTAGATCATCGCGCAAGTTTCGCCCGCTATCGCGTAGGGGGCCGTGGCCGTTGGATCTCCCTCGAGGGGAGCAATGATATTGACGTAGGCCTGTCCGCCGGTGGTGTTGGCGTTGCTGAAATAATTCTGCAACTCCTGCCCGGCCTCTTCGGACTCTGCCGCCGCCCTGCCTGACCACGCGAACGTCGCGATGGCCACGGCCAGCAGGATGATCGTGCTTGTGCTCAGAACTCTATTAGCTGAAAGCGCTAAGGCCCACACACGCTTCATGGTAGAGTTTCCTCCCCTGTCTCGCGTAACGGTTAGCCTTCCCCACCAACGTTAGCGTGGGGATGGTATCATGAACAGGGTTAGCGCTGTCAACTGAAAGTGTGTTCTTAGTGTGACATTAAGTTTAGACTTGAGGGACGGGATTTCCGGCGCAACCGGAGCGCGAGTGAATCGCGGGATCAGGGCGCGCGGAATTGAAACTGGTCCGAAGACGCCGGCATCAAGCGGTGTTCTCGCTCACGTGCGCCGTGCGTTTCGCAACAACCGCCACGCAGAGCAAAGAAAAAGATCCGGGGTCCCTCCGCTTCGGTCGGGATGACAGAGAGAGTCGCTGATGACGGAGAGAGTCGCTGATAACGGAAAGAGTCGCTAAGGAAGGCGGCGGTGGCCCCTATTTCTTCTTGGGGTCCTTGCCGGTTCCCGACAGAGAAACGGACTGCGGCGAGCCGATCACGTTGTCATTGATGGTCAACTCTCCGCTTTGCGGCGTCGTGTTCGTCGGCGTGAAGGTCACCGATACGTTGCAACTCTTGCCGGGATCGAGCGTTTTTTCGCATTCCGACTTGACCGCGAACACCGATGGCGACGCGCTCTCGCTCTCGATGCTCACCGCCAGACCTGTTCTCTTCTTACCCGCGTTCTTGATCGTGACCGTCTTGGGCGCGCTGGTAGTTCCGACTGCCACCTTTTTTCCGAATGCCAGCGAACTGGGACTGATGGTCAGCTTCTCCGAGATAGGAGTCGGCGTGGCGGTCGGCGTCGCAGTTGCGGTCGGCGTTGGCGTCGCAGCAGTCGCGGTCGGCGTTGATGTGCCGCCGGTCTTCGTCGTTGGCGTCGGGGTGGCTGTCG
>DLMJ01000046.1:0-139162 GCA_002479255.1 Candidatus Binatus soli | reverse complement strand
GTCTTGGTCGACGTTGGCGTCGGAGTGGCTGTCGGCGTGCCGCCGGTACTCGTTGCAATCGCCGTTGGCGTGGCGGTCGCGGTCGCGGTTGCCGTCGCCGTTGGAGTGCCGGCCGGCGTTGCTGTTGGGGTTGCGGTAACCGCCAGCAGCGGCTGGTTGTACTTCAGCACCCGGCTGTTACCGAAATCAGCCACGTAGAGGTTACCGGACTCGTCCACTGCGACTCCTTTCGGGTCGCTCAGGCTGTTGGCGCTGATCCCAGTGCATGCAAACGACGTGAAACTGGCGCACGTGCCAAAGACCCTGTCGCCGATGGTGCCGGTGCTAAGCGGAGTGTTGTACTCCAGCACCCGGTCGTTGACGCTATCGGCTACGTAGACGTTGCCCGACGCGTCCACCGCGACGCCGGTTGGAACGCACAGGCTGCTGGCGCTGATCCCGCCGTCATTGCATTTTCTCGACGTAAAGTTCCCGCCTTGGCCAAAGACCGTATCTGCCGTGGTGTCGCCAGCGCCGATTTCGCCACTGCCCGCATTGAGCGGAGTGTTGTACTCCAACACCCGGTGGTTGTTGCTTCCATCCGCCACGTAGAGGTTGCCCGCGCCGTCCACTGCGACTCCAGATGGAGAGCAGAGGTCATTGGCGGAGGGCGACCTGAGAGCGGGGAGAATGTCGCCGCCGTCGAAATTGCACGCGTTCGACGTGAAGCTTCCGCCCTGGCCAAAGACCATATTGGCAGCGGCACCGGTGCTCAGCGGGGCGTTGTACTCCAGCACCCGGCTGTTGGTTCCATCCGCCACATAAAGGTTGCCCGCGCCATCCACCGCGACTCCATTTGGTTTGCAAAGGCTGCCGGCGCCGGTGGCGTTGCAATTAGAGGAGATAAAATCGGGCTGCCCGATCACCAGGTCGGCAGGAGCGCCGTTGGTGAACGAGTCCGCGTCTGTCCAGCCCAGCACCCGGTTGTTGTTTTCATCCGCCACGTAAACTCGATTTGGCGTGGCGCTGGCGTCGATCGCCACCGCATCAGGACTAGACAGCCCTTTAGCGTCCACCAGGTTGGGCGTCGAATGGGTGAAATCGAGCTGTGCCCCAGCACACCGTCGGCAGTGGTGCCGCTCGCGACCACGATAGCCGCATACAGCGCGACGGCAATCATCCCGGCCGCAATCCCCAACGGCCGCCAATGCCATCCCGTGGCGCGCACAACTTGGAACTTCATCACTCGGTCGTTCCGAGTTGTAACTGGCAATTAAGCCGGAATTTCCGTTTTGAGTCTCCGATTCCAGCTTTGCTATAGACCCGACGGCCTCCATGTGCAAGCGGTCGGAGCTTTTCCTTGGTCTTGCTGAAGCTGATGCGCACTCTCGCTCACTTGCGCCGCGCGTCTCATTGCCAAATTATTCTCGGGCGCGTCGAGCGTGTTTCTCTAAGAGGATTAGTCGGCGGCTTTGGCCGACGCAGACTTTTCAGACGACGATTTGGACTCCGAGGACGTTTTTTTGGATTCCGATGACGCCGATTTGGATTCCGACGCCGGCTTCGACTCGCCAGCCGCCTTCGCCGACGAATCGCTCGACGATGCCGTACTACCGTTGGTCGCGGGCGTGGCCGGCGGCGCCGTTGAATCCGAGTCCGCGCTGCTCGGGGTGCTCTTCTTGGCGTAGTCGCTCGCGTACCATCCGCTGCCCTTCAGGATGAACGAGCCGCGCGACATCTGCCGCTCGACCTTGCTGTTGCAGGTAGGACATTTCTTGAGCGGGGATTCCTTAATCCCCTGCATCGCCTCGAACACGCCGCATTTGTTGCACTTGTATTCGTAAATTGGCATCGCAAAACCCAGACTGCTAATCGAAAACCTCTCCCTACCCCCCCTAAATAACCACGAAAAGCAACGCAGTCAACCGAAACGCCGACTGTTCGCCTTCGATTCGCCTCGGTCTCGCCGGCAGACGTTACTTTGGTCTGCCAATATCCCGCAGTCGTGAGGCCGCCTTGTCCGGCTCATGCGTGACGATTCGGATCGTCTTGCGACGCGAGGTTGCCCCACGAACGATCAGCAGCGCCGATCGCGGGACGCGCAGCTCACCGGCGAGATACTCGATCAGTTCGTCGTTCGCTTTGCCTTTTTGTGGCCCTGAATGGACGCCGACGACGAGGCGCTCTCCACTCGTGCCGATGACGCCTCGGCGCGAGGCGCCCGGCCGAGCCGTTACCTCGATCGTTACCTCGCCGTCGGCCACTCGCATCCAGGGCGTGTATCCCGCCGGTGGATTGCCGCCCGGATTCACACGGATGCGGGAATCAGCGCGTGCACCACGCTCGGAATGACGACGCGCTGGATGAGCTGGATGACAATAATCACGATCAGCGGTGAAAAATCGATTCCGCCGAACACCACCGGGATATGTTCGCGGAACCATTCGAAGACCGGCTCCGTGATCGAATAGATGAAGCGGACGATCGGATTGTACGGATTCGGCTCGATCCACGTCATCAACGCGGAAATGATCACGACATACAAATAGAGCGTCAGCAAACCGTCGAGGGTCTGCGCGATGAAGATAATCAGGTTGGTCCAGGCGTACACGCGATGGCGCTCCCGCTAGTTGATCCCGCGGCCAAGTTCGCGTGAGCGATCGCTGGCGGCGTGCAATGCGGCGGCCACGATATCAGAAAAGCCATGCTCGGCGAATCGGCGCAGCGCGGCCTCGGTTGTGCCGCCCGGCGAAGCGACCGCCGCAATCAAGTCGGAGACCTCGCGCTTGGACTCGCGCATCAGGTGTTCGGCGCCACGAATCGTCTTCAGCGCCATCCGGATTGCCAGTTCGCGCGGGAGTCCCTCGCTCACCGCAGCATCCGCCATCGCTTTGGCGAACAGGTAAACGTAAGCGGGGCCGCTGCCCGAGAGGGCAGTGACCACGTCCAGGAGATTTTCGTCCTTGAGCGCGACGGCGTCGCCTACCGCCCTGAAGATGCGCAGCGCGAACGCCTCATCTCCCGCCGACGCTCCGCGCGCACGCACCATCGCCGCCATCCCATGGCCCACCATCGCGGGCGCGTTCGGCATCACGCGGATCACTCGCGCGCGCTTACCCAGCCCGCGGGTCAGCCGCGCAATCGTCACACCGGCGGCAATCGAAATGAACAGCTTGCCTTTGCCGGCCGCTTTTCCGCCCGCTTTCGCCAGTTCTGCCGCGATTTCCGCCATCACCGCATCGATCGTCTGCGGCTTGACGGCGAGCAGGACGGCCCCGGCCTCGCGCACGACCTCGGCATTGTCGTCCGTCGTCGCGATCTTGAGCGCGCGGGCGAGTTTGCGCCGGCGCTCCGGCGCAACGTCGGACACAATAATTTCGGCCGGCTTGAATACCTTGTGCTGGATCAGGCCGTGCGCGAGCGCCTCGGCCATGTTACCGCCGCCGATGAATCCGAGTTTTTTCATTGTTTCACGTTTTCACGCTGTGCGTCCGCCGAATACCGCGCGTCCGATCCGCACGATCGTCGAGCCTTCCTCGATGGCGATTTCGAAGTCGTCGGTCATCCCCATCGAGAGTTCGCTTAGCGCAAGCCCCGATTGCACTGCAAGGCGATCGCGCATCTCGCGCAGGCGCGCGAAGTAGGGACGCGTCGTCTCGGCGATCGCGGCGGGCGGCGGAATCGTCATCAGGCCCTCGATTTCGATTTTGCCGCGAGCCGCGTCCAGGAGGGTGGCGACTCTGTCCGGAGCGACTCCACTCTTGCTCGCCTCGGCGCCGAGATTCACTTCGATGAGTGCGTGGACGCGCGGCGACGGTTGCGCCCGGCCCAGCGCCTCGGCCAGGCGGACAGAATCGACGCTGTGAATGAGCGAGAATGCGCTTGCGGCCGCCTTTGCCTTGTTGGTTTGGAGATGGCCGATCAGATGCCATCGAATTTCCGTCAAGTCCGCCAGCTCGGCGCGCTTCGCAATCGCCTCCTGGACGTAGTTCTCACCGAAATCGCGCGCGCCTGCCCGCGATGCGGCGCGAATCGCCTCGCTTGGCTGCGTCTTGCTCGCGAGCACGAGACGAATCGAGGCGGGATTGCGGCCGGCGCGGCGGGCAGCCACGGCGATCCGCGCTCGCACGGTCTCCAGCCGCCGTTCAATTTCATTTCCAATCGACATTTCCACGACCTTGGCTAAGCAGGCTTCACGCCCCATCGCGCGAGCGCCGCGACGACGCGCTCTGTCGGCAGGCCCATCACGTTGTCGCGCGATCCTTCGACGTGGGAAATAAATCCTCCGCCAACGCCTTGAATCCCGTAAGCCCCGGCCTTGTCGAACGGTTCTTCGGTAGCGATGTAATCGTCGATTTCGGCCTCGGCCAGCCTGCGAAAAGTGACCTGGCTCTCGACCGGCGAACTCTCCAGGATCTTTCCGCCCCGCGCCAATGCAAACGCGGTCACGACCGTGTGGGTGCGTCCGGAGAGCATCTCGAGCATCCGGCGCGCATCGTCCTCATTGGCAGGCTTTTCCAGAATTCGAGTCTCGCACACCACGATGGTGTCGGCGCCAATCACAATCGCTGCCGGGAATCGCGCTGAAACCGCGCCGGCCTTTCCCCGCGCCATCCTGAGTGCGTAGTCGCGCGCCGACTCGCCCGCGACGTGCCGCTCCGGCACGAAGCTTTCGATCGCCTCGAACTCAATTCCCGCTGCCCCCAACAGTTGACGGCGGCGCGGCGACGCCGAGGCAAGAATCACTTTGGTTGAATTGCCCATCGAGGATTTGCGCGCACGCTTCACGAATCAGGTTACCGACTGTTGCCAGACGCCGCACGCGCCCGCAACTCTTTTTTCAGTGGCCTGAGGCGCTCCGATGTCGCGCCGGAGAACCGTTCTGCCAGAAAGAGGTGATGGCCAATTGAAGCCGCGTCGGGCATGCGCTAACCCAGATCGCATGGGAGCGAAATGGTGGCGCGAGGGGACGATAGTGATTCTATCCGCGATGCTGCTCGCCGGATGCGCGTCGGCGCCCGCGCGTGCCGACTCAGCGGCCGCGTCCTCGCAAGCTGCGCCACAGGCCGAAACCACGCCGTCGTCGTTATCGTTGCATCCCGCTGCCATCGCCGCGCCAATCGAGCCGCCGTCCGATGCACAGACGGCGTTCCTCGACGGCTATCGCGCGTACCAGAACCACGACAATTCACGCGCGATCGATCGTCTCAAATTCGCCGCCTCTAATTTTCCCGCGCTCGGCGACTATGCGCTCTTCTACCTTGCGCTTGCCGAGCACGACCAGGGCGATCTGAACGCCTCGGCAGACACGCTCGATCGCCTCGTCAGGTCGTATCCGGATAGCGTGTTGATCGATCGCGCCGAGATGACCCTGGCGGACAATCTGCTGAAGCTCGGCCGCAACGCCGAGGCCTACGGCGTCGCGTCGCGGCTGATTGCGCGGACGCCCGAAGCGTCTATCGAGCAGCCCGCGCGCATCGCCGAGGCGAAGGCGCTTGTCGCGCTCGGGAATCCAAAGTCAGCCTATGCGGATGCGATGGAACTGCGGGACAAGTATCCGCGCTCCGACGCGGACGGCGAAGCGCGCACGATCGTTCATTCGCTCCTCGCGTCGAACCCCGAGCTGGCCGACACGGCCTCGCTCGCTTATCATCGCGACGAATCCGAGTTGCTGCTGCGCGAGGGCGATTTGTCCGCATCCGAAGAGCAGGCAAGCGCGGGGCTTGCGATGGCGCCGGAGCCATCGGTTCGCGCGGAACTGGTTTGGGTGACCGCGCGAGCGCTCAAGCCGCAGCCCGACCGCGCCAGGCGCGCCATCCTCGAGTATCTGCGAATCGCGCCCCGCGGACCGGACGCGCCGGCGGCCCTTGAAGCTCTGGCGCTTATCTACTGGCACGACGATCAAGACGACCTCGCACGTGCGACGCTGAACAGACTCGTCGCGAATTTCCCGGCCAGCGCGCTCGCGCCCGGTGCGATGCTCCGTATCGGTAGAATCTTCGAAGAACAGCACCGGCTTGATTCCGCCCGTGCGCAATATCGACGGCTGGCCGCGCGCTATCCCGGGAGCGACGCGGCCCAGGACGCACGGTTTCGCATACCCTGGACCTTGTATCTGGCGCGCAATTACCGCAGCGCTGTGGCGGGATTCAAGGTTGCCGGCGCTTACGCGAAAGATGCGACCAATCTTGACATGTGCGAGTATTGGCGTGCGCGTGCGCTGGAAAACGCGGGCGATTCCGTCGATGCTCGCGCGATTTTCGCAAAACTCGCCGATAGCACCGACACCAACTACTATCCCGAGCTCGCCAGCCGGCGCGTTGCGGCATCCAGACCCGATCTTCCGGCCGCGTCGGCGCCGGACCCGGAATACGGCGCGGCGCCGGCCGTCACCGGCGCCGCCGAGTATCACATGGCGCGGCTTCAAACGATCCGCGCGATGGGACTCAAGGAACTTGAACCCGGCGAGTTGAAGGCGCTCGAGGAACATGCCGGCGGCACCGTCGAGATGCGGCGTTTCGTGCTGGCCGGATTCGCGAGCGCCGATGCGTGGTATGACGCGATCGTGGCTGCCACGCACATGGAAAAGAACGGGCAGATGAGCCACGCCGCCGCCGAGCGGGTTCGCTATCCGCGCGCGTACTGGGATCTCTTTCAGTCCGCGTCCACCCGGCTCGCGCTGGACCCTTACCTGGTGCTCGCGTTGGCGCGGCAGGAGAGCTTGTTTAACCCCAATGCCACGTCGAGTTCGAACGCGCGCGGCTTGATGCAGTTGATTCCTTCGACGGCAGAGAAGATGGCGTCCGAGCACGGCATCGATAGCGAGGCAATCCGTCTCTACGATCCCTCGGTTAACGTCGAGCTGGGTACGGCGTATTTGAAAAACCTGCTCGAGATGTTCGGCGGCAACGCGTTTCGGGCCGTCGCCGCGTATAACGCGGGCGAGCACGCGGTTGCGAAGTGGGTGGCCGATTTTTCCGGCGCTGACGACGAGTGGGTCGAGAATATCGCGTACAAAGAGACGCGCGAGTACGTAAAGAAAGTGATCGGAGGGCGGCGCGAGTATCTGCTGCTGTATCAGCGGAGTCCTTAGCGACCCCGCTTGACAGCGCGCTTCCCATCTCTACACACTCCGGTTGGGAACCTTCGAGGAATTTTGTTGGCATCGCGCAAATTCAAGGCGGTCTTCTTCGATCTCGACGGCACGCTGGTCGATATCCATGGCCCGTTGTATATCGCCGCGAAGAACGCGCTCGACGAACTTGGCCACGATCCGCCGCTCACCCACGAGCGCTTTCGCGAGGCGCTTTCCAGCGATGACGTATGGCTCGGAGTGCCGGAGCATCTCAGGCCCGAGTACGTGAAGCTCGCGTACGCATACTTCCTGGCTGAAATCGACAAGACCGAGCGCCTCGAGGTGCTGCCGCACGTGCAGGATACCCTGGCCGAACTCAAACGGCGCGGCTATGCGACCGGCGTGATTACCAGCCGCCCGGGTGATTCGCAGCGGCTGGTCGAGAAGCTCGCGATGGTCGGGCTCGCCTCGTACCTGGACCAGGTCGTGACGCAGACCACAAGCTCGATCCGTGCGCTGGACAAGACCCAGAGCCTCAAACAGACCGCGCTCAAGGCCGCGATTCATCCTCGAGCCTGCATGTACGTTGGCGACGAGCCACGCGACACCATGGCCGCGCTCGGCGCGGGCTACGGCGCGTCGGTGGCGGTCGCCACCGGCGCGGCGTCGTTCAAATACCTGCAGACCCATCCGTATTTCAAACCCGACTACGTGATCAGCTCGATGGCTGATCTGATCGACCTCATCGACAATCTGAAAGCGGAAATGCTCGAGTAGCGATGGCGCGTTTCGAGCCCTTCCAGGAGCCGCCACGCGCGCTCGAAGGCCTCAAGGTCGTCGAGCTGCCGTGCCTCGACACGATGCCTTTTCTGGCCGCATCGATGGCCGCGAAGTCGTTCGCGGATTTCGGCGCCGAGGTCGTCAAGGTCGAGCCGCCGCGAACGGGATCGCAGGAACGCGCGCTGGGACCGTTTCGCGATGAGATGCCCGACCCCGAAACGGGCGGGCTGCATCTCTACCTCAACACCAACAAGCTCGGCGTGACGATCGGCCTTGAAAATCGGCGCGGGCGCGATCTTGCGCTCGAATTGCTCGCGCCGGCGGCCATTGTTTTCAATCCGAATCGTCCGGAACTGAACGAGAAGCTGGGGATTGACTGGCGCACGCTCACGGCCCGATTTCCGAAACTGATCGTCGTGTCGATAACTTTTTTCGGCGCCGAGTCGGCCTACCGGAATCTACGCGGCGGCGACCTGGTCGCCACACACATGAGCGGCGTCGGCTACGAGACCCCGTGGCATCAGGTGACCGACCCATCGAATCAACCGCCGCTGAAGCTCGGCGGCAGGCAGTCTGACTATTTGACTGGCTATACAGCGGCGGCCGCCGCGATGTGCGCACTATACAGCCGAAAGACTAATGGCGCGGGGCAGCATGTCGATGTCGGCCAGTGGCTCTCGATGATCAGCATGATTCGCCCCAATATCGGGTGTTACTCTCACGAGGCGCCCGATTCGCCGTCGTTCCAGCGGCTCTCGACCCGCCGCAAAATGGCCGCGCAGTGGGTCTATCCGTGCAAGGATGGATGGGTGAGCTTCAACGCAGGCACCGATCGCTTCTGGCGTGGCGCCAAGAAGGCGATGGGTAATCCCGAGTGGATGGATAGCGAGCTGTTCGATACTATCATGGGCCGCACCGCGCATATCGACGCGATCGAAGCCGGAGTAATCGACTGGCTATCTACGCAGACGCGAACCGAGGCCTTCGAGAAGGCGCAGGCGGAGCACGTGCCGTGCTTCCCGGTGTATTCCCCGGCCGAAGTCGCAGGCAACGGGCAATACAAGGCGCGGAAATTTTTCATCGACCTCGAGCATCCCGCCGCCAGAGAAGTGCGGATGCCCGGCGCTCCGTGCAAGTTCGCGCGCACGCCATGGCGAATCGTGCGCGGGGCGCCGATGCTGGGCGAGCACAATCAAAAGATACTTGGCGAGAGAATCGGGCGGTCGGATGCGGAGCTCGCAGGACTCGCCGCGGCGGGGATCATCTGATGGGAACCCGGCCGCTGGAAGGAATCCGGGTCGCGGATTTCGGATGGATTTACGCCGTTCCGCACGCGACCGCGTGGCTGGGCGCGCTGGGCGCCGACGTAATCAGGATCGAGACGTCGGGCGCGCCGGACCTGGTGCGATTTCTGACCGGCACCGACGGATCGATTGGCGCCAACCGCAGCGGAATTTTCCACGCGATCAATTCCTCGCGCCGCAGTATCGCGCTGAATCTTGCGATGCCCGAGGCGCAGGAAATCGCGCGAAAGATTATCCGGCAGAGCGATTTCGTCACCGAAAATTTCACCGTCGGCAACATGGCGAAATACAATCTCGCCTACGACGATCTCGTGAAAATCAAACCCGACATAATCATGCTGAGCGGCACTCCGCTCGGGCAGGACGGTCCGCTCGCGGGTAGTGTAGGCTTTGGGCCGACGACGCAGGCCTTTGCCGGGTTGTGCCATATCACGGGCTATCCCGATTCGTTTCCGTGCGGGATCGGCGGAACGTGGCCGGACTTCGCGGTGGGCGCCGGCATGGTGTTCTTTATGCTCGCGGCGCTGCACTATCGCGATCGGACCGGCGAGGGGCAGTACATCGACCTGTCGATGGCCGAGATGATTACGACCATGATGCCCGAAGCGATGATGGATTTTCTGATGAACGGGCGCGAGCAGGCCGCGATTGGGAATCGCGACGAGTCGATGGCGCCGCATGGCGTGTTCCCGGCGGCGGGTGACGACAAATGGATCGCGATTGCGATCGCCGCCGACGACGAGTTCAGCAAGCTGTGCGAGGCGCTCGGAGCGCCTTCGATGGGGTCCGATCCGAAGTTCGCCCGACTCTTCAGCCGCCTCGCGAACGTCGAGGAACTCGAGCGCGAAATCGCGGCGCGCACGCGCGTCCATCCGCGCGATGAACTGGTCGCGAAACTTCGCGCGCGCGGTCTCGCCGCGGGCCCGGTCTACAGCACTCCCGAATTGATGGAGGATCCCGTCTTCTCCCGCTCGAGCATGCTCGTGAAGTTGAAGCATTCGGAAGTCGGCGAACGCGTCGTGCCGGGACTTCCGGTGAATTTCGGCGCGATCGATCTCGAATATCGCGGCGCGCCGATGTTCGGCGAGCATACCGATGAAGTGCTGACCGAGCTGCTCGGCTACAGTGCCGCGGAAATCGCAAGGCTCAAGGAAGCGAAAGTGCTCATTTAGGGATGGGACGGAAGCAGAGTCGGATCAGGATTTCCCCAGACCCAACGTTACTTTGCAGGGACCGGCGAGATGGCGCCTGCTTGCTTCGCTGCTTGCGCGGCCTTCGCGAGGCCATCGCGACTGAAATCCATTACGAGGAGCCGCATGAAAGTGTTTCCTCGCGGCGGCTCGGAAAGTTTTCTGGGATACGGGAAATAGATCTCTCTGGCGAAGCCGCAATAGCGCTTGATGGTGGGTTTCAAAGCTTCGTAAGAGCCGGTGATGCCCACGGCCATCTCATCGTTGGCCGCGGGTGCGACATACAGTCCATTTCGAGTTCTAATGTCGCGATCGCTGACCCAGCCGGAGGGCAGCAACCGACGCGATTGAAGCTCGAAAGGCGTCAGCTTTGAAACTTCACCTCGGTTTGCGACGTATTGTTGCGCAGCGATTAACAGCGCATCGAATCGAGCAGTATCGAACCGGGTTTCCATCTCGATTGCGGTAAGCGTCCGGTAACGCGCCAACTCCTCGGCCGGAACGCGGTAGATGTACACGCCCCCGGCATGTTGAAAGCTGGTAGCAAGGGTGGACATCAGCGGCTTCCAGAGAGACCATGCTTCGTCAGTGACTAATACGGTGCGGACGTCATGAGTCGCGAGAAAAGCCTTCAACTGATCTTCCGCATCCGGAATAGCATCTCTATGAAGAAAGTAATTGGTAATCGGCCAGGCCAAAAACGCGTCTGGCGGAACAGCCATTGTGTAGCCCCCGGCCATCCGGTAGTAAATGTCGCTCTCAGCTTGCCAGAGCATCGAGTTACCAGTCATTCCATAGGGAAGCACAACCACAGTTTCGTCCCTGGCCAGATATTGTTTGAATAACTCAGTAGTGAAGAACTCCGGAGATGTGTTTATGGCCCTCCAATATTCGCTCAACGGGTTAGGTAATAGAAAAAGAACTATCAAAGCAGCCGCTGCATACTTCCGAGGTGCTGACATATCTCGTGCACTCATAAGCAGGGACACAACCACAGCCAGTGCGAGAAATGCATAGATCATGAACCGCGACGGAAGCGCGCTGTTCAAAAGCGGAAGATGAGTGGCTAGTTTCCACAGCATCCCTGGTCCGACGTGTCCTGCGAAATGTAATCGAGGACCGATGGACAGCACGCACGTAACGCTCACAAATACAACTAGTGCTTTGCCGATCAGATCGCCCCATCGCCGGTAACCGAACCAAATTAGACCTACCAGAAGGGGCAGGCACAGGTAGCCGGTCGGTTCGCTACTTTTCGCAAAGGTGTCTGACACCTTGATGAGCAAATGGTTTGCGCCAACCAGAAGATCGGGGGTTGGAATGAAGAAGTTCAGGACGTCTATGGAAAAAGCTGTTGGCGAGTTTACCCGTTCGTTGGGAAAGCCAGAAGCGAAGATGTAGTAGAAGTACGGCGCCAGCAAGACCACGACAAATACCAAACTCATCGCGATAGGTTTGATCATCCGGGCGATGCGTTCTCTCAACTCATGCTCCGCGAACGCATAGAAGACCAAGATACCGATAGCTCCAAATACCACGAGAGTGGCAAAGGTTTCGATGAAGAGCAGGAACTGAGTAATGAATATCGCGGCAAGGAGGACACTGAAGCTCATGTCCCTGATATGATCGTCGAGCCTGAGAAGTACAACATACACCGCGAGTGGGATTGGAAATACGAACAAGAGGGGCAAGTGTCCGATGGCGATATGGTGAAGAACATACGGTGAGAAACCGAATACGTATCCGCCCAGAAACGACGGCCAATAGCGATCTGATATGTACCGACAAAGCAAAAATGCGCTCCAGGCGGCGAGTGCAGGGCATAGCAATACGAGCAGGTTGTAGGATGCCACGGGTCCCAGTGAGTTGGTCAGTGGATATGCCACAAAGCTTGCAAGCGGGATTGCTGGCGCCCATGAGAGGTTGACGCCGAGCGGCGCCCAAATGGCTTTGGTGATGAATGGATTGATGCCGGTGGCCACCGCGTGCGGCCACCAGACCAGCGACCAAATGTAGGTTCCGGCGTCAGTGCTTTTGCCGAGCACAAACGATGAGAGTCCTTCGAACAGCGGGCGCCCAAAGAACAAGATCGCCAGTGCGAAGTAACCCGCAAGACTTAACAGACCGCAAAGACCTATCGCACGATGTTCCTGCGCCCGATATTCCTGCGCTAGTCTCGCCATTTAAGTGGTGAATTCTCCGTTCCGTGGCGCACGCGCCGGAGCTGAGGCGCGAACCGCCGAGCCACATCGCGGCGAATCCGACTGCATCCGCGCCCGGAAGATCAGCGCGGCGCCGAGGTATGCAGCCAACAGCACCGGAAATCCAGGATGCGGCACCGCCTTGATCAGGCCGGTCACGATGCAGACCGCGAGCATCGCGGCACCGGCGATCAAGGCGATGTGCCGGGCTGGTTCGCGGGAGTGGAAACCATCCCATGCGGCGAGCGTCCCGAACAAGTACGCGGGCAGCAGGAGCAGGGTCTCGTGGATCCACGCAAGCGGCGACATCAGGAGCGCTAGCGCGACCCACAGTCCGAACAGGAGACCGTCGAGGTCGGCGCTTTCGCGGCCCGTTATAGTGGCCGCCGCGGCGATTGCGAGCAGCGCGAGGTCGATCAGCGCGGTGAACCCCAAGACTGCGAAGAGCGGCGCTGCGATGATCGAAGTGCCAGCGAAGTGCGCTACGATTTTTCGCACAAAAGCGAGCACGGTGAGTTCGGCGTGCCCGAGGGCAAAGGTAACGTGCAGCATGACGATGGTGTCGTACGAAATGGGCATTCCCTGCATCGCGAGCTCGATCCACCGGAAGGGATTCGTCAGCAGCACGCCGGCGGCGAAGAAGGCGACGGTCCAGCCGAGCGCACGCCAACGGCGGCCAAACAAAAAATATCCGCCGGCCGCCGCGGGATAAAGCTTGACCAACGCCGCGAGCGCCAAGCACAGCCCGGCTGCCGCCGGACGCTCGCGGCGCGCGCAGAACCATGACGCGGACAACAGCGCCAGCAGCGTCGGCGTGACTTGGGCCATCACCAGCGTGCCCGCGAACTGGCGCGATAGCAGCAGTAGTGAAAGCACAATGATCGTGGGCGCTGCCTCGAGCGGCGGAGCGTTCCCGCGCGCCAGCAATAGCACGGCGGCCACCAGGCACATCATCTGCGCGGCCTCCCAAATCCAGAATGCGGTTTTCTGGTCGAGCCGGGCGAGGGGAGAAAATACCTCGACGAAAAACGGCGTATAATTGCAATAGCGCGGAAGCGATAGACCGGGTCGCAAATCGACCTGTTCGCGCGACACCATCCACGGGTCGCCGCCGCTCGAATAATCGGTCCACCAGCCATAGAACATGACGAAATCGACGTCGTCGTAGCGGTGCGAGACCGCGCGCAGGCGTTGGGCGAGCGAGAGCGCCGCGACGATCGCGAGGATCGCCGCGCCAGCCCTGATAATCGGAAGCCGCGGCTGAGCTGGAATTCCCATTTTAGAAAACGGGGCTGGGTTCATCCCACCATTTTGAATCCTGATTCGGACCAGCGCCAGCACCGGGCGGCTTGCAAACGCGAAGTTCGAGCTCGGTTTTGAGTCCAAGGGGCTTTCCACGGCCCCGCAACGGACCGGTTCTGCCTGGCGCTGGAGTTCACAGACACTTAAATGAAGATTCCCTGCGGCGGCGAGGAGGCGAACTCGGCTTTGAGCGCGTCGTAAGTCTTGAGATCGTCGATCGTGCGGAAGTATCCGCGATGGACGTAGCCGAACACCGGCATTCCGTTTGCGACCATCGGCGCGAACAGGCCGGCCATGATGCTCCAGGGTGGCGCCGGCGGCATCAGGTCGAATACCGCCTGATCCGCGACGATCACGCCGCAATACATGAACGGCGAGAGCGATCCTGCGACGTCGGCCGCGAGCGCGGCCGGGTAGTCGTCGTATTGAAGCGGGTCGCGGCGCGCAAGCAGGCGCATCCGGCGGAGTTTTTGGCCGGCGTCGATTTCGAGACGGCTGTAGTAATCGAGGTTGGCGGGGCGGAACAGCGCGATGGTGGAGAGTGCGGCGTGGTCGCGATGGAACGCGAGCATCGCGCGCAGGTCGAGGTCGAGGATCGTGTCGCTGTTGGCGATTACGAATGTATTTTCGTTTTCGATGCCACCCAGGAACTCCCGGAGGTTGTTGAGCGGGCCGCCGGTACCGAGCAAAACCGGCTCGGGCGCATACGTGATGCGCAGTCCGAGCCCCGATCCGTCGCCGAGTCCGCGCCGAACGGTGGACGCCAGATGATGGACGTTGATTGCGACCTCGGTGATGCCGCCGCGCCGCAGCATCGCGAGCGGATAATGGATCAACGGCCGACCGCCGAGTTCAAGCATCGGTTTCGGCGTCACGTCAGTCAGCGGGCGAAGCCGCTCGCCCATCCCGGCTGCCAGTACCAATGCCTTCATTGGATAGACACCCTGCTAAGCGCTGAGCGCCGCGCAAAGTTCAGGAAACTCGGCGCGCATCTGAGCAAGCATCCGGCGCGCCTGTGCGAGCGCATGCGGAATGTAGGGACGGTATCCGGTCTTGCCGCCGCGCTCGAACATCTCGAAGCGTCCGATCATCTTGAGCGCGTGTTGCAAAACGCACATGCGATAGCTGCTCATGAATTGCGCCGCGTCGAGCGTGGCGGGGATGCCGCGCCGCGCGAGTCCCGCGCAGTAGAAGTCGAGGATGCGGCGCTCGATTACCGGCGTAATGAATTCATCGGTGTCGCGGGTCGTCAGGAGCACGGCGAGGTCCTGCGCGGCCGGCGCCATGAGCGCATCCTGAAAATCTATGATTCGAATTCGCGGGCCGTCCTGGATGAACAGGTTGTGGCCGTGGTAGTCGCGATGCGAGAACACGCGTGGGAAGCGATCGAGCCGCGCGGCCAGCCGATTCAGCTCGGGTGCGATGGGTGAAAAGTCGGCGCCCGGTGCGACGGCGGCGAGGCCAACTTCCGCAAATTCCTTCATCTCCCATTCGAACAGCCGGCCGCTGTAGGCGATCTCCCGCGCGACGCATCGACGGTCGATTTGACCGGTGCCGTCAACGTGCAGGCGAATCAGTTCGGAGGCGGCGAGCCGGAACAGGTCCGCGGCGTCGGCGCCGGGACGGCGGACGGCGCCGAGCAGGGAGAGTTCGCCGACATCTTCCACCAGCATCGCGCGCCGGGCGAGCGCCGCATCGTAGAGTGCGGGAACGGGTGCGCCGATCGACTCGAGCGACCGATGCACGTCGATCCACGGCGGCTCGTAGCGGCGGCCACGGATAAGATTCAGCGCGCGAACGTAGCGGGGGAAGTCGTCGGGCCCGAGATCGACGAGGATCGCGGTGGGAGGCGCGCCGGTTTCGTCCTGCGGGGCGGCGCTCTCCTTGTGCTGCGCAATCGATACGCGCCAGAAACGACGCGTTGAGAGATCGCCGCGGAGAGCGGCGATTTTGTCGATGCGCGCGCGCGGCCATCGCCGCGCCACCGCCTCTGCCGCCCATTTTTCCAACTCTTCGTCGTGTTGCACGTGATGAATCTTATCGGCGGAGTCGCGGCTGCGCGAGTATCACGCGCGCCAGTGAAAGGTGAAAAGTGAAAAGTGAGAGACGAAAAACCGGCGCGGCCGTTGGTGGCCGCGCCGGTTTATTTCTCAATCAGTCGCGCGACTCTTTTACTCGATCACGCCGGGCATCAGTCGCCCGCTAACCCATGTCCGCCCTCGGCCGCGCGCGCCATCGCCTCGGGAGTGAACCAGTCGCGATCCACGGCGCCCATGTTGATGAACCAGCCCTCGGGTGACGGAGCATTCATCGACGGATGGTAGCAAACGGTGGAAAGCCCGCCCTGCACGTCAACCGTCGAGGATCCGACCTGGAACTGGCGCTTGAAGGGGTAAATCGCGATGCGCGAGTCGGCGCGCGCCCGATCGGCATAGTTCATCCACCCGGTGTAGTTGAACCACAACTGGTCCCGGTTGTCATACATGTCCACGAACATCGGGAAGTCGGCCTCCGAGTCGATGTAGATAATTTCGCGGCTGTAAAGGGAGCTGGCGTACCGTCCCGGCCGTGCCTTGGCCTCAATCATGTAGAGCCGCCTGAGTTGCCACGGGTCCGGGCAATGGCTTGCGCCGCCGTCGGTTGGGCAGCGCGGATCGACGCCATGATGGATGTCGATTGCGGCGAGCATGGTCTTCTCGCCCAGGAACTTGAAATTGTAGTCCTCGGGCTTGCCGCTCCAGCCCTCGTAGTGGTTGGGATCGTAAGACTGCGCGCCGCCTGAAGGGTTGTCACTCAACGTGTAGCTCAGACGCCGGAGCCGGCGCGTACCGGGCTCCCAGGTCCAACTGTCGTCATCGTGTCTCGGATCGGCGTAGCGGAACTTGAGGATCCCGTTGCCCCGACCTTGTGCCGGAGCGAGAACCGGATAGAGCAGCGCCTCGTAAAAGCGTCCAGTTGTATTGAAATCGGGATCGATCGGCAGCGGTTCGACTTCGGTGCGTCCGACTTCGTTGTAGCCCGCATAGTGGCCGATCTCGATGTCAGTGATCTCGAAAAACGGCTTGTTGCGGCCCCAGTACACGCTGTCGCAATCGAACCAGCGCAGATCGTAGTCGTCGGTAGATATTGGCCGGAAGACTTCGTTCCACATCACCTTCTCGGCTGCCTGCGGATCGTTGGCGTCGATGATCGGAAACGGCTGACCCGCGACGTAGCCAATCAGGCTGCGATGGTCGGGGGTCAGCCTGGTCTGGCTCGAGTACTTTTCGGTCGCCTCGGTGTAAGGCTGAGGCCAGTCTATGCGTTCGGTTGGCTCGACCTTGATCGACATACCGTGCAGGACGCGCAAGTACGCGCCTGGTGGGAGCAGGTCTTTGACCTTGGACGCGTCGTCCGGGGTGATGAAATCTCCCGGCTTTACCTGGGCCGATACCGGCGCGTTGGTAATACCGACCACCAGCATCAAAGCAGTCAGAACTCCGCCGCACCAAGCTCCCCATCCGATTGCGCGATTCATGTTGATTCCCTTTCGGCAAGTGCTTGCCGGTGTTTGGAATTTCGTCCCGCAACAATCCGTTAACATCATTATGTGGCTTGTGAAATTAGTCCGGCGGCTCGAAATCGTCAATAGCGCTAATCGTGGCGAACCGGTTGGGGTCTAATGGCTCGATTAGCGCCTGCCGACGGCGGTCGCGCCTCCTCAAAAAAATCGGCGACCGTTCCAAAAGACCCGCTCATCAGGTATTGATATCAAGATAAGAAGTGCTTGTAGGCAGATCGAGAAATGACAACCTGGTATCCCGTGGCTGTGACCCTGCTTGTTGCCGGCGTGATCGTCGGCGTCATGTGCACGATCAACATGCTGATCGGTCCCAAGCGTCCCGGTGCGATCAAGAGCGAAGCTTTCGAATGCGGCAACCCGCCGAGCGGCTCGGCGTGGGGGCGGTTTTCGGTGCGCTTCTACCTGACGGCAATCCTGTTTCTGATCTTCGACGTCGAGGTGATTTTTCTGTATCCGTGGGCGGTCGAGCTGCGCTACCTGGGAATGTTCGGCTTCGTCGAGGCGCTTATCTTCATCGCGATTCTGTGCGTCGGCCTGCTCTACGCCTGGCAGCGCGGCGCGCTCGATTGGGACTAGCTGAGATGTTGATTGAAAAACTAAAGGCACGCTTTGGCGGGGAAATTCTCGACGCGCAAAATGCACGCGACGAGGAAACTTTCACCATCGATCGCGAACGCGCGTATGATTTTTTCCGCGCGCTGCGCGACGAGCCTGACTTCGATTTCAATTTCCTGACCGACGTGACCGCCGTCGATTGGCCCGAGCGCAAACCGCGCTTCGAGGTCGTCTATCAACTGAACTCGCTCACCCGCGGCCATCGCATCCGCGTCAAGATTGGCGTGGACGGCGCCGATCCGTGGGTTCACAGCGTCGTTGGCCTGTGGGGCGCCGCCGACTGGCTCGAGCGCGAATGCTTCGACATGTTCGGAATCGTTTTCAAGGGCCATCCCGATTTGCGCCGCATCCTGATGTACGATTCCTTCGAGGGTCATCCGCTGCGCAAGGACTACCACTACAACAAACGCCAACCGATCGTCCCGGAGATCGACCCGGTCGTGAATCCGATTCGCTCCTCGCGCTGAAGACACGACCCGATACAAGCCATGGCACTACCGGCGCGCTGGAAGGACAAAATCGTACCGTCGGACCCCTCCGACGAGATCATGGAACTCCAGATGGGGCCGTCGCATCCCACTACCCACGGCACCATCAAGCTCAACCTCAAGCTCGACGGCGAGCGGATCGTCGATTGCGACGTCGAGGTCGGATTCCTGCATCGCGGATTCGAAAAAATGTGCGAGCAGGGGACCTGGACACAATGCTTCCCCTACACCGACCGCCTGAATTACGCCTCGCCCTGCATCAACAACGTCGGCTTCGCGCTCGCCGTCGAGCGCCTGCTCGGCATCGACACGACTGAGCGATGCAAGTACGTGCGCCTGATCATGAGCGAAGTTTCGCGCATCACAGACCATATGACCTGCCTCGGTGCGGGGGCGATGGAGATGGGCGCGCAGACCGTTCTGTTCTACATGATGGAGGCGCGCGAGTTTCTCTACGACTTGATCGAGGCTGTGACCGGCGCGCGAGTCACCGTGACATGGTGCCGCGTCGGCGGCGTGACCCATGACCTGCCGGCGGACTTCACCGATCGGATCAAATCTTCGTTCGCGCGCCTCGATCAGGTTCTCGCCGACTGCGACAAGCTGCTCAGCCGCAACCGCATATTCATCGACCGGATGGCGGGGATCGGGAAGTTATCGAAGCAGGAGGCAATCTCCTACGGGCTGAGTGGTCCGCTGCTGCGCGCGGCCGGCGTGTCGTACGACGTTCGCAAGGCGCATCCGTACCTGGTGTATGACCGGATGGAGTTCGAGGTCCCGACGGGAGACCGCGGCGACAATTACGATCGCTTCAACGTCCGCTTCCAGGAGATGTATCAGTCCAAGCGTATCATCGAGCAAGCGCTCGCGACGCTGCCCGAAGGTCCCGTCATGATCACCGATCCCGGGGTTGTCCTGCCCGAAAAGCAGAAGGTGTACAACTCGATCGAAGGCCTGATGAACCACTTCAAGCTGATCATGGAGGGCATCCACGTGCCCGCCGGCGAGGTTTACCAGGCGGTCGAGGCCGCCAACGGCGAGTTGGGCTTTTACATCGTGAGCGACGGCAGCGGCCGGCCATATCGCGTGCGCGTGCGGCCGCCGTGCTTTCTCGGCATGGGCGCGCTCAACAAGATGCTCATCGGCCACATGATCCCGGACATCATCACGACGTTCGATATGATCAACATGGTCGGCGGAGAGTGCGATCGCTAGGGTTTGATTATCACTACCGTGCCGTCGGGGAGCAGCCGCTTCAGCTCTTCGACATCTTCGTCGTCCACCGAGATGCATCCCGTGGTCCAGTTGATATTGCCTCTGTTCAGCAGCGGTTCGTCGGTGCCATGGATTCCGATTCTGCCGCCCATTCCAACCGGATGGCCGTCTTCGCTCGGCACCGCGCCGCCGTCGCGCAGTTCTTCGTAGCGGCGCCGGTCAAGCAGGTTTGGATAGTTCAGCGTCAGGAACCAACCCCAGCGGCGACTCGGATGCTTCCCGACGATCGTGTAAACGCCTTCGGGCGTGCGCCGGTCCCCTTCCCACAGTTTCGTGCCGGGCTCGAAGCTGCGCCCGAACACGGCCTGGTAGTTCTTAAACATCCGGCCTTTGTAATAGACGATCAACTGGTGGCGCTTTTTGAAAATATTCACCGACCAACTGAGCGGATCCATGAAAGTTATGTCGCGCGTCGCTTTGAAGAGAAGTTGACCCGGAGTCGGCACGCGATCGGTCCGGACCCCGTCGATTTTCACCTGCGCGGGAGGAGTTGGCGTCGCGGTCGGCGTCGGAGTGAGAGTCGCCCGCGGATCGGGCGTCGGCATCCCCGGATCGACGTATTTCACCGCGGTCGGATCGTAGGGCGGAGGCGGCGGCATTGTGCCTGCTTTCTCCGCGTCGCCGGCGGTGATCGGCACGTCCTGCAACATGATCGCCGCCGAGGATTCGGCACGCCCGGGCTCGGCGGCGCACATCATGACTATGGCCGCAACGACCAATCCGGCGGCGATCGATCCAACAATCCGGCCCATCAACTCCAGCAAAGCTCCAGCATCGCGGTCACATTCTCTATCTTGGGAACGCTTGGTGTCCAGGTCAATTGTAAAGTAGCGTCAATCTGCGATTTTTTTTATCGGCGAGCATTGCCGGGAGCATTCATCGACGGACAACAACCTCGCGCGCGGCCGCGCTTTGCGCTTTGACGGTCGGCAAAATCGTCTGATAGCATCTGCGCGCAGAGAGATTTGGATGGCAATCGAAAAGAACGAACTGCGGCGCGTGATGGGTCATTTCGCAACCGGCGTTACCGTGGTCACGTCGCGTCGCAGCTCGGGTGAGCTGCACGGCCTGACTGCCAACGCGTTTACGTCGGTCTCGCTGGTTCCTCCGCTGGCCCTGGTTTGCGTGGACAAGAAGGCCGAGAGCTATCCCTGCTTCGAGGAGAGCAAAATCTTCACCGTCAATATACTGGCCTGCGACCAGGAAGCGGTGTCGCGCAAATTCGCGATCAGCGGCGGCAACAAATTCGAGGGCGTCAGTCACAAAATTGGCGCGAACGGCGCCCCGATCCTCGACGGTGCGCTCGCTTATCTCGAGTGCAAAGTGACCAGCGCGATCGACGGCGGCGACCATACCATTTACATCGGCGAGGTCGAGCAGGCCGAAACGCCCCACGAGGGCAAGCCGCTGCTGTTTTTCCGCGGCGGATACCGTGAGCTCGGCGACTAGATCGCCCATGCCAACGTGAGCTCCCCGGTCCGAATCCCCGCAATCAGCGTTTTCCTGCCGTCGCATAACGAGGAAGGCAACGTCGAGCGCGTCGTGCGCTCATACCTGGCCGAATTGCCGCGTGTCGCAGACGACTTCGAGGTAATCGTGGTCGACGACGGCAGCCGCGATCGCACCGGCGAGATCGCCGAGCGCCTCGCCGCGGAGGATTCGCACGTCAAGGTCGTGCGTCATCCTACCAACAAGGGCTACGGCGGTGCGGTAATCTCCGGAATCCGGGCGGCGACCAAGCAGTACGTGCTGCTATGCGACGGCGATGGGCAGTTCGATCCTTCAGATCTGGAGCGTTTGACGCCATTTGTTCCCGAATACGACGTTGTTGCCGGGCACCGAGTGCGCCGTGCCGACCATCTGATTCGCAGAATCAACGGCAAGGCGTGGACGGTTCTGGTTCGTGTTCTACTCGGCATCACCATCAGCGATATCGATTGCGGCTTCAAATTGTTCAAGCGCGAGAAGCTCGAGGGGATGGATTTGCGGGCGCATGGCGCGATGATCTCGACTGAGCTGATGGCGCGGCTGGCGGGCCGTAACGCAAAGGTAATAGAGGTGGACGTAAAGCATCTGCCCCGGCTGACGGGCGAGCAGTCGGGCGCCAATCTCAAAGTGGTCGCGCGGGCGTTTAAGGAGCTAATAGCGCTATATAGAGAGCTCAGAGCTGAGCGCCAGGGGCGAGGATATGGGGGTCCGGGGCGACCGTGAAAGGAGACAAACGCAGACGCAAAGCGGATAGACGATAGACCGATTGCGTCATCGGGGACCGTCCGCCCGGCGAAATTACCTTGTCGTTCCGTAGGGATCTTGCGGAAACCCCGATGGCACGGGTATAGCAATAGCCCTAATAGTCACATTGCGGCCCATTAAGGGCCGCCCAGATCAAGGAGATCCAAGAGTATGAAGCGCACCCTTTCAATCCTTTCCGCAGCTTTCTTCGCCGCCGCGTTGGCGATGCCGGCTTTCGCCCAAGACGCCCCGCCTGCAGCGCCAGCGGCGGAGGCGAGCGCGGCAGCCCCGGCCGCGGCAGCATCGACGGCGGCAGCCAAGAAGAAACATCATCGCCACAAGAAGGCGGTCGAAGCAGGCGCGGCGGCTGGCTCAGCAGCCGGTGCCGAGGCAGGCGCAGCGGCAGGCAAATCGGCCGGTGCAGCGGCTGGTGGCGCAGCCGCTCCGGCTCCCGCTACTCCGTAATTTCGCTCAGGCTTGATAACCACAAGGGCGGTTGCATTGGCAGCCGCCCTGGATCGAATCGCTTAAGGTACATCGATCCACCCAGGGTCGGGGGGCGGAGACGGCTTTGCCTCCGGCGTCCGGCCGGCCGCGCGAACGCGGATTTATCCGGTCCACGGCTGGCACGACGCTTTTTTTTCCTGCGGGCGGCGTCCAAAACACGCTGCGCGTTTTTTTTAATCGAAAATTCCTGCTAGCATCGGATTTCTTCCTGCGGGACGCGGGCCGCGGGCCGCGGGAGATAATAAGTTGTTGAGCTGTCGCAGTTCGAGCATTTGTCTTTTGGTTCTGATCGCGCTGGTACTCCAGTCGCCGATCAGCGCGCGGGCTAGCGCCAAAAGCAGTTCTTACGACGAGCAAGTTTGCGATCCGCTGGCGGACTACTTTCTGGGTATGGAAGATTACCCCGAGGCAATCCGCCGTCATCGCATAGTTATCAACCATAATCCAACCAACGCGCTCGCACATTACCACTTGGGCTTCGCGTACGGCGTCGTCGGACAGCATCGCCAGGAACTCGCCGAGTATCAGAAGGCGATCGGTCTTGGCCTCGATGACTGGCAGTTGTTCCTGAACCTCGGCCTGCTCTACCTCGAAAGCGGGCAGACTCGCGACGCGACTCAAGTGCTGCGGCTGGCGGCGCTGCTCGGACCGGAACGGCCCGAGACGCATTTCAACCTCGCACTCGCATATGAGCGGCGCGGAGCGCTCGCACAAGCCGAGCAGGAAGCGCTACTGTCGCTGCAAATAGATCCGAGTCAACCGGACGCGCGCAACACGCTCGGCGCAATCTACGCCGAGGAAGGCAAGTACGTCAGAGCGAGCCAGGAATGGAAAGAACTGGTTGGTGAGATTCCCAATTACGCGCCGGCGCGGACCAACCTCGCGATTCTGCAACACGTCGAAAGCAGCGGCTCGAAGGGTGCGCCCGACTCAAGCGGGTTCATACGCATTCCTTAGAAGTGCGGCGAATCGGATTACGGCAGAGGACAAACCGGTGGTGGAATTGGGTAGGTGGAGGCGGGCAATCGTTAATTTAAAATCCGCAGTCTTGTTTGGCTCGGCGGTGATGTTGAGCGCGGCCGTCGTGTTCGCGGCGTTGCCCGCGGGCGCGACAGTGCAATCGCGCCGGCATAAGGCGGTCCGCTCGAAGCGGACGGCAAGCGCGACGGGAGCGCCACTCTACAAGGGTGCGCTGCTCGAAGATGCCGACAGCGGCCGCGTGCTGATGGCGTACAACGCCGACATGGAGTGGCCGCCGGCCTCGATGGCCAAGATGATGCTCCTGCTGGTCGCGCAGGAGCAGATCAACGCCGGTCGTTTCAAGTCCGATGAGTTGGTCAGAATTTCCGAACGCTCCGCGCATACCGGCGGCTCGCGCGTCGGCCTCAAGCAGGGCGACGTTTATCCGCTGCGCGAGTTGATGAAAGCGGCGCTCGTCAAATCGGCCAATGACGCCGCGGTCGCAGTCGCCGAAAAGATCGGCGGATCGGTCGAAGCGATGGTCCGCATGATGAACGAGCGGGCGCGCGAACTCGGAATGATGCATACGGAGTATCAGACCGTCGATGGACTGCCGCCGCGTCCGACTCATGACGCCGATCGCACCGACGCCTACGATCTCGCCATGGTGGGCCGCGCGATCATCCGCGAGACCAACCTGCTGATGTGGTCGAGCCAAGAGAAGATGGATTTCGACAACGGCGTCTGCGTGCTGAACAATACCAACCATCTGATCGGCCGTTTCGAAGGGTGCGACGGGCTCAAGACCGGATTCACGTATCAGGCCGGATTCAACGTCACGACCACGGCCAAGCGCGGCAACATGCGGCTGATCGCGGTGATTCTTGGCGCACCGTCGAATCAGCAACGCTTTGCGCAGGCGGCGAAAGTGATGGAGTGGGGCTTCGAGCAATTCACCTCGGTGCCGCTGCTCAAGTCCGGCCAGCCGCTTCCGGTACAGGTGCAGGTCAGTTCGGGTCCGCTGATTCAACCGGTCGCGGCGAGCGATCTCAAAGTTGTGGTGCGGAAGGCCGATGCCTCGGCGGTCACGCTGGTGTACGATGTACCGCCGGCAATCGACGGGCCGGTTACGTCGGGAGAACCGCTGGGACGAGTGATCGTGCAGGACCAGGGGCAGGCGATGACGGAAGTGATGGCGATAAGTCCGATCGCGTTTGCCGCCCGGCAGACGGGACCGGGCGAGGCGTACAACGCATCGGCGCCGCCGACGTATAATCCGAACCAGGAGAACCAATGAAGGTAGCCTCGAAGCAGCGAAATCGGCGCAATCGCAAACTTGCGCGAAAGAAGAAGAGCGATCCGCATCAGGCGAAGTCACGGCTGCGCAAGATGCGGCGGACCCGTATTCGCGGCAAGTAGTTCGCGCGCGCGTCGCGATTTCTTTTCGATGGGCGGCCCAATCCGGGGCCGCCCGTTTGTTTGTGACGCCGGGCGGCCCGGCAGGATCGGCGAAGTGTTGGTAATCGAGCCGGTACTGGTTCAGTTCGTCGACCGGAAGACTGCGACGGGCCCGATTCTGATTGATCGAAAAAGAGCCGAAAAGAGAAATTCATACCATTAGTAGTGGTTTTGGGACGGCTGCCATCTAAGGATAGTTTCGTTCCGTCAAAATTAATTCCGCGGGAAGCGGAGTCGCCTGATTTCGGGCGAGCCCAGCGAGTACGGGATATCCTGGCGGTTGACCATAGAGTACGCATAGCACGCTGCATCTGCCGGGGGGCAGGCTGAATAGATCATCCCCTTCATCCAAACTGAACCAGTGCCTGCCATTCGACAGCCCTCAGGTTTTGCAACCGGGGCGCCCGTTTATTTGTGGGTGTTGGCAATCGGCGCGCGCGAAATTGACAAACGCCGCGGCGGTCAGTTACCAATGTACGTGCCCCTCGGATCGACAAACTCGAACAGCGGAGAAAGTTTCTGGCCGACCTCTCAGTGATCGCCGTCGTACCGGCGCGGTACGCGTCTTCCCGCCTGCCCGCAAAGGCGCTGGCGGAGATCGCGGGAGTGCCGATGGTCGTCCGGGTGTGGCGGCAGGCGTCGAAGGCAAAGTCGGTTGGGCGCGTGATCGTTGCGACCGACGATGAACGAATCGCGGCGCCCGTGCGCGCGGCGGGCGGCGAAGCAATCATGACCTCGCCGGCGCATCAGAGCGGCACCGATCGAATCGCCGAGGTCGCCTCGAAGCTCGACGCCGATATCTATCTCAGCGTGCAGGGCGATCAACCGTTCATTTCCCCGGCCGATCTGGATGCGCTTGCGGCGGCGATGCGATCGGACGCGTCGATTCAAATGGCGACGCTAGCGACGCCGATCGTTGATCAGGCCGAATGGACGAATCCGAGCAAGGTGAAGGTCGTGTGCGGCGCGGACGGGAACGCGCTATACTTTTCGAGAAGTCCGATTCCACACGCGCGTGACGGCGGGATGCCCAAAGAGGCGCTGCGCCATATCGGTGTTTATGCTTACCGGCGCGAGTTCCTCATGAAATTTGCCGCCCTTCCGATGGGTGTGTTGGAGAGCCTGGAAAAGCTCGAGCAGTTGCGTGCGCTCGAGCATGGCTACGCGATCAGAGTGGTTAAGTCGGTGGCGCCTTCGCTGGAAGTAGATACCGCGGACGACCTTGCGCGCGCCCGCGCGGCAGCGGCGCAATCAACTCGTTGAGGATGGGGAGGGATTCAACGTGGAGCGGGGAAAGACAAAATTTATTTTCGTAACCGGCGGCGTGGTCTCGTCACTCGGCAAGGGATTGGCCGCGGCGTCACTGGGCGCGCTGCTTGAGGCACGCGGGCTCAAGGTCACGCTGCTGAAGATGGATCCGTATATCAACGTGGATCCCGGCACGATGAGTCCGACCCAGCACGGCGAAGTGTTCGTAACCGACGACGGCACCGAGAGCGATCTCGACCTCGGCCATTACGAGCGCTTCGTGCAGACTCCGATGGGGCGGCGCAACAACTGCACCACCGGCCAGATCTACGACACGGTTATTCAGAACGAACGGCGCGGCGACTACCTCGGCGCGACCGTGCAGGTGATTCCGCATATCACCGACGAGATCAAACGGCGCATCCTCGCCGCCGCCGAGGGCGCGGACCTGATCATTGTCGAGATCGGCGGGACGGTCGGCGATATCGAAAGCCTGCCGTTCCTGGAAGCCGTGCGCGAGTTCCGCTGGGACCTCGGCCGCGAAAATGTCCTATACGTGCACCTGACGCTGGTCCCGTTTATCCCCACCGCGGGCGAACTCAAGACCAAGCCCACGCAGCACAGCGTCAAAGAGCTGACCGGGCTCGGGATTCAGCCTGACATCCTGCTGTGCCGATGCGATCGCCAACTCGAACAAAAGCTCAAGGCGAAGATCGCCCACTTCTGCAACGTCGAGGAGAACTGCGTGATCTCGGCGCCGGACGTGCCGACGATCTACGAGGTGCCGCTGCGTTTTCACGACGAGGGTTTCGATCAGCGCGTGTGCGAGAAGCTCAACATCTGGACCGGCGCGCCGAACCTCTCCAAGTGGCGGCGAATCGTCAAGACCGCGCAAAATCCCAAAGTTACCGTCAACGTCGCGGTGGTCGGCAAATACGTCAACCTGCAGGATTCGTACAAGAGCCTGCACGAAGCGATCGCGCACGGCGCGATCAGCAATGAGGCCAGGGTCAACATCGACTACGTTGATTCCGAAGAGCTCGAAAAGCAAAACGTCGAGGAGCGGCTCGCCCAGGCCCACGCGATAATCGTTCCGGGCGGCTTCGGCGCGCGCGGCACCGAGGGCATGATTCGCGCCGTCCGCTACGCCCGCGAAAACGGCGTGCCGATTCTCGGGATCTGCTACGGCCTGCACATGATGGTGATCGAGGCGGCGCGCGACCTGCTCGGCCTCAAGCGAGCCAACACCTCCGAGAACGCGCCGGACTCGCCCGACCCCGTCATCGACATCATGGAGTCGCAGAGGGACGTCTCGAAAAAAGGCGGCACGATGCGCCTGGGCGCGTACCCGTGCATGCTGAAGTCGGGCTCGCTGGCGGCGTCGCTGTACCGCAAGGCGCGCATCTCAGAGCGCCATCGCCATCGCTTCGAAGTAAACAACTCATATCGCGAGAGGCTCGAAAAAGTGGGCCTCATCGCGACCGGCACTTCACCCGACGATAGCCTGGTCGAGATAATGGAGCTGAAGGGGCATCCGTGGTTTCTCGGCTGCCAGTTCCATCCCGAGCTGAAGTCGCGTCCGCTCGAATGTCATCCGCTGTTTCGCGGCTTGATTCGCGCGGCCGTACAGCGCCGCTCGGAGCTGGGAGTTAAGCGCCCGAAGGTGCGGGAGCTGAGATCGGTTTCGTGAGCGTGGCCCGGGTCAAAGCCGGCGACGCCGTTTTTGGCGGGCCGGAACTTGTGCTCATCGCGGGTCCATGCGTGATCGAGAGCTACGAATCATGCATCCGCCACGCGACGCGGCTGGCTGATATCGCTCGTCGCGCCAAGCTGCCGTTGGTCTTCAAGTCTTCATTCGACAAGGCCAATCGCACCAGTCACGACTCGTTTCGCGGCCCCGGCTTGACAGGCGGGCTCGAGATTCTGGCGCGCGTGAAACGCGAGGCGGGCGTGGCCGTGCTGACCGACATTCACGAACCGTCGCAAGCCGCGGCTGCGGCGCAGGTCGTCGACGTTATTCAAATTCCCGCGCTGCTCTCCCGCCAGACGGATCTTATCGAGGCCGCCGCGAAGACCGGATGCGCGGTTAATATCAAGAAGGGCCAGTTTCTCGCCCCGTGGGACATGAAGGCGGTGGTCGCGAAGGCCGAGAGGGCGGGTACGCGGCGAATCATTCTGACCGAGCGCGGGTTTTCGTTCGGCTACAACAATCTCGTCTCCGACATGCGATCGCTCGTGATAATGCGCGGCTTCGGCTACCCCGTGGTCTTCGATGCGACCCACTCGGCGCAGCTTCCGGGCGCGGGCGCCGGCGGCGAATGCTCGGGCGGTCAGCGCGAGTTCGTAGCGCCGCTGGCGCGCGCGGCGACTGCGGCCGGAATCGACGGAATTTTCATGGAAGTGCATGAGGACCCCGACCGGGCGCTCAGCGATGGTCCCAATTCATATCGGCTCGACGACCTGCCGGCGTTGCTCGATACGCTCAAGCGAATCCATCACCTGTCTCACGAGGCCGACTGATTTGCGCTAGCCGGGTTTGTGTGAGGTAACGCGCGGTGATTGCAAAGTAGTGAGCGCAAGTTCGCGGCGAATTGCAAGTATGGTGCCGAAGCGCTGCTCGGTTTACTCGGAAAAAAGCACTTGATAGCGTGAGAGATTAGAGATTGAAGTTGAGTCCTAAGCAAATCGCTAAGGCGCTGGCCGGTTTCGGCGCGGCCGCGCTGATTATCCTGCTGATTGCGACCGTTTGGGTCGTGCGCCATCGCTCAGCCACTCAAGCGTTGGAGACAGCGGGCGGGCTGGTCCCCGGAACTCTCCTTCGTGCGCATAATTTTCACTGGACGCAGATGAAAGCCGGCGAGCGGCAGTGGGTGCTGACCGCGGGCGAGGCAGACTATTCGGCTGACAAGACCACGCTGAAGCTGACCGACGCTGTCGTCACGATGGTCTCGTCGGACGGCAAGCCGGTGGTCGTCAACGCACCGCATGCGGATTTGACCTTGAACGGGAATCATGTGACGCGCGCGTACTTGACCGGAGGCACGGTCATCCACTTCGGCGATTACGTTCTCAGCACCGATTCCGCGACCTTCATGCCTGATGATGACAAGGTCGAAGCGCCTGGTCTCGTGACGATCATGGGCGAGGGATTGAAAGTGACCGGGGTGGGGTTGAGCGGTCATCCCAAAACGCGCGTCTTCCAGCTTAATACGCAGGTGGAGACTGTGGTCACGCCGAAGAAAGATAGTGAAAAATCCAAGCAAAGTTAGTCGAGCGTCGGGTATCGTCGCGACCGCGATAGTCGCCATCGCGCTCGCATTGCCGGCATGGGCTCAGGATGGCGTCAACGCGCCAATGTCGTCGCCGGATTCGGCGCCCGCGGTTGGTTCGGGGACGGTCGGTGATTCGATCCGCAACGAACCGGCGAATTCGGCGCCGCCAGCCGCGTCCGCTCCACAACCCGCCAACAGCGACGATTTAAGCGGCGATTCGATCAGCGTGACCGGCGGAGTGCCGGGCGCGCCGCCATCTGCGCCCGCATCGGACAGCAGCGGCTCGCAAGCTCAACCGGCGGTGGCGACGGCTCCGGCAGAAGCGCCGCCTTCGGAGCCCGCCGTCGCAATCGCACCTGCCCCGGCGCCGGCTGTCGCGATCGCACCTGCTCCGGCGCCGGCCTCGGCTCCTGACGTGCCGGTGACCGCAGCAGACGCCGCGCCTGCCGCGGCGCCCTCAATTGCTACGACCACGACCGCTCCGGGAGCGGTTGCCTCGGAATCAACGCCAGTGACGACCGCCGCGACAGCTCCACCAGCTGGCGCGATCGCGCCGCCAATGACGCTCGCACCGGTGTCGGCGGACAGTGTCGCGCCCGAAGCGCCGGCTTCTCCGGCAAGCGCTCCCGCGGCCGCGACTCCCCCAGCGAGCATCACCGCGCCGGCAGAGGCGGTCGCGCCGCAAAAGGCGCCCAAGGCGGCGGCCGGTGGCGAGACCAAGCTCGCGTCAAACCCGCCGCAACAAGGCGGTCCGTTTGGGGGGATGCAATTCGGCAACAACAAGGCCCCGATCGATATAAAGTCCGAGTCGATGTCGCTCGACTACCAGAATCATTCGGTCCTGTGGGTCGGAAATGTGAAAGCTACCCAGGCGGACGCGCAGCTTACAAGCGACCAGCTGCGCGTAAACTATTTCGACAAAGACTTCAGACAGATGAAGGACATGGTCGCGGACGGGAACGTTCGGCTCAGCCAGGGCACGCGATGGGCCACCGGCAAGCACGGCGTCATGGACCAGACCAAGCACACCGTAGTCTTGACCGGCAGTCCGGTCGCGCATGACGGCAGCGATCAGATTACCGGCTGTAAGATCACGGTTTATCTCAACACCAGCCAGAGCGTGGTCGATTGCGCTCATGCGGTACTGTTCCCTCATTCGGACGTATCTCCGGGTGCGAGCGCGACGCCGGGCACTGCGACGGATTAGCGAACAATTCTTCGATGGCGCTGGAAGTAAAACTCGGACAGGATCTGCGGCTTCGCCAGCAACTGGTGATGACGCCGCAGCTCCAGCAGGCGATCAAAATTCTGCAGCTTTCGCTCCCTGAACTCGAAGCGATCGTGCAGTCGGAACTCGAACAGAATCCGATGCTCGAGCCGCTCGATCAGAGCCCCGCCGAAGCCGCTTCCGAATCCGAGGCGTCCGATCCGGAAGCCGCCGCACAAGCCAATGGTGAACCGCTGCCGCCCGAGGCCGAGGGCGCCGCCGGCGCAAATTCCGATGACGACTGGGAAACTGGTTCGCGCGAGGAAAAACCCGCGTCCAGCGTCGAGAACGAAGCGCGTGACGCCGCGCTCGAACTCAAGGAACTGAACAATCTCGAAAAGCTCGACTGGCGCGAATATCTCGAGACCTATTCGAACAACTGGCAGGAAAGCCCGCCCGCTGATTCCGACGACGACCATCGAAGCGCGCTCGAAAACACGCCCCTGCGCCGAAGCTCGCTCGAAGACCACATGATGTGGCAGCTGAGGCTTTCGAACCTGACCGAATCCGACCAGCAGATCGGCGCGACCATCATCTACAATCTCAACGAAGACGGATATCTGGAAACTCCCCTCGATGAGCTGGCGGCGCAGCTCGAAGTTGCGCCCGCCGAAGTCGAGCGCGTGCTCGCGCGCGTGCAGTGTTTCGATCCGCCCGGTGTTGCCGCGCGCGATCTTCGTGAATGTCTGCTCGCGCAGCTGCAGAACCTGGGGATGGAAGAATCGCTGGCGGCGCGAATCGTCAGCAATCACCTGGATTTGCTCGAAAAGCATCGCTACGCCGAAATCGCCAAGGTTCTCGGCGTAACGGTCGAAACAGTCGGGCAGGCGGCCAAAATAATCTCGCTGCTCGAGCCCAAACCGGGACGCGACTACGGCGGCGACGAGCCGACTTACGTGGTGCCCGACGTTTATATCCACAAGGTTGGCGAGGATTACGTCGTCACGCTGAATCGCGACGCGGTGCCGCGCCTGCGCCTGGCAGGTTACTACCAGCGCGTGCTCAATGACGTGGACGTTGCGCCCGAGACGCGGGAGTATCTGCAGGAACGGCTGCGTTCGGCCCGCTGGCTGGTCAAATCGATCTACCAGCGCCAGCAGACGATCTTCAAGGTCGCGACCTCGATCGTGAAATTCCAGCGTGCGTTCTTCGATCACGGCATCAGCCTGCTGAAACCGCTGGTGCTAAAGGATGTCGCCGAAGATATCGGGATGCACGAATCCACGATCAGCCGCGCGACCGCCAACAAGTACGCGCATACTCCGCAGGGAATCTACGAGTTGAAGTTTTTCTTCACCTCTGGGGTGAAGGGCGCCAGCGGCGAAGACGTGAGTGCCGAGACTGTCAAGGAACAGATCCGCGGGATGCTGACGACGGAGACTCCGCAACATCCGCTGTCGGATCAGGCGATCTCGGAGATGCTGCGGGCCCGGCAGATCAATATCGCGCGGCGCACGGTGGCCAAGTATCGACACGCGATGGGAATCCCTCCGTCGGCAAATCGCAAACAGATCGGATGACGGCTCCGGGCGCGGGCAACGAAAAAACGAAAAAACGAAAAAACGAAAAAAGCAAGATGAGCAGAATCGACAGGCAGGGGAAGCGCGGCCGGGCGACGACCCGAAAGGTGCGGCGCGCGGCGCGGATCGCAGACGCCCCGGCGACTCAAGTCACGGTGACGTTTCGTCACGTCGAGCCAACCGATGCGATCCGGCTGTACGCGGAACGAAAATTCGCGCACGTCGGCAAGTTGATCAAACGGGCCTGTCAGGCTCACCTGATTCTCACGGTTGACAAATACCGGCAGCACGGCGAAGTTACTGTCAAATCAGGGCGCCTGTCGGTGAGCGCGCAGGAAGAAACCAAGGATCTTTACTCGGTGATCGATCTGCTCGCGGACAAGGTCGGACGCCAACTGAAGAAGAATCTGGAAAAATTCAAGGCGAAGAAAGTCAGATCGCCCTCGACCGGCGAGGTCCTTAGCGCCAGCGAGGAAACGTGATTCGCGGCCGTGCTCCGGCTGCGAGTTCGCCAATCCGCATCCGCATATTTCAATTTTGATTTTTCACTGTTTCACTGGACCTGGACGACGAGATGAAAATTACCGATATCCTCAGCCCTGACATGGTTGTTGCCGACTTGAAGGGCGCCACCAAGCCCGAGGTCTTGAATGAACTGGCGAAAGTGCTGGCCGCCAAGTACAAGGAGGTCAAGCTCGGTGACCTGACCGCGGTGCTCGCGGAGCGCGAGCGGTTGGGCTCGACGGCGATCGGCGACGGAATCGCAATCCCGCACGGCAAGTTGCGCGGCGTGACGAAGATAATCGGAGTGTTCGGCCGTCATGTCCAGGGAGTCGATTTCGATTCGCTTGACGGCGGCCCGTCGCAACTATTCTTCGTGCTGGTCGCGCCGGAGGATTCCGCCAGCCTGCATCTGAAAGCGCTGGCGCGCGTGTCGCGATTGCTTAAGGACGGGTCTTTTCGAAGCCGCCTGCTCGCGGCCAAGGACAGCGCCGAGCTGTATTCCCTGATCGAGGAAGAAGACAACAAGTACTGAGACGACGAACCGCGTCCGCCTCATACCGCGGCGCAAACCCGGAGCCCGATGATCTCGCCTCAGCCACCTCGCCTGATAATAGTTACCGGTGTCTCAGGATCGGGACGCGCATCTGCGATGCGCGTGCTCGAGGACCTCGGCTTCTACTGCGTCGATAATCTCCCGGTTGCGCTGGCGCCAAGTGTCGCGATGCTAGCCGCGCGACGCGATCCCGCTCTACAGGGCGTCGCGCTCGGGGTGGACCCGCGCGAACGGCTGTTCTTCCCGCAATGGCCGCGGGTATTCGCGGAACTCGATGCCGCCGGAATCCATCCCGAAGTAATTTTTCTTGACGCATCCGACGACGTGCTCGCGCGCCGCTACTCTGAGAGCCGCCGGCCGCATCCGATGGCTGCAAGCGGAGCGACTGTCGCCGAGAGCATTCGCCGCGAACGCCTCGCGCTGGCCGAGATGCGCGAGCGGGCCAATCGGGTGATCGATACGACCACGCTCACGGTCCACGAACTGCGCGAGGTGGTCACCGCGACCGTGCTGGGCGCGGGCGCGGGATCCAGGATGTCGATATCGATAGTTTCTTTTGGTTACAAGTACGGATTGCCGGTCGGGATGGACGTCGTGCTCGACGTGCGGTTTATTCCGAATCCGTTTTTTGTCCCCGAGCTGCGGCCGCTCACCGGATTGGACCCGCGCGTGCGCGAGTACGTGATGGCGCAGCCGGAGTCGCAGCGCTTTATCGACGAGGTCGGCCGTCTTTTTGATTTTCTGATCCCGCTGTATCAGCGCGAAGGGAAGAGTTACCTGACGGTCGGTCTCGGATGCACCGGCGGACGGCATCGCTCTCCCGTGCTCGCACGCGAGCTGATGAAGCGGTTGGAGAGCGGCGGCGTCGAGAGCAGCGTGCGCGACAATGACATCGCGCGTTAGCTGCCGGCGGCACGCTCAGTTCATGATGCTGCCGCAGTCGACGTTCATCGTCTGACCGGTGACTCCCGCCGACAAATCGAGAGCGAGGAATAGCGCGACGCGCGCGACTTCCTCCTCCGTCGCCATTCTGTTCATCGCGGCCTGCGCCACGAACTGAGCGCGGATTTGCTCGTACGGTCGCTTGAGGGCCTCGGCCCGCGCGCGCATTACGCGTTCGATTCGTTCGCCCTCGATTGCGCCGGGGCAAATGCAGTTGCATCGGATTCCACGCTGACCCCATTCGCCGGCCACCGTCTGCGTCAGCCCGATCATTGCCCACTTCGCCGCCGCGTACGGCGAGCGCATCGGGAAACCGCGCCGTCCCGCGCCGGACGAGATGTTGATGATGTTGCCGGAGCTCTGCTTGTCCATGACCGGCAGCACGGCGCGAGTTGCGAGCCACGTTCCGGTCAAGTCGATATCGAGCGTCTCTTGCCATTCCGCGAGCGACATATCGGTGATCCGCTTGGTCGGTCCCGAGATACCGGCGTTGTTGACGAGAATGTCGATGCGGCCGAATGCTTTCACCGTCTCGGCGGCCATCTTTGCGCAGTCGGCTTCCTTGGAGACGTCGGTGCTCACGTGAATCGCGCGGGCGCCGATGCGCTCGAGTTCGGCGCAGGTCTGCTTCATCGGTTCGATCGAACGCGCCGCGATTACAATTTTTGCGCCGGCTGCCCCGTACTTCAGCGCGATCTGTTTGCCGATTCCGTAGCCGCCGCCGGTGATGATTGCGACTTTATCCGAGAGTTCGTTCATGGAAATGGTTTTTCCCCTGGCGATTTGGGGAGTCGGTCACTGCGCCGACTTTAGTAGCATCGTGACGCGCCTACAACGCGCGCGCGCGAAGCCTTGTCTCAATCCGTTGCCGCCCAATATCATTGAGGGCTCCATGGCCGCCGTCAAACCAATCGGGACTCAAGCAGGCAAGCCGAGCGCAAACGGCTCGAGCCTGATGAACGTCGTGAAGATCGCGGTAATCGCGATCCTGGTTGGCGGCTCAATCTGGCTTCTGATTGCGCACTCCGAATGGTTTACCGAACCCGCATTGGTCAAAGCCCAGGTGATTCAGTGGGGCGCGTGGGGACCGATCGTTTATATGCTGCTGTACGCGGTGGGGCCGTCGTTCCTGGTGCCCGGCGCGGTGATGACTATCGCGGGCGGACTGGCGTTTGGCACCAAATGGGGATCGGTGTACTCGCTCATCGGCGGAGATGCAGGCGCGCTGATTGCGTTTGCGGCGGGAAGGTTTCTCGGCAGGTCGTTCGTCGAGCGGATCGTCGGCGAGCGATTCGAGTCGATGCTGCGCAGAATCGCGAAGCACGGTTTCCAGATCATCCTTTACCTGCGGATGGTCCCCGTGATTCCGTACAATGCGCTGAACCTGCTGGCGGGCGCGTCTCCGATCACGTTTCACGATTACTTCTGGGCGACGATGATCGGCATGATTCCGGGGACGATCCTGTTCGCCTTTTTGGGCGACGCGCTATGGCATCCGCTCTCGCTGAGGTTCTTTCTTGCGCTGTTGCTGATCGGCGCGTCGGTCGGATGCGGTGAGATCTACCGCCGCTGGTCGCGCGTCAAAATCGACGAGTAGCGATTACGCGGCGCTCAGCCTTTTGACGCGCCGAAGGCCCGGATTCTTTCGGGCGCGGTAAAGGTCGTACTGCTGCTGCATGTTGAGCCAACTCTCGGGCGATGAATCGAAAGCGATAGCGAGTCGCAACGCCATCGAGGGGCTGACTCCTGACTTGCCGTTGAGCAGTTCCGACAGAGCCTTGCGTGTCACGCCGAGACTCCTGGCCGCCGCAGTAACAGAAATGCCAAGGGGTTGGAGGCACAGTTCGCGGATCACTTCGCCGGGATGCGGCGGATTGTGCATAATCATTGCGGGACTCCTTGCCGAAGTGTCGGTTCGCCCCATCCGCGCCGGCCGTCGCCGCAGCGTAGCGTCAGCCGGTTAGGTGCCGGATTCCCAGCTTGCCAGGTACTTGCGCTGCTCGGCGGTCAGCGTATCGATCTTGAGACTCATCGCGGCCAGCTTCACGCCGGCGATTTCCTCCTCGATCTCGACCGGTACCTCATGAACCTTGACCGCGAGCTGCGCGCCCTTTGCCACCCACTCCGACGCCATCGCCTGCGTCGCGAAACTCATGTCCATGACCTGCGCGGGATGGCCTTCGGCGCAAGCGAGGTTAACCAGCCGTCCCTCGCCGAGGAGATAGACGATGCGCCCGTTGGAAAGATGGTACGCGTCGATGTTGCGGGTGACGTCGCGATCGATCTTTTTCGCGGCGTCGTTCAGGTAAGCGACGTCGATCTCGATATCGAAATGGCCCGAGTTGCTGAGGAACGCGCCATCCTTCATCAGGGCGAAATGCGCGGAAGTGAGAACGTGCTTGTCGCCGGTCGCGGAGATGAAAATATCGCCGACTTTCGCCGCCTCGATCATCTTCATCACGCGGAATCCGTCCATCGCGGCTTCCAACGCGCGAATCGGATTAACTTCCGTGACGATTACGTCGGCGCCAAGCCCGCGCGCGCGTGACGCGATGCCGCGGCCGCAATAGCCGTAGCCCGCCACCACCACGACCGAACCCGCGATCAGAACGCCGGTAGCGCGGATGATGCCGTCAAGCGTGGACTGGCCGGTGCCATAACGATTGTCGAACAGATGCTTGGTCTGTGCGTCGTTGACCGCGACGACCGGAATCTTGAGCGCGCCATCCTTGGCCATCGCGCGCAGCCGGATTACTCCCGTGGTCGTTTCCTCCATGCTCGCCTTGACGCCGCCGGCATGGCCGGCGAACTCGGTGTGAAGCAGGCTGACGAGGTCGGCGCCGTCGTCCATCGTGATCGTCGGACGGCGTTCGAGCACGGCGCGCAGATGGGCGTAGTAGGTGTCGCGATTTTCGCCGTGGATGGCAAAGGTGGGGATGCCGTACTGATCGACGAGCGCCGCCGCGACGTCATCCTGCGTCGAGAGCGGATTGGACGCGCAGGCGAGCACTTCGGCGCCGCCCGCCTTGAGGGTGCGGAGCAGGTTGGCGGTCTCGCAGGTGATATGCAGGCAGGCGCCCAGCCGCTGGCCCTTGAGCGGCAGTTCTTTCGCGAATCGCTCGCGCAGCCGGCGCAGCACGGGCATCTGTTTGTCGGCCCATTCGATCCGCTTGCGTCCGGCCTCGGCGAGTCCGAGGTCGTGCACGTCGAAGTCGCGTCCGTTTCCGTTGGCGCGGGATTTAGGAATTGCTTTGAGCTTTCTTGCCGTCGTGGCCATCGTGTTCAAACTCCGAAAGTTTCTGTCTGGTTTGGTGGAGAGCGCGGGGCTATCAGCCGCGGCCGTCGAGCCCGAACGCATTGCGCAGAGTCTCGGCCATATCGACCCGCTCCCACGGGAACAGCCCGTCATGCGGAATGCGGCCGAAATGCCCGTAGGCTGCGGTCGGCTGATAGATCGGGCGCTTCAAGTTCAGCGTCTTGATGATTCCGGCGGGCCGGAAATCGAACAGCTCGCGCAGGGTGGCTGAGAGTTTGTGCTGGGGCACGATGCCGGTGTCGAAGGTATCGATTAGCAGCGAGACCGGCTCGGCGACGCCGATCGCGTAGGCGACCTGGATTTCGCATTTCGTGGCGAGTCCCGCCGCGACAACATTCTTAGCCACGTGACGCGCCATGTAGCAGGCCGAGCGATCGACCTTGCTCGGGTCCTTCCCCGAGAACGCGCCGCCGCCGTGACGGCCGTAGCCGCCGTAGGTATCGACGATGATTTTGCGCCCGGTGAGTCCGCAATCGCCGTGCGGTCCGCCGATGATGAAGCTGCCGGTGGGATTGACGTGATAGACCGTGGCGCGGGTCAGGTACTGTTCGGGAATCGTCTTCTTGATCAATTCCTCGATGATCGACTCGCGGATTTTTTCGTATTTGACGTTGGGCGAATGCTGCGTCGAGATGACGACCGCCGTCACTTCCACCGGGCGGCCGTCGGCGTAGCGCACCGTGACCTGGCTCTTGGAGTCGGGACGCAGAAAATCGAGCTGGCGGCTTTTGCGCAGCTTGGTCAGATTTTCCATCAGCCGATGCGCCATCGCGATCGGCAGCGGCATCGCCTCCGGCGTCTCGTCGCACGCGAAACCGAACATCAGGCCCTGATCGCCGGCGCCCTGTTCCTTGTGCAGCCCTTGGCCCTCGGTGACACCCTGCGAGATATCGGCCGACTGCGGCTCGATCGCGGTCAGCACCGCGCACCGATTGCCGTCGAAACCGACGTCGGTGCTGTCGTACCCGATTTCGACCGCGGTCTGCCGCGCGATCCTCACATAGTCGAGGTGCGCCCGGCTGGTTATCTCCCCGGCCAGCACGATAAGCCCGGTCTTGGCCAGCGACTCGAGCGCGACGCGCGAGTCGGGGTCCTCGGTGAGCAGCGCATCCAGCACGGCGTCTGAAATCTGATCGCACATTTTGTCCGGATGGCCTTCGGAGACCGACTCGGACGTGAACAGGAAATCCTTAAGCGGCATTCGCGATTGCTCCTTGAAAAGCGTGTTTTCGAGTGCCCCGTCGCAGACCGGAATTCAACTTATGCGGGCGGCGCGAGGGACTGAGGGCTTCAATTGAGTTTTGTTCCAGACCGGTCAGCATAGCGCCTGCCGAAAAGCGAAAAAACAGCAGCGCGCCTCAAGATTTTCGGGTAGTGAAGGGTATAACTGACCAATCGGACAGAATCAAGATGGCGCGCAGCGAACACTGCCGGGCTGCCCGCGGCGCATCGAATCTGCGCGCTCATTCCTCGCCGAAGCGCTGCTCGAACAGCGTCTGGACGGCTTTGAGAGCTTCGCGCGCGTCCGCTCCTTCGGCTCGCAGCTTGAGCTTGGAGCCTTGGGCCGCCCCCAGCATCATCAGGCTGGTCATGCTCTTGGCGCTGACCAGGTTCTTGCCGCGGCCAATCATGACCTGCGAGGCGAATTTTGCGGCCGTCTGCGCCAGCGCGGATGCGGCCCGCAGATGAAGTCCGAGCCGGTTCTTGACCTCCACAGTCGCCTCCGCCACATTCACGAGCATTACGATAAAGGTATCGCGCGCTTCGGTAAACAAATGCGCGCGATCAATTAGCTTCCGGAATTGTCTGCGCCGTGCGAGCAAGCTCGACGCCTGCCCGCCGCCCGCTCACTTCAGCGCCGGCATGATACTCCAGCGGGATGAAAAGCAGCGACGACGCCAGCGCGAGAAGTCCCATCACCAAAAAGGCCGGGGTGAAATCATGCACCGACAGATGAGCCGAGCTGCGCCCGCCCAGACTGATGTGCAGCACCATCGCGCCCAGCGCCACGCCCAGGCTCAAAAACAGTTGCTGTGCCATGCTCGACAGGCTGCTCGCGCCGCTCATCATCAAGTTGGGCACGTCGGCATAGGCCAGGCTTCCCAGCGCGGTGAATTGAAGCGAGCGGAAAAATCCTCCGGTCAGCAGCGCCATCACGATTACGAAGTGGGGCGTCGTCGAGCGGAACAGCGCGTAGCTCATCATGATGAAAGCGCTGAGCACGCCGTTGCCGATCAACACCGAGCGGAAACCCAGGCGCCGGATGATTGGCGTCGCCGCCATCTTCATGAACAACGCGCCCGCGGCGCTGGCGAACGTCAGCATTCCCGAAGCGAACGGGGTGAGTCCGAACACCACCTGCAGCAGCATCGCCAACAAAAACGGCAACGCGCCGATCCCCATCCGAAAAAGTCCGCCGCCCAGCGTAGCCGCGTTGAAGGTCGGGATTTTCATCAACCCAAGGTCGATTATCGGATAGTCGATCCGCTTGGCGTGCAGGATGTAGAGCGCCATGCTCATGCCGCCTGCCGCCATCACGCACATGATGATGCCGGCGGGAATCACGCCGCGGCCGATCGACTCGAAGCCGAAGACCAGACCCGCCAGTCCCAGGCCCGTGAGCAGAAAGCCGCGGAGATCGAGCGGGAAGACCGCGTCCTCGCGGATATTGGGGATGTACCAGGTGACCAGCGCGATCCCGATCATGCCGATCGGCACGTTGATGAAGAAAATCCAGCGCCACGAATAATAGGTCACGATAAACCCGCCGATCGGCGGCCCAACCACCGGTCCCAACACCGCGGGCACGGTCAAATACGACATCGCGGTTACCAGCTCGGACTTGGCCACGGTTTTCAGAACGATCAAACGGCCGACCGGCACCATCATCGCCCCGCCGAAGCCCTGCGCAATACGCGCGGCGACCAGTTGCGGCAGCGATTGCGACAGTCCGCACAGCACCGAACCGATCGTGAAGATCACAATCGCGGCGCGAAACACCGTGCGCGCACCGAATCGATCCGCCATCCAGCCGCTGATCGGAATAAATACCGCCAGGCTCAGCAGGTAGGAGGTGATCGCGAGGTTGAGCTTGATCGGGTCCTCGCCCAACGACTTGGCCATCACCGGCAGCGCGGTCGAGATGACCGTCGAGTCGAGCATCTCCATGAACAGCGCGCAGCCGACGATCATCGGCGCCAGGAACTCAAGCGGGGAAATTCTGAACAGCCTCGGACTCATCGCAGCAGATCACACATCGGCGCCAACTACGATATGGAAATCGCCGCAACCGGTAAACCGCCCGCCCCCGCGCTCGCATAAAGATTTACCTCGCCCGAGTTAGGCTGCCGCGTTCCGCGCGACTTGTTACCCGCCTCTCCCGCTTTGTTGCGGGAGAGGCCGCACCCCTGGCGCGGGTGAGGGTGCAGCTTCCCGGGAGAGGCCGTGCCTCCGGCGCGGGTGAGGGACAACTGCGGCGCGATTGCCCGACGCGCCGCATACACTGTGGAATACCCAAATTACTCAGAGTTTCCGCGCGTCCACTTCGGGCGTACAATCCGGCGGTATGTGGCTACTTCGTTGCCGGACGCTCGACGCGTCGCGCGCGATAGCGCGCGACGCGTTGCGCTGCCATCTGGAAGGGCTGCGCAAGGACGGTGAGGGGATTCCGGCCGAGACGCTGCCGGCGGCGGCCTGTTAGAACAGGTAAGGGACAAGAGGAGGAGAAAATGAGGTGCGAACGGCGGGGATTCCCTGACAGGTTGATCACGTTGCCCAGACGGTGTGGTTAGTCGGCGTAATCGCATTGGCAGCTTTTTCGGTTCTGGCTTTCCGCCAAGTGGCAAGGAACGCGAGGAAGCGGCAGCAGCCGTCAACGAAGAAAGCTAGCCCGTTCTTGCCGCGCGCGGCAATTCGCTACGCGGGCGCACATGCTGGCGAAAGTGTCGTCGATTTTGGAAAGGGTAACCGTCGGCAGTTTCGGGCCGCGGTGGTACGCGCCTTGGAACAGGGCTGGGCCGTCACCCGCCTGCGCGATCTATTCCGGGAGGAGTTCAAGTTTTCGCCGGACCGGGCACTCAATGTAGCTCAGCGAGAGCTGTGCATCGCGCGCAGCCGTGGCAACTTGGCGGATGCGGCGGAACGGGGAGGTAAGCAAAAACGCTGGTCGGTCGCTGGAGATAATCAAAGCTGCGCTTCTTGCGAGGCGAATCAATCTATTGGCTGGATCGATCTGGCGGCGAAATTTCCGGGCGGCGAGGATTGCCCGCCCGCGATCTCGTGCGACTGGTGTAGATGTGACCTCGATTTCCGCTGAAAAAGGCCGATCACGGAGCTTGCCGACCTGTACCTAGGCCGAAGCGTTTCCCATCGCAGTGGGAAAGAGAGCTCTGACCAACTCTGCGGCATCTCGCTGCGTGTCAAATGTCTGATGAGTCTGAGCCCGATAGTTGAAAAGTGCTACCACTTGTCGATCAGGCGCCAATATTGGGCTCTCGCACAGCCTTACGATCGCGAACAGCCGGGAATACAGAAAGAAAAAAACGAGTGGAGTGCGCCCCGAACCGGTCGCCAATAAAGTGTGGCAACCTGGCTTCGCTAGAAAGCCCAGCGCCGTCTTCTCCGGAGTTGCTTGCAGGAAAGGGAACGTCACGAATCGCTGAAAGTGGCCCACGCCCGTATTGATGAACGCTCTCAACACATCGAGATCGGCGCTCCTCGACAGATCACGGTCAACAGCGGCACATACGAAGTTCATGGCAGATTTGGCGATCGCTCGCGCGTAGCTGCCTAATTCGTAAGTGTGAGCCACTCTCACCTTCTCGCGCTGCTTACCCGCCATCGGTGCGTCAGGTTTTCCAGTAGTTAACGACGCCACCAAAGAGCCTGTTCGAATCACCTTCTCGATCTCGTTCAAGATCTCTTCCGTGGTTGCGCGCAAGAGATACCGGTACGGAGCGCTGCGGACGATCGCGGGTTGGACGCCTGGTTGCCTGACTATTGAGCGCCTGAGGCGAAGGCGCGACACCTCCGAGAGTTCGGTGATTATCTGCCGACGCTCCCAGAGACCGAGTGCAATTGCCTGCGGGTTTCCAGACCAGCGCGACCTATCGGTGACGAAAGAGACCAGGTTGGACGGCAGCCATATGAGCTGCGGAAAGGGGATCGGCCTGGCTTTCGGACCGACTCGAACGCTGATCCAAGCGCCGGAACTGACGTCGCGGGTCAATCCAATCTTGCCCTCCAATAGCCGAGTTACCGGAGCCACATCCGGATGTCCCAGATAAGCGAACTCGCGCACGAACTCGACGAGCTTCGAGTCCAAGGGGGAGAAACGCGAGTTACACGGTTCGCACACGTCGTCGTCTAACACCCAGCTGGTGCCAAACGCTGCTTGCAGCACGTGCTCCCGGTTCCAAGGGCCGGCAGCCCCGCAATATAGACAGGTGTATGCGTCGACCACGGTTCAAGGGATGATACATTGCCCTGCTAAGGCGCGGTAGACGCGGCGCGAGTCAGTTGCCGTTGCGGCCGGGCCCGCTGCGAACCGCGCCAGCTTCGGCCTCGCCCTTGATCCACGCGCTGAACAACTCGCGCAGCCGCGATTCGATTTGCGCGTCACGGGTCGTCCCCTCGCGCCGCCGCCATGCTCGCAGCGGGATCACCGCTTTGGCCATGTTGCGATGGCCGCCGGCGCTGCCGATATCGGCGAACAGATTCTTCACCGCCTCGCCCGCGTTGTCGCCGCTCATGCCATGGTTGCGCACACTTATCACCAGCTTGCCGCCCAACTTGCCTGCGACCGCCACCCACGCCACGCCCTCGAACTGCAGGCAGAAGTCCGCCATCTGCACGATCAGGTCGTCGCGCTCGACAGGGCCAAGATTGAGCACGACCAGGCGATCCTTGACCACCATCCGTTTCATCGCGCGCGCCAGGATTTGCGCGAAACTGAGCGGCAGCTCGGGACGATCGATCTGCCGGAGCATACTGTAGTTGGCCAGCGGAACCAGACGCGTGAATGCTTGCAGGTCGTCGTCGGTCACGCGGCGCGACAACGCCAAAGTGTCGCTGCGAATTCCGTAGAGCAACGCAGTCGCCAGACGCTCGCTGATTTTTTCGTCAGCCGTGACCAGGTACTCGGTCATGATCGTCGCAGTCGCGCCGTATTTCGTACGCACGTCCTCGAACGCGGCGGCGCCGCCGGGGTAGCCGGTATGATGATCGATCACGATATCGGCGCGCGGAATTTTCTCGCCAAAGTACGGCGGCTGAACATCGACCATCGCAATCTTGTCGAAGGCGCGCAGCTCCTCCGTATCGGCCGGCAGGATTTCGATCTCCAGCAGATGCTCCATGGTGAGATTTTCCGGCCGCGTGACCGGCTTGAACGCGAACAGCGGCGTGGTCTGCTTGTTGCGCCCGAGCAGCGTACGCAGCGCCATCGCGCTCGCCATCGCGTCGGGATCGGGATCGTCCTGCAGCACGATCGCAACCCGATCGCCTTCGCCGACCATCGCGCGCAATTCCTTGATTTTCTGCCTGGTGAACGCCTGATCCATAAGATGAAATAGTCCCGCGCCGCATCGAGTGACGACGGGTGAAGTCGTTGGTTTAGCCGCGGACAGCTCGGGCGCGGGCGTTTGGGGCGCGATCGGCTCGAATAACGGAATCGGCGGTCCGAAAATGCAAGCGGTCGTCTCGGTCTTGGCGAACCGTGGAAGAATTCATGGGTTATCCCGAAATACCACAGCGCAAAGAGTTGAAGCAATGATATAGAATAACAGCCGCCTATGGATTCCACCGATTCCCATTCCAACAAATTTCACTGTGCGATCTGCCGGCGCGCGTTCGCCGAGTGGTTGCTGCGCATATCCGTCGAAGATACCGCGGGCTTTCGCCAGCAGGCCTTTATCTGCGGCAACTGCGCGGTTAAACTCCGGCTCGCCTCGGAAAAAAATCGCGACCTGCAAATCGATCCATGGATACACGAGGCGGTCGCAAGCGTGCTGCGCGGCAAGAATCCCGACAAGCCGGAAAACTAGGCGGGCTGGTCCAAGGAAGAAAACCAATCGATGGCGGACGAATCGAGATCCGGCCGTTCGGACAAGTCAGATTCGCAACCCGGCAACGCGGCCGGTGCGGACCGATGGCCCCGCGAAGAAGCTCGGCGGCTTGCAGAGCGCGTCGCAGCCTACGAGCCCGCTCGTCCGGTAATTTTCCAGAGCGGCTTCGGACCGTCGGGATTGCCGCATCTGGGCACGATGGCGGAAATCCTGCGTCCGTCGTTCGTGCGCAAGGCGTTTCATCTGATCGAGCTGTCGCGGCCGTCGCGGCTGATCGTTTTCATCGACGATCTCGATGGACTCCGCAAAGTGCCGGAGAACGTGCCGAACCGGGCGGATTTCGACCGGTACCTGGGCCTTCCGGTCTCGAAGATTCCCGACCCGTTTGGATGCTGCGCCAGCTTTGCCGATCACATGATCGGGCAGCTCCGCAAATTTCTGGCGCCGGTCGAGGTCGAGTACGAACTGATGCGTTCGGCCGAGATGTATTCGTCGGGGCGCTTCGACGAGGGACTGAAGCTGATCCTCGACAAGCACGCGGAGGTAACCGCAATCATCGCGCCGACGCTGCGCGAGGAAAATCGCGCGGGATGGTCGCCGTTCATGCCGATTTGTCCCAACTGCGGGCAAGTCGTCGAGCGAACGGTCTCGGCGTACCACACCGAGCGCGCATCGATCGAGTTCATCTGCGAAAAAAGCGCGGGTGGCAGGTCGGGATGCGGTTTTCGCGGCGAGCAGTCGGTGCTCGGCGGGATGGCGAAGGTGCAATGGAAGGTCGATTGGGCGCTGCGATGGTACGTGCTCAAGGTCGATTACGAATTGTACGGAAAGGATCTCACCGACTCGGCGCGGCTATCGGGACAAATTCTCCGCGCGCTGGGTGCGCAGCCGCCGCTGGGATTTCCGTTCGAGATGTTCCTCGACGAGGAAGGCCGCAAGGTCTCGAAGTCAGTCGGCCGCGGCGTGACGGTTGAACAGTGGACGCGCTACGCGCCGATCGAGGTGCTCAAATTTTTCCTGCTGCGCAATCCGCACCGCGCGCGCAAGTTGTTTCTCAAGGCGATTCCGCAATACGTCGATGAATATCTCGACGCGTTGTGCGAATACGCGGCCGCGCCGGAAGAAAAGAAGCGCGAATCGCCGCTCGAATACGTGATCCAGAAAAGCACACCGAAGCGATTCAACTCAGAGTTGAGCTTCGGGTTTATCACGAGCCTTGTTCCTGCTCTGGGCACTGCTGACTCCAACGTCATCGTTAGTTATTTGCTCAAACGTGATCCCAATTTTGAGGGAGAGGAAAACACCGCGTCGATGGTCGCAGTTCTTGTAGAGTGCGCGATCAATTACTACAAGGACTTCGTTGAGCCCACGAAGCAGCCTTATAGTTTCTCGGACGTTGAGCGCGAACAGTTGAAAACCCTTGCTACTTGGCTGAACGATCACCCAAATGCGAACGCGGAGGAAATAGAAAAGCGAATCTATGACTTGGGCCGTGAGTATTACCCCGACAAACCCGGCAAGATCTTTCCGCTCGTCTACCACGCGATCCTTCAACAGGTGCGGGGCCCTCGTCTCGGCGCTCACATCGCCGAATTCCGACTCAGGGCAGTCAAGAGGCTCCAAGAAGCCGCGAGCGTCGGCATTGCCTAGACGAATTCGGCGAACACGGAGTCGGCCATTTCCAGGCCGCGATCCGTCAATTTGATTCGGCCGCGATCGAGCGTCAGCAACCCGTTGTTGAACAGCGGGGTCGCGACGATCCCGAAGATGCATTCGAAGTTGCGGCCGAAGCGCTCGTGAAAATCGGCCAGCGCGAAGCCTTCGCGCAGCCGTAGATTGAGGAACACAAATTCGCTCTGCGCGGCGGCTTCATCGATTGTTTCAGCGCCGGTCTCCGCATTTGCGCGCTCCTCGATCGCAGAAATGTAGCGCGCCGGGAGCTTTTCATTCCACCATCGCTTTCGCTGGCCGCCGCGCCCGTCACCTGCGTAGCTATGAGCGCCCGCGCCGATTCCGAGGTACGTTCGGGCGCGCCAGTATGTCAAATTGTGGCGCGCTTCGTGGCCGGGCGCTGCATAGTTCGATATTTCATACATCGAGTAGCCGCGCCGCGGGATTTCTTCGCGCACCGTTTGATACATCGCGGCCTGCTCGTCAGTCGCGAGCTGTTTGATTCGTCCGCGCTTCAAGTCCGTGAAAAAGGCGGCGCCTTCTTCGAAGGTCAGGTTGTAAGCCGAGATGTGATCCGGTTCGAGCGCCGCCGCGGATTCGACGTCGAAGAGAACATCGGCAACCGTCTGTCCCGGAACCGCGAAGATCAGATCGAGATTGAGGCGATCGAAGCCGGCGCGATGCGCCATCCTTGCGGCTGCGCGGGTTTCGTCGGCGCAATGGATCCGGCCGAGAAACTTGAGCGTCGCGGCATTGAACGATTGCGCGCCGAAACTGATTCGATTCACGCCCGCCGCGCGCAGCCCGCCGAGTTTCGCCAAGTCCACGGTGCCGGGATTCGCTTCGAGCGTTATCTCCGCGTCGTGTTCGATCCCGCAAACGCGATTGGCGGCGTCGATAATCTCACCGATGGATTTGGGATCGAACAGCGACGGCGTTCCACCCCCAAAAAAGATTGTCCGGATGCGCCGGCCCGAATACGACGGAGTGTTGGCCCTGTATTCAAGCTCCGAAATCAGCGCGCGGGTGTATTGCGCCTCCGGCCATGACGACGCCGCGTGCGAATTGAAGTCGCAGTACGGACACTTCGATTGGCACCACGGAATATGGACGTAGAGCGAAAAGCTCACACGACGATTGTAGCGCGCCTTGAACGCCCGCTACTACGCGCGCGAGGCGGTCGCTATACTCCCCGTGCCAGAGGGAACTTGTCCGAAATCGCACCCAATCATCAGGATCGCAGCGAACCGCGCGTCGAGGCGCGCCCCGGCCCGGCGAGCGCGAGCGGATCGGGCACGAGCCAAGCCGGCACGATCGCCGCGGGCGTGTTGCTCAGCCGGATTGCCGGTCTCATCCGGGACAGCATCTTCGCGCATTTCCTCGGCGACTCGGCCACCGCAGACGCGTTCAAGGCGGGGTTTCGCATCCCGAACATTCTGCAGAACCTGTTCGGCGAGGGCGTACTGTCCGCGTCGTTCATCCCGGTTTACGGAAAACTGCTTGGCGAGGGCGACAATGAAACCGCCGACATGGTCGCCTGGGGCGTCGGCGCGATTCTGACTCTCGGCGTATCGGTGCTGGTGGCGATCGGCGTGATGGTGACCCCGTATCTGATCGACGTGATCGCGCCGGGCTTCGAGGGCGACAAGCGCGACTTGACGATTCAGATCGTGCGCATCCTGTTTCCCGGCGCGGGATTGCTCGTGATGTCGGCGTGGTTTCTCGGCGTGCTGAACAGTCATCACAAATTTTTCGTCTCGTACACCGCGCCGGTGGCGTGGAACGTCGCAATGATCGCGGCGCTCCTCTATTACGGGCCCCGCCGCTCGCCGGACGGGCTTGCGATCGCGATCTCGTGGGGGTCGGTCGTCGGCTCCGCTTTGCAGATCGCGGTACAGGTTCCGCAAACGCTCGCGCTGCTGAGAAAGAATCGCATCGACTTCGCGCGCGTCGCCGCGCCGCTCAGGTCCGTGTTCCACAATCTGACGCCCGTGGTCGTCAGCCGCGGCGTCGTCAACCTGAGCGCTTACGTGGACAACATGCTGGCGAGCCTCTTGCCCACCGGCGCCGTCGCAGCGCTCAACTACGGCCAGTTGCTCTACATGGTGCCGATCAGCCTGTTCGGATATTCGGTGGCCGCGTCGGAGTTGCCCGCGATGTCGCGCGCCGCGGGTGCGATGCCCGAGCAAATGAGCGCGATTCTGCGCGTGCGATTGAACCGGGGACTGCGCCAGATTGCGTTCCTCGTGGTCCCGTCGTCCGCGGCTTTTTTGATTCTCGGCGACGTGATCGTCGCGATGGTTTATCAATCCGGCGCTTTCACCCGCGCCGACGCCGTTTACGTGTGGGCCGTGCTCGCGGGCTCGGGGGTAGGGCTGCTCGCAGCCACGATGGGCCGGTTGTACAATTCGGCGTTCTACGCGCTGTTCGACACTCGCACTCCGCTTCGATTCGCGGTAATCCGCGTCGTGCTGACGCTGGTGCTCGGCTATCTTTGCGCGATCCCGCTGCCGCCCATGCTCGGAATCGCGCAGAAGTGGGGCGTCGCCGGATTGACGGTGTCGGCGGGCGCGGCAGGATGGGTCGAGTTTGCGATGCTGCGATGGGCGCTGAACGGGCGCATCGGATGGACCGGGCTCGAGCGTTCGTATCTGGCGAAGTTGTGGGCGCTGGCTCTTGGAGCCGCCGCGCTCGGGTTCATCTTGAAACTTCGGATGGCGGGATTCGGGCCGCGCATCCAGGGGTTGGCGATTCTTTCGACTTACGGCGGGCTCTACTTATTCGGCGCCTGGATGCTTGCGATGCCGGAGCTCAAGCAATTCACCGACCAGATCGCGCGCCGCCTTTCCCCGCGCGCGGCTTCGAATTCATCCGATCGATAGTCGCGCTGCTGGAGCGTCCGCCCAGCAACGGCGCCAGCGCCACTGTTCCTCCGCGTGACTCGACGAACGCTTGACCGTCAACCCGCTTGCCGCGCCAATCCTCGCCCTTGATCAAAACGTCGGGTTTAACCGCGCGAATAATTTTCTCGGCGCGCGTTTCGTCGAACACAACCACGTAATCAACCGCTTCCAGCGCGGCGAGGATTCTCGCCCGCTCGGCCGCAGGATAGATGGGGCGCGCGTCGCCCTTAAGCCGACGCACGCTGCGATCGCTGTTGAGTCCGACCACGAGCAGGTCGGCCTGCGCGCGCGCAAACGCGAGCATCTGGATATGCCCGGCGTGCAGCAGATCGAAGCATCCGTTGGTGAACGCGATCCGCCGACCGCCGCGCCGCTCGCGCTCCAGCGCCGCCTTGAGTTCGTCCACCGAATGGATTTTGCGCTCGTAGCTTAAGTGAGCGGGACTCAGTGCGCGCGCGAGATCCTCGCGCGTGATCACTTCCGTGCCGATCCGGGTCACCTCGATACTCGCGGCCAGATTCGCGATCGTCGCCGCCGACGAGAAGCCCAGTCCCGCGATCGAAAACATCCCGAACACGCTCAGGACCACATCGCCCGCGCCGGTCACGTCGTAAACCTCGCGCGGCACCGTCGATACGTACGTGTCTTTGCCGCCGCGTTCCGCCAGATACATCCCGTCGCGGTCGAGCGTTATCAGGCACGCTTCCAGGCCGAGCTTGCGCACGAGAGCTTCGGCCGCTTTGCGCCACGCGACGCGGTCGGTGAGGTGCATCCCGGTGGCGACTTCGGTTTCGTGACGATTGGGCGTGAGCGCGGTGGCGCCGCGATAAATCGAAAAGTCCTCCGTCCTGCGCGGATCGATTATCACCGGGATGCCGCGCGCCCGGGCTCCATCGATCAGCGCCCGCAACACCGCCGCAGTCAGCATCCCCTTGTCGATATCCGATATCAGCACGCCGTCGCAGTTGCGAAGTTCGGACTTGACTCGCGCAATCAGCTCGCGTTCGCGCGCGGGCTTGAGCGGACTGGGGTCTTCCTCATCGACGCGCAGCAGTTGCTGGGTCGCGCGATGGGCCGCCTGCACGGAACCGAGCATTCGATCCTTGACGATGGTGGGGCGGTCGGGATCGATCAGAATCGAGCGGGTATCGATTCCCAGATCGGCGAAAATCTCGCGCAGCAGACCGCCGTTGCGATCCGCGCCCACCACGCTGAGCGCGCTCACGTCCGCGCCGAGCGCGCGCAAGTTCGCCATCACGAAGCCCGCGTTGCCGGGCTTTTCCTCGCGGCGTTGCACGCGCAGGATCGGAATCGGCGCTTCGGGCGAGATTCGCGCGACGTCGCCCCACAGGTAGCGATCGAGAATTACCTCGCCGGCTACCAACACGCGCAATGGTTTGAGCGCAGGCAGGCCGTGCTCGTGACGCGCGGATTCAGGGCGAGCGGAAGAGGGCGTTTTGCGTCGAGTCATGATGCGGCATCTTACGCCGCGGCGCCGCCCGCGTTAAACGGTTGAACAGCTAAACAGCCAAGCACAGTCGAAAACGCGGACGCTCCTCTCACCTGATCGCGTAGCCGCCATCGACGTACACGATCGATCCCGTTACGAAGTCCGACGCCTGCGAGGCCAGAAACACCGCCGCACCCGCCATCTCTTCGGGCTTGCCGAAGCGGCCGGCCGGGGTGCGCATGATTATTTCCTGGTACATCGGTCCGCTCTGCGCGACCGCCGTCATATCGGTTTCGATCCATCCCGGCAGGATCGCGTTGACCTGGACGTTGTGGGGCGCCAACTCGATCGCCATCGTCCTGGTCGTCTGCACCAGCGCGCCCTTCGCGGCGGCGTAGGGTATTCCGGTCTGCGAGCCGAACCGGGAATATTCGCTCGCGATATTGATTATCTTGCCGTGCTTGCGAGCGACCATCGATTGCGCCGCGATCTGGGAAAGGAAAAAGCATGAGTTCAGGTTCGTTTCGATCACTCGATCCCAGTCCTCGGCCCTGAAATCCAGCGCGCTGCCCATGATCACGATTCCGGCGTTGTTGACGAGAATCGCGACGGGTCCCAGCTTGCGCTCGACTTCCTCCATCGCCGGGCGCAGGTCGTCGCGCCGCGTCACGTCGAGCTGGATCGCTATCGCCGGTACGCCCGCCTTCGCGAGCTCGTCCACAACGGCGCGATTCTTCTCTTCGTTGCGCGCAAGGATCGCGACCGCCGCGCCGGCTTCGGCCAGGCCGAGCGCGATCCCGCGCCCGATTCCGCCGTTGCCGCCCGTAACCACGGCGACCTTGCCGCTCAAATCGAACATCTTTGGACTCGCCATAACGCTTCTCCCACGCGAGCAGTTGGACAGCGAATGCTCAGCGCTTCTATATTGGCGTTTCGCACCCGCCGCAACCGAACGCCATAAGCGGCGCGCGGCGCGATTGGTGCAATCTCCGACGGAGAAAAAATCACGACGATGGGACTACGGACGGCTGAACAGTACAAAAGCTCGCTGCGCGACGGCCGCGCGGTGTTTTTCAGGGGCGAAAGGGTGGCGGACGTAACCGCGCATCCTGTTATCGGAATAGCAGTCGAGCACGCGGCGCTCGACTACCGGATGGCTCACGATCCGAAGTATCGCGGACTCGCCGTCGTGAAAGAGGGCGACGACGAGTACAGCCGCTACTACCATATTCCGCAAAATGGCGACGACTTGCTAAAGCGCAGCGCGCTGATCGCGGCCTCGACGCGCGAGGGCGCGACGCTGGTGGTGTTGATCAAGGAAATCGGCACCGACGCGCTGCTCGCGCTGCATATTGTCGGCGAACGGCTTGCTGCTGCCGGCAAGCCCGAGTACCGCGAGCGCATCCACAAGTACTACCGCAATTGCCGCGACAACGATCTCGCCGTCGCCGTCGCGCAAACCGACGCCAAGGGCGATCGCGCGCTCGGGCCCACGCAGCAGGATCATCCGGACTACTACGTGCGAATCGTCGAGCAGCGCCCCGACGGCATCGTCGTGCGCGGTGCGAAGGTCCACACCAGCGTCTCGACCAACACAAATGAGGTGATCGTCCTGCCCACCCGTGCGATGCGCGCCGAGGACAAGGCCTACGCCGTCGCGTTCGCATTGCCGATTAACACGCCGGGACTGAAGCTGCTCGCATCGCCCCACGGAAGCTCGCCTAAAAATGATTTCGAGCATCCGATTAGCGCGCGGCACAAGATGATGGAGACGTTGACGGTCTTCGACGACGTGTTCGTGCCCCAGGAGCGTGTGTTCCTGCAAGGCGAGATCGACTTCGCCGGGTTGCTCGCGCTGACCTTCGTGCGATTCCATCGCTTCACCGCCGTCTCGTACAAACTGCCGCTGCTCGAACTGATGGCGGGCGCCGGCCACGCGATCGCCGAGGCCAACGGAATCTCGCGCGCGGGTCACGTCCGCGACAAGCTCACCCATCTCGCGGCGTATCACACCACCGTGCGCGGACTTATCGAGCATGCCGCGCGCACCTGCACGTTCGAGGACGGCGTCGCGGCGCCGAATACTCTCCTCACCAACGTCGCGAAGTATCACTTCGCCCACAACTACCATCAGGCGGTGCAAATCGTGCAGGACCTCGCCGGAGGTCTGCTGGTGACGGCGCCTGCCGCTGAAGATCTCACCAGCGAGGCGACCGGCGCTTACGTGCTCAAATACATGGGCGGCGCGAAAGGTTTCGATGCCGAGAAGCGTCTCAGGCTGCTAAACCTGATTGGCGATCTGACGTCGTCGGATTTCGGCGGCTACCAGGAAGTGCTCGCGGTGCACGCGGAAGGCGGATTCGAAGCCGAGAAGTTGCAGGCTTACCGCGAGTACGACTTCAAGACGGTGGCCGCATACGCGCGCAAGCTCGCGGGGATCTGAGAGCAACAAGGGTGCTTACTTTTCGGTCCTCAACCAGATCTCCCCCCCGGCGCGAAGTTTCTAATGCAGTTCGCCGCCGCCGGCGACGTTGATCGTTTCGCCGGTAATGTTTTCCGCTTGGCACAAATAGACCACCGCCTCGCCTATATCGGCCGGGGTCTGCTCGCGCTTGAGGAACGTGTTGCGCGCGATAAATTCGTCGAACGCCGCCTCGCGATTCATCCCGTACTGAACGCCGACGATCGGACCGAGCACGTCGGTCCACATCGCAGTGCGCAGGTACCCGGGGCATACCGCGTTGACGCGAATGTTCGCCGGGCCAAGCTCTTCCGCCAGCGATTGCGTGAAGCCGACCGACGCGAACTTGCTCGCGCAGTATGCCGATATGCCGCCGTGACCGGTCTTGCCCGCCACCGACGCGATATTCACGATCGCGCCCTCGCTCTGCTTCATCATGTGCGGGATACACGCCTTGGCGCACAGGAACTGGCCCTTCACATTCACCGCCATCACGCGGTCCCATGCTTCTTCGGCCAAGCCGCTCACCGGCCCGAACGCGATGATCCCCGCGTTGTTCACGAGGATGTCGATGGCGCCGAGTTTCGCGACCACCTCCGACGCCATCCGCTCCAGGTCGGCGAACCGCGTCACGTCGGCGAGGATCGGGATAGCCTTCACGCCGATTCCCTTGACTTCCTCGACCGTGCGATTCAGTTCAGTTTGCGCGCTGAGATTGTAGGTAAGCGCGCGGTCTGCCGGACTCCCGAGATCGACGAGCGCGACGTTTGCACCCGCCGCCGCCAGCTTGAGCGCGATTCCGCGGCCGATTCCCCGCGCCGCGCCGGTGACGATTGCATTCTTGCCCTTGAGTTCCATCCGATTTTTCTCCCCGCTCTACGTGCTATCTCTAGCACGACGGCTGCGGATAGCGGCAAGCGCGCAGCCGGCGTTTACTCAAACGCGTTCTCGCCCGTGATGTCGCGGCCGAGGATCAACGTATGCACGTCGAAGGTGCCCTCGTAGGTGTTCACCGTCTCCAGGTTCAGCATGTGACGGATCACCGGGTACTCGTTCACGATTCCGTTGGCGCCGAGCATGTCGCGCGCGTCGCGTGCGATCTTGAGCGCCTCGTTGACGTTATTTCTCTTTGCGAACGAGACGTGCTCCGGGCGCATCTTGCCCTGATCCTTCAGATGAGCCAGCCGCAGGCAAACCATCTGCGCCTTGGTGATCTCGGTCAGCATCCTCACCAGCTTTGCCTGCACCAGTTGATAGCCGGCCAGCGGACGCGAAAATTGCTTGCGCGATTTCGTGTAATCCAGCGCGCAATGGAAACACGATCGCGCCGCGCCGATCGCGCCCCACGCGATTCCGTAGCGCGCCTGCGTCAGGCATCCGAGCGGACCCTTCAGCCCGCGCGCTTTTTCCAGATGCGCTGTCCTGGGAATTCGCACGTCCTCTAAAATCAGTTCCGAAGTGATCGACGCGCGCATCGAAAATTTTCCGTGGATATCGCGCGTCGAAAATCCCGGCGTCCCCTTCTCGACGAGGAACCCGGTTATACCCTCCTCGACCTTCGCCCACACGATGGCGACGTCCGCGATCGAGCCGTTCGTGATCCATCGCTTGGTCCCGTTGAGGATCCATCCATCGCCATCGCGCCGCGCCCGCGTTTCCATCCCGCCCGGGTCCGACCCGTGGTCAGGCTCAGTCAGACCGAAGCAGCCGATCAATTTTCCCTTGGCCATTTCCGGCAAGTAGCGCTGCTTCTGTTCTTCGCTGCCGTTTGCATAAATCGCGTACATCGAAAGCGCGCTTTGCACGGACGCGAACGAGCGCAACCCCGAGTCTCCTGCTTCGAGCTCCTGCATGATCAGACCGTACGCCACGTTATTCATGCCTGCGCATCCATAACCCTTCAGATTAGCTCCAAACATCCCAAGCTCGGCCATTTGCGGTACGAGATGCATTGGGAAGGTTTCATTCGCAAAATGGTGCTCGATCTGCGGGATGATTTCGCGATCCACGAAGCGTTTAGCCGTGTCGCGGGCCATCCGTTCTTCATCGGTCAGCAGTTCGTCGAGGTGAAAAAAATCGAGGTCTCTTAATAAATCCAACATCTTGCGCTCCTTGCGATTTTCGAAAGGCGTTTTACTATAAGATTGTGGACGCAGACCGCCGCCACAGTCCGGCCGCGTCGAGCGATCTTCTGGATTACCGGAATCATGCCCTCTCGTATCCTGCCCTCTCGACCCACGCGCGTTCGTTCCGTGCGCTGTTTGAGGGCCGATAATTTTGTCATCATGGCTACTACTTGCGTCAGAGTGATCTATCACGTAGGCTTATGCGCCAAGTCGGTAGCATGCATATAGAAACGCTAAAGGTCTTCTGCGACATAATCGAGAGCGGAAGCTTTTCTTATGCCGCATCGCAAAACTTCGTTACTCAGTCGGCGGTCAGCCAGCAGGTCCGAAGCCTGGAAGAGAAGTACGACTGCCGATTGATAGAACGCGGACGAGCCGGAGTCAAACCCACGCCGGCCGGACAGATTCTGTACACCGCCAGCAAGGAAATCGTGCGCCGTTTCCTGGAATTGGAGAATCGGTTGCGTGAAATCGGCTCGGTGGTCGCGGGCACGATTCGCGTCGGCACCGTTTACAGCGTTGGCTTGCACGAATTGCCGCCGTATCTGACCGAATTTCTCCGCAACTTTCCGGCCGTCAATGTCCATCTCGAATATCTGCGCTCGAACAAAATTTACGAAGACCTCATCGAAGGCAAGGTCGATCTTGGCGTCGTTGCCTATCCGGCCAAGCGCAGCCAAATCGTCTCGGTGCCGTTTCGCCATGACGAACTCGTGCTCGCCGTGCCGCCCGACAATCCGCTGGCCAAGCACTCGAAGGTAAATGTCGGACAGTTGCAGGGTCAGAAGTTTGTCGGATACGAGCGCGATATCCCGACCCGAAAGGCCTCCGATCGAATCCTGCGCCAGTACGGCGTCAAGCCGATCTACGCGCTCGAATTCGACAACATTGAGACCATCAAGCGCGCCGTCGAGATTGGCCTTGGATGCGCAATCGTGCCCCGGATGACGATCGAGAACGAGGTCGCGCGCGGCACTCTGCGGATGCTCGAGTTCCAGGAAGGGAGCTTTCTGCGTCCGCTGGCGATCATCTACAAGCGCGGCCGCGAACTCTCGCCTGCGGTGCACAAGTTTATCGAGGTGCTGACGACCAGCAACGTCGTGCCCCGTGCTCGCGGCGACAAGACCGGCGACAAGACCGAGCGCGCGCCGCGCGGCGAGCGCGCTGAACGCAACAACGACGCGAACAACTCGGATCGCGCCGAGAAGGCCGAGAAAGCGGAGAAGACCGAGAAGACGGCGTAGGCCGTGGCGACGGCAGCGCAGTGCTAAGACCGCGCTCCGTTGTCGCGCGCGGCCTTTTAATACTGGCCTCCCGTGCCAACGGGTACAGGATCAGGTGCAATCTACCGCACTTTACTTCAGCGCGGCGCGCAGCCGCTCGCGATCGAAGCCCGCGATCATTTCTCTGCCCGCGACGACGATCGGCCGCTTGATTAGATTCGGCTCCTTCACCATCAGCGCAAACGCCTGCTCGACCGTGAGCGATTTACCCGCCAGGCCCATCGCCTTGAAGGCCGGACTGCGCGGGTTTAGAAAATCGCGCGGGTCGCGGCCCGCAAACAGATCCTTCAGCTCACCGGCACTCAGAGGAACTCGCGCGTAGTCGCGCTCGTCGAGCTCGGCGCCAAGATCCTTGCGCAGGAAACTTCGCGCGTCGCGGCAAGTGGTGCAGGTGGATTTCCAGACGAAACGGATCTTCTTCATGCGCGACCTTCCACGTTCCGGCGTCTTGCTGCTACTCGATGTTCGAGTTCGGCGCCGATGCGCCCGCGGGACCGCTGCCGTGATCCAGCGGCTGCCCGCCTGCCGACGACGAGCCCGCCTGCGGAAGCGGCGCTATCGGCGCGACGCCACCCGACGATGAACTTGTCGAGGGACCTTCAGGCGGGGTTGCGGTCGGCCCGCTGAAGTTGATCGGCTCCTGACCGGCCAGCATTTGCGGCGTCACGACGTAGTCGCCGCCGAACGCACTGCGCCACACCGTGTCGGCAGCCTGCGTGTTGCCGGCGGTCACCAGGTAGGTTCCGCCGCCAACGAGGCCGCCGAGCAGCGCGTAAACCAGCTTGGCGGGGATATAGAGAACATTGCAGAACAACGCGCCGACGCCGTAACCCATGCCCGGCCAGTTGACGGCGTCTGCGTTCGGCTCCGGGACCTGCGTTGGCGTCCCGGCGCCTGCCGGCTGCGTCTGTGCCGCGGCGTACTCTGCCAGCGGACCGGCCGGCATCGCGAGCATCACCGACAATCCCAGCGCGATCACGGCGAATCTGAAACTTCTTTTCCTCATGATTTCCTCCACCGCCGCCTCGGGCGTAAATTGCTACTCGGTTTTGACCACCGCCTCGGCCGGCAGCAGCCCCATCAGATGACGAAACGCGCGCTCGAGATACTCGGCGTCCTTCGACTCGAGCGTCAACTTCACGCGGTAGTCGGGATCTCCGATCCGCGGATACGAGCCCAGCATCAACTCCGGAAAATTGCGCATGCAGTCGTTCAGCTGATCGGCGATCGTGCCCTCGCCGGCGGTCAGGTAAATCGCGCGCATGAAATACGGGTCGGTCGCAAAACGGCTGCTCAGCGCCCGCAGCTTGGCCTCGAACAGTTGCGGAATTCCAGGCAGCACGTACACATTTTCGATCTGCACGGTCGGGAAACGGATGTCGCCGGCTTCGTTGAGGACCGCGCCCTCAGGCACTTCGGCCATCTTGAGGCCTGCGCCGACCGAGCGCTCGCGGTAATATTCGCGGATGAGGCGCTCGAGGTCGGGATGGACCACGAGACGCCGGTTGAATGCGCGCGCGACGCCTTCCATCGTGAGATCGTCATGGGTTGGGCCGACGCCACCCGAAGTGATCACGAAATCGAAGTTGCGCGAGCAGTACGAAACTTCGCCCGCGATCGCCGCAAGTTGGTCCGGGATGGTTGCGATACGGGCCAGCGCGACGCCAATCTTGTGCAGCTCGCGAGCCGCGAAATACGCGTTGGAATCCTGAACCTTGCCGGAAAGGATTTCGTTACCCACCACAACCAGCGCGCAACTGCGTTCTCGCATTCGACTGCAGGCTCCCTGCGCGATCCGCCTCGGACCGCATTATCGCAAGCGGCGGCCATCAGCGGCAATGGGGTAACCCAGTGTGAAACAGCGATGCCTACGACGGGCCGGCGTCGTCGACGTCGGGCGCCGACGCCTCGATAAACTCCTTCAGCCGGCGCTTGAGCCGCGTTTCGATCTGCCGCACCCGTTCGCGGCTGATTCCGAAGCGCGTGCCGATCACCTGCAGCGTCTCGGGATCCTCCGACAGCAGGCGCGCCTTGAAAATCTCCAGCTCCTTGCCCGCCAGCGTCGCGGCGAACTGCTCGACCTTGTCGTGGGCGAACTCGCGCCACTCGCGGTCGGCCGTTTCGGTTTCCGGGTTGTGCCCGGCGTCGGGGATTACGTCGAGCAGCCGCGTATCGTCGTCGGCGCCGGCCGGTTGATCGAGCGATAGCTCGCTGTGCCCCATCCGCTCCTGCATCTCGCGCACGTCGCTTTCCCGCACCCCCATCCGATGCGCCAGCAAAAGAGGTTGCGGCTTGAATCCCTCGCGCTCCAGCCGGTCGGTCTCTTTGCGGAGATTGAAGAACAGTTTGCGCTGCGCTTGAGTTGTGCCGATCTTGACCAGCCGCCAGTTGTTGATCAGGTAACGGTAGATATACGCGCGCACCCACCACACCGCGTAAGACGGAAAGCGGATTCCATGCTCGGGGTCGAAATTCTTGACCGCTTCCATCAGGCCGACGTTGCCCTCCTGTATAAGGTCGAGCACGTTTTTCGTCGCCCGCGCGAACTCGAACGCGAGTTTCACGACCAGGCGCAGATTGGCGGTGACCAGCCGGTAAGCGTCCTCCGGATCCTTGTCCTTGACGTAGCGCCGCGCGATCACGGCCTCCGCCTCGCGCGACAGCAGCGGGAAGCGGCGAATCTCGGCCAGGTAGCGGCCCAGCGGATCGGCGGCTACGAGCGCGCCGCCGTCCTTGGCGGCGTCGGCTTCAACCTCGGCGGACTCCACGGGTTCTGCGGCCGCTTCGTCGTCGGCGCCTGCGACCGGATGAAACTCGGAGACTTCGATCGGCGCGTTTTCGTCGGCAGCTTCGGCGACGGCGCCGGCTTCGAGGTCGAGATCCGATTCGGACTCTTCAGGTGCGATCGGCTCGGCGATCGCGCGCCTGCGACGAACTTCGCCGCCGGCTTTGCTATCGCGTTTCGTTGTGCGCTTGCGACCGATCGGTTTGCCGGGTTTGCGCGCCACAGGCTGGCTCCAGCTCCGCCACACGCTGGCATGAGATGCGGACACCAATGCTCGAGCCGTCGGCGGCGAGGAGCTGTGTCGGTTGTTGTCGAATCGATCGTGCCCGGTCAGGCGTCGGGTTCTTCGATCGTGACCTTGCCGGCGGCGATTTCGCGCAACGCCGTGACTACTTCTTTGTTGTCCGATTCCACCAGTGGCCGCGCGCCCTTGAGCAGCTGTTTGGCGCGCCGCGCCGCGCCGAGCACGAGCTCGAAGCGGTTGGGGATGTTTTCCAGGCAATCTTCAACGGTAATTCGTGCCATTAGGCATCAATTCTCCGGTGCATCGCGCCTCTTGTCAACGCACCCGAGATCGGGCCGCGCGCGACAACGGAGCGCGGTCTTAACACTGCGCTGCCGTCGCCACGGCCAGGGGCCGCGCGCGACAACGGAGCGCGGTCTTAACACTGGGTGCAGGGCTCAGCCCTGCGGCTTGACGAACTTGAGCGTCATCCGGTCACTCTCTCCGATTGCCAGATACTTGGCGCGATCCTTTTCACCCAGGCGCAAGGTTGGCGGCAGATACCACACCGGATGGTCCCGCAGGTCCTTGGGATTTGCATTGATTTCCGAGGCGCCCGCCAGTTTGAAGCCGGCCTGCTCCGCGAGTCGGATCATATAGTCCTGGCGCACATATCCGTTCTTGGCGAGAGGGTCCTGCGGCTGCGAGGGATCGGCGCGATGGTCGGTTACGCCCAGGATTCCGCCGGGTTTCAGCGCGCGGTAAAAGGCCTTGAAGTAGTCTGCCGCGTTGCCGTGCGCGAGCCAGTCGTGGACGTTGCGAAAGGTCACGACCATATCGGCCGTGCCTGCGGGCGCGATGTCGGTTTCGGCCGGCGGCTTGAGCGTGCTCACGATGATCCGGCCGTAGACGGCGGGATCGGCCTTGAGCTTGTCCTCGAAGGTCTTGGCGCCCGGTCCGCCGCCCACCGCTTCGTAGAGCTTGCCGTGGTCCTTGAGAAAGGGCGCCAGGATCTCGGTAAACCAACCGGCGCCGGGCGAGATCTCGACCACGGTCATCTCGGGCTTAATCCCGAAGAAAGTGAGCGTTTCCAGCGGATGGCGATATTTGTCGCGGGCCTTATTTGCCTCGGAACGATGCGGTCCGGCGATCGCCGCGGCAAGCGCGGCCTGCGTGCCGGTGTCGTCGCGGGCTGCTCTCGCCGACGGCATCGGCGAGATCGCAACTATCGATAGAATAAGCAGGACGAACAACGGGAATCGGATTCGGTGCTTCATTTGCATGGAGGCCCTTTTTTCACTTTTTCACTTTTTCACTTTTCCACTCTTTCAATTGCGAGACGCGTGGCGCCTGAGTTTCCAAGGACAACAATGTTACCCCGCACTCACCCACGGCGCGACCCGCCAGGCCACCTGGCGGCCGGTAGATGAGGGTACAGCTTTCTGCGCTTGCGCGCTCTTCTTTTGTGTCATCCCTCCCTCCGTCATCCCGAGCGAAGCCGAGGGACCCCGGATAACCGCCCGAAAGGTGAGGCGCCTTATTGGTGCCCAGACCTTGGAGCCTGGGACATCGTCATCACAGCCCGCATCGTCTCTGACCCGTATTTCCGCACCAAGCTGGCGATAAATTCCGGTTCCACGGAGCGCGCATATGCGAGGTAGCCAGCCAAATAAGCCCGCTCTTTCGATTCCAAGCCCGCAACAACTTTATGCTTGTGTATCATGCTTCGTATCTTGCGCTTCTTCTCTCTTCCCAATGACACCTTTCCGTCAGAGGAAAGCGACAGCCCGGTAACCAGGCGCTTCTTCTTGCGTGAGGTGTGAACCGTTTTATCGTCGTTTAAGCTGAGCTTCGGGTATTCTATCGAGCCCAAAAGCTCCAAGACCTTTTCCCGAGCCAGCCGCAAGACATCAGGTGTACGCGTGGAAAAATATAAGTCGTCGGCGTACCTCGTATACGTCACGTTTGAGTCTGCGCACCATCGGTGCAAGAGATCGTCAAATTGAAACATAATTTGATTCGACAAGGCAGGCGACGATGGTGCGCCGATCACTAGCCCACCGCTGCGAGTAACTGCGGCGACCAGTAATTCAATATCGGTGTCTTCTTCGACAAAGTGCAGGTGCGGCCGATTTTTAACGAGATGTCGTCTTATGTCGCTACCCTTAATCGAAGGGAAAAACTGCTGAAAATCCAACCTCAAAAGGTAGTTGTTCGTAACATGCCGCTCTGCATGCTTCCTAACGCTGCTACCCTTTACGTACGCCGCCGCGGCGGTGTGGATTGGGATATCCTGTATAACATTGGCGACAATCCAGCGCTGGAGAAATTTGAGCGCGCGCGAAGGTTGCTGGATGATCCTTTTCTCATCACCGTGACGTTTATCAATAAGATAGACCTTGTAAAAGTGACTAGCCGAGCGTGCTAGCTGCTCTATATACAAAGCAGTTACACCAGTCTTCTTGGCTATGACGCTGGCTAACATCAGGAGTTCTCTATACGCGCACCAAATTTGGGAAGTACCGTGAATAAATCCCGGAATGTTCGACGAGCAGTTGACTTGGGTTTTCGCCAGCGATTTCTAGCAAAGGAGGTGCAGACGGCTCGATTAAATAATAATAGTCGTTATCGGCTGGCAGGCGATCGACATATTTCGCCGAGACGAGGACAGACAAGAGCTGTCTCACGCGCTCCATCTCGTAATTTCCTTTGCCAAATACGAGTTCGATGATTCGCCTCATGCCCTCTAGGTCGAGGGACGGAAATAGGCTCATGAGATAAAGCAGAAATGCTAATTGCTTTGCGGCCGTTAGCTCGTTAAAGGAGTGCATGGAGACCCCGGTTTTGCCTTTGGGTGGCGTGTTCTCGATACGTTCTTTTATGACTGCGAAGTCTGGCGGAGTTGCATCGAAGTTCAGCACGAGTCTCTTGTATTCAAGTTTGGTATGCCGCTCGATTTCATCAATCGGCCCGCGGTTAAGGAATGAAGTCTTTTGCTCAGAGGCAGAGTTTACGATCAAGCAATTACAGCGGACGTTTCCCTTGGCCGCGAAGTAGCCGGTCTCCGCAAAAGACCCGACGGATTCTGGGAATACGATTACACAGTCCGCAACGCTGCCAAGAAATTCCTCGAATTTAGCGAGTCTCAGAGGGGGCGGGTTGTCGTGGGAGACCACATCTTGCGCGGCCTTCTCAGCCAAGAAGGTCCTGCAGGTGGGCATGTTGGTGGCCGCCCAATCGAGGAACTGCCCCCGCATGGTCTGCCGCCGTGTCCGGCTCAGCCTCAACCCCGGGGCCACCCAATCGAGAAACCGCTCTTTTGCAGTAAGTGGGACCGGGTCCGTAGGCCCGCCACAGACAAACAGAAGTTTGGCTCCTGGAAGCACGGAAACCGACTTTGTTTTGAAAGCTCCAACCACCCTTTCCAAAGCTTTGGAAAGCGCAGGATGATCGAACGGGTGGCCCATGGTTGCTCTTACTTTGAGCGGGCGGGTTTCGACGCCCGGCTCGCGTACGAGGAGGGCGTCGAAACCCGCCCCGCAGCATGACGGTCAATACGTAACAGCCTGGCGAATCGCCCGGCATAAGGCTCGCGTTTCGTCAACGGGAACCTGACTAAGAGCGAGGGAAGGATACGAATTGGAATTCGTCGCGTCAAGAGGAGCAAGCCGGAACTACCGTATTTGGACCCGCCCCGCTATAGACCCGACGGCTTCCCTGTGCAAGGTTCCGCGCCGGGTTTGTTCACACGGTGTTTCCAGCGGCGCCGGGAGCGGCCAGTTCTCGCCCGATGCTCTCGTTCCAGTCCTGCTCGCTTGAACGTGTGCTCTTCGCCCGTCAAGCCACTGCTTCGTAATTTCTTCTCCTGAACTAAAACACGTTTCACGTGAAACGTTGTCGTAAAAACCTCAGCAGGACAGCACCATTTCCGACCACTTTTGGAAAAATTGACTGCCATTGCGCAATGCCGGAACCGGGATTCTTCGCTACAGCAGCTTTCGCTCTAGAATGACACAAAGAAAAAATCCGCCGTCCCCCTTAACCCTTCTAACAGGGACGAAGTCCCGCATCTTTGTTTTAACACTGAGTGCAGGGGTCACCCCTCCACCCGATGCTAAGGCCGCCCGCCGTTGGCGGGCGCGGCCCCTGCCAACGGCTTAATACTGCGCTGCCGTCGCCACGGCCAGGGGTCACCCCTGCCAGGGGTCACCCCTGCCGCGCGCTAAGCGTCCGATTCAGGCTGGATGCGGACGTTCGGACCGCTTTTTCCGGGTCTTTTTGCGCGCCTCCCTGGTCTTGGCCTGCAGTCTCGATTTTTTCCGTTTGCGCCGACGCTTGATTTCTTTTTGCCGTTCGCTTGCCATCTAACCTCTCTTCTTTTCTTGCTTAGTCCAGCGGGACCGTCCGTTCCACCTTTGCGCCGGAATTGAGATGGATTCCAGCCGAAGTTACGTAGGGCTTGCCCTTGCCGGACCGATTTTCCACATAGGCATCGTAGTCGCCGGGGTCAAGTTTGAAGCGATGTTCGCTTCCCGGATCGCTCTCGGCGACTTTGGTCTGCGTTCCTGCGCGGATAATTACCACGCGAGTAGAGTTATCGAACGGAATCTTCGACATCACGGTCTGCACGACCAAATCAGCCTTCACAACTTCGTCGAGCGTCAGCAGCGCGCGACGGCCGGGCGCGAGCTGCAACGCGTGCCAGTCGTAGCCTTGCGGGGGTGCGTCGACGTGGACGTCAACCTCGCTGGGTGCGAACAGATATTTGTCGCCCGAAATAAAGCTGGCGACCTTCGCGTGCGGCGAGTCGGTGGTGGTCACGGTCACGCCGAAGCCGGGATCGGCGCCGGTCTTGTCTTTCACGCTGACCTGCAGCACGGCAACATTTGCTATGAGGACGGTGTGAGTGCGGCCGGCCTCGATCTGGACGGCGTCCTTGACGATTTGGCCGCCGACGATCGGCATCACCAGTTTGTATTCGCCCGGCGGCAGCGCGACCGACGAGCCGGGCGTGACCTGGCCGGCCTCTTTGCCGTTGGCCGCGATTACGTGCGCGGGATTTTTCGCGCCGGCGCCTTCTTCGCCGAGGACATCGAGCTTCAGGTTCCCGGTTTGCGCCGCGCGCGCAATCGTCGCGGCAATCGAGGCGGCTGCGAGCAAAGCGACTACGGTGGCGAGCAGGCGAATCGGTCTCATAGGCGGAATCGTATCTTATGGCGGCGGTGCGGCCCGCGCTACCGCGCCCGTCGCAGCCGTCCTTTCTCTTTCCACTTACTATCCTCTCGCGTTACGCTGGCTGAACGCCAATGAAACTCTCGACGCGACTGCTCGGCACTTTCTTCCAATTCCGCTCGGTCAAGGAATTGCTCGCCCGCGCCAACGAAGCGCGCTCGGGCGACGAACTTGCGGGAATCGCCGCGCGCTCCGAGCGGGAACGAATAGCAGCCAAGGCCGTGCTCGCCGATCTCACGTTGAACGACCTGCGCGAGAACCCGGTCGTTGCCTACGATCGCGACGAAGTTACGCGCGTCATCGACGACGCGCTGGATCGCGACGCATTCGCCGCCGTGCGCAACAAGACTGTCGGCGAATTTCGCGAATGGCTGCTCGACGACGGGACGACCGGCGATGCGATCCTCGCGACCGGCCGCGCAATCACCGCGGAGATTGCCGCCGCGGCCGCCAAGCTATGCACCAATCTCGATCTGATCGCGATTGCGTCGAAAATTCGCGTCGTCACCAGCGCGCGCACCACGCTTGGCCTCGCGGGCCGGCTCGCGACGCGCCTCCAGCCCAACCATCCGCGCGACGATCTCACCGGAATCGCCGCCGCCATCTACGAAGGCCTCGCCTACGCGACCGGCGACGCGCTCATCGGAATCAACCCGTGCATCGACGAGCCCGACAACATCCGCCGATTGCTCGAACTCACCGCCGACATCATTGAGCGCACCGGAGTGCCGACGCAAAACTGCGTGCTCGGCCATATCAGCACGCAGATGCGCGCGCTCGAGGCCGGCGCCCCGATGGACATCATGTTCCAGAGCCTGGCGGGGACGGAGAAGGGCAACGCCGGTTTCGGCATTACGGTTAAGATGCTCGACGAAGGCTACGCGATGATTCGCGAGATCGGCAGCCTGCGCGCGCCGAACCTGACGTATTTCGAGACGGGGCAGGGCTCCGAGCTGTCGGCCGATGCACACGAGGGCGCGGACCAGGTCACGCTCGAGGCGCGATGCTATGGGCTGGCGCGCCGCTACGCGCCACTTTTGGTCAACACCGTGGTGGGCTTCATCGGCCCCGAATATCTCTACGATGCGAAACAGATCACGCGCGCCGGCCTGGAAGATCATCTGATGGGCAAGCTGCTCGGAGTCCCGCACGGGGCCGACGCATGTTACACCAATCACGCTCGCGCCGATCAGAACGACTGCGAAAATCTGGCGGTGCTGCTGGCATCGGCGGGATGCAACTACTTCATGGCGGTGCCGATGGGCGACGACGTGATGCTCTCTTATCAATCCACCAGCTATCAGGACGCCGCGGCGCTGAGGGCAGTGCTCAAGCTGCGTCCCGCGCCCGAGTTCGAGGAATGGTGCGAAAGTCGGGGAATTCTCCGCGACGGCCGTCTCACTGCGCGCGCCGGCGACGCGAGGCTGCTGATGAATTCGCCGGGCACGACAGACGGTGAGGCAGATTTCGACGCGATGCGCCGCGCGACGCCCGCGCGGCTTGACGTGGGACGCGCGGGCCCGCGCTACACGACGGCCGCGATGCTCTCTCTGCGGGCAGATCACGCGCGCGCCGTCGATGCGGTCATGACGCTGGTCGCGCGCGATTGGCCGCGGCGCAATGGCCTGCTTGAAGTTCGCTCGCAGGCCCTCACGCGCGAGGATTATTTGCGTTATCCCGAGCGCGGCCGGCGTCTTGACGCCGCCGATGCTGCGCGCGTGGCGCGCCTTGCGCCGCGCGGCCGCGGCAAATCGGCGACGCCCAGCGTGCTGCTATGCATCGGCGACGGACTTTCATCGGCTGCGGTGGAGAAGAACGCGGCGCCGCTGATGCGCGCGCTCACCCGGCGGCTCTCGTCGCGCTACCGCCTCCTGAAGCCGATCTTCATCCGAAATGCGCGGGTCAGAATCGAGGACCACCTCGGCGAAATATTGCGTCCCGACGTGGTCTGCATGATCGTTGGCGAGCGTCCCGGCCTGGCCACCGCCGAGAGCCTGAGCGCGTACGTGATTTACCGGCCCACGCTCAAATCGATCGAGCCCGACCGCACGGTGATATCGAACATTCATCGCGGCGGGATTCCGATCGCGGAGGCCGGGCGCAAAATCGCGGCGCTGATCGACGACGCGACCCGATTGCGGGCGTCGGGCGCCGCACTGGCGGAGAAAACCCCGCCCGCGCCATGATCCTTGCGCGACTGGCGCCTGCTCATCCGAAAAACTACGCTGGAAAACATAAAGCCATGTCCGATCGTGAGTCAGTGCTTGCCGCCAACCGCGCCTTTTACGACGCCTTCGAAAGTCTCGACGCCGAAAAGATGGAAGCGGTTTGGCTGCGCGACCCGCGAATCATTTGTATTCATCCCGGATGGCGCAAACTTTCAGGATGGGGTCCGATCATGTCGAGCTGGGAGCGCATCCTCGACAACGTATTCGAGATCAAGTTCGAGTTCGGGGAGATTGAAGTGACGATCAGCGGCGACCTGGCGATCGTCGTCGTCGAGGAAACCCTGACCCAGCACGGCTACGACGGCACCGAGCGCTCGAACGTGCTCGCGACCAACGTTTTCGAGCGCGTGGGCAATGGATGGTTCATGGTGATGCATCATGGGTCGCCGGTGATGGCGCCACCCGACGACGAGCCGCCGCTCCAGTAATTCGCAACCTGCCGCAACTGTGCGAGGGGAAAATTCGACGATGCTCAAACGCGTTGACAGAGTTCAGATTGCGGTCGCCGACAGCAATGCGGCCGAGCGGGTCGTCGCAGAAGTCTTCGGTGCAGAGCTGGTCCGCCGTGACAAGGCGGCGCCGCTTGGCGCCAGGCGAACCACGATGCAAGCGGGGGCGAGCTTCGTCGAAATTCTCGAACCCGATGGGGCAGGAGCGGTCCAGGATTTCGTCTCGAAGTGGGAGACCGGACTGTTCGGCGCGGGATTTTCGGTGGACGACCCCGACGCCGCCGCGCATCATCTCGCGAAGTGCGGCGTCGGCTTCGAGCAATCCGCGGGACAACTCTATCTCGACTCCGCCGCGACGTTTGGGATGCGCACCGTCATCTCGCAGCATCGCGAACGCGCGCCCGTCGGCGCGATAAAATGGGCCTACGAAGTCACCAATGTCGTCGGCGATTGGCAGGCCGCGTCCGCCCGCTATGCGCGCATCTTCGGCCTCGACGCGACCAAGTTCAGTCCGATCGAGAGCAAGGATTTCGGCTACACGGGCACGCTGACGCTGTTCGATCCTCCCGCGCGTCTTGACCGCGTCGAGATCGCGCAGATCACCGACGCGAACCTTGCGATGGGCCGCTTTCACAAACGCCGCGGCGACTCGCTGTACATGTTTTTCGTCGAGACCGACGACGTCGGCGCGCTCGAAAAGCGGCTGCAAGGGCGCGGCTCTCGCTTCGCGGCGCATCGCCGCGACGAGGCGGGGCTGGCCGAATTGTTCATCCATCCTTCGGCATTTCTCGGCGTGCTGGTCGGGGTGAGCCGCACCGAGCATGCGTGGCTGTGGTCCGGCGATCCCGAACGTGCGCGCCGCGCCTCAATGGCGCGCGCCGGCAAGGCGTAACGGCTATCGTTCAAGGCCTTTGCCGCGTGGCGTGCCTGTGATATCCTTACTGCAGGTAAGGAATCCTACAGATGGTAAGGAATATGGCTGCGTCGACTCTGACGAGAAAGGGGCAAACCACGATCCCGCTAAAGGTTCGAAGCCATCTCAAGCTCCGGCCCGGCGACAAGATTGAGTTTGTCATCCAGCACGACGGAAAAGTCGTGATGACACCGAAGAATATCGACATCCGCGAACTTGCCGGGATGCTTGGCCGCGCTCCACGCCATCTCACAATCGAGCAGATGGACGAGGCTGTGAGGAGCCGATTTCGCCGACCGTGAAGGGGATCGATACCAATATCCTGGTTCGCTATCTGGTCAGAGATGATCCCGCGCAGTTTCGAGCGGCTTCCCGGCTTATCGAGAACGATTGCTCAGTACAGGAGCCGGGCTTCGTCAATCAGGTGGTCCTGGTGGAGTTGGTATGGGTGCTCGAAAGTGCATTCAAGCTCGCGCGTCCTGAAATTGTTAGAGCGCTCGGCGCGCTGTTGCTTACCAGCCAGCTATCGATTGAGCATCCGGACGACGCGCGTGCCGCGCTCGATGAATACCAGAACGGCGCCGACTTCGCCGACAGCTTGATCGCGGCGGCGAACACCCGGGCTGGGTGCGAATACACGGCGACATTGGACCGCAGGGCAGCTCGCCGAAAGGGATTTCGCCTGGTCAAATGAAAAGCCGGCAGTCGGAGGACCGCCGGCTTGAATTCGCCAACCGCACTTCGCGATCGCGGGCTACTTTGCCTCGCGCATCGCGCGGACCAGAATCGCCGCCAACTCGGGCCGCGTGAATTCGGGCGGCGGCGCATCGCCCGCCCGCAGCATCTCGCGAACTTTCGTTCCCGACAGTATCAACCGGTCTTCGTCGGCATGCGGGCAGGTCTTGAACGACGCCATCGAATTGCATCGCTTGCAGTAGAACGTGTTCTCGAACATGAGCGGCGTTATTCCCATTTCGGACGGCTCGAAGCGCTCGAAGATTTTCTGCGCGTCGTAGCTGCCGTAGTAATTGCCGACGCCGGCGTGATCGCGCCCCACGATGAAATGCGTGCATCCGTAGTTGCGCCGCGCGATCGCGTGCAGGATAGCCTCGCGCGGGCCGCCGTAGCGCATGTGCGCCGGGAACACGCCGATCATCGCGCGATTCTTGGGATAGTACAGGTCGAGCAGAACCTTGTAAGTCTCCATCCTGACCGCGGCGGGCACGTCGTCGCCTTTGGTTTCTCCCATCAGCGGATGGATCATCAGTCCGTCGCAGATTTCGAGCGCCGTTTTCTGGATATACTCGTGCGCGCGATGAGTCGGGTTGCGGGTCTGGAAGGCGACGATTTTTTTCCATCCCCGCTCGCGAAACGCCGCGCGCGTCTGTCGCGGCTCGCGCGGGTAATCGAGGAACGTGCGCCCCGGTATTTCCTCGATCAGCGTGAGCTTGCCCGCCAGGCAGTACGGGGGCATCGAGGTGACGTTCTTCGCTCCCGGATGCGCGTCCTCGGCGGTGCCGAACACGTTTTGCGCTTCGCTTTTGCGATCGACTTTGTAAATTTCCGCAAGCTTCAGAATCGCCAGCCGCCGGCCGTCTTCGGTCGCGAGCGCGATCTCCTGTCCGGCTTTCAGTGATTTCGCTTTCGTTGTCGTTTCATCGACGCCGAGCGTGATTGGAATCGACCACGGCACTCCCGACGCAAGCCGCATCTCGTCGCGCGAGCGAATGTAATCCGCCTCGCCCATGAAGCCCGTCAGCGGAGAGAACGCGCCCGACGCGAGCATCTCGAGATCGGCCAGGTCGCGCGCGTTGAGCGTAACGGCGGCGAGTTTCGCGCCGTGCGCCGCCAGGGCAGCGCGCTCGGAGGCCGGCGCTTTCAGATCGACCAGCTCGCCGCCGCCATGAGCCGCGATTGCGTCGTCGCGCACGCTCATCGCCGTGCTCCCGGGCTTACGTAGTTCAGCTCCTCGAGCCGCCCGAGCAACTTGGCCATGCTCTGCGCGACGGTTTCCGTGCTGCTATCGACGACGAGTTCGGGCTTCAGCGGTTCTTCGTAGGGGTCCGACACGCCAGTGAAGGATTTGATCTCGCCGGCCAGCGCCTTCTTGTAGAGCCCTTTTACGTCGCGCTCGACGAGTTTGTCGATCGTGCAGCGGACATACACTTCGAAGAAGCGCTCGTGATGGCGGCGCACCTCGTCGCGAATCTCGCGGTAGGGCGAAATCGCCGCTGAAATAGCGATCACCCCGTTGCGCGCCAGCAGATGGCACACATACCCGATCCGCCGGATGTTGATGTCGCGATCCTCCTTGGAAAAGCCAAGTCCCTTGGAAAGATTGGTGCGGACTTCGTCGCCGTCGAGGATTTCTACGCGATGCGTCCGCCTGCGCAATTCTTCGGCGGCCAGATTGGCAAGCGTGGATTTCCCCGCCCCGGACAGGCCTGTAAACCACAAGGTAAAACCTTGATCCATCGGCAAAAACTGATGCTCCCTTAAGAATTAGATTACTTGGTGAACGTTAAAAATTACTGAATCTTATCGAAAGAAACAAGGCCGCGGTTGTCCTGGAGTTGGGCGCGCCGATCGACCTGTTCAGGCGCGCGCAGCCGGCAGGTTCAGGTAAATCGCGAGCGCCGCCGGTGAGCCGAAGATTTCGGTGGCGCCTGCCGCGAGCAACCGATCGCGCGCGACATCGGCGGCCGCGATTCCATAAAATCGCACGCCACAACTTTGCGCGGCCAGCAGGTCGGCTTCGCTGTCGCCAACAAACGCGGCCTCCGATCGATCGACGGAAAACAATTCGAGCGCGCGAATCAGCATGTCGGGCGCCGGCTTGAGTCCGAGCAGAGTGTCGCGCCCGACTATTGCGTCGACGGATGCGTCGCCTTTCCTGTCGAACCAGCGTTTGACCGTTTTCGACGAGTTGGATGTCACGATCGCGACGGCGGCGCCGGTTTCTTTCAGAGCCTCGAGCGTTTCGATCGCTCCTTCCAGTGGTTGCGCGCGATCGACTCCAGCCAGCTCGATTTTCTCGATTATCTCAGAAGCGCGGCGTAGTCCTTCCGTGACCCGGGGTCGGTTGGACTCCGCGAGCATGAGCGTGCGGTAGGCGTCATAGAGCGGGAGATTGCCGCGCGGGATTCGTGCGAACATCTGGTCCGGCGCGCCGATGGAGCGCAGGTAGGGTTCGAGCATGAGCCGGCCGCCGGCCCAATCGACCTCGGGCTCGAGCCGCGCGATCGTGTTGTCGAAATCGAACATCCAGAGCTTGTACATTGCGTTGGTGCGGCGTGACTTAAGAATCCGTCACGGATGAACGCGGACCCTGGTTTGATAACCATCGAACTCAATGATCGCCCGCGACGGATTTTCCACGTATCCAGCAATCAGCTTGAACGCCTCCGCCGTCGCGAGCATCGCGATAAAATCCGCAGCTTCAGAGCGCCTGTCCACTCCTGCAAGCATCGACGCATCGACGCTTGGCGCAATGGTCGAGCCGCCAGGGATGACGGCGATTTTTCCCGGCGCGTCCAGGCGCGCGACTACCCACGCTCGCACGTCGCGATAGCTCACGATTTCATCTGCAACTTTTCGCGCCGCGTCACTTCCAACGATCAAGAGCGCCAAATCGACGCGGCCCTGCGACTCATCCGCGACAGTGACAGATACGTCGGCGTTCAGTTCGCGCGCCGCAGCGATTTTCCCGGCGAATCCACCCCGGCCGCCGGCCACTCGAACGCCGATCGCTCCGACCCCTGCGCCAACCAGATAGGCGAGCGGCGCTTCGATATCGCGCGCGTCGCCCGCCAGCAGCATCCGTGCGGCAAGCAAGCGTTCCTGGCCGCGGCCGCCGACGCGCGGGACGATTATCTGGCGGCTGTAACGTTCGATTTGCGCGTCAGTCAGGGTCATCGCGATTGCGTTAGTTGCCCGGCGATTGCGGCTCGCGCCGGCTGCGCGCATCGCGGCTCTCCGGCTTCCACGCGCCGCAGCCGCACCCGGGGCGCGGACTAACCGCCGCAATGCGCACCCGGGCCGGGCCGGACGCGTCGTATGTGAGAATTTTTCCTGAGAGCAAGGGCCTTTGCGCGCGCCAGGCGCGCATCGCCTCCGCCGCCTGCATTTCGCCGATCGCGCCCGCGACAGGACCGACGATCCCGGCCTCGCGGCAACTCTGGTTTTCGTTGTCATCGGGCGGAGTCTCGAACACGCATCGGATGCACGCCGTCTCGCCCGGAATTACCGTCATCGCTTGCCCGGTCATCCCGACTACACCGCCATAAACGAACGGCGTCCGCGCGGCGATGCACGCGTCGTTGATCAAAAATTTCGCGGCCGGATTGTCAGTCGCGTCGATTACAAAGTCGTGTGCGGCGACCAGACGCGCCGCGTTGGACGCTTCGAGCGCAATCGGATGCCGTTCAACGTTGACATCGGGGAACCGCTCGACGAGCCACCGCGCCGCGGCATCAACCTTCGGCGTGCCGGCATCCCGGCTTCGATAGATCACCTGGCGAGCAAGATTCGACAGTTCGACCGGGTCGGGATCGACAATCGTCAGCCGCTTCCGTTGTGCGCCGGCTCGCGCCAGCGCCCACAATGCGGGAACGCCGAGTCCCCCCAAGCCGACGATCAGTATTCGTTCTGTTGCCACTTCGGTCGTGCTTCTCCCGCCCGTTGAGAGCCGCAACGCCATCAGTGCTTGTGGGAAGCTGGTGGAAAATCCTGCGACGACGATAAGGCTGAAATCGCTAACAGTCAGCTAACGGTAATATGCGAGCGCGTGCGTTGTCAATCGACGAAGCAATCGGTCAGGGGCCTGCCAATTCGGTTGCTACTTTCCCCGCATTTGTCTATGTTGCCGCAACATACAGGCGGGGGCCTTTTGGCGGGGAACGAAATTCGCACGGTCGGACTGCGGATTTTGCGGATGAAATGCATAGGAGATCGGCGATGACCTCTCGATCGGCGGGGCTGGCTATTCGTCTGTTACTTGCGGTCGCAGGGCTGTCTCTCGGCGCGGGATGCGATCCGTGCCCCAGTTGCTCCTCGAAGCCGAGTCCGACGCCGACTTCGATCATCAGTCCGACGCCGACTAAAACCGCGACGGCGACGGCCACCGCGACGACGGCTACGGCCACCGCCACTGCGACGGCGACGCGAACTGCTACGGCCACTGCGACGGCGACGTCAACCGCCAGTCAGACTGCGACCAAGACGGCAACTCCAACAGCAACGGCCACTGCGACGGCGACGCCGACTGCGACCGCCACTCAGACTGCGACTAAGACGGCAACTCCAACAGCGACGGCCACCGCGACGGCGACGCGAACAGCTACGGCCACTGCGACGGCGACGCGAACAGCTACGGCCACTGCAACGGGAACTACGACGGCGACGCCGACCGCCTCGCCGACGGCGAATGTGCAGATTCCCACGGCCTCAAGCATATTCTCGGTCGATCCTTCCGCGGGACGGGCATTTGTGGCTCTGAACCAATTGGGCGAGGACGGAAACGGGCAGGTCGCGGCAATAAACGTGGGCGTGGATCCCGACACGACGGATCCGCGCCTAGGGTTGATCGACCTGGGTCATCCTGACCTGCCGGGAGGCGCCGCCATCGACCCGGCCAGCCACGAAGTGCTGGTAAGCAGCGGCCAGGAGGGTAACGGCGGCTTCCTCGACCTCATCGATGAGACCAGCCTGGCCATCGTCAGCGGCTCACCGTTCGCCTTTCCGCCGGGGTCCGACTCTGGGGTGACGCCGACGGGCGCGCCTGGCCAGGTTCTTTTCGATTCGGTAAAGGGCGCGGCGATCGTATCGACAGGAGACGCGAGTACCTGCCCGACTGCCGGCGCGTGCACGGGCTTTGCAGGGTTCAACCTTGCCACGCAGACGTTCGGTCCCGTCATCCAGTCGTATCTTGCCGATTCGTTTGCGCTCAACGCGACCACCCAAACGATAATCGCGCCTGCCGACGCGATCGATCCGGGCCTAGGCACTGGCCAAGGAATGGATGCGATCGACCTGCCCAATTCCACAGGCTGCATCATTTCCGATGAGAGCGTCAGTGCGCTCGCGGCAGATCCGGACAGCGCTGGGTTCGATCCCACGACCAACATCGTCGTAGTCGGCAACTACGATTCCTCGCAAGCCACGGTCATAAATCTGAACGGCGCGGCTTTCGATGAAACCGTCACGCCGTGCATGCTCAACGAGGGTGGCACGCTTCCCAACTCCGTCAACATCGATACCGGAACAGACGCGGATATGCCGGGGGTTGCGGTCAACCCGGTTACTCACCAGGCATTTCTGACCGACGTGGACGGACCGGCAATTGCTCTCGTCGGTTTGCCCTCATCGCCGGTGACCCAGCTTGGCAGCGGGATGGTCACTGCGGTCGCCCAATCGACGATCCCCAACGATCCGAACGGCAATCCATTCGTCATCCAAGCTTTTCCGTATGCGACCGTCGTCGACGCGGCCAACAACCTGGGCTACGTACTCAGCGCGAGCTTCGACTTCATAGTCCAGATCGATCTCTCGGTCCTGCAGAGCAATCCGGCGGCGATCACGACCCCGCTGCCCAGCGGATCGTGCGCGGGTATCTCAACCGCGTTTGCCTGCGACAACGGCAACGGCGTGAAGTTCTTCCCAACTGGGTTCGTCCCTGAAAGCGAAAATACGATAACGGTCACCAACACCACCGACCCGGCAAGCACTTCCGGCAACGGGTTCTGCACCCTGCGCGAGGCGATCAACAACGCCAACGCCGAGTCCGATACCTCAGGCGGCGACTGCGCGGCGGGCACCGGCACCGACTACATCAAGTTCAGCGTCAGCGGCACGATCACGCTGGTGGGCAGCGGTCTTCCCGCGATCCAGAACACACTGACAATCGATGGAACCGGGCAGACCATCACGGTCAGCGGGGCCAATCTTTATATTGTCTTGGCGGTGAACGGGGGCGCCACTCTCAATCTGAATAACCTGACGATTGCCAATGGCAGCGCGCCTTACGCCGGGGGCGTCTCCAATAGCGGCATTCTGACCGTCACCAACAGCACCTTCTCGGGCAATAGCACCAGCGGCGGCGCCGGCGGCGGCGGCATCTACAGCATTGGGGGCATGCTGACGGTCACCAACAGCACCTTCTCGGGCAACAGCACCAGCGGCGACGGCGGCGGCATCTTGAGCTATGGGGGCACGCTGACGGTCACGAACAGCACCTTCTCGGGCAACAGCGCTGTCTACGGCGGCGGCATTTTCAACGAGATCACGACGACGGCGAGCGTCACCAACAGCACCTTCTCCGGCAACAGCGCCGCCTCCAACGGCGGCGGCGGCGGCATCCTCAATGAGAGCGCGCTGACGGTCACCAACAGCACCTTCTCTGGCAACAGCGGCGGCACCGGCGGCGGCATTTACAACGAGTACACGGCGACGGCGAGCGTCACCAACAGCACCTTCTCGGGCAATAGCGCCAGCTTGAGCGGCGGCGGCATCTACAATGGGGGCTCGGCCACTCTTAGCAACTCGATCCTCGCGGGCAGCACGGATGGAAACTGCGCGGGGACCGGGACGCCGGCTGTCACCGACGGCGGCTACAATATCTCGGATGACGGCACGTGTAAGTTTACTGGCACCAATGTCACCACCAGCAAACCGATCGGCGATAGCGTCAGTGATAGCAATGTGGCGCTCGACCCCCTTGGGCTGCAGAATAACGGCGGGCCTACCCAGACGATCGCGCTTGAATCGGGCAGTTATGCGATCGCCGCGATCCCGGCTGCCGATTGTCCGGCCACCGATCAGCGCGGTGCTCCACGGCCCGCGCCGGGATACAGCGCCTGCGACGTCGGCGCATTCGAGTACGGCGGCATCGCTCCTGCGCTTGCTCCGTACGACCGGAGGAAGCCTGGTCAGAGGGGTTCGACCCGCATACGGTGACGGCTTATGTCAGCCCCAACGGCAAAAAGGCATACGCTGTGTTGGAGAACGGCGACTTCAGCTACGTGGCTGTGGTCGATCTTCAGGGGCTGCCGAGCGCGCCGCGAACGGGAGGGCATACTGCGCCCAGCCCGCTTCCGGCCGGCCTGGTGACTTTCATAGCGGAGTAACTAGCGGCTGCCGATGAGCAGTTCCGCGATCTGAACGCCGTTGAGCGCCGCGCCCTTGCGCAACTGGTCGCCCACCACCCAGAAGTTCAGCGCGTTCGGGCAGCTCAGGTCTTCGCGAATTCGCCCGACGAAGCAGTCGTCCTGTCCCTCGGCGATGACCGGCATCGGGTAGCGATTGTGCGCTGGATCGTCGAACAGCCGAATCCCCGGAAAATGCGCGAATGCCTCGCGCGCGTCGGCGGCCGCAATTTTCGTCTCGGTCTCCGCGTTGACGGAAATCGAATGCGCCGTGAAGACCGGCACCCGCACCGTGGTCGGCGAAATCAGCAATTGGGGCTGCTCGAGGATCTTCCTGATCTCGTTGACCAGCTTGATTTCCTCGCCCGTGTATCCGCCTTCGACAAATTTGTCGATATGCGGAATCAGGTTGAACGCAATCTGATGCTGAAAAAATTTCACCTTGAGTGCCTCGCCCCTCGACCACGCCATCGTCTGCTCGCGCAGTTCCGCAACACCATTGACGCCCGCGCCGGATACCGCCTGGAAACTCGTCGCCACCACGCGTCTGAGACGCCCCAGGTCATGGATCGGCTTCAGCGGCATCACGGTGACGATCGTCGTGCAATTCGGACACGCGACGATTCCCTTGTGATTGCGCGCCGCGCGGGGGTTGATCTCAGGCACCACCAGCGGAACGTCGGGGTCCATTCGAAATGCGCTCGACTTGTCCACGACGATCGCGCCCGCCTTGACCGCGATCGGTGCGAACTCGCGCGACTGCGCCGAGCCCGCCGAGAACAGCGCGATATCGATTCCGTTGAACGAGTCGGCGTCGAGCCGCCGCACCGTTATCGACTCGCCCGCGAACGTCACGGTCTTGCCCGCCGATCGCTCCGACGCGTACGCGCGCAGCTCGCGAATCGGGAACTTGCGCTGTTCGAGAATTTTGAGCGTGGTCTGTCCGACTGCGCCCGTTGCACCCACCACCGCGATTCGTTGTCCGCTGGCCATTGATTGATTCTCTCAGGTCAATTCGTCCGATTCCATATGGCGATTGTTATTCGAGTGGCCGGCTCGGGGCCGGTGATTCTCAGAGCCAATCCTTCGTCCATCGGTTGGGATCTTGCGCCGGCCCCCTGCCTATCGCGACCGAATCGAGGCCGGCCCATCCAGTCCAGCCTCGGTCGCCTCGCCGAGCATTCGCATTCCGTAGCGAATCAGCGCCGCCAGCCGTTCGACCCGCGTCAACAGTTCGCCCTGCTCGGCACGCGGCGCGTCGGCCAGCTCGGCGGCGACGGCGGCCAGATTCTCGCGCATCAGTTGCACCGCGCGCTCCAGGTTTTCGCGCTCGGGCGCTGGCACGCGGGCTTTGCGCCGCGCCTCCTGGAGCTCCGCAAAATCGATTATCTCGGCCATTTATGATTCACGCTTCGCGCGAGCCATCGCAAAAGATTATCGCTTATCAGGGTAGCGCCTGGAAACCACAAGACAGTGCGGCGACTCACCTTAATTTCTTGCCCGCGCGCCGCTTCTCCGCGAGCGTCCGATATCCACCCTCGGCGACCCATCGCATCTGCCGCGCCATCCCGTTGAGAATCTCGACCTCGCGCGCCGTCAATCCGCTCCGTCCGAAAATCTCGCGGATCGCGAACATGATATGGTCCGGATTGTCGTCGGGAATAAAACCGATCGAGACCAGCGCCTCCTCCATCCGCGCCAGCATCGGGTCGCTGATCGCCGCGGCTACGAAATGCGGCGGGCGGGCGGCTTCGATTTCCGCCGCCGCCGATTCTTCCGCCGCCATCATCAGTTCGTACGCGACGACTACCACCGCCTGCGCCAGGTTGAGCGACGGATATTCGGCTGCGGTCGGGATTGTGATCAACCGATTACAGAGCTTGAGCTCGCGATTAGTCAGCCCGCGGTCTTCGCGGCCGAAGACGATCGCGATTTTGTTCGAGCCGGCAATAGCATCGAGTTCCGCCGCCGCCGCGCGCAGCGGATACGCCCGGCTGCGATAGCCGCCGCGGCGGCTGGTCGTGCCGACCGCGACCGAGCAATCCGCGAGAGCGGCCGCCAGATCGGGATAGACGGTCGCGCGCGCCAGGACGTCATCGGCATGCACCGCCATCGCGGCCGCCTCGCGATCGTTCAACGTGCCGGGCGCGACCAGGCGAAGGTCGTCGAAGCCCATGTTCTTGAGCGCTCGCGCCGCCGCGCCGATATTGCCGGCCGATTGCGGCCTGAACAGCACGAATGCGAATCTCTCCCGCAAAGCCATCTTCTCATTTAACCGTAGCCTCTAAGGAATGCGAAACCGCCGCAGCCAGCCTCGCACCTCTTCGCCTTCACCCTTCTAACGGGGCCCTTCGAGTACTCAGGATAAACTCCGCCCGCATCTTTGTTTTAACATTGGGTGCAGGCATCACCCCTGCTGAAACCCACGGTGGGTTTCACTACAATCAAGTGTATTCCTCCGATGAAAATAATTTCCTTCGGCGACGTTCACATGGCGACCCGCAATCTCGACCGGATGGGCGAGGTGATGCGCGATTGCGACTTGATAATCCTGTCCGGCGATCTCACCAACTTCGGCGGCATCGACGACGCGCGCAAGGTCCTCGCCGACGTCCGCCGCGCATGTCCCGCCGTGCTCGCGCTATCCGGCAATCTCGACCGGCGCGAGGTGATCCCGTTCCTCGAACAAGACGGAGTCGCGCTGCACGGCAAGGGTCTCGTCAAGGGGGGAGTGGGGATCTTCGGATGCGGCGGCTCGAATATCACGCCATTCGGCACGCCGACCGAGTTCAGCGAAGACGAAATCTATGCGACGCTGCGCGCCGGTTATGACTTCGTGCGCGACGTGCGGCCGCTCCTGATGGTTTGTCATACGCCTCCGTTCGACACCAAATGCGATCGAATCCTGAGCGGCAAGCCGGTCGGCAGCACTGCCGCGCGCCAATTCATCGAAGAAGTGAAGCCCGAAGTTTGCATCTCGGGGCACGTTCACGAATCCGTCGGCGTCGATCGAATCGGTCCGACCAGGATTTTCAACGCAGGCCCGTTCAAGGGCGGCGGCTACGTAGTTGTACGCACCGGCGACGGGCGGCTTGACGCGAGGCTCGAATTTCTTTGACGTGCCCGCTTTGTCGCGCGTCGATCAATCGCTTCGCACGTACGCCGGAAAAATCGCCAACGCATGGCCGCTGGTGCTGCGCAACTCGTTCCGGCTACTCTGGCGCTTCCGGCCCGGACGCGCCGCGAAGTAGGGCCGGAGATTGTTGCGGGGGCGGAACAACGGAATAGCTCTGCACCTCGAGGCCGTTTACACATTTTTGTCGAAGGGAGAATTGCTTGCGCATGGATGCGACCGACAATGTTCGGATGAGGTTTGATCATGTTTCGATCGCGGTGAAGTCCATCGACCGCGCCTACGAATTCTTCGCGAAATATTTTCCAATCAAGTTGCGCAGCGCCAAATCGATGGACGAGCAGGTCAGCGGATCGTTCTACTGGCAGGATTTCCACCTCGGCGGATTCGTCGTCGAGCTTATCGAGGATCCGCCCGGCAAGCCCGGCTTCGTCACGAAGTTCATCGACAAGCACGGCGAGGGGATGCATCACTTGTCGATCGAGACGGACAATCTGGACGCGATGGTTGCCGGGCTGAAGGCCGGCGGAGTGCGGGTCGTCGACGAGCAAAAATACGATTCAGGCTCCGCGACCGCGTTCATCTCGCCGCGCTCCGCCTTCGGCGCGCTGATCCAGCTCTGGCACACCCCGAATTGGGAACAGGCCCATCCCAAGCCGGCGCCCGACGGCCTGGCCTACTTCGATCACGTATCGATCGCGGTCAAGGATATCAACGCAGCCTACAATTTCTTCACGCGCTACTTTCCCGGCACGAAAGTTACCCACGAGCCACACGTGAGCAATTCCCAGGGCAACTTCGCGCTCGGCCATCTCGAGGTCGCCGGCTTCAAGCTCGAATTTATCCAGAGCCCGGCGCACAAGACCGACAACGACTTTGTCGGCAAGTTCATCGCGCGCTACGGCGAGGGGATGCATCATATTTCGATCGACCTCAAGGATTTTGACGCGACCTGCGAGCGGCTCAAACGCGACGGCGTCCGGGTGGTGGATGAAAGGCGAAACTGGCGCGGCGAGCGCCAGTACTTCATCTCGCCGCAGTCGGCCTTCGGCGTGCTGATCCAAATCTGGGAAGGCCTTCAGTGAGGCAGGGGCAGACCCCTGCACCCAATGCGGGATTTCTCTTCTCCTCAGCCGAAGGGGTTTCGCATTCTGAAAAGGCTACAATTAAGTGAATCGTATGATCCTCGCCGCATTCTTCGACGCTGCCGGCACGCTGTTCGAGCCGCGCGAGCCCGTCGGACGCACCTACGCCCGCCTCGCGCGGCAATTCGGCCTCGACGCTCCCGAGGATACCGTCGCGGCCAGTTTTCGCCGAGCTTTCGGTGCGGCGCCCGCTCTGGCCTTCGGACCCGGGCATGGGCCCGACGAGCTTCGACGTCTGGAGCGGGAATGGTGGCGGCGGCGCGTGGGCGAAACGTTCGCGCCGATGGGCACATTCCCCGACTTCGATGCCTACTTCGACGCTCTATTTGCCCACTTCGCCGATCCCGATCATTGGATTGCGGATCTTGAAGCGGCGCCGATGCTGCAACGTCTAAAGAATGATGGACTCAAACTGGGCGTGATCTCGAACTTCGATTACCGCTTGTATCGAATTCTCGACGGCCTCGACCTGATCCGTTACTTCGATTCGATCACGATTTCCTCCGAAGCCGGCTATGCCAAGCCCCGGCGCGAGGTGTACGAGGCCGCTTTCTCGGGTGCCGGCGTCAGCGCGCATGACGCGATGCATATCGGCGACTCGGAGCACCTCGATTTCGCGCCGGCGGCGGCCATCGGGATGGCTGCCGTCCTGATCGATCGCGGTAATAAGCAAGCCGCGCCATCGATCGCGGCCCGCACCGCCCGAATTTGTTCGCTTGCCAGCGTCCCTGAGGTTGCGCAAGTATTCTGACTCGCTTGACGTTATCGCGCCGTTATTCTTATCTAAGGCCACAATTTTCAGGGGAATAGTATTTTGGGGATTAGCAAAATGAACCGTCTGCTTTTTTCGCATCGCCTGATGGTGATGATAACCGCGTTTTTCACGCTCGCCTTCAGCGCCGGCATCGCCGCCGCGCAGAGCGTCGGAGAGCTGGAGAGCGAGCTTTCGAGCCTCTCCGGCCAAATATCGTCCGCCGAGTCCAACGATTCGACCGCCGACCAGGTGATCAGCCGCCTCGACAACGCCGAGGGAACCTTCGCCAAGCTCACTTCGAGCGGCAAGGTGGACAAGGGTGCGCTCATCCCGCTCTACCGCCAGCTCGAATCGATGCTCGATCGGATGGACACGGCCTTTGCGAAGAAGAAAGACGATTGCATCGCGCAGATCGACAACGGCGGGCAATGCGACTACGACAAGCCCGAGCAGTTGTCATTGCGCGCCGCATATCCGCTTGCATGGCTGCGGTTCACGGCTGCGACCACTCTGTTCGACGATAACGCCGAGCAATCGAAGAAACTGCTGAACGAAGCGATCGACGGCTTCACCGCCAGCACGCTGGCGATGCCCGATCCCAACCTGATTCGCGAAAATACGCTCGGCCGCGCCTACTGCGAACGCGAGTTGGGCAAGTTCGATCACGCCGAATACGACCACGCGATCGCCGACTTCAAGAAAATAATGGATGACGGCACCGGCACGCAGCAATATGCCGCGGCGCGCGAGGGACTCTCCACGACTTACGCCAAGATGGGTGAGGCGGGGAAGGCTGCGGAGATGCTTCCGGTTGGTGGTGGCGGGAAAGGCGGATCCGGCCAGCTCATGCTTCAGTTGCAGACCCTGTTCAGCGCCGAACGAGCCACCAGCGACCCGGCCAAGAAGGCTGTTTATCACAAGCAGATCATCGACGCGATGAAGTCCAAGGAAAACGACAAGGAAGGATGGGCGATCGATGTGGCGGCGGCGTCGAAGTTTCCAAACAACGTGGTCGAGGAATTCGGCAACTCGAGCGATCCGTTCGAGAAATGGTTGCTCGCCGCCGTCCTGCTCTCGCGCAAGGATGAGCCCAACGCGGCCAAGTACTATGCCGAGGCGGGCGCCAGCGGAAAATATCCCAAAGCCTACAAGTTTGCCATCGACATCTATCTGCGGGAGAAACGCTACGACCAGGTCGAGGCGATGCTGAGCAAGATCGCATCCGGTGGCGGCGGCGACGCGCAATGGGCTGCGTACGTGAGATACAGCCTCGCGCATCACCGATGGGAGCAGGGCGGTTCGAAGGATACTGCGCTGGAAGATCAGTGGGTGAAGGACGGGCAGGACTACCTGCAGAAATATCCCGATGGTGAGCACGCCGCCGAGATGCGCGTGGCGCTCGCCGATCGCCTGCAGCGACAGAATAAATACGTCGAGGCCGCCCAGTTGTATTCCCAGGTCAAGGGCGACCCCGAATTCACGTTCACCGCCAAGTTCAAGGCCGCGGAGTGCTACTACGCGGAGCTGCAGGGCGCCAACGCCAAGGATAACAAGGGGCCCAAGATCGATACCGAGTCGCTCAGAAAGCTGACGCTCGAAAACGTGAGCGAGGCAATCAAGATGGGCCCCGAAGCGGAGCACACCGCCTCCGGACCTGGCAAGAAAGCAGTTCATGATATTCGCGGTGAAGCGGCCTACATGCTTGCTTCAATCCTGGAAGAAGACCCGGAAAAGGTCGATTACGCGCAGGTCGCGACGCTCCTTGGCGGCTACGAATCTGAATACCCGAGCCTGAGCGCGAAGTTCCAGGATGTGGCCGAATGGCGCATCACGGCGCTCGATCATCTCGGCAAGTACGACGAGGTTAACACCGATGTCGCCGGAATCGTCGAACGCAACAAGGGCAATACCGCCAAGGGCGATTTCATCAAGGGACTTGGAATCGATTTTTGGAAGGCCGCGCTGGAAGCCAAGGCCAAGGGCGATCAGAAGGCATATCTGGCCAACGCAAAGTTGACCGCGACCGCATACAACTTCTTTGCCGACATGGTGTCGTCGGGCAAAATCCCGGTTAAGAATCTGACCGGCACGCTGTCAATCCTGGGGCAGGCTCTGCAGGCCATGGGCCAGGAAGAGAAAGCTGAGACCATCTACAAGGAGGTCGTGAAGGCCGACCCGGCATCGCCCGACGCGAACGCCGGACTTGCCCGTATCGCGCAAGCCAAGAAGGACTGGAAGAACGCGGTGACGCTGTGGACCACCGTCGAGAACACTGCGGCCGAGTCCGACCCCCTGTGGTATGAGGCGAAGTACAACATCGCGGTGATCTACAACGAGCAAGGCAACACCCAGGGCGCATGCAGCAAGCTGGCGCAGACGCGCGCCGAACATCCCACGCTGGGCTCGCCTGTGATGAAGACACAGTGGGACGCGCTGCAGCGCAAGCTGTGCCTCGATCGCAAGGGCAGCTAGCAGCTCAGATGCTCAAGAAGATTCATCACGTCGGCGTTGTCGTGCCGAGTCTCGACGCGGGCTTGAGCTTCTGGCGCGACACGCTCGGCCTGCATTTCACCAAGAGCGCCACGATTGAAGAGCAGGGCGTAAAAGCCGCGTTGCTCAAAGCCGGCGAGAGCGAGATTGAACTGCTCGAGCCGCTCGATCCCGACAATGCCGTGGGCAAATTCCTCGCGCGGTGCGGCGGCGGCTTGCATCACGTATGCTTCGAGACCGACGACGTCGCACGTGAGCTCGAAGCGGCGCGCGGCAAAGGAATCCAGCTAATCGATCAGAAGCCGCGCCGCGGCCTGGCGGGCATGATCTGCTTCCTGCATCCCAAGGCCACCCGCGGCGTGCTGGTTGAATACGCCCAGCCACCCGGCGAGTAGAGAAAGACATGCCGATCTACGAATACCGATGCACGAAGTGCGACCGCTCGTTCGAGGCGTTCGTGCGCCCCGGCGACGGCGGCGCGCAGTGCCCGCTCTGTCACGGCTCGAAGCTGAAGCGCGAGCTGTCCACGTTCGCGGCGCGCGGCAGTAATGGCGACGGCGCTGCCGCGGCCGCGGATGCGATGGCCAATTCCGGCGCGGCGAACGGCGGCGGATGCGGCGGGGGTGGTTGCGGCGGGGGTGGATGCGGCTGCCACTAGCGCCGTGTTCGTTGTTCGCCCGGTTCAGCTCTCCTTGCGCGCTTCGAATTCTTTTTTTGCCGACGCCAGAAATTCAGGCTGTGCGAGCAAATCGTACGCGGTCATCGCCATCGCCTTCGCCACCCGAATCATCGCATCATAGCCGCGCTTTGAGTCGGCGTGCGCGACGAACGCGTCTTCGTGGCAATTGCCCTCGCCGTGGCGCGAGATCGCGAACGACGGATGAATCGCCGGCATCACGTGACTGACGTCGCCCATGTCGGTGCTGCCGGTGGGCGTGTCTGCCGGGGCTTCGACAGATTTTGCGCCGAGCGCCTCGCTATGCGCGGCGTAACGATGCGCCATGCTGAGATTGTTGATCAGATTCTTGTAACCGCCTTCGACAACGTGTTCGACGCGCGTTCCCGTCGCCATCGCGGCGCCCTCGGCGCATCTGATCACCCGCGCGCCGATTTCATTCGCGTAGCGGCTGGTCCTGGCGCGCGCTAAAAACAGGCACTCGGTGCGCTCCGGGATGATATTAACCGCCTGGCCGCCGTCGGTAATGATGCCGTGGATGCGCGAGCCGTCGCGCAGGTGCAGCCGCATCGCATCGACGCTCTGGAAGGTCTGGATCACGGCGGCCAATGCGCTCGAGCCGTCCCATGGCGCCAGCGCCGCGTGCGCGCCGTGACCATGAAAGGTCAGCTTGAGATGCTGCGTGGCGAGCGCCGGCATCGTGCACGATTCCGTGTCGGTTGGATGCGCCATCATGGCCGCATCGACGCCGCGCAACGCGCCCTTGTCGATCAGGATTATCTTTCCGCCGCCGCCTTCCTCGGCCGGCGTGCCGAGAAAAACGACTCGCCCCGGTAGTTGGCTCGCGATGCTCTTCAAACCGGCGATGGCGCTGAGCGCGGCGCCGGCGATCAGGTTGTGGCCGCATGAATGACCATTGGGCAAGGCGTCGTATTCGGCGAGGATTGCGACCGCGGGACCGCTGGCGCCGAACTCGGCGCGAAACGCGGTCTTGAGTCCACCGACTTCGCGCTCGACCTCGAGCCCCAATTCGGTGGCGGCTTTGGTCAGCAGGCCGGCGGCGAAATGCTCCTGGAACTTGAGCTCGGGATGCTCATGGATTTCGTGGCTGAGCGCGACCGCTTGGTCGCGGTAGTTATCGATTGTGCGACAGATTTCGGCGTGAGCGTCCATCGGTGTGTTCCTCTCGATGCTGAGCAGCATTGTGAATAGCACCGAGCGCGCAAATTATCCAAACTTCGCCGCCGTACGCCCTGCGCCGCCCTGAAACTTTGCCTGCGCGAATTCGTCCAAGATGTGAGAGCATCGGGGAATCAAGAGCCTGGGGAAAACAGACCGGCTTGCCCAACGCAGGATCAAATAGGATCATTACATACGAACGCGTGCCGCTTCGGTGGAGCGCTTGCATCGCGATGACAACGACAACAATTCCGGGTATAGGACGCAGCTTGATTTCCGCGCTCACGGCCGCGGTGATTGGATTGGCGATCGTGATTGGCGGATTCGCGCCCGCCGCGGCGCAGCAGGGCTCATCGATTCCTGCGCCGATCGTGATACCCGGCAGTCAGGGCAGGGAAACCTCGACGCTCGAGCTGCCGTCGATGCCGGCGAAACAGGGCGGTGACTCGCTCAACATCCCGCCGCAGGTTCCGCAAACCGGCCAGGAGTTGGTGCTGCCGATGCGCGAGTTGCGCCAGCAGCCGGGTTACGAGCAGGTCACGGTGACAGTGACCGAACCGAGCGGCACCTACGTCACCGGGCTGCAAAAGGAAGATTTCAAACTCTACATGGACGGGCAGCAGCGCCCGATACAATTCTTTCGCCAGGACCTGAACACTCCCGTCTCGGTCGGCATCCTGGTGGACACTTCGGGCAGCATGACGCCCAAAATTCCGCAGGCGCGGGCCGCGATCGCACAGTTCCTGCGCGATCTGAATGACAAGGACGACGTGTTTCTGTTTGCGTTTTCCAGCCATCCGTTCCTGCTCCAGCCGTTCACGATCAATCACGATCTCGTGATGCGCCGGCTCGCATTGCTGCACGCCTACGGACAGACCGCTTTGTTCGACGTGATCATGCAGGGACTGCAGATGGTGCAACGAGGCCGCTACGACAAAAAAGCGCTGCTCGTCGTCACCGACGGAATGGACAACACCAGCGCCTCGACGGTGAATGACGTCGTCGCCCAGGCGCGGCGAATGGGCGTGCTCGTGTACTCGATCGGAATCGGCGATCCCAACGGGTCCGGTTCCGGGCCTGCCGTCTCGATCGGACCATTCGTGTTCGGCGGCGACGATAGCGAACACGTTGACGCCGAGACCCTGCACACTCTTTCGACCGAAACCGGCGCCAGGACCTACATCATCCGCCAGGCCGGGGACGGAGAGGCTCTGCGTCGCGCGTGCGAGAACATCAGTCTCGAGTTGCGTGAGCAATACACAATAGGATTTCTCGCGCCCGATCCCACTGCGGGCGGATACCGCAGCCTGAGAGTGGACGTTCCCGGCAAATCAGGAGCGGACGTTCGCGTCCGCAAGGGAATCGAAGTCGGCGGGCGCTCGGCGCCGACCGACCTCGATCCGTCGGTCGCCGGCGGACCCTGATCCATCCAGGTCGCCGCTCAGGGCGGCTCGCGCTTATTCGATACAAATGGCGCGACAAATGCGCGATTCGGATCCGGCAGCAGGTTCAGGAATTTCACTTCGGCGAAATCGCCGATGAGCTGGAAACCCGAGAAGGCCGCGTTGTCCACGCGGATCCGCCGGAAGTGCGCGAGTTCGAGCCGCATGAAATGGCACAAAACGGCGCGGATGATGTCGCCGTGCGAGACGAACAGAATCCGCCGGCCGCTATTCGCTCCGACCGCACGGCGCACTGCCTCGACGCCTCGCGATTGCACCTGCCCGATCGTCTCGCCGCCGGGAGTCGGCGCGTCCAGCGGATGATCGCGATAGTTCAGGTAATCGGCATCCTCGACCAAATCGTCGTACACCATCCCTTCCCATCGCCCGTACAGGACTTCGGACAGTTGTGGGTCCTCGGTAACCGGGATGTCGCCGACGCCGGCAGCGATTATCTCCGCCGACTGCCGCGCACGCGCCAGCGGACTCGTGACGATCAACTCGGGCTTTATCAGGCGAGCGAAGGGAATCGCAGCTTGCACCTGCGCGCGTCCGTGCTTATCGAGTTCGATTGGATTTCGGCCCATCACGCGGCCTTCGCGGTTCCATGCGGTCTCGCCATGGCGCATCAAAAGCGCGATTCCCCTCATCCCGGTTGCACCCTTCAGTTTATCCGCGACGTAAAACGGTCCCAGCGCCATCCAAATTGCCTCGGTGATGAAATTCAGCCCCAAAAAAAGGCGGCGGGACCTCGCCCATGAGCGCCCGCCGCAATCAAACCGGATTTTCGACCGTGCCTGCCGGCGCGTGAGTGTTATCGCGCCGACGCTGCCGCGCTCGTATGCGCTGTTTGTTCCGCATGCGCGGCTCCGTTGGCAGTCGCACCCAGACCGCAGAACGCTTCGTAATCGATAAGCGTGGTTTGGCTGGGATGCTCGCTGCAGACGGGGCACTTCGGATCTTTGCGGATCTTCAGAATTCGCACGTAGTCCTTGTCCGACAGCGTGTCGAAGTAAACCATCCTGCCGATGAGCGGAGACCCCGCGCCAATTATCAACTTGATGGCCTCGAGCGCTTCGATCGATCCGATCAATCCCGGAAGCGCGCCGAGCACGCCGGCTTCCGCGCACGACGGCGCCATGTCCGGCGGCGCCGGCTGGGGATACAGGCATCGGTAGCACGGTCCGCCTTTGGCCGGGTAGAAAACCGTCGTGTTGCCTTCGAAGCGGAAAATCGCGCCGTCCACCAGCGGCTTCTTTGAGAATACGCACGCGTCGTTGATCAAATATCGAGTCGGGAAATTGTCGCCGCAGTTCACGACCACGTCGTAATCCTTGATGATGTCCATCGCGTTGTCGGACGTAAGCCGCACGTCGTGACGAATCACCTTGACGCCCGGATTCAGCGCGTTGATTGCCTTTTGCGCCGATTCGGTCTTTGGCATCCCGACGCGATCGGTCGTGTGGATGATCTGCCGCTGAAGATTGGACAGATCGACCACGTCGAAATCCACCAGGCCTATCGTGCCGACTCCCGCCGCCGCGAGGTACAGCGCCGACGGCGAGCCGAGCGCGCCCGCGCCAAGCAGCAGCACTTTGGCGTCGAGCAGTTTTGCCTGTCCCTTCTCACCGACCTCGGGAATTACGAAGTGGCGCGAATAGCGGGTCAACTCCCCGGCTGTAAACGCGCGATCCGCCACCCACGGCAAGCCGCGATCCTTCCACGCGCCGAAGCCGCCCGTCATGTTGTACACGTTTTCGTAACCGAGTTCGCGGATCGTTCGCGCCGCCAGCAGCGAGCGTGTGCCCGACTCACACTGCACAATGATCGGGGTCTTGCGATCGGGGACTTTCTCCTCGATTCTGAGTTCCAGGAAACTGCGGGGAATCGAGACCGCCTGCGCAATGTGTCCCCGCCGCCACTCGTCGCTCTCGCGTACGTCAACCAGCACGGTGCCGGGCTTTTCGATCATCCGGCGCGCTTCGTCGATATCGATCTGCTTAATTGTCGAGCGTGCTTCGTCGAGGATATTCTTCGAAGTTTTCGCCATAAATTCAGCCGGCGGCATGCGACGGAGCCTCGGCCAGCGGGCGCCGCTTGGTGAATTTAATCGCCGCATTGTCGATGTTGATCGAGCACAGCGAGCCGCACATCGTGCAGACGTTGGAACCCGCCGCCTCGCTTTCTTCCTTGTAGCGGCGCGCCTTGTCGGGGTCCATCGCCATCGCGTACATCCCTTCCCAGTTGAGCGCCTTGCGGTATCGCGACATCTGATCGTTCCAGACTTTCGCCGCGCGCACTCCCTTGACCAAGTCGCCCGAGTGAGCCGCGATTCGCGTCGCGATCACTCCTTCGCGCACGTCGTCGATATCGGGCAGCCGCAAATGCTCGGCGGGCGTCACGTAGCACAGGAAATCGGTTCCCGCCGCCGACGCGATCGCTCCGCCAATCGCACCGGTGATGTGATCGTAGCCCGGCGCGACGTCGCAGGTGAGCGGCCCGAGCACATAAAACGGCGCGCCCCCGCAGACTCGCTTCTCGAGTTTCACGTTGGCTTCGATTTGATCGAGCGGCACATGGCCGGGACCCTCGATCATCACCTGCACGCCCATCGCCCGGGCGCGCTCGGTCAATTCCCCCATCAGCAGCAACTCCGCGATTTGCCCGCGATCGGTCGCGTCGCCGGTGGCGCCTGGCCGCAGCCCGTCGCCGATCGATATCGTCACGTCATGCTCGCGCAGCACCGCGCAGACTTCGTCGAAGTGCTCATACAGCGGATTCTCGTTGCCGGTCCGATCGATCCATGCCGCCAGCATCGCTCCGCCGCGCGACACGATGCCTTCGATTCGCCGATGCCCGCGCAGCCGCTTCACGCTCTCGCGCGTGACCCCGCAATGCAGCGTCATGTAATCGACGCCCTGGCGCGCCTGCCGCTCGATTACGTCCAGAAAGAACTCGGCCTCCATCTCCATGATCGTGCGCTCGGAGCCGAGCTGGTAGATGGGCACGGTGCCCAGGATCACGGTGCATCGCGACAGAATCTCCGCGCGTATTTTGTCGAGGTCGGTGCCCGTCGAAAGATCCATCACCGAGTCGGCGCCGTAGCGGATCGCGGTGTAAAGTTTTTCGATTTCCTCTTCGATCAGCTGATGGAAGTTCGAGGCGCCGATGTTGGCGTTGACCTTGGTGCGCAGGCCTTTGCCGATTCCGATTGCTCTGAAATCGTGATGGATATTGTGCGGAATCACGACCTCGCCGGTCGCGACCAGCGCGCGAATGTCTTCGACGGCGAAACCTTCGTCCTCGGCAACTTCGGTCATCTGCCGGGTGATTATTTGCTTGCGGGCGGCCTCAATCTGCGTCATCGCGTCACCTCCGCGGCCGGCACGACGCTCCGGCCCTGAATCCTTAAGTATAGCTCAATCCTCGCCGTACTCGATGCCGTTCTTGTCGCATAGCGCGCGCAGTTCCCGGATCATCCGCTCCGAGCGCGCCAGGTGCGCCACTGCGATAACATTGGCCAGCACCACCAGCGTCAGCGCTCCCGTTGCCCAGTACATGTGGCTAATCACGTCGCCGCCGTGAACTACGCCCACGCCGTTCGCGTAGGCGATGAACAAACCGATCAGACTCGCCACGGTCAGGCCGATAGTCACTCGGGTCATCCGGCTACTTGCCGCTGCGCGCCGGATGCCGGTCGATCACCGTAAGATCGTCAATATGGTCCGGCGCTTCCGCGTAATGCTTGGCCGCCTCGCGATCGGTGAAGGTCTTCATCTCTGGACGCTGCGGATCGTAAACCGCGGCATCCTGTTCGCGGTACCACGCCAACATCTCGTCCATATTGCCGTCGCGGCCTTTCTCGGCCAGCACGCGCGACCGATGCATCAGCAGTTCCTTGGGCTCGACGAAATCCTTGCGGTCGAAACCCCAGATGCGCGGATGAACGTAGGTGTCCATCCGAATCGCGTCGCACGGACATGCCTCGACGCACAGCCCGCAGTAAATGCATCGGAGCGTGTCGATCTCGTAGCGCACCGGAAATTTTTCAACATGCGGATCGGGCGATTCGCCCGCTTCTATATAGATGCATTGCGCCGGACACGCGGTCGCGCACAAAAAACACGCGGTGCATCGCACCGAGGAATCTTCGCGCAGCGTCAGGCGATGGCTGCCGCGAAAATTGTCGGAATAACGCTTGCGCTCCTCCGGATATTGAGTCGTCGAGGTCGCGTTAACGCCGCGCTTCATGCCGAACAGATGGGCGGTATGGAGCCCGAGGTTGCGAAAAAAGTGGTAGTTGGTGATCGCAAGACCTCGTAGGATTTCGGGGATATAAATCCGCTCCCATAAGGTCATTTGTTCGCTTCTCTGCATCTCTAAACCAGCGCCAAAGCCATTGTCTGAACGGGGGTTGCTGCGTTTGCCGGATGGCTCGCCGGACTCCGAAGCTAAACTATAGGGAGTCCTCGGAATTGCAGTCAAGTTAGACGGACGATCCAACCGGACGGCTCTCCTTTCGCCACCGCGCCAGTTCGATTAAACATTGCACGCCATGGTTTCTCCCGGCACCTCCCCTGAGCCCGTGCGCTCGATCACCGCAGCCGAGGCGGCGCACACCATCCTCGCGAGCTTTCTTGGCTGGGCGCTCGACGCCTTCGATTTCTTCATCCTGATTTTCGTCATGCCCGCCGTCGCCAAAGAGTTCCATCGCCCCATCTCGCACATCGCGTTTACGATCACCGCGACGCTCGCACTGCGTCCGCTCGGCGCGCTCGTGTTCGGCTGGATAGCCGACCGTTACGGGCGCCGTGTTCCGTTGATGGTCGATGTCATCTTCTATTCCGTCGTCGAAGTGGCCAGCGGCCTTGCCCCGAGCTACGGATGGTTCCTGGCAATGCGCGCGCTGTACGGAATCGGGATGGGCGGCGAATGGGGCGTGGGCGCGTCGCTCGCGATGGAGGCGGTGTCGCCCCGATTGCGCGGACTTTTTTCCGGCCTGCTGCAGGAGGGTTACGCGGTCGGCTACCTGCTCGCCGCAGCCGCGTTCTTCTTCGTCTTCCCGCACTATGGATGGCGTGCGATGTTCTTTCTCGGCGGCGCGCCCGCCCTGCTGACGATCTACATCCGCGCCCGGGTGCCCGAGTCGGAGGCATGGCAACGCACGCGCCCCGACATGGCGCAGATTCGCCATGCAATTCGCGCCAACTGGAAGTTGTTCCTCTACCTATGCGTGCTGATGACGATGATGAATTTCGCGTCGCACGGCACCCAGGACATGTATCCGACCTTCCTCGAAAAGCAGCGCGGCTTCGACACCCGCACGGTGGCGACGATCGCGCTCATCTATAATGTGGGCGCGCTGCTCGGCGGCCTGACCTTTGGCTACTTGTCCGACCACATGGGGCGGCGTCGCACGATGGCGACCGCGGTGGTATGCGCCGGCCTGGTCATACCGCTGTGGATCTATCCGGGCACGCTCACGGTCCTGACGCTTGGCGCGTTTCTCATGCAGTTCATGGTGCAGGGCGCATGGGGCGTGATCCCGGCGCATCTGACCGAGCTCTCGCCGCCGGAAGTTCGCGGTCTGTTCTCGGGCCTCGCCTATCAAATCGGAGTGTTGCTCGCGTCGGGCGTCGCCGTCAGTGAAGCCTTGCTCGCCGAACGATTCGGCTACGCCGCGACGCTGGCCGGCGTCGCCGCAATCGTGATGGTCTTGGCGACCGTGGTCATCTTGCTCGGCAGCGAGCGCATGGGCCGCGACCTCCATTCCGGCGCTGCCTGAAGCCGCCCGCCGCGCCCGAAATTAGACTGCCCTTCTTCCCGCGCCCCAGTTAGGATGAACTATTCAGCCTGCCCCCGGCAGATGTAGCGTGCTATGCGTACTCTATGGTCAACCGCCAGGATATCCCGTACTCACTGGGGTCGCCCGAAATCAGGCGACCTCCGCTTCCCGCGGAATTAATTTTTGACGGAACGAAGCTAGCCATAGAGCGCAGCCGTCCCAAAACCGCTACGGATGGTATGAATTGCTCTTTTCAGCTCGTTTCGATCAGTCAGAATCGGGCCCGTCGCAGTCTTCCGGTCGCCAAACTCAACCAATACCCAATGTTCTATGCGCTAAGTCCACCCGCGGCGCCAAACATGCCGCGGGCTTTTCCTTCTTTGAGGCCGCAAACCCATGCCTGAACCCTGGCGCTTCGAAAAAATCACTCTCAAGAGTGGACTTGCGATGCGAATCGCCCGCGCCGGCGCAGGTCCGCCGATCATCATGATGCACGGGTTTCCGGAATGCTGGTACTCGTGGCGCCATCAGATGCGCGCGCTTTGCGACCGCTTCGATTGCGTCGCACCCGAGATGCGCGGTTACGGCGAATCCGACGCGCCCGTCGGGGTCGCGAACTACACGCTCGACAAGCTGGTCGGCGATGTCGCCGATCTGATCGAGGCGCTCGGCCATCGGCGCGCCACTGTAGTCGGCCACGATTGGGGCGGCGCCGTAGCCTGGGCGACCGCGATGATGCGTCCCGACGTTGTCGAGCGGCTCATCGTCATGAACTGCCCTCATCTCGAGCGGATGAGTCACGCGCTGCGGCGCAATCCGCGCCAGATGCTGCGCAGCTGGTACATACTTTTCTTTCAGATCCCCCGCCTTCCCGAGTGGCTGTTACGGCGGCGCAACTATGAAGCGCTTGTGAACGCGCTGCGCAACGGTACGCTTCAGAAAAACGTCTTCAGCGAAAGCGATCTCGACTACTTCCGCGCCGCGTTTCGCAATCCCTATTCACTGACCGCCGCGATCAACTACTATCGCGCGAGCTTCCGCACCGGCTTCATGGCCAGGCCCGGCTCCAACCCCTGGATCGACCGGAAGATCTCGGCGCCCACGCTTTTGATCTGGGGCGAGAATGATTTCGCACTCGGGAAGGAACTGACCTACGGGATGGAGGGGCTGTTCACCGGTCCATTTGAGATCAAGTACATCGCCGACTCCGGCCATTGGGTGCAGAATGAAAAACCCGAGCTGGTGAATCAGTACGTCCGCAATTTCCTCGATGGCGGCCGCTAGGCGAGGGTTCCGCCTCCCAGCTCGCTTTTCCCCGGCAGTCGCCGCGCGCGACAACGGAGCGCGGCCTTAACGGTGGGTGCAGGGGTCACCCCTGCCTTTACACCGCTTCGCCCCGTGCTTATCCTTATTTCAGGATCGAAACGCCTTGGACGCCGCCTTTCTCACCGATCCCGGTCAAAATCCCGGATGGTCGTCTGTATAGGAGCTTCCCGGCAAACTCAGAAGGAGGGGCTTTTATGCCCACTAAATTGTATGTAGGCAACCTTGCCTACGCGGTTACGCAGGAAGACCTGGCGGAACTCTTTGCGCAGGCGGGAAAGGTCGAGAGCGCGGTCGTCGTGACCGATAAATTCTCGGGGCAGTCGCGCGGCTTCGGTTTCGTCGAGATGGCGGAGGCGGCCGACGCGACCAAGGCAATCCAGACACTTAATGACACCGACCTGAAGGGCCGAAAGATTAAGATTGACGAGGCTCGCGCCAGCACCGGTGGCCCGCGCGGCGGTGGCGGCGGTGGCGGAGATCGCCGGCGTGGCGGCAGAGAGGGCGGCGGCGGTGGTGGCGGCAGAGAGGGCGGTGGCGGCGGCGGAAATCGCAGCCGCTGGTAGAATTTCGCGTCGCGTATCGCGATTCGACTTATAGCCAGTGAAATAATGAAAAGTTGATTAGTTGAATTGGCGGCGTGGTCGGAGCAAATAGCTCCTGCCGCGCCGCTCTGTTTTCCCACTTCTCACTCACGCATCGAACTGGCTGCGAGCCCCTTCCACACGATTGCTCTTCTGCTATCGTTATGCGCCGACAACGGAACCGAGCCGACCCCAAAACAAGAAACTCTGGATGAATCTGATCGAATGAGAAAAGCAATACTCTCGGTTGCGGCGGCCGCCGTCGCGCTCGCGTCCACGTTCGCTATCCCGCCGAGCGCGTCATCCGCCGACACCGCCGACACCGTACCTTCTGGAACGCTGCGCAACGTCGCCGGCATCGTGACCCACCGCGACGGGCGCGTCGTGCAGGTCGGCACCGCATTTTTCGTCGCCGTGCCGAGCGCGGTATTCCCCGGCCGGTCGTTCGTTTACCTGGTGACCGCACACCACAATCTGCTCGACGATGGCGGCAATCCACGTGCCGGTCTCTTGCTCACGCTCGAGGACGCCAAGACAGGTGCGATGCGCGAGGAGCCGCTGCCGCTTGAAAACCGCTGGGTGCTCGATCCGCAGGAAGAAAAGGCCGACGTCGCCGCGGTTCCGTTCACTCCCCAAAACGCGAGCATCGCGCCCATCGCGCTTGGCTCTCTGCTCGGCAGCGACGATCCGCTCGCCCGGCCCGAAACCGGCGCGCAGGTGTACTACCTGACCGCCGCGACCGTGGGCGTCAACCGCCATCGCTTCGAGGCGCTCGCTCGTTTCGGCCACGTCTCCGTTGCGGCGCCCGCCGACACCGAAGTTATCGGCGCCGGCTTGCAGCAACTCAGCTATCTTGACGGCGGCGGGGCGCCCGGATTTTCCAGCGGCGCCCCGGTCTTCGTCAGCGCCGGGCTTCGCTTTGCGCTATGGGGAATTCTCGAGGCCAACACTTCTCTCAACACCGATCCGGTTTTTTCCGGTCTGGCCGGCGTTCTCCCGGCCAGGTACGTTGCCGATACTGTCAAGGCGATGGGTGTGGTGCAGGACAAAGGGCTGCGCGGCGCCAAGATACCCGAGTGATTTGGGGCGCGCGATGCGGATTGATTCGTACGCCCCATCTCCAGCTATAATGTCGGGCGCTGTCAGTTGATATAGTTGAATACTTGATTTCGCATTGATACGCAGATAGCAGGAATAGTTCGGGCTCCGCGCACAGGAACCCAACCTGACCCGGTAAAATACTCCCCGGTAGCTCAGTCGGTAGAGCGGACGGCTGTTAACCGTCATGTCGCTGGTTCGAATCCGGCCCGGGGAGCCAAGTTAGGATTCCGCCCCCCCCGCCCATCTCTCCCTCGGGAGACTTGTGCGTAACCTGATCGAGCCTTCTGTTTCCTCGCCCTGTTAGGGCGAGGGATGAAGGGGAGAGTGAAAAGTCCTTATACAGCGCGCGATTTTTTTCGCGCGCGATTCAGGATTCTGCCAACACATGACAGAAAAGCCCCTCCAGTTGCATTTCCTCGCGTCGCGCAAGATTACGAAACCGTAAGGTTATGCAACCAGACGATCGCATCATTCGTATCCGATGGTGAATACGATCGTCGAGGTGTGAAGATGAATTCAAAACAAACGGCCACAGTGAGCGCCGGGAGAACCTTGCGAACCGCGATTATCGCGCTTGCCGGCGCATTCGCTCTGACGACGATGACTGGTTGCTTTGCCAGTCCTCGCGCAAACGACACGCTTGCCGGTGCTGCAATCGGCGCCGGCGGCGGAGCGCTGATTGGCGGCGCTGAAGGGTCACCGCTAGCCGGTGCGGTTATTGGCGGTCTCGGCGGTGGCGCAGTCGGCTACATTGTCGGCAGCGAGATGCAGAATCGTGGGTACAACCGCGGATACTACCCCGGCGGATTCTGATCGCCGCCTGGCGCCGCCGCGCCAGTTCCCCGCGTCGAGTTGAATGCGCGCGTTGAAATCGTGAACCGCGCGCGCATCCGTCATGTTCGAATCCGGCCCGGCGAGCCATTCCAAAAGTTCGTAAGTAGAACCCGCTGCGGCCATCTTTCTGCGACGCTCCGGATGACTTGCGCCTCGGTTTCAACTATTTTCCCGACCACATGCTGAAACGTAGCGCTGACGAGGACCGCATCGTGAACGCCCCAGCCCCGATTCTCCGATTCCTTGGCGCTGCCGGCACGGTCACGGGCAGCAAGTTTCTGCTGACGGTCGGAGGCCATCGCGTACTTGTCGATTGCGGCTTGTTCCAGGGGCTCAAGCAGCTCCGCTTGATGAACTGGCAGCCGTTGCCCGTCGATGTGCACGGCATCGACGCCGTTCTGCTGACGCACGCGCACCTTCAAATGCTTCCGCAGGCGTGAAGCTGTACAAGAGCGTCGGCGACACTGTCATGCGGGGCGAGCCGATTTTCGAGATTCACGCCGAAAGCGATTCTCAGCTTCAGGCCGCGCTCGAATACAGCAACTCCGTGCGCCACCTGGTCCGCTACGACGAAGATCCTTAACCTGCCATCTGGAGATGAGATGTGACTCGGGTCATAGCCATTACTTGTGTGACAGATGCGAAACGGAGGTGCTTTGTAATATGGTCTGCACCGGCACGCTCGAATGCTGCGGGGAGCCGATGAAGATCAGGGAAGCGAAGCTGTCCCTGCCATCGTCAGATTAAATTTGATGGCGAACGAGGTTCCAGAGCGCCAGATTCCCAGCCAAGAGGCAGCCGTTGGCGGTTCTGTCCTCGATGTGAATCGCCTCACTGTCAGCTTCGACCACACGGTGATCCTCGCGGACCTCAGTTTCACCGTCGCCCGCGGGGCTTCGCTTGCTGTAATTGGTCCGAACGGCGCCGGCAAAACGGTGCTGTTCCGGGCGCTCATTGGCGCGATTGCGCACGAAGGGACGATCCGCTGGGCGCCGGGCACACGGTTCGGCTACGTGCCGCAGAAACTCGATATCGAGCGCGATCTTCCGATAACCGGACGAGATCTCCTGCGCGCCAAGTTAACGATCGCACGCGCGCGAAAGGAAGATGCACTTCGTGCTCTGGAGCGCGTGGATCTGCGGGAAGAGGTGTTGGTTAAACCGATCGGAAGCATGTCGGGAGGCCAGTTTCAGCGCCTCCTGGTCGCGTTTGCGTTGATCGGGAAGCCCGACGTCCTCCTGCTCGACGAACCGGCGGCGGGTGTCGATGTTCCTGGCCAGGAAGCGCTGAATGCAGCACTTCGCCGACTCCAGCAAGAAGAGGCGATTACGACCCTTCTCATCTCGCATGACCTGAGCGTCGTGTACCACTACGCCTCCACCGTTTTGTGCCTCGCACGGCAACAAGCCTACTTGGGAGCGCCCCAAGCGGTTCTCACGCCCGAGCGGTTGTCGGAAGTCTACGGTACGCCAATCAGCTTTCACTTCCACGATGACCATGGACGCTAGGGCGCTGATTGTGTGCGCCGCAATGTCAGTTGCGGCCGGGCTCGTGGGCTGCTTCGCCGTGATGCGACGGATGACGTTGGCCGCTGACGCCTTCTCTCACGTCGCTTTGCCGGGAATCGGGCTGGCTCTCGTCCTCAGACTCAACCCGCTGCTCGGTGCGCTGGCCGCGCTGCTGGCGGGCGCCGTTTTGATTTGGGCGATTGAGGGCAAGACCAAACTATCGACCGAAGCGATCACGGGAGTCGTGTTTTCAGTCGCGCTTGCCATCGGCAGCCTCACTGCTACCGGCGAAGAACTTATCGACGCCTTATTCGGGACGCCGGGCAGTGTGACGACCGCGGAGACATTGTTCGGTCTGGTCGCCGGCCTTGCGGTGGCTTGTTTCATTTTCAAGGCGCGAGATCGTCTCGTAGTGTCATTGGTCTCGAACGAGGTAGCGATCGCTTCGGGCATTGGCGTCAGGAGCCTGGACCTCGCGTTTCTGGTCGCCTTCGCAGTGACCGTCGCGCTGGGAATGCGTTATCTCGGGGTGCTGCTCATGGGCTCCCTCATCATCATCCCGGCAACCGTTGCCAAGCGTCTCGCGACAAGCATCGACGCCATGTTCGCGATTGCAATCGGAGCTGCGCTCGCCTCCACGCTTCTGGGCAGTTGGATAGCTGTTTTGACGCACCGTCCTTCCGGCCCGGTCATCGTAGCCGTGGCCGGCGGGCTGTTCTTCCTGAGTCTGCTCAAATCATGATGGCTCGCCGGTCCTCTGTGGATAGACATTGATTTGGCTTGCGGCTGCCGGCGCGGACTTTTAGCCTTAGGGTCGTCGTTGTCTCGTGTCATCTCGCGAGGATGGGGGCGCGTTGGATAAGATGAAGCCGCGCGAGTCGATTGCCCGAGCCGTGGCCTGGTTGGCTGCTCTTCGAGGACAGGTTGCGCTCGGGCGGCGCGGCGAGCGTGCTGCTGAACGGCATCTGCGGCGCAATGGCTACCGGATCGTCGCGAGGAATTTTCGCGCCGCCGGAGCGGAAATAGATCTCGTCGCAATGGACGGCGAGACTCTGGTCTTCGTCGAGGTGAAGACGCGCCGCAGCCGCGCGGCGGGTGCGCCCGAAGAGGCGGTCGATGAGCGCAAGCAAAAGCGGATGCGCCGCGCGGCGGAAGTGTTTGCGAGGCGCTATCGCGCGGACGACAGCGAGATGCGCTTTGACATCGTGGCGGTTGACGCGTCGGGCAAGCGGCTGGAAATTGAACTGTTGAGGAACGCATTCTGAATGCTGGATATCAAGCTGATTCGTGAACGCCCCGATTTTGTAAAAGGCGAACTAGCCAAGCGGGGGATCGACCCCGCGGAAGTCGATCGACTACTCGAAGCTGACCAGAAGCGTCGCAAGCTTCAGGACACAGTCGATCGGCTGCGAGCCCTACGCAAACTGCGCGCAAGGGAAGTCGGCAAGCTACCGCCAGACGAGCGCTCGGCCGTGATCGCGAAGATACGAGCAGAAGAAGCGGATGAAGAGAAGCTGACTAAACTTTTCACAGACCCCGCTGGCGTAGCGACTACCGGCAACCCCTCGTTGGAATTGGCCATGCAGCTGGGGCTCGCCGAGCGGAAGGTTGAGGAGTTGGCGCTTACTATGCCCAACATCCCGCGGCCGTATGTCGTCGTCGGCGCCAGCGAGGCCGACAACCGTGTAATCAGAACCGAGGGAACACGGATAGAGTTCACCGCGTTCAAGCCGCTCCCGCATTGGGAACTCGGCGAGAATCTTGGAATCATCGATTTCGATCGCGGAGTAAAACTCTCGGGCACGCGTTTCTATGTCTTGAGCGGCGCGGGCGCAAGGCTCGAGCGCGCGCTGATAACGTGGATGCTCGACGTCAAGCAGGAGCAGGGCTACCTCGAGATAATCCCGCCGCTGATGGTGACTCGCGAGACGGCCACGAGCACCGGGCATCTCCCAAAGAACGCGGACACGATGTACCACGACGAAGAGGATGACTTCTGGTTCATCCCGACCGCCGAGGTTCCGCTGACCAGCCTCCATCGCGACGAAACTCTCGACGAAAATCGCCTGCCAATTTACCTGACCGCATATACGCCGTGCTTCAGGCGCGAGAAGATGTCGGCCGGGCGCGACGTGCGCGGCATCAAGCGCGGGCATCAGTTCGACAAGGTCGAGATGGTCAAGCTGGTTCGCCCGGAAACGTCGGACGATGAATTTCACAAGATGGTGAACGATGCCTCGGAGATATGCCGGCGGCTGAAAATTCCGTTTCGCGTCGTCGAACTGTGCACGGCCGATCTGAGTTTCGCGAGCGCGGTCACTTATGATCTGGAAATGTGGGCGCCGGGATGTGCTGAATGGCTCGAGGTCAGTTCCATTTCCAACTGCACGGACTTTCAGGCACGCCGCGCGAAGATTCGTTTCAAAACCAAGGGCGGCAAGCCCGAGTTGCTCCACACCCTCAATGGTTCAGGGCTGGCGTTGCCGCGGACTCTGATCGCGGTGCTGGAAAACTACCAGAACGAGGACGGCAGCGTGACGATTCCCGAGGTCTTGCGGCCTTATATGGGCGGAGTGGAACGGATAACGAAAAATTAAATGCGGAACCCACCGTGGGTTCCGCACCTCCTTGGGCAGGGGGCAGCCCCTGCCGCTTTCGCCGAAGATTCGCGGGTTCATTGCGATTTTCAGCCTCCGTAACATTCCCGCAACATTCGATGCGTATGATTGTGACGACGGTCAGTCCGGTCGCGATGTAGTGATCGGCTCCCGATGTGAGTGCGGTAAAAAATTCTGAAGGAAGAGTTCGCTTGTCCGAATTAGAAGGTTCGATGGCCGACAGCATTCCGGCGGTCCGACACGAGCGCGCGAGGGCGCCCGTGCAGGTGCGTCTGTTCGGCGATCGAATTTTCAACACCGCGACATTTATTCTTGCGCTGTCGATTCTCGCGTTGCTGTTCGGACTTGCGGTTGCGCTGATTGCCGACAGCTTTCCTGCGATTCGGGCGTTTGGTCTGCATTTTTTCATCAGCGCAGATTGGGATCCGGTTAATGAACAATACGGCGCGCTGCCGTTCATCTACGGGACGTTCGTTTCGTCGTTCATCGCGTTGGCACTCGCGGTGCCGCTAAGTCTCGGCGTCGCGCTGTGCCTGAGCGAGATGGCGCCCGACTGGTTAAGCCATCGGCTGGGCTTCCTGGTCGATCTTCTGGCCGCAATTCCCAGCGTCGTGTACGGCCTGTGGGCCGTGTTCGTGATGGGTCCGTGGATTCGCGACCACGTCGAGCCGCCGTTGGCGCATTGGTTCGGCTGGCTGCCGTTGTTCCAGGGGCCCAAGGTGGCAGTCGGGATGCTTTCGGCGGGGATAATCCTCGCGATCATGATCATCCCGTACATTTCGTCGGTTTGCACCGACGTCTTTCGCGTCGTGCCGCATACGCAGCGCGAGGCCGCGCTCGCGCTTGGCGCGACCAAGTGGGAGATGGTCAAGACGGCGGTGATCCCGTACGGCATGACGGGCGTCATTGGCGCGATAATCCTGGGGCTGGGCCGCGCACTCGGCGAGACGATCGCGGTGGCGATGGTAATCGGCAACTCGGCGCAGATTTCCGCGTCGCTGTTCAAGCCGGCGGCGACGCTTGCCAGCGTAATCGCCAACGAATTCGCGGAAGCCACCTCCGACCTGTATGTCGCCGCGCTAATCGAACTGGGACTGGTGCTGCTGATTCTCGGAATCGTGCTCAACGTCGTGGCGCGCGCGCTGGTGCTCGTCGTGCAGCAGCGCCGCTATCGGGAGACGGGCAAGTAATGGCGGCCGGCGTCAGCAATCTTCACGGCGAGACCAGCTATCGCTATCGCAAGTTCAAGAGCGATTCGATGATGGCGATCACGGTCGGCGCGACCATCCTGACGCTGATCCCGCTGTTCCTGGTGCTTGGCTATCTGCTCACCAAGGGTGTCGCGAGTCTGAACTGGGCGTTCTTCACGCACATGCCCGCGCCGGTCGGCGAAGCGGGCGGCGGGATGGCCAACGCGATCGTCGGCACGCTGGAAGTGGTGGGGATCGCGTGCCTGATTGGGGTGCCGATCGGGGTTGGCGCGGGTCTCTACCTGGCGGCGAATCGCGCGAGCCAGTTCACCAACTGGGTGCGTTTCTCGGCCGACGTCCTGATGGGTGTGCCGTCGATCGTGGTGGGAATCTTTGCCTACGCGGTGATCGTGCGTCCGTTCGGCGGGTTCTCGACGCTGGCCGGTTCCGTCGCGCTGGCGGCGATCATGATTCCGCTGGTCACGCGCACCACCGAAGAGATGGTGCTGCTGGTGCCGCCCGAACTGCGCGAGGCGTCGCTGGCGCTGGGCGTGCCGCATTGGCGCACGACGCTGTCGGTGGTCGCGCGCACGGCGCTGTCGGGAATCACCACCGGCGTCATCCTGGCGGTGGCCCGAGTCTCGGGCGAGACGGCGCCGCTGCTGTTTACGGCGTTCGGCAACCGGTTCTGGTCAACTTCGCTGTTTCATCCGATCAACACGCTGACGGTTCAGGTTTACACTTATGCCATTTCGCCCTTCGCCGACTGGCAGCGGCAGGCGTGGGCGGGCGCGCTGGTGCTGACGGGCATAATTCTCGCGCTCGAGCTGGGCGTGCGATGGGTGACGGGCGGGGCGGCGAAAGCGCCAAGGTAGCCATGGCTGAAAAGCTGGTCGTCAAAAATCTCAACGCGTACTTCCACAAGAATCGCGCGCTTCACGATGTCAGCCTTTCCTTCGAGCAAGACCGCATCGCCGCGATCATCGGACCGTCGGGATGCGGCAAATCGACGCTGGTGCGATGTCTCAACCGGATGCATGAGGTGGTGCCCGGCGCGACCGCGACCGGCGAGGTGCTGCTCGACGGAAACAACATCTACGCCGACGGCGTCGATCCGGTGCAGGTGCGGCGGCGGATAGGGATGGTTTTCCAGAAGCCGACTCCCTTTCCAACCATGTCGATCGAGGACAACGTCGCGGCGGGGCTGACCCTCAACGGGGTGCAGATAAGCCACGCCGAGCGCCATGAGGTAATCGAGCGAAGCCTGCGCCAGGCGGCGCTTTGGGAAGAGGTGAAAGATCGCCTGCGGCGGCCGGGCGGCAGTTTGTCGGGCGGACAGCAGCAGCGCCTGTGCGTGGCGCGCGCGCTGGCGGTTCAGCCCGAGGTGCTGTTGATGGACGAGCCATGCTCCGCACTCGATCCGATCTCGACCGCGCGCATCGAAGAACTATTGCTGGAACTTAAGTCGGCGTACACTATCGTTATCGTGACCCATAACATGCAGCAAGCCGCCCGCTGCTCCGACATGACCGCCTTCATGTACACCGGCGACCTGGTCGAATATGGCGAGACCAAGCAGATATTCACGAACCCCACCCGGCGCGAGACTGAAGACTATATCACCGGGCGATTCGGCTGATATCGGGGAAGAGTAGAATGGATAGCACCCAGCCGCAGCATACCAACAGGCAGTACGAAGAGGATTTGCGCGGCTTGCGCGCCGGTCTGCTCAAGATGGGCGGATTGGTGGAGCGTCAAATCGCCGAGGCGGTCGATGCACTGGTTAATCGCGACAGCGAGCACGCCCGCGAGGTGATCGCGCGCGACGAAGAAGTAAATCGGATGGACAACGATATCGACGAGCAGTGTATCCGGCTGCTCGCGCTGCATCAGCCCACCGCCAGCGATCTGCGCTTCATCACCACGGGACTGAAGATCACGACCGACCTGGAACGAATCGGCGACAACGCGGTCAACATCTGCGAGCGCACGCTGGAACTGAACGAAGTTCCGCAGCTCAAGCCCTACATAGACTTGCCGCGGATGGCGGAGATCGCGCAGTCGATGGTCAGGGACAGTATCGACGCGTTCATGCGCGACGACACCGACCTCGCCGACCAGGTGATCGCGCGCGACGACGAAGTCGATCTGCTCAACTACCAGGTCTATCGCGAGCTGCTCAGCTACATGGCCGAGGATCCGCACACGATCGGGTCCGCGACGCGGCTGCTGTTCATTTCCAAGTATCTCGAGCGTATCGCCGATCACGCGACCAACATCGCCGAAATGGTGACGTTCATGGTCAAGGGCAAAATGATCCGTCACGACGAAACCAGGAAGCGGGCAACTTGATTGACAAGGTGGAGGAGGTGAAGCGATGAATCAAACAAGCCAGGCCACGAACGCGGTCTCCGAGGCGCAACGCGGAGTCCGCTACCGCGTGCTGATCGTTGAAGACGATGCCGATATTCGCGAACTGATCCGCTACAACCTCGCCCAGGAGGGTCTCATCGTCGAGGAGGCGGCCGACGGGGCGCAGGCGCTCGAGCGCGTCAAGCGCCGCGTGCCCGATCTGATGGTGCTCGATCTGATGCTGCCGGGGATGCCGGGGCTGCAGGTCTGCCGGCAGATGCGCGCCGAGCGCGAGACCGCGCATCTTCCGATACTCATCGTCACCGCCAAGGGCACCGAGGTGGACAAGGTACTCGGCCTGGAGATGGGCGCCGATGATTACGTGGTCAAGCCGTTCAGCCCGCGCGAGCTGGTAGCGCGCGTGAAGGCGCTCCTGCGGCGAGCCAATCCGCTCTCGGAGCCGGATTCCGGCGGCGGTGCGTATGAGAAGGGGCGGCTGCGAATGGACTTCGGCACCTACCAGGTGTTCGTCGACGGCAAGCGCAGGGAGCTTGCGCTGCGCGAGTTCGAACTACTCAAATTTTTCGTGCAGCATCCGATGCGTGTGTACACGCGCGAACAACTGCTCGACATGGTGTGGGGCCGCGACACGTTCGTCGAACCGCGGACCGTCGACGTGCACGTGCGCCGCCTGCGCCAGCATATCGAGCGCGACGACGCCAATCCGGAATTGATCCTCACGGTGCGAAGCGTCGGTTATCGCTTCAACCCCGAAGCGCTTGGATAGATCACCGACCGCCGGCCTGATCGCAGCGATAGGAATCGGCCTCGCACCGGCAGCTATATTCCTGGTGGTGCTTGCCGCCACCGGAGCGGCGTCGGGTGTGTGGGTCGCCGTCGTAATCGTGCTCGGGCTTGCGCTCGGCGCGATTCCCGCCCGCGCGATCGGACGCACGCTGTCGCGCCGCGCAGAAAGACTGGACGCGGTTGCCGCCGCGCTGCAGGACAGGCGTCCGCCGCCGCATCTGCTGCCCAACGGAAGCGACGCGATGGGCCGTGCGGAGCGCCACTTGCTCGACGCTGCCGACGCGATCGTCGCCGAGGTGGACTCGCTTGCCGAGCAGCGCGACGAGTTCGAGGCGATCCTGCGCAGCATGACCGAGGCAGTGGTCGTGACCGGCGCGCGCGGGGAGGTGGTTCTGCTCAACGGCTCGGCCCGGCGCATCTTTGCTCTGGGAGCCGACACCGACTATCGCGATCGGCCGTTCGTCGAGCTATGCCGCGACCCGCGCCTGCAGGAGTTTGCCGGTCGCTCGATGCGATCGGCGGACAATAGCGTCATGAGCGCGGAGATCATGATCCAGAATCCCGCGCCGCTTTACGTGAGCGCCAGCGCCGCGCAGATTCGCACCTCGCGCGGCGCGGCGTGGGTGTTCGTCTTCCACGACATCACGCAGCTCAAGTCGTACGAGACGCTGCGCGCCGACTTCATTTCGAACCTCACGCACGAGCTGCGCACTCCGCTCAGCGCGCTGTACGGCTACGCCGAAACCCTCGTTCAAGGCGTGGATGATCGTGAAACCGCGGCGCGCTTTCTCGGCATCATCGAGCGGCAGGCGCGCCGGCTGGCGCGTTTGCTCGACGACCTGGTCTCGCTCTCGGATTTGGAGCGCGGGCTGACTCCGCTCAAGATCGAGCAACTCGAGCCGTTGCGCGTGCTGTCCGAGGCGGCGGAGTTGATGCAGGAGCAGGCGGGACGCCGCGGCCTGCACCTGGAAGTGAAATGCCCGCCGGGATTGCCGAAGCTGGCCGGCGATCGCGACCGCTTGCATCAGGTGATGCTCAATCTGATCGACAACGCGATCAAGTACACTCCGCGCGAGGGCCGCGTCACGGTCGAGGCTCGCGCAGCCGCGGGCGCCAACGGAGCAGACGCCAAGCCGGGCGTCGCGCTGGTCGTCGCTGATACCGGCGAGGGAATTCCAGCCGCCGATATCCCGCGCCTGACCGAGCGATTCTATCGCGTCGATCGGGCCCGCTCGCGCGAACTGGGCGGCACCGGCCTGGGCCTGGCGATCGTCAAGCACATCGTCCAGTTGCATCATGGCGCGCTGCGGATCGAGAGCAAGGTGCATGAAGGAACGACGGTATCCGTCTGGATTCCCGCCGCGCAGCAGGGGTGACCCCCGCACCCGGTGTTAAGAGGGACGCAAGCGGCGCTTCGCGCGTGTTCGAGGGGCGCAGATCAGCTTGCTCGCAAGGCTGCGATGTGAAAATTTCTAGGGTTCCGACGCGCCCTTAGCTCAGTGGATTAGAGCGGATGACTACGGATCATCAGGTCGGGGGTTCAAGTCCCTCAGGGCGCACCATCCATCCCTCGAATTGAAAATTGCGCCGCACGGCTTGCGCTCGACTGCCGGGCGCGGCGTGGTGTAACGATCGTGCGGGTCCGCCAAACAGGGATAGGCAAATTGGGACCGAATCGGAGGAGCGCATCCTTATGTCAGCCGCGCGCAATTTCTCAAAACCATACCGCATCGATGACGGCCGCAAGTTTCGCTTGAAGGACTTCGACCCCGCGGACAGCAGCGGTCTGAAATCGAAAAAGCAGGCCGAAAAGGAATTGCCGCGCGGGATCGAGCGGCTGAGCGAATTGCAGGACAAGCTCTACGCGCAGGATCGATGGGCAATTCTGCTGATCCTTCAGGCGATGGACGCCGCCGGCAAGGATGGCGTCATCAAGCACGTGATGTCCGGCATCAATCCGCAGGGATGCCAGGTTTATTCGTTCAAGGAGCCTTCCGCCGAAGAACTCAATCACGACTTCCTCTCGCGGACCTCCAAGTGCGTTCCCGAGCGTGGCCGAATCGGAATCTTCAACCGCTCCTACTACGAAGAGGTTCTCGTCGTCCGCGTGCACAAGGAGATGCTCGAGCGCGAACGGACGCCGCCGGCGCTCGTCACGAAGAACATCTGGAATGAACGCTTCGCTGACATCAACGCATACGAACATTACCTGTGGCGCAATGGCGTCGTCATCCGGAAGTTCTTTCTCAATCTATCGAAGGAGGAGCAGAAGCAGCGCTTCCTGAGCCGTCTCGAAGAGCCCGCCAAGAACTGGAAGTTTTCGGCCTCCGACGTCACGGAAAGAGAACGATGGCACGAGTACATGGCGGCCTACGAGGAAATGATCCAGCACACCGCCACTCCGCACGCGCCCTGGTACGTCGTTCCCGCGGACAAGAAATGGTACACGCGGCTGGTGGTGGCCGACGCGGTCATCAGCGCTCTCGAAGATCTCAATCTCCACTATCCGATGGTCGGCGCCGCCAAACGCAAGGAACTGAAAGCCGCGCGCGTCGCCCTCGAGCATGAAGGCCATCACTGACCCTTGCGCGCATGCCCCGGCGCTGAATCGCCCTCAAATCGTTGAGGCGTTCCGCGCGACGCGCGTCGCCAGGATAAACGCGAACGCGGCAAACGCGATCGCAATCGCCACCGACGATCCCATCGGCATCGTCGCGCCGCTCGAGGCCGGCTCGGCGAGATACAGTGCCCGCCGAAGCGCATCCACAGCGTAGGTCAGGGGATTCAACCGCGTCGTCCACTGAAACCATGCCGGCGCGCCCGCGACCGGAAAAACCGCGCCCGACAGCATCCAGATGGGCAGCAAGAGCATGTTCATGAACGCATGGAAGCCCTGCGTCGATTCGGTTCGCCACGCCATCGTCAGCCCGATGCTGGTCATCGCGAACGCGATAACCGCCATCATCGCGGCCGACACCGCGATCGCTTCGAGGCTCAGCCGGATTCCCGCCAGCGGCGCCATCGCGAGGAAAATAGCTCCCTGCATCAGGGCCAGCGTCGTGCAGCCAAGCGCCTGGCCGAGCACGATCGTCGCGCGTGAGATCGGCGCGACCAGCACGCCCTGCAGAAAACCCTGGCGGCGATCGTCCACGGTCGAGGCGGTCGCGAAGATCGCCGTGAACAGCAGCATCAGCACGATCACGCCGGGATAAAAGTATTGCGCGTAGTCGATGCCGGCCGGCATCCCGCTCGGCTTGAATGACGCTTGCAGGCCGGCGCCGAGCAGCAGCCAGAAGACCAGCGGCGTCGCAATCGCGCTCATCACGCGGATCGGTTGCCGGATGAACCGCACGATCTCGCGCTGCCAGAGCGTTGCGGCCTGAAGAAAAATTTCGCGCATCTCCGTCTATTCCGTCTGGGCCATTTCCGCGAAGAACTGATGCCCGGTGAGGTGCACGAATACGTCCTCGAGAGTCGGCTTGCCGAACGAGACCGACTCGATCTCCTCGCCGAATGCGTCGATCAGGTCGCGAACCAATTCATGCCCGCGGATCCGTTCGATACGGATCGCACCGTCCACGAGCTGGCTCCTGAGCTTGAAGCGCTGGAGGATCTTCCGTTGCAGGAGTTCAGGCGCTTGCGCCCGGATCACGATCACGTCACCGCCGACTTCGGACTTGAGTTCGCCCGGCGGCGCGATTGCGACCAACTTGCCTTCATGCAGGATCCCGATGCGATCGCATCGCTCCGCCTCTTCCATGTAATGCGTCGTCAGCACGACGGTCACGCCCGCGTGCTCGCGCAGATGCTCTAGGTAGTTGGAAAACTCGCGGCGCGCCGCCGGATCCAGCCCCGTGCTGGGCTCGTCGAGCAGCAGCAGCTCCGGCTCGTGGAGAAGAGCCTTGGCGAGCTCGACCCGCCGCTGCAGTCCGCCCGACAACGTCTCTACCCGGTCGCGTTCCCGCGCCGACAGTCTGAGGAGATCGAGCATCGCCGCAATCCGCTCGCGCAGCCGCCTGCCGGTGATTCCATATAGATGACCATGATTGGTGAGATTTTCGCCGACCGTCAGTTTGCCATCGAGACTCGGATGCTGAAACACGACGCCGAGCCGCCGCCGCACCGCGCCGGTTTCGCCCGCCAGGTCGTGACCGAACATTCGCGCACTTCCCGATTGAATCGGCACCAGCGTCGAGAGCAACTTGAACAAGGTGGTTTTGCCGCCGCCGTTGGGTCCCAGAAAGCCAAAGAACTCGCCGAGTGCGATCGAAAAAGTCACATTGCTGAGCGCTTCGCGATCGCCGTAGCGAAAGCCGAGCGCGCGCACGTCAAGCGCGCCGGATTCGCCGCGAATCGCGTCGTCCGCGGTCTGCGATGGATTAGAAATTGTCGAGGCGCTCACGGTTCGCCTAGCCCGCCCGCGGGCTGCGTGCCTTGTTCCGGCAGTCCGATTGCGGCGCGATGCCATCCGTCCTGAAACGCCCTGGAGCGCTCGGCGCCGTTGCCGTGCCCCGACGCGGCGCCGACGAAGTCGTCGCCCGTGAGCTGGTAGTAGCGCGTCACTTCGACCGCATCGAGGCGCCGAATCCCCATGCGCTCGAGCGAGTAACCGGCGAACTGATCCGCCGCGAGTTCCTTGTTCCTCACCGGGACGTTGGCGCTGCCGGGATCGAAGTCGCCGTGCGCGAGATGGCCGATCTCGTGCGCGAAGATCGCGTACAGCATCGGCCGAACGGTGTCCGGGTCGTCGACTCTCATCCACTGTTGAAGCAGGCCGTCGAGGAACTGCTGGTTGTAGAAGATGCATCCGCCGATGCTTGCGTGCGGCGAGCCGGCTTTGAGCGATTCGTAAACCGGGAAATTCGTTCCCCACATATCGTTGAGCTGCGCGACGATCGTCTTGTACGGCTCGCCCGCCGGCCGCGCCGCTTCGCCGCACGCCTTGAACGTGCCAGCCGCCGCTGGGTCAGCGGGCGCCGTGTCCGTGTCGGCCGGCGCGTTTGTGGTATGCCGCTCGACGACGTGCCAGTCGTCATCGGCGCGAATCGAATTCGCGCCGACAACGACGACGCCTGCGAGCATCGCGAATGCCGCCAGCGCCATCGCCCGGTACCGGCGCGCGGGCGCCGCCGCTGTCGTTTCGATTGACTCCCTCAATTGGTTACGGCGCCGCGCGACGACGACGATACCGACTGCGCGTACTTGGCCATCACGCCGCTCTTGTAATGAGGCTCCGGCGCCTTCCAGTTCTTCAGCCGCGTCTTGATTTCCGCATCGGTGAGATCGACGTCGAGTCTCCGCTTGGCGATATCGAACGTGATTACGTCGCCGTCGCGGATCGCCGCGATAGGTCCGCCGACCGCCGCTTCCGGCGCGACGTGTCCCGCCATCAGGCCGTGCGTCGCGCCCGAGAAACGTCCGTCCGTCAGCAGCCCGACCGATTCTCCCAGGCCCTGTCCCGACAGCGCCGCCGTGACGCCCAGCATCTCGGGCATCCCGGGCGCGCCCCTTGGCCCCTCGTAGCGGATCACGACGACGTCGCCGGCTTTAATCTGCTGCTTCGACACCGCCTTGAACGCATCGTCTTCGCAGTCGAACACGCGCGCCGGCCCGCGATGCGTCATGCGCTCATGCCCCGCGACTTTCACCACGCATCCTTCCGGCGCGAGGTTGCCCTTCAGAATCACCAGCCCGCCGGTTTCCTTGATTGGCTTCAAGATTGAATGCACAACTTCCTGCCCCGCCGTCTCGCGCGCCGCGTCGGCTTCGACCCCAATCGTCCGGCCGGTCACGGTGAGTTCGTTTTCGTGGAGCAGCCCGGCTTCCTTCAGACGTTTGGCGATCAGCGGAATCCCGCCCGCCTTGTACATGTCGGTCGCCAGGAAACGGCCGCCCGGCTTCAAGTCGGCGAGGATCGGAGTGCGCGAGCTGATCCGGTCGAAGTCGTCGATGTCGAGCGCGATTCCCGCTTCGTGCGCGATCGCGAGCAGGTGCAGCACCGCGTTGGTCGATCCGCCCGTCATCGCGACCGCCGCGATCGCATTCTCGAGCGCCTTCTTGGTGATTATCTGGCTGGGCCGGATGTTGCGCTTGAGCAAATCGACGACGAGCCGCCCGGCCTGGAAAGCGCTCTCGGGCTTTTTCGGATCGGTCGCAGGAATACTGTTCGAGCCCATCGGCGAGATGCCCAAAAGCTCGGTCGCCGTCGCCATCGTGTTGGCGGTGAACTGGCCGCCGCATGCGCCGACTCCGGGACACGCGACGTCCTCGAGCCGCTTCAAGTCTTCGAGCTTCATCTTGCCCGCCGAATGCGCCCCGACCGCCTCGAACACGTCTTGAATCGAAACATCCTGATCGCCGAAGCGCCCGGGCTGGATCGAGCCGCCGTAAATCATCAGCGAGGGCAGGTCGAGCCGCTGCAACGCCATCACCGTCGCCGGGATAGTCTTGTCGCATCCCGACATCGCCACGACGCCGTCGAACAGATGCCCGCGCACGGTGAGTTCGATCGAGTCGGCGATCACTTCGCGGCTGATGAGCGACGCGCGCATCCCAGCCGTGCCCATCGAGATTCCGTCGCACACGGCGATTGTGTTGAATTCGATCGGCGTCGCACCCGCGGCGCGGATTCCCCGCTTCACGTGCGCGGCGAGATCCCGCAGATGGGCGTTGCACGGCATGATTTCGATCCACGTATGCGCGACCGCGATCAGCGGCTTGCTCAGGTCTTCGTCGGTAAAGCCGACCGCCTTGAGCATCGCGCGCGCTGGCGCGCGCGACGGACCATCGACGAGGACGCTGCTGTTGGATCGTAGAGAATTTTTGTTTTCTGCCATGTGATGTTTCCTGCGGCGATCGGATGCCGCGGCCGAGGGCGATTAATGATTAGTATAACAGCGCGCGCCGCCGCGAAATCCCGCCCCGCAGCGCCGAATGAACGGGAGATTCAACGCGGCCGCTTGTCAGTGTATGTGCCAACCATATACAATGGGTGCGGATGGGATGGGTGGAGAGATTTGCCGAGTGCGAAGGCTTCCAGTGGGACGTCGCGAACGCCGGCAAGGTCCGGGAACGGCATCAGGTTGTGCCGACCGAATGCGAGGAGGTCTTTTTCAATCAGCCCCTGATCGTTGGTGAAGACGAGAAACATTCGGTGGAGGAGGGGCGGCTCTATGCCTTGGGGCAAACCGATGCGGTCAGGCTTCTGTTTGTGGCGTTCACGATACGCGGCCGCCTCATCCGCGTGATTTCGGCTCGCGATATGAGTCGCAAGGAACGAAAGGTCTATCAATCGTCATGAAAAAAGCTGTGCCGAAATTCAGGACCGAAGATGCCGAGCGCGAGTTTTGGGCGTCTCACGACTCGACGGAATATATCGACTGGCGCAAGGCCAGGCGCACAACGCTGCCGAACCTGAAGCCTTCGTCCCAGACCATCTCGATCCGTATCCCGAAGCCGATGCTGGATCGCCTGAAGCTTCTGGCGAACAAGCGCGACGTGCCCTATCAATCACTGCTGAAGATGTTCGTCGCCGAGCGGCTGAAGGCTGAGCTCAAATCCTGACCGTGCCCACGCGAAAACCGCTGTCTGGCATTTCCCGATGGCGCGGCGGCGTGGCCGAGATTCACGAACAGTGGGTTAGCAGGCTGCTGCGCGGCCGGCAAACGGCGGCGGCGCGATGGCGGCGGGCGGGTCGGTTCGGCTATGGTCGATCAGGGTATTCATCGAATCAGCCGAGGTTAGGACCATGAAAGTGACGAGCGGCGACACGACGACTAAACATCCCTGTTCATCATGCGGCGGGTGGCTTGAGCTGTGCGGCCATTGCGCTATCGAAACGTCATCGCCGAAGAGTCGCATTCGACGCGTCACGCATCCCAAGGGCTCGGGCTTGCAGATCAGTGGCGCGAAAAAGCCGACGGTCAGGAGCGGCTCCTAGACCTTCGCACTCGCGGCGATTGGGAGGCTGCGTCATTTGCCTTTTCGAGGCGTGTAAGCCGAGACGTTCAGGCCCGGACCGTCGGGAAGAACCTGCGAGACCGAGGGGAACTCAACTCCGCAAAACGATACAGCCGGGAAAAATCGCGCGCCGCCCGCACCGACTGCGGTTCCACGACGCGAGAGTGCCGATGCGAGATGTACCGCGGTGCTCATGCCAACCGCGCTCTCGATAGAATCTGTGATCACGACTTTGATTCCGGCCGTCCCCGCCAGTCTCGCAATTTCGGCGCATCGAGTCGGGCCTCCGAGCCGCGCTGCTTTCAGGACGAGGTAGTCAACGACATCATGTTCGACAAACGCGCCCAGCGCCGCGGCGCCGCTGATTGATTCATCGAGGGCGAGCGCAACCCCGGTGGCATCGCTGAGCCGCCGCATGTCGCCCGGTTGCGGCGAGCGCAAAGGCTCTTCGAGAAACTCTATGCCGTAGGGCTGGAACGCACGCATCGCAACCTCCGCCTGATCCAGCGTCCATGCGCGGTTCGCATCGAGACGGATTGAAAAATCGTTTCCGATCGCCATTCTTAACGATGCAACCTGCTTCGCGTCTGCCGCGATCGCGCGCGCCCCAACCTTGAGCTTGAAGGACGTGTACCGGCGTCCGACAGCAATGCGCGCTTCCTTGGTCAACTCCTCGGGACTCAGGCCTGCCAGTAGCGCGCAGACCTGCACGGGGCCAATCGATTCGCCGCCCAGCACGGAAGCCATCGGAACTCCGCGCAGACGTGCGCTGAGATCGATAAGAGCAGTGTCGAGCGCGCATGATCCGGCGGGCGTAAGCGGAGAGCCGCCGGAACTATTCTCATCGATCAGGCGGCGCAGCTCGTCGGAATCGCGATGGCGTTCAACACTTTGAACGATCGATTCGAGCGCTCGGCGCGTTTCCGCTATTCGCTCACCGCCGAGCCAATACGCGGGGCTGGCTTCACCCATTCCCCGCGCACCGGAGTCCGATTCCAGCGTCAACACGAACCCCTCGCGCGATTCGATTCGTCCCTGCGCAGTCGAGAGCGGCCGCACGAGGCGCGCGCAAAATGGTGTGATCGATGCGGCTGTGATCTTCAAAGGATGAGCGCCACGGTCAGAAGCAGGCCGTAGGCCAGATGCAGCGCGGCGGTTCGCGCGAGGCTCTGATTCAACTCCGCTCCGGTGCGCCGGCAAATCGCGCGTATTTCCGCAAACGCGAGTGGCGCGGCTGCGATTGGCAACAACAGCATCGCGCCCCCGAGCCAGGCGAGCACTGGCGTCATCAGGAATGCGATCGCAACCAGCCCGCCGTACTCGGCCCGTGCGAAATCTCCTCCGAACCGCACCGCAAGCGTGCGCTTCCCGGCGCTGCCGTCGGTATCGATGTCGCGCAAGTTGTTCACGATCAGAATTGCGGTGACCAGGCACGCAATCGGAATCGAGGCTGCCATCGAAAGCGAAGTCGCAGTGCCGGTCTGAAGAAACACCGTCCCGTTCACCGCCGCGAGACCAAAAAATACGAACACGAACGCATCGCCCAATCCGTTGTATGCAAGCGGCAATGGCCCGGCGGTGTATGCGATCGCTGCCGCCAGCGACGCGATCCCGATGCACAGAATCGGCCATCCACCGACCCAGACGAGGTAGCATCCGACCAGCGCCGCAAGACCGAGCACGCCGAGCGCCGCGTTCCTGACCGTCGAAGGCTCGACCAGGCCTGCCTGCGTGACGCGAAGCGGTCCCAGCCGCGCCGCAGTGTCAGCTCCCGCGACGAAGTCGAAATAATCGTTGGCGAGGTTGGTGCCGATCTGAATCAGCAATGCCGCGAGCAGGGTCATCAACCCGAGCATCGCGCTCACGTGGCCGCTCCGCCGGGCCAAAGCCAGACCCACCATCACGGGCGCCGCGGCAGCGGTCAAGGTCTGCGGTCGCGCCGCGGCAAGCCAAACCGAAAAGCCCGGCCGCTCCGAATTTTCGATCGCTTGACCGCTCACGGCACGCGCTTGAACTTCGAGAAGTCGGGCTTGCGCTTCTGGTTGTAGGCGTTGCGGCCTTCCTGCGCCTCTTCCGTCATGTAGTAGAGCAAGGTGGTATTTCCAGCCAGTTCCTGGATTCCCGCCATCCCGTCCATCTCGGCATTGAACGCCGACTTGAGGCATCGCAGCGCCATCGGGCTTTGCGCGAGAATCTCGCGGCACCACTGGACGGTCGTTTCTTCCAATTCTGCAATTGGCACAACCACGTTGATCAATCCCATATCGAGCGCTTCGGCCGCGCTATAGCGCCGGCACAGGTACCAAATCTCGCGAGCTTTTTTCTGACCGACGAGCCGCGCGAGTTGCGACGCGCCCAGACCGCCGTCGAAACTTCCGACCCTCGGCCCGGTCTGGCCGAAGACCGCGTTGTCGGCTGCAATAGTCAGATCGCATACTACGTGCAGCACATGACCGCCGCCGATCGCGAAACCGGCCACCATCGCGATAACAGGTTTCGGGATGCTGCGAATCAGCTTCTGCAGGTCGAGCACGTTGAGGCGCGGGACGCCGTCGGCGCCGACGTAACCCTGCTCGCCTCGAATGCGCTGATCGCCGCCGCTGCAAAAAGCCTCGGTGCCTTCACCGGTCAGGATGATTACGCCGATCTCGCCGTCTTCGCGCGCGCGCGCGAAGGCATCGAGCAACTCCGTCACCGTCAGTGGACGAAATGCGTTGCGAACCTCGGGGCGGTTGATCGAAATTCGCGCGATTCCTTCGGCCTTCTGAAATTTGATGTCTTTATAATCGTGCACGTCATGCCAATCGATTTGCACTGCGGTTCTCCTTAAAGTGTTGGATTAAGTTTTTACTTTTGCCGTTCGCGGCCAAGAAAATCAGCGACGACGCGGTTGAATTCGCGGGGACGTTCCAGATGCGGTGCGTGACCCGCGCCGTCGATCGCTTCAAAGCGCGCATCGCTGACCAGCGCGGCCATTCGCTCGCCGATAACGGTGAACTTCAAGTCCAGCGCGCCCGCGATCGCGAGCATCGGCATGCGCAGTGCCGGTAATTCGTCGCCGAGCCATGGCTGCGCTCCGGTTCCCATCCCGCGCAGACTTCGCCCAAGCTCCTCGACGCGGCAGCCAAGCCGCTCGAGCCGGATACGATCGATCTTTTCGGCCGGCATCCGCGCCATCGACTCAAACAGCGGGATCGACTCCCATCGTTTGACGAACGCTGCGATTCCGGCGCTCTCGGCGAACGCCGCCAGCTCCGCGTCGGCGTGTCTGCGCGCCGCCCGCTCGCCGGGATCCGCGATGCCCGGAGAAGCGCTCTCCAGCACCAGCCGGTTGATATGAGCGCCATAATTGAGCGCGATAAACAGCGCGAGCCTGCCGCCCATCGAGTAACCGAGCATCGAGAAGCGCGGGACTGCGAGAACCTCCGTGAGCAAGCGAATCACCATCGCCGCCGCGTGCTCGATCGAATAATTTTCAACCTCGATTCCGACTCGGGTGCCTCCGTGTCCCGGCAAATCGATGCTGACGACGCGCCGATCCGGCCGGAGTTTCTCGCGCAGATCGCGCCAACTGTCCTTGCTGCCGGTGAAACCGTGCAGCAGGACGACGGGATCGCGCGCCGCCGTTTCCGACGGCAATGCGGATGGACCTTCGTCGCTGAATTCGACGGTCGCAGCGTCGATCGCAATTCGACGATTCATCGGATGGTTCCCGCATCGGATCCGGCGCGGACCCGGCTGAGCGCCGTCTCGATCAGCCGGCGATGCATCGCCAAGTTGCGGGCGCGATCGCCTCGAATCTCGAGCAAGTGCAAGCCGGGATGATCGAGAGCGTATCCGACCGCCGCGTTGAATTCGCTCCAAGAGCCGGCGCGCGCGTATCGTGCCCGGCCCAGCGCCGAAGCCCGCTCGAAATCAAGTCCGTGCGGCGTAGCGAAGAAGCGCTCGAAGCTGTCGCCGAGCGAGGCCTGGGGCAGAAATGAGAAAATTCCGCCGCCGTCATTGTTAATCACGATCGCGAGCAGATGCACGGGGTAGCGCGCCGCGATTTGGATGGCGCCGATATCGTGGAGAAGGCTCAAGTCCCCCAGCACGAGAATGGTCGCAGCTTTTCTCGCGGCAGCCGCACCCAGCGCCGTTGCGAGCACTCCGTCGATGCCATTGGCGCCGCGATTGCAAAATAGTGCAGTGTCGCGGTCCGACTGTCCGACGAAAGTATCGAAGTCGCGGATCGGCATGCTGTTGCCGGTATGCACGGCGCAACCCCCCGGCGTGAGCCGCATCAGCTCGGCAACGACCTTGCCCTCGAACATCGCAGGCTCATCGGCCAGCATCTCGTCGAGCGCCGCGCGCGCTCGCGCCGATGCGCCAAGCCACGAATCGAGCCACGGCGACGGCTTGCGCGACTCGTCAAGCGACTCGAAAATCGAGTCGCAGAATTCAACTGTCCCGGCCCGCGCTACGTCGGAGGCCTTTTGAAGCGGATCGGGCCAGGTTCCCGGCTCGGCGACCATCAAATGGCATCGGCGCGATCCCGCGGCGAGAAATTGTCCGAGGCTCTTCGAGACCGGAGGATCGCCGAACTGGATCACGGCGTCGGGCTGATTAGCCTCACAAAACGCCGGATCGCGGAGCACGATGTCGTAGGCATCGACTATCCGCGAGCGGTCGTGATGACCGGCACGAAGACCCGACAACGGATCGGCGAGGACCGGCCAGTTGAGCCGCTCGGCCAGGCGCGCAATCGAGCCGGCCGCCTCCGGCGACGGCGCGGCAGGACCGCAGACTATCAGACCTCGATCGCAGCCGCGCAGCTTGTCCGCGAGCGCGCCAATCGATTCGGGCGGGATGGAATGGCGCGCGGGATAAACTCGCGTGTACGGCGGGCGCGATTCATCCGCCGCGAATTCGCTTTCACTTTCGCTTTCACTTTCGCTTTCACCGATGCGCGCAAGCGCCTCGCGTTCCTCGCTCACGTCGATAAGCGGTTCCCGCATCGGGATGTTCAGATGCACCGGTCCGGCCGGCATTTCCGTCGCGGTGGAGAACGCGCGGCAAGCGATAGTCCGGTAGTAGCTGTCGAGATCGAGGCCCGCGACGGGAGTGGCGAGTTCGACGCTCCATCGCGCGTGACTCCCGAACATCCCGACCTGGTCGATAGTCTGCGGGGAGCGGCAATCGCGCGCCTCGGGCGGACGGTCTGCCGTGATGACGATCAGCGGAATCTTGGACAGGGAAGCCTCGACGACCGCGGGCATGTAATTGGCCGCGGCTGTTCCCGAAGTGCATACAAGGATGACGGGGCAGCGGGTCTCACGCGCCATCCCGAGCGCAAAAAATCCGGCGCTGCGTTCGTCGAGGATCACCCATGGGCGAATTGCGGGCGCACGGAGGATGCCGGTGACTAGCGCGGACGAACGGGAGCCCGGTGAAATACAGGCGTGCGCGACGCCGGATCGCGCGAACTCATCCATCATGACGGCGGCTGCGCGGCTATTGGAATTACGCGATGTTTCCAAGGGTGGTGCTCCCAAGCAGCGCAGTCAGCTTGTTTTCGGTTTCCGCAAATTCCGCTTCGGAGTCGGAACCCGCGACGATCCCCGCGCCCCCGAACAGGTACATCCTGTTGCCGTCGATAACGCCTGCGCGCAGCGCGACCGCGAACTCGCCCTGGCCCCTTGAGTCGATCCAACCGATGGCGCCTGTGTACCATCCGCGCTCCGGTTCTTCGCGCTCGATGATTGCGCGGGCCGCTTCGCGCGGCACACCGCATACTGCCGGGGTCGGGTGAAGCAGTCCGGCCAGTTCGATGACGCTGCGATGCTCACGCAAGCGGCCCTCGACCCGCGTGAACAGATGGTGCGCCTCGGGCAAGAGCATCAGATGCGGCCGCGCAGGAACGTTTAACGGTGAAGCCACGGGTTCCAGCGCCGACGCGAGCGCATTGACGACATATTGGTGCTCTTCGAGATTTTTCGCCGAACTGAGCAGCGAATCGCCCAGCGCGCGATCTTCTTCAGCGTTGTCGCCGCGCGGCACGGAACCCGCCAGCGCACCCGATGTAACCGTTTCTCCGTCGAGCTTGACCAACTGTTCAGGCGTGGAACCGACGAACGAGGTAGCGCCGGGGCTGACGAAGAAGTTGACGCATGAGGGGCGCGTGATCCGCGCTGAATCCATGAAACGCGCAGGATCGATCGGCGTAGTGCTTTCGATCGCCAGACGCCGGGACAGCACGACCTTTTTCAGCGCGCCGCAATGGATTTGTGAGCGGACGCGTTCGACGCGCTCGCGCCAATCAATCCGCTCCAGCGGTGTTGTTGTTGATGGCCGGAGTTCCAAAAGTGGCGGCGGATTTGCGGACCGATGGCAACAGTGCGGGGCCGCGAGCGCCCGCGCCAGCATACGATCGACCGAATCCCTCTCGTCCTTGGCCCAGGCCACAGTCAGCGTGCATCGCGCGCCACGGCGGACCCACAAAAGCTTGGGCAGGAAGATCCATGCGGGTGGAAATTCGCGCCATTCGTGCGCCTCGCAGGCGCGATCGGAAAAACCAAAACCTCCGACCATCAAGGGACCGCCGCCCGGATCACCGTTACGACCTGGATTTAACGAGCCGAGAAGCTCGCGGGCGCGCTCCGACACATCCCGGAATCTGCCTGCGCCCGATGCGCGAAACTCCGCAACCGCACCTGCTGCGGCTATCGTCAGTCCGCGGTCGGGCCGTTCCCAATAGAAGAGCGGGGCCGCGCCGGAGCGCCGGATCGCGCGGAGCAAATCGACAGGTTCATCGACCGCAACTGTCTCGGAAAAAATCTCGCCCGGATGATACATCACCACACAATTTCCCGGCGATTAGCGGTGTCCGGTGATGAGCTGCACGGCGCCGCCGAGGAGGCGGCGCTTTTTGAGATCGCGAAACCCCGCATCGGTCAGCATCGCCATCAGGCGCGCCTCGTCGGGCAGGTAACTCACAGACGACGGCAGCCAGGCGTATGCGTCGCGATCGACGAGCCGGCCCACCAGCGGCACGAGCTTGTGAAAGTAGATGCGATGCCCGGTGCGGAGGATGGGCGAGGCGGGCGTGTCCACTTCGAGCAGCGCGATCTTTCCGCCGGTCTTCAGGATGCGGAAACATTCGCGAAACGGGTCTTCCAAATTCGCGAAATTTCGCAGCGAAAAGCCCGACACGACCGCGTCGAAAGATCCGGCGCGCAGCGGGAGGCGGAGTGCGTCGGCGCGGATCAAGGTGGAACACGCGGATCGGCGTTTCACTCGCGCCACGCGCAGCATCTCGCCCGAGAAATCCAGGCCCACGACGCGGACGCCAATCCGTGCGAGATCGGCACAGAAATCCCCGCTGCCACAGGCCAAATCGAGCGCGCGAGAACCCCGCGCCAGCGCCAGCGCCTCGACCGCGTCCCTTCGCCAGCGCCGGTCCATGCCCAGCGTCATGAGGCGATTCATCAAGTCGTAGCGCGGCGCAATCCGGTCGAACATCGCCTTGACAACAGCCGCCTTGGCGCTCGCTTCGGGTGTATTCATCGCTGCGCGAGCCGAAGCCTGACTTCTCCAGCCGTGCGCTGCGCGACCCGAAAAGCCTTCTTGTCGCCGCTTTGCTCGATCCGCGCCAGCGCGCGTCCAACCAACAAGCGATGGAAGTGTTGCGCGACGAGAGAGACTACGATCGGCAGCATCTCGCGAAACGCGTCGGCGACCGCCTCGACGCCGTCACCGTCCCTTCGCCGGCCACGGACATACGCGTTGAAAAGATCGATTGCCTCGTCCACCGTCTGGCCGGTCGCACGATGGTGCTTGACGGCGACCTCCAGCAGGCGCGTGATGGGCAGGCCGTATTCGAGCAAACGCATGACACCGCGCGCGGCCTCGAGGTCAACGTCGGAATAAAGGTTGTCCCCGGTTTCGCCGGCGACTGCCTCGCGCAGTTCGGAGCTGTCCACCAGATCGAGCAGTCCCTTTGGAATCCCGAGCCGATCCGCGAATTGGGCGCTGGTGTAACGCGCCTCGCCGGCCTTCTCCTTGACTGCGGCGACCAGCGCTCGATCGACGACATCCTTTTTCGGGCTGCTGATGAGGGTCTTGACCACCTTGAGCGGAAGTCCGCGGGCGGACATCGAGCGGATCAGCCGCAGCCGCTTGAGGTGTGAATCGTTATAGACCGCGGTGCGGCCGCGATGCAGTGGACCGTCGAGCAGGCCGAGGCTCTGATAGTAGCGGATGGTATCCACCGGCAAGGCGGAAGCGCTTACCAGTTCCGGCAGGCTGTATGACTTCATGAGCATTTACTCTTAGAGTAATTGCTCACGGAGTCAAGAGACAGTTTTGGTCATCCGCCGGCGCTGAAACGCGCGGGCGCCAGAACGGACGCGTCGAATCTGTCGGTCGCGCCGCGAACGATCAGGTCGGCGGCGATTTGGCCAATGGCGGGACTGCTCTCGATTCCGAAGCCAGCCTGACCCGCAAGCCAGAAAAATCCCGACACGCGAGGATCCGCACCAACTACGGGTACCGAGTCGGGTGAAAAGGTGCGAAGCCCAGCCCATTTGCGCTTCAAAGTACGCGGCACAATCGCGGGCGCGAGCGCGCGCAGACGCTCAAGCGCGGAGGCAATAACCTCGTCGTCAGGCTGAGCGTCGCAGGGAGGGACAGGTTCCTGATCCATCGGGCTCAGCATCAACCCGCCCGACTCGGGCGCGAAGTAGAGCTGATCGCTTTCGCTGATGACGAACGGCCATCCGCTCACGTCGAGGCCGGGCGCAGCAGCAAAGGTGACGATGGTGCGGCGCCGGGGTTCGAGCCGTATCGGCATCGCACCCGCGAGGCTCGCGACCGGGCCGGCCCACGCGCCGGCTGCGTTGACAACGCATCGCGCGCGAAGTGTTTCCGCGTCGGTCACGACCGCGCAGCAGCGACCGTTTTCAACCACTATCGCGCGCGCTTCGCTCCCGGTGCGAACGATTGCGCCGCGGCGGCGCGCGTGACGGAGATAGCTGGTCAGAAGTTCGTGTACGTCGATGCGGCCGCAGGCGGTAAGCATCAGCGCGCGCTCCGGTTCGTCGAGGAGGAGGGCGGGCACACGAGCCTTCGCTTCCGCGCAACTTAGCGACTCGAACGCCACGCGGTCGCGCTGCGCCAGTCCGACCACTGCGCGGTCGAACTCGCGCAAGTAGGGGCCTCGAAACAGGATCATCACCGGGGTCGGAATCAGCAGGGGATTGTCGGCGAAGCCGGCCGGAGGATTTCGCAGGAATTCGCCGCCCATTGCTTTGAGGCGCTGCACCGCGGGGATCGGATCAAACTCGACGAGGCTTGCGGCGCTGCGGCCGGTGGAGTGATAGCCGTGCTGGCTCTCTCGCTCCAGGAGCGCAAGGTTGGTCACTCCGCGCTCGGTCAGAAAGTAGGCGAGCGAGGCGCCAGCGATGCCCCCTCCGATGATGACCACGTCAAATTCGCTGGTGTTTGGCATTGATACGCTTACAGCCTGCCGAAAATCTCATTCAGGATGACGCTTTCGGCAGGCACAACAAGGCGCCAGATGGAGGCTAGGTTGACGCATGGCAGCTTCAAGTGCGGTTTGGGAATTGAAACTCTTAGTCGAGCTTTCTGTGGATGGGATAGAACTTTTCGATCATTCTCCCTGCCATCAGGCCGCCCTCGTATTCCGGTATGATCACCTCATCAGCGCCGGAGGTCCGTATCGCCTCTGCGTAACGCTGCTGGCCGGCCCGGGTGATGATCTTTACGTTCGGATTGAGCGACCTAGCCGTGACAGTAATGTACAGGTTGTCAGCGTCGTTATCTATGACGATGCAGATACCGCGAGCGCGGGCGATGCCCGCCATTTTCAAGACATCGTGCCGCTTGGCATCGCCTAGCAAGACAAACAGTCCTTCCTTTAGGAGCTCTCGACAGATTCCTTCGTTTGTCTCAATAATTACGAAGGGAATGTTAAGTCGAGTGAGCTGATCGACGACGGTCCGGCCGACCTGGCCATATCCACATACGATGAAGTGATCTCGGAGTCCTGCGATGCTGGCTTCGTTGATCATTAATTTCCAGCCCTCCCTTCCTTGTTGGCTAAAAATCGTCACAAGAACCCGCTCGGCAATCCAGATCTGAAAAGCAAACACGCCGATGTACACGAACAAGGAGAAAAACTTGGTCGCGTTTTGTACCGTGCGGTAATCTATTGAGTAAGGGTGGATGATCCAGAAAAGCGCATCCTGCCAAGCCAGCCCCTCGAGTTCCCCATAAACCAAGACGCACAACGCGGCAAAGATCGCAAGCAGCGCGAGCGGTAGCGACAGCCGCCGGAGAAAGAGAATGCAGATACGGGTGAACTGCCTTCGAATAGGGCCTCCTACTCATCGAGAAGGGCGAGCGGGCGATACGCCGTCAACGCGCCGTCTTCAGGTACTCGAGGATTGCAGCCGCGTCCTCTGGCGGCAGGTTCTCCACCGTGCGCATATGCATGATGATTTGATCCCACTGGTAAGGAGCGAACTCGGCGGGATTTCGAGCGTTGTGACAGTGGTTGCAATAAATTGGCCACAACGCCTGTCCCTCATGGAATAACTCAAGATGCCGCTTTTGCTGTTCCGGAGTCGGGCCCATGAGGTTGGCAGCGTGCGCACTCATGGCAGCGCCCAGCATCACGACTGAAATTATTGCGACTCTAGCAACAAGTGATTTCATTGTCGTCGCCCCTTGTAGGTCAGAACCCAACAGTGAGTTGGGTCATCGCCGCGACATCGTTCGTCGTACCGCCGATGCTGCTCGCAGTCGGAAGGGTGGACGTGCCTGCGAAGTTGTAGAGCGTCCCGCCTCTGCTCGGAAGCTCCAAGTCAACCTCGGTCTGCCAGACAATCGAGGGCGCAAGCCAGTAGTCAAGCCCCAGTGCGACTTCGCGCGCATGCGGGCTGAAGACTGACGGCGATCCGTTGAAGCCCTGGACCGGCACATTCGTGATGTCGTTGGCGAGGATGCCGCGCTGATTCACGCCCGAGTAGCGCACCAGGAATTCAATCTTATTGAACCTCGGCTCCAGCCAGTCACCCAGATAAGGATGAGGGATTCCATAAAGAAAATAACCCGCCATCGCATACCACCCCTGGCGGTTCTCATGTCCGCAGCAGCCAGGATACGCAGCCGCACCTGTGAGAGACTGCATTTGACGGTAGGTCTGCCCCCACTCGCCTCGAGTGCGGAAAGGTCCGAGGCGATAGGCGTAGCCCACTCCCCAGGAATTGTACCAGAGCGAGTCCAGCCACTTGCCGTTGTAGGTTGTCGCCATCAGTTCAAGCCGTCCAAGATCCTCACTGATCGGCACTGGGAACAGCCTGAAGCGTGCGCCAAAACCCTTACCGTTGGTGGCTATGTTAGTTCCGGTGAGCGGGTTCAGGCGTTCGCCGATTACCGGCGCGGGGATCGCATTCACACCGGGCGACGATTCGAAACTCGGCCCCGAGTCAGCCCAGACCGTATAGTCAACGTCCTGCCCGAGGCCACCCCACTGAATCCCACCGCGAGCCTGCAATCCCAGCGAGGCCGGCGGCAGGATGGCTTCAGCACCGTACATCAGCGGCGCCGTTACGAAGGGATTAACCCAGGGCGGGCCCTGGTTCTCGTAAAAGTCGCCGAAAGGCATGTCGAATAGTCCAGCGACCAGCTCCAGCGGAGCTTCCTGTCCAAGCGGAAAGATCTGCAGGTTGGCAAGGGTCGGACCAACAGTGGAAATTCCGCCAGGGCTGGCTACTGCGCCGATAGCACCGTAAAACTGGATCCAGTCGGCAAGCCGAATCATCGGGTTGATTTCGAATTCCAGTACCGGGTCGTTCACGCCCCCCTTATGATCGTAGTAGTACCCGACGGAGGCGTCTCCGACCATCGTGAAGGTATGCTGGCCGAGAAAGGAATTTATGCGATCGCCAAAATTGAAGGGCCCAAGCTCGGAAGATACGGTTTTCTGAATCTGGCCGACCTGTTTCTCAGTTTGAACGTTGCTAGTCTGCAGAGTGGTCTGGGCTTGCTGGAGCTGCAGGTTCGCGCTGTTGATGGCGCTGACCTCCTTTTCCAGTGCCTCAATACGCTTGCGCTCCGCTGCCTCCTCTTCCTCATGCCTGCGCTCCACCTCCCTCATATGCTGGCGCTCCGCCTGGAGTTCGCGGAGCAGCCGATCGTAGGAGCCAGGCTTTGCCTCGGCGGGATCGCCCGACGAGCCTGGCTTCGAGACAGACGATTCATCCGCGCGCGTGCTTCCTGGCGTCAGCACGGTCAATGCGATTGAAGCGAAGGTTCCCGCGATCAGTAGTTGATGTGCGCGTCGCATTTTGTCTCCTCCCTCAGAAAGCGTCGCAGACGGTAAGCAGCCAACCAGGGGCTGCCTCTCTACAGCGAACTCGCCGACGAGCGAATGCAGGCTATTTCTCGACGTCGATTTCGCCCTTCATTCCTTCCTTTACGTGGGTCGTGCAGAAGTACTTGTAAACCCCGGGGACCTTGAACGTGTAGCTGAAGTCCTCCCCCGAGTTCAGATAACCAGAGTCCCATGTCTCCGCTCCGGCCGGCACCGATGCCCAGCTTTTGTCAGGCGCCTGGGACGGATCGGAGGTTGCAGTATGGATGGTGTCGCCCTTGTTCACCCACTTTATTGTATCGCCGACTTTGACCTTCACCGGGTCGGGAACGAATTTCGCCGGTGTGTCGAACATCTTTACCTCCACGGTTTGCGCCGCGAACGCCGGCATCGTGACACCCAGCGTCAACGCACCGATGACGAGCAAACCCCCGCCGAGCAGCTTCATCTTTTTCATAATCCTTACATTTCCCTCCAGCGCATCCGGTCACTATTTGTGTTATCGCTCTTTGTCACTCGAAAGGCGCATTTGGACTCTTATTCGAGCGCGTCGCTTGCAAATGCGTGCTCGTATCTCCTTGTTCCAATTTTTCGGAATAGACGCGGAACGCGTATAGAGTTATTCCACCGATCACTCCCCAAGCGAGAGCTATCATGAAAAAGGCGCTCACCAGATAAGCGTGCAAGACTCCCGGCGACGACGACGCAAAGCATAGCGGGCACGCATAGGCTGCAGGCGCGCAGACGAGGACCGCCGAAATCGCGAAGGCGGCGAATTTAACTGAAGTAAACCAGCGCATAAATTATGGGCCACAGAATTACTACGAATGACCAATACACTGAACACGCAACGACGCCGCGGAAGTCCACTTCGTATCGCCCTCGCCAGACCCGAGTAGCCACGAACAACAGAACAGCGACCGCCACGGCGAGATGAAGCGCGTGGGCGCCAACGATCAGATAGAACATTGCGCCGTACAGACTCGATGTCATAGTCAGCCCGAAGCGAATGAGGCCTGCCCACTCGCTCCCCTGGATGGCAAGGAATAAAGCGCCGAGCACAATTGTTGCTCCCATCCAGCGCATGGCACCTGTCTTGTCGTGCTGACGCAGTGAGCGCACCACTGTCCACATCGTAAACCCGCTCAACACGAGAAGGCCGGTGTTGAGTCCCGTGATCGCGACCGGAAGCCGGGGCTGGTTCGCAGGGGGCCAAAATGGCGCCGACGCGCTCGAGACGAGAAATGCGCTGATCAGGCCCGCGAAGAGCATCACCTCGGAGCCTATGAATATCAACACGCCGAGCGTCGGATCGGCGGCCTTTGGCGTCGCGGCCGGAGCTGAACCGCCGCCGCCTAATGCGGTGGCGCGCTTAAGACCAGAAACCGGACGAAGCGGAGTTACCGCAGCCAAACTCTGACTCCTTATCCTATCGATGCATCGCGATGTCGGGTATAAGCACGAACGCGAGCACAATCACCGTCACCACCGGAAGCAGCGCCAAGGTGTAGATCAGCACGTCTTCCGATCGCAGGCGCATGTAGTAGCGTCCAATGACGTAGGCCTGTGCGGCAGCCGCGGCAAATATGACCCACAGCGCCAGGCTTCGCGGCAGGCCCAGCGCCACCGCCAAGGCGCCAACCAGCAACAGGACAACCAGCAGTCCCCAAGTCTTCAGCGAGTCCGAAGCACGGAATTCGGTTTGTTCCATCGTCGTCACCTATCCGGCGGTGGGCGCCAGATACACCAAAGCAAAAAGGAAAACCCAAACCACCTCGACGAAATACCAATACAGGCAAACGTATTTGAGCTTGCGCTCCAACCAACCGGCCGGAGTGCGGGGGGTCACCATGAACATCAATCCGAAGATGACCACAATCCCGGCGAGCAGATGAAGCACGTGCAGCCCAGTCATCACATAGTAGAAGCTCCAGAAAAGAGCGGCGAGGGGAGTGAAACCGTCGCGAAAATCGCCGGCGTATTCGAAGGCCTTGATTACGAGAAAGAGCACACCGAGAAGCGCAGTGGCGCTCAAGTAGCGCTTCGCGCGAGGCGAATCCTGGACGCGGGCGGCGCCCTGCGCGAGCGCAGCCGTCAGGCTGCTCGTGAACAGAATGAACGTGTTGATTGCCCCGAGGCGCCAGTTGACGTGCGCGCCATCAGATCCCCATCCGCCATGGGAGATCCCCTCCAGAATAAAGACGCCCATGAGCCCGCCGAAGACCATTGTTTCGCCGGCCAAGAACACCCACATTCCAAGCTTGCCGAGCTCAAAACTGGTCGGCACCTCGTGCGGAGCATGTGCGATCCCGATTTCGACTGCCGAGTTCGCCATAAGCTTTCGCTCAACCCTGGGCGGCGCCAGCGTCCACCGCTGCCGCTTGCGGCGCCCAATCCTGTTCCATTCCCGGGACGCTGTACTCGTATGGCCCGCGCACGACCGTCGGTATGGTGTGGAAGTTCTCGTGCGGCGGCGGCGAATCGGTGGCCCATTCAAGCGTGTTGGCATGCCACGGATTGGCAGGAGCCTTCGCGCCGCGGAACATGCTCAGGAAAAAGTTCAGCAGGAACGGGATCTGCCCGACGATTATGACAAGCAGGCCGATGGTCGCAATTACGTGCAGCGGCTGGAGCGGTTTGTAGAAGGTGTAAACGGACGACATATAGATTCGGCGCTGTCCGCCGCCCAAGCCGATCAGGAAGAGCGGAACAAATACCATGTTGAAGCCGACCCAAGTGAAGACGAAGTGCAGCTTACCCAAGGTCTCATTCATCATTCGGCCGAACATCTTCGGGAACCAATAGTAGATTCCGCCAAATCCCGCTATGACGGCCGTCGGCACGAGGGTGTTGTGGAAATGCGCGATCACAAAATAGGTGTCATGCAGGTAGATATCGGAGGCATTCGTCCCCAGCGGAATGCCGGTTACGCCGCCGAGCAGGAAATTTGCCAGCGCGCCCAGCGCGAACAGCATCGGCGTTGAGAACGTGATCTGGCCGCGCCAGAGCGTCGCGATCATGGCAAACAGCATCACCGCGAATGGAATGGAGATCGCAATCGTGGTCGCGCTGAACGGCTCCGCCAACACCGGATTCATCCCGCTTACGAACATATGGTGAGCCCAAACCGTAAAGCTGAGGATGCCGGCCACAATCACGGCCCATACGATCATGCGATAACCGAAAATTGACTTGCGGGCGAATACCGGAAGAATCTCCTGCACAATTCCGAGGCCAGGCATCGCCACTACGTACACTTCCGGATGGCCGAAGAACCAGAACAGGTGCTGCCAAAGCAGAGGGTCGGCGCCCTTTTCCGGCAGGAAGAAGCCCGTACCCACCATCCGATCGAACAGCAGCATCACCACGCCGGCGATGAGCGGTCCGACGCTCAGCATGAACAACACGCTCGCCACCAGTTCCTGCCAAACGAACAGCGGCATTCGCCAGATGGTCATCCCCGGCGCGCGCATCGCGATCGCCGTGGTGAGGAAATTGATGCCGCCCATCAGCACCGAAGCGAAGTCGATTGCCAAGGCGATCAGCCAAAGGTTTCCGCCCCAGTAATTTCCTGGCAGGTACTTCGACGCATCGGACAATGGAACGTAGTTCGTCCAGCCCGCGTGCGACGCGCCGCCGGGCACGAAAAACGAAATAAGCAGGAGGACCGAGCCCACGAGAATGGTCCAGAACGAGGCCATGTTGAGCCGCGGAAAGGCCATGTCGCGCGCCCCGACCATCAGCGGGATAAGGAAATTGCCGAACGCGCCGAGCAGGACCGGCATCGCCACGAAGAAGACCATAATGGTTCCGTGCATCGTGACGAGTTCGTAATACTGTGGCGCCGTCACCTTTCCCCAAATGGGCACCGCAGTGCCGGGCCAGGCAAGCTGCCAGCGAAAGACGTACGACAAGAACACGCCCACATACCCCATGAACAAGCCCAGGAACAGGTACTGCTTGCCGATGACCTTGTGGTCGACAGAAAATATGTATTGGCGCCAAAAGCCCATCTTCTCGTGAGCATCGGTGGACGGCGCCGACTGGGGCTTGGTCTCGGCCATGGCCTATCCCTTCGTTCCGCTTGCGGACGATCGCGCACTTGATGCGCTCTTGCCTGCTCCAGCGCCGGATTTGGGCCAGTGCTGGCTAACCCACTGCTGATACTCCTCGGGCGTGAGAACTCGCAGGATACCTTTCATCGCGAAGTGCGAGTTCCCGCAAAGCTGGGAGCATGCGATTTCATATTTGCCGGGCTGCGTTACCTCGAACCATGCGGGGATTTCCCGGCCGGGAATGATGTCCTGCCTAAGCCGCAACTGCGGCACGTAGAAACTGTGGATCACGTCCTTCGACGTCATGAGCAAGCGAATCACCTGGCCCGCGGGAACCGTTAAAAACGTAGTTTGGACCAAGTCGTTGGGCGTGCCGAACTTGCCGTCGGGGCCCGGATAAGTGAATTCCCACCCGAACTGGAGCGCTTCCAACTTTACGGTCAATGCCGGGGTAGGACTTTGTTCCTTGACCAGATCCCAGACCGGCTTTGCCCGAACATCGATCGCCACATCAAGGAAGGCGACGATTACGACTGGGATCAGCACCCATGCCAACTGGCGCAGCGACTCGCCTGGCACAAAGGCCGCCCGTCCGCCCTCTCGGCGACGGTACAAGATGACGAACGCCAAAAGTGTACCCTCGGCCAAGACGAATGCCGTGCCGACCACATAAATGATCAGCTTGAGCACCGAGTCGATGCTCGGACCGAAGGTGGAAACGTCCTGAGGAAGCCAGCTTAAGATCATAATGCTTATTCAAGCCGCGACATGCTCTGTGGTTTGACAGGGGCCACTCCGAACCCTGAGCACTCTTGGTTTGATCGGGTCAAACCTCACCTTCTGGTTCCGTCCGCTCTATTAGCGATTCTCAAAATAAATGTCAAACGTGCTTAACATTGCCGTCAAACGTACCTAAATATTGCCGCGGATCTTCGTAAATGCCGGTCTCGGCTATGGGCGCACCGATTCGACGCTGCGCGATCTACACCCGCAAATCGTCCGAGGAAGGACTGGAGCCAAGACTTCGACGCGATCGCGGCAGGTCGTCAGCCTATGAGGCCTGCGTCAGATCGATCAGCTGTGAAGCAGAAGCGAGTTGATCCGCATTGAGGGCGGCACTTGCCAACGCATCGGCATTGCGGCGGCCGAGAATCGGAGCGGTCAGCGCCATGAATTTGCGCGTCAGATTCTCCCGTTGCGCAACCAGGTCGGATGCCGGCTGGCCCGAGTCCGATTCGGCCTGAAAAATCCGTCCGTTGCTTTTGACGACGACCGTCGCGTGCGTGGATGGAGTCTTTTCGTCGCGCACGATACGGATCCGATTGCGCAAGGACACCACGCGCTCTTCGGTCACCTTCGCATCGGTGAAAGTCTCGAGATTGCTGGTATCTTCCCCGAGCAGCGCCATCGCGGTCGTCGCGCGCAAGCTGAATTTCGCTTCGAGGCCGGTCTTCGGCTCCTGGATATTGCAGACGCCGAAAAGCGCAGGATGAACGCGCACCTCCACTTCATCGATGGATTTCGGATCGACGCGATTCTCGGCGCGAATCTGCTCAGCCGCATTAATCGGCGCGTGCGTGAGATAGCATGAGGCGTGGTACTTGAAGAGCGTCTCGCGAATCAGGAAGCGTCCAGCGAATCGATCGAGCACTTCGCGCGACGGTTTTGCGCCGGCGTGCGTAACGGCGAATCCCTGCGCGGTCTCGATGATTTCGGGATTGGAAGTGTAGCCGCCGCGCGCGGCGAGTGCGCTGAACAGTCCATTGGATGCGGCGCGCCCCGCATGCAGCGGCTTCGCCATCGTTCCGAAACCCGACTTGAGCCCCGCAGCTTGCGTACCCGCAAGCCCGAGTGCGCGCAGCCATCCATCCTCGTCCAGCCGCAGCATATGCGCGCATGCGGCAGCGGCGCCGAAAGTTCCAACGGTCCCGGTGGAGTGAAATCCGATCGCGTAATGCTGTGCGCCGATCAATGCGCCCAGCCGGCACTCCAGTTCGATGCCGATGAGCAGCGCTTCGAGCACCTCGCGCCCGCTCAATCCGGCGCTGTCCGCCAGCGCGAGCACCGCAGGTATCACCGGGACCGACGGATGACCGCCCATCGCCGTGTGAGTGTCATCGAAATCCAGCGCATGGGCCGCCGCTCCATTTACCAGCGCCGCCGACAGCCGCGACGCGCGCTGCTTGCTCCCGATGAGTCCGGCTTCGGACGATCCTTCAGGCTTGACGATCTCATTGATGAGGATCTCCGTCAGCGGTTCGCGCGATCCGGCAACTGCGACGCCGAGGAAATCGAGGATGCAGTGGCGTGCGACCTCGCGCGCATCCTCCGGCGCCTGGTCCCATCGCATGGCGCGAACCGCGCGGACCAAATCGAGTGTGGCAGCGAAAGCGAAATGTTCCGGCGTTTCTGAAGTACTCATGCGGCCAAGCTCCGTCGAATCACCCAGGCGTTGGACCCTTTCATGGGTGCGAAATCTACCACACATTTTCGCGGGGTGTTCACGGCGGATGCGCACCTCCGCGATGCACGGCTTGCCCATTGCCGCAAGGGTGGGTTATCGTCCACGCCAAGCGAGCGAGCATAGCCCGCCCATCAACAAGGAGATCGGTCAGATGCGCGAAGTTTCGATAGTCGGCGCCGGGATGGTGAAGTTCGGAAAGTACCTCGACACCAGTATGAAGGTTCTCGCGCGAGATGCGGTAAACGGCGCGCTTTCGAGCGCCGGGCTGGAGCAAAAGCAGATCGAGGCTGCGGTCGTCGGAAACGCGGCGGCGGGCCTCATCACCGGCCAGGAATGTATCCGCGGACAAGTCGTGCTGCGCGAGATGGGCATCGGCGGCATCCCGATCGTCAACTGCGAGAATGCCTGCGCCAGCTCCTCGACCGCGTTTCATCTCGCGCACCTGTATGTCGCCTCGGGCATGTACGACGTGGTGCTCGCGCTGGGCATGGAGAAGCTTTACCACGCGGATAAGAAACGTACGTTCGCGGGATTCAGCGGGGCCGTCGATGTGGAATTGGTGCAGCAGTTGCTCGCAGACATGAACGCGCAACAGGCCCGGCTCCAGGCCGAGCGCGAAGCTCGCGGCGAGGCGCCCAAGAAGGCGGGGGGCGCGGGAGAATCGCGCTCGATGTTCATGGACTTTTACGCGGCGGGCGCCCGCGCGCACATGATGCGCTACGGCACCACCCGCGAGCAGTTCGGACGCATCGCGGTCAAGAACCATCGCAACGGCAGTCTGAATCCGCACGCGCAATATCAAGAGGTTTACAGCCTGGAGGACATTTTGAGCTCTCCGATGGTGGCTGATCCGCTCACGCGGCTGATGTGTTCGCCCATCGGCGACGGCGCCGCAGCGGCTATTCTGTGCGCTTCATCGGTCGCCCATCGTTATACCAACAAGCCGGTCAAGGTTCTCGCTTCGCTGTTGTCGTCGGGAAGTGATCATGGCGCCGACCAGCCAGGCGTGGTGCCCCGCGTCGCGAAGCAGGCCTACGAGAAGGCGGGTGTCGGACCCGAAGATCTCAGCGTGATCGAACTGCATGATGCGTCGGCGCCGGCCGAGTTGATGACCTACGAGGAACTCGGCCTGTGCAAGCCCGGCGAGGGCGGGAAGATGATTGACGAGGGCGTCACCGAAATTTCCGGCCGCATGCCGGTGAATACGTCAGGCGGGCTGCTCGCGAAAGGTCATCCGGTTGGCGCGACGGGAGTGGCGCAAATCTGCGAAATCTTCTGGCAGCTCCGCGGCGAGGCCGGAAAGCGCCAAGTCTCGAATCCGAAGGTCGGCCTTACCGAGAATGGAGGAGGCATGGTTCGCGCCGAAGCGGCGGCGGTGTCGATTCACGTTCTCGGGATCTGAGCTCCGCAAAAATATACGCTGTCCAAATGATTGACCCAATCTCCGGGTCGATCTGTGTTCTGAAAATTCAGCGGCCGCGGACGAAATGAACCACGGCGCGGCGAAACGGTACTTCCCATCCTTGAACTCGATCCATCGCCCGCGGTCCGTGACCTGACCTCCCACGTCGATTTGTGTGCGCATCGAGGTGCGCGGGACGGAGATGGTGCCCCCTGAGGGATTCGAACCCACGGCCCCAGGATTAGGAATCCTGTGCTCTATCCATCTGAGCTAAGGGGGCACCGGAAAATTCGCTGTTATATTAAACGGTTACGAGCTTCACCGATTTTGGTCGGCGCTGACGGGCAGATTCAGTGCCCACTTTTTGCCCACTTTTTTTCGACTTCCCCAAGAAGCCTTTAGCGAACCGATCGATCGCGCCGGTGTCAGCATCCTTAAACCAATGCGAGTAAACCTTGAGCGTGACCGCCGGGTTCGAATGCCCGAGCCGGTGTTGCACCTCCGTGATGGGCGCGCCAGCGGCGATGAGTCCGCTCGCATATGAGTGCCGCAAGGTCTTGACGTTGGCGCTCCGGAGCTCCGCCCGACCTAGAGCCGGATAGAGGCCCTGCCGCAAAACGTTCGATCGATGCAGCGGTTGGCCGTCGAGCCGACAAAAGACGAGGTCGTGTTCGGAGTGCGGGCTCTGCAATTTCCAGATCTTCAACATGGCGACCAGTGCCGCTGGCAGCGGCAGCGTGCGATAGCCGGAACGCGTCTTAGGCTCGTAAAATTTCGGCCGCACTCGACCCTTCTCCTCCAACCCGCGTGACCACGAAAGCGAGCGTCGGACGGAAATTCGAGCGGCGTCGAGTAAAACGTCGGTCCACTTCAGGGCGTACACTTCCTCCGGCCGCATGCCCGTTGCCGCGACGGTCGCAAATAGAGTCCGATAAAGGCCGGGCGCTGCGTGATCGAGCAGCTTCTTGATCTCGTCGACGCTCAAGACCTCGTCGGGCCGGACGGCACGCAATCCCTTCTCGCTCTCGTCGGTTTGGTCGGCGACAGTTAATTCCGCAACCGCCCTGCGCGGCCGCTCCGCGATTGCCGCCGGATTGTTGGCGGCCCAACCGCGGCGTTGTGCGAGTTTGAATACTGCGGCGCAGGTGGTCAAGACCGCGCTTATCGTTTTGGCGCCCAAGTTCGCGCGCAGTTCATCGCGCACGCGCTCGACCGCGGCTACGTCAATCCGATCGAGCCGAAGGTTGTCGAGCTTGGCCAGGTGTTTGAGATGAACGCGCCATCCTTGCACGGTTGCTGGATGGCGATCGGCCTTATCGCGTAACCATTCCTCGCCGGCCTTCGCGAACGTGGGAATTTTCTCGGGCGAGATGTACTCGCCGCGCGCAACTTTGTGTGCCGTTGTCGCGAGATGTTTTTCGGCTGCCTTCTTGGTCGGGAACTCAATCCGCTTCCGAGGTCCCGCGAGTCCTTGCGGCCGGTAGTCGAGCCGCCAGGGACAATCGCAATCTCCGCCCACACATTCCGCTTGGTGATACCGCTTGATCAAAGCCATAGTGCCCTCACCTCTTCCCAGTCCGCGACTTTTCTTCGGCGGCGATTTTCTGGAGCAGTCTGGAGGCTGGTTCGGAGATCGCCATTTCGCCGCGCTCCCAGCGAGCCACGGTGTTCGAGGTTACTCCCACGGCCTCGGCCAAGGCCATCTGAGTCCAGCCCAATTTTCCCCTGAGCGCACGAATATCCACACCGGTCATGACTATACGGAGCGTATAGTCGAACCGAAGAAAAGTCAAGCGGCTTGGTTAGCGCGCTCTGTCAGAAAGCGCTCTACTTCTTCGATTCTGAACCGAACGTAGTGACCGAGTTTGAAGGAAGGCAGATTGCCGAGGCGAGCCTGTTCTCTGACCCACGATTCCGGGACGCCGAAAAGCTTGGCGAGTTCGGGCGCAGCCAACAGTGCACTCGCGTTGCTGAAGCTTCGAGCCGCGATACGCTGGCTCAGCATCAGGGAGAGTAGCGCGCCTTCGAGCGTCTTGAGCGCGGCGACGCGCGACGCGACCTGGGTCAAGAGTTCTGGAACGGATTCGAGAACCAGACCTTTTGCGCGTGATGGATCGGAGACAAGCTCGTCGATCATTGCGGACGACAGGGGTGCCCGCGGCGTGACTGGGTGCGGCGGTTGGTACGACATAGAAGACCCCCAGCATCGAAAGATCCCCGCAACCCCACACTCATCCGATGTTCTGTTGAGCAACGGCGGTGCCGTTCCTCGATCTGGCCTGAACGCCGACCGACTAGCCGCGATCCGGTTGTGGACACGCCGTCGCACAGAGAGATTTGGCGATCATTTGGCGGAAGAGAAAGTGTGCCTGTGCAATTTCTGCACACTTGGCGAAAAGCGCCCGAGAAGCTTAGCCGATTCGCCGATTTCACCGATCAGGTGTGCAAAATCGGCACAATCTGCGCTCGGTGGTCCGTACACGAATTCCCGCCGCCTGGCGGAGCGATTGCGAGTTCGTAGGCATCGATGATGAGAAAATTATTTAGCCGCGTGCGGTCGAGGCGCGAGTCACCGCCTCGCTTGGTCTCGCCAGCGAGCAATCGCCCTTCTTGGTTCGGCGCTTGAGATTAGGCGAACAGGGCAGAGCCACGCGAGAACGTCCTTCCGCAAGGGTCATTAAGGTTTTGTTAACAGCGGGGTAAAAAGAAGCGACCTGTTGACAGGTTATCCACAACCCTACTATGTGTACGCCTCGGCTGTGCGGCGGAGGTGGGGTTCGATTTTTAGAGACTCGCGAGCGAACATTGGTTGGTCGGTCGCTAGCGATACGCCGGGCCATACGCCTGATTGAAGAAGCCGCTCCCACGAGCGCGCCGGTGATCATTACTGGCGAGAGCGGTACGGGGAAGGAGCTGGCCGCACGTGCAATCCACGACAAATCGCCGCGCCATAGGCGGCCCTACGTCGCCATCAATTGCGCGGCCGTTCCTGAGACCCTGATCGAAAGCGAACTGTTTGGCCACGAGCGCGGCGCCTTCACGGGTGCGGATCGCCGTCGCGAAGGCTGTTTCGAACGTGCGAACGGCGGAACCCTTCTGCTCGACGAGATCACCGAGATGCGGCCGGAGATGCAGGCCAAACTGCTCCGCGTTCTCGAAGATAAGAAGATTTCGCGGCTTGGGGGCTCTGGGGAGGTTGCGGTTGATGTGCGGATTCTGGCCGCCTCCAATCGTCCGCTTGAGCGCGCTATCCGCGAGGGTCGGCTACGCGCAGATTTGTACTACCGGTTGTGCGTGTTTCCGATTGAACTCCCGCCGCTGCGCGACCGGCTCGATGATGTGCCGTTACTGGCCGAAGAGTTCATCCGCGCATTTAACCTGGAGCATCGCAAGGCGGTTCAGGGGATCGCTTCTGATTGCCTGGACGCCCTCAATGCCCATCACTGGCCGGGCAACGTTCGCGAGTTGCGCAACACGATCGAGCGCGCCGTCATCGTGTCCAAGGCGCCGATGCTGTCGGTTGGTGATTTATCGACAACTCTCGCCTCTCAACCGGGGTCGGAACTCGGCTTCATGGTTCGACTTGGCTCCACGTTGGAAGAGGTCGAAAGCGAGTTGATTGCCCGGACGATTTCATTTGCCGGTGGGAACAAGTCCCGGGCCGCAGAAATTCTTGGTGTCGGGCGGCGAACCCTATACAAGCAACCTGATCGCTACAAAGCGTACGAAACGAACGGCCATTCCAACGGCCGCCCGCCCCGCAATGGCCGAAACGGCCTAACCTGACGGCGGCATCACACCGCACATCGTGCGGCGATGCATTTTTCCGGAGAAAAGTTGGGCCGGCAGGTCGAACTCCGGGGGCGGAAAGGCGGACCGAACGCGTCGCGCTGGGGCTGATGCGGGAAACAGCGCAGGAATAGCGGAAGGGGCGGACGATTACGCCAGCCGGCAGATCCCCGCCCCCTCTGGATAAACGAGCGAAATCAGTTTGAGCGCGCTCTGGTAACTTCCTATAAGGTATCAGACCAATGGCAGTTGTTGCGGAGTTGATGGTGCCCAGGGAGGCTCCGAAGCCCCCTCTAAAATGGGCGGGCGGGAAGCGTTGGCTGGTTCCGTACCTCGCACGGTTGTGGAAGCCGCATCAATCCCGACGATTCGTCGAACCGCTGTGCGGCGGGCTGGCGATCTCGCTCGGCCTGAATCCCAAACGCGCGCTGATAAACGACATCAATCCACACGCGATAAATTTCTACCGCTGGCTCAAGAAGGGTCTCCGCATCTCACTCAGAATGCAAAACGACGAGACCTACTTCTACACGCGTAGGCTGCGTTTCAATCAGCTCATCAGCCAAGGCAAAGCAGACAGCAAAGAAGCAGCCAGTCTTTTCTATTATTTGAATCGCACCTGCTACAACGGTCTGTGCCGCTTCAATCGCAAGGGCGAATTCAACGTCCCGTTTGGCCGGTATAAGAATCTCAACTATAAAAGAGACTTCACCGAGTATGTGTCGGCCTTTGCTGCTTGGGAGTTTCGGTGCGGAGATTTCGCGAGCCTTGAGCTACAGACCGATGACTTTATTTATGCCGATCCGCCATACGACGTTGAGTTTACACAATACTCCAAGGAGAACTTCGGCTGGGACGACCAGCTGAGATTGGCCAAGTGGCTTGCTCGGCACAATGGCCCAGTCGTGCTCTCCAATCAGGCTACAGACCGAATCCGGAACCTATATAAGGAGTTGGGATTCGAGGTTGTCGTGCTAAAAGCACCTCGCCTTATCAATTGCACTGGCGACCGGACACCTGCTGAGGAAGTCTTAGCCATTAGAAATCTATAGTCATATGGCCCACCGCGATACTGGCACCGGAGCCGTACTGGAGAAGATGATGCTGCCCGCCCTAGAGCGGGGCGGCTACTCCTGTCACGCACAGGTCCGAAACGGAACGAGGCTAGGCGGCGGGACACACTTCGTCGACATTGTGGCAGAAAAAGGTGGCCAAAAACTGCTCATTTCTGTGAAGTGGCAACAGGTGTCAGGGACCGCCGAGCAGAAGGTTCCGTTTGAGATAATTTGCTTGGAGGACGCCCTAAGAAGTGGCGAATATCAACGCGCCCTTGTTGTGCTTGGAGGCGATGGCTGGAAACTCCGGGATTTTTACGTCGCCGGGGGATTGGACGACTATCTGAAGCTCTCCGGCAAAGTAGAAGTCTTGACTTTGGAAGCTTCCATTGGGAGGGCGAATATGGGAAAGGTGTGAAGAGAGGTGAAAGGGGATGCCGCCAAAATCCGACGAAAAGAAGACGGAGAACCAACGGAAGGTTTTCGAGTTCCTTGCTGACCATTTCAAATCGCAAGAGCCGTTCACCAAGGGTGAACTCGAAAGTGTGACAACTTGGCAGGGTGCCTCGTTTTCAACCTACTGGTCTAAGCAATACAAACGATTTTTCGTTCCAGCTGGAGGCAACTCGTTTCGAGTGAGCTGTACGTCGTCAGAACCTTTT
>DLMJ01000027.1 GCA_002479255.1 Candidatus Binatus soli | reverse complement strand
AACTTGTGCTGACGGGGAACACCTGCGTGCCGAAGCGCGGACGATCTGCACCTCCGTCAAGGACGCGAAAGGCGCCGGCGAAGCGGTGAAAAAGCACTTCACCCGCGAACGGATCGATAACCTCCGCGCGCTCAAACTCGGCGCCGGACTCGACGCCGCAATGTTCGGCCGAATGGTCACCGGCGATATTCTCGCCCGCGTCGATGCTGCCCTCCATGTCGCTCATGCCTTCACTGTTCATGCGGAACAGTCCGAAAGTGATTACTTCTCCGCAGTTGATGATCTGCTCAAAGACAGTCCTGAGGGTGGCCTGGGCAGCGGCCATATCAACTCTTCCGAGCTCACCACCGGCCTCTTTTATGGCTATGTCGCGATCGACGTTCCCGGCCTGGTCCGCAACCTTGGCGACGATCGCGCGCTTGCAGCCGAAGTCACCCGCCGGATGGTCCACCTGATCGCAACGGTCACGCCCGGAGCCAAGCTCGGTTCAACCGCACCGCACGCCTATGCCCATCTGATGCTGGCGGAAGCCGCTAGCGCGCAGCCCCGCACCCTCGCCAACGCTTTTCTCACCCACGTGCGGCTGGAGCCAGATCCGCTCGCGAACGCTTACAACGCGCTGTCCACCCATCTCGGTGAGCTCGACCGGGTTTACGCCCGCACCGCGCGCCGCGGCTTCGCGCTCGGCCATCCCAACCTCCTGGCTCCCGTGCTTGAAGCCGAAGAACGATCGCCGTCGCTCGCCGAACTAGCCAAATGGACGGCGGCGTGCGTGGAGGAAACCGAATGATCGACGCAATAATCCTGCGTTTCGACGCGCCGCTGATCTCGTTCGGCGGCGTCGTGATCGACAATAACGGCGTCACGCGGACGTTTCCGGCGCGCTCGATGCTGGCCGGAATGCTAGGCAACGCCCTCGGCTACGACCATCGCGACGCCGCCGCGGTCCAGGCGCTGCAGACGCGCATCGTTTACGCGGTGCGCTGCGATCGCCCCGGCGAATTGTTGCAAGACTTTCAGACGGTCGATCTGTCGCAACCATTCCTGTGGCAGGGATGGACCACGCGCGGGCGAGTTCAAGAGCGCGCTGGCGAGGGTGGAAATGAAATTCGATCTCTTATGAGAGCCACGCAGCGTGGTGAACCGCTCCCGCGCACCGAAAAGACCACTCATATCCGTTATCGCGATTATCTCGCCGACGCGGTTTACACGGTCGCGCTGGAACTCAAACCGCCCGACGCCGATCCCGACGCGGCTCGGCTCGAGGCCGCATTGCGGGCACCCGCTCGGCCACTCTTTATCGGACGTAAACCCTGCCTGCCGGCGGAGCCGATTCTCCTCGGCCGATATCCGGCCGATGACCTGCGCACGGCCCTCGTACGAGCGCCGCTCTCTCCGCGTGCATCCGATAGTCGCCGCCTGCGCGCATGGCTGCCCGCCGACGGCCCGCACGTGCGCGGCGCGCTGCCGGTGACCGATGACCGCGATTGGACCAACCAGATCCATGTCGGACGCCGCTTTATAAGGGAGGACTTCATCGATGTCTGACGCACCCATCTTTATGCTCCGCGCCGAGTTCGACCAGCCTGCGCTGATGCGCTTCGCCGTTCGATCCGGTCTCAACCTGCGTATCGCCGACGGCGGATATATCCTTCACGCCGCGCTGCGCGCCCTGTTTGGCGACGCAGCGCCGCTCCCGTTCGTGGTACACGACTGCCGCGCACGGCGCCTGACACTCTTCGGGTACACGCTATGTAGCCATCGCGAATTGGTTGATCGCGCTCGCGCGACAGCGGATCCGCTCGCCACCTCAGCAGTCGATCTCGAATCTATTTGCTCCAAGCCGATGCCTGACACTTGGCGTTCCGGCGCGTCCTACCATTTTGAAACCCGCGTCTGCCCAGTCGTTCGTATCAGTGGACGCGCCGCCGGCGAAAAACCCCGCGAAGTGGACTTGTTCATCCATCGATGCCTGCGCGTCGGGCCCGATACCTTCGTCGATCGACAGGCCGTCTATCGCGAATGGCTTGCCGGCGAACTCGGCCGCGGCGGAGCCGCACGGATGCGTGACGCGCGCATGGTCCGATTTCGGCGCCAGAGTCTCGCTCGCCGCGATCGCTCCGGGAGCCAATCCCGTCTCGAACGCTGCGAACGCCCGGACGCCACAGTCGAAGGCCTCCTCGAAGTCGCCTCCCCCGCAGCTTTCGCGGCGCTCCTGCGCCGTGGCGTCGGGCGCCATCGCGCCTTCGGTTTCGGGATGCTCCTGCTCCGCCCCGCAGGTGACGGCCATGCTTAAGGGCCGCCTCGGACTCGAAACCGCGCGTATCCCGCAAGCGGATCGGCACGGCCTTCTATGGCTCGGGCGCGGCAACCTTACCGTCGAGGACGGGACGTTGCGCTTTACTGCGGCCGGCGATCAGGATCTGGCTCCTGGCGAGTACCTGATCCCGTTCCAGATGGTCTCGTGCTTCTTGCTCGGCCCAGGAACCACCATCAGCCACGATGCGCTGCGGCTGCTGGCGCGGCATGGAACAGGATTGGTATTCACCGGCGAAGGCGGAGTCCGTCTCTATGCCAGCATGCCCTTCGGCCCCGACGATTCCGCCCTGGCCCGCGCGCAAGCCCGAGCATGGGCCAATCCTGATACGCGGATGCGTTTGGTCCGCCGGATGTACGCGTGGCGCCTCGGCGAGATCGTGCCTGATACCGACCTTGACGCCCTGCGCGGACTCGAAGGCGCCCGGATGCGCGAGACCTACAAGCTGCTGGCGCGCCAGTTCGGAATCGAATGGTCCGGACGCCACTACGATCGCCAGAATCCCGAAGCCGCCGACCTGTCAAATCAAGCGATCAATCACGCTGCCACCGCCGTTGAAGCCGCCGCGATGGTCGCGGTCGCCGTCACAGGAGCCCTGCCCCAGCTTGGCTTCATCCACGAGGACTCCGGGCTTTCCTTCTGCCTCGACATCGCCGACCTGTGCCGCCATTCCGTCACCCTGCCGATAGCGTTCGGCGCGGTGCGCCAGTGGAATAGCGACCGACGCGGCGTACAAACGATCGAAGCAATGGTTCGCAAGCTTGCAGGGCGCACCTTTCGCAAGGAGCGCCTCATCCCGAAGATGATAGATCAAATCAAGGAGTTATTCGCCGATGACAGTGGTAGTAACCCGTGATGTGGCGCCGCGATTCCGTGGCTTCCTGGCGTCGTGCATGCTCGAAATTGGACCGGGGGTTTATACCGCTCCACGTATGAACGCGGGCGTGCGAGAGCGCGTGTGGGCTGTGATGCAGGAATGGTACTCGGAGCTCGGCGGCGGCAGTATCCTGATGACCTGGACCGATTCGCAGGCGGTCGGAGGGCAGCAGATTGCGGTCCTTGGAGCACCCTCGTACGAGATGTTTAACCGCGACGGTATTTTTCTCGCGATGAAGAGAACGCTGACGTCGGTCGAGTGACCGAAGGGTCCGCAGCCATCGAGGTTTGCGGCTGTTCTTTGAAAACTTAATATGCTCTAAGCGTGGATACGGGGTGTCCACGCTTCGTAAGAGGTTCCCCCGCGCACGCGGGGATAGACCTGTTGTTGCCATATTGAACGCATTCAGACCGCCGGTTCCCCCGCGCACGCGGGGATAGACCTTTTGATAATGCGCGGATTCTTTATATGAAGGCGGTTCCCCCGCGCACGCGGGGATAGACCTTCCATACGTGGCCTCAGACGTCAACAGCTTGTGGTTCCCCCGCGCACGCGGGGATAGACCTCCCTAGTCCGCAACCACCACGATGTGGCAGCGGGTTCCCCCGCGCACGCGGGGATAGACCGCAATCCCGGTAGTAGGTGGCGTTGTGCGCTGGGGTTCCCCCGCGCACGCGGGGATAGACCTGCCAGTATAAGGTCGGCTGGGCGATTGGTGCCGGTTCCCCCGCGCACGCGGGGATAGACCCAGCTATTATGCTGAGGTCAGGATTCTTTACTGGGTTCCCCCGCGCACGCGGGGATAGACCTTGCCTTCATCGGGCGCGAGACGTCGAGTAGAAGGTTCCCCCGCGCACGCGGGGATAGACCTTGATCTCGGTGATGATTGCCCCGGGGTTTGTGGGTTCCCCCGCGCACGCGGGGATAGACCCGATTCTTGTACGATGGGAAGGGTTTGAGGCCGGGTTCCCCCGCGCACGCGGGGATAGACCTCAGCACCTTCCGGCTTTTCGAGCTGTTGAACGGGTTCCCCCGCGCACGCGGGGATAGACCCCTAGCAGCGGGCGTGAATTCGATTCGGACCACGGTTCCCCCGCGCACGCGGGGATAGACCCTACGAGTTCACGGTGCGCGGCACGCAGATGATGGTTCCCCCGCGCACGCGGGGATAGACCGTATCGAAAAGTGGGGGAGTTTCATTTGTCATCGGTTCCCCCGCGCACGCGGGGATAGACCCTGGGCTGAACGTGGCTGTCCTGACCTCGAGATGGTTCCCCCGCGCACGCGGGGATAGACCCAGACTTTGGTAGCGCGCAGCGTTCGCTTAGAGGGTTCCCCCGCGCACGCGGGGATAGACCCCGTATACCGTTCAAGCAGCCGAGTCCGATGGAGGTTCCCCCGCGCACGCGGGGATAGACCGTCCACCTGACACCGTCGACATGCCGCCATCGTGGTTCCCCCGCGCACGCGGGGATAGACCCTAACATTCCATTTCGCAAAGTACATGTGCGTAAGGTTCCCCCGCGCACGCGGGGATAGACCTTATTGAGTTGAGTGCTCCTTCTGAAATTTACGGGTTCCCCCGCGCACGCGGGGATAGACCATATCGGCACCGACTGCGCGGCGATTTGTCCCGGGTTCCCCCGCGCACGCGGGGATAGACCTGGATATTGTTGCACTGGCGGATGCTGATGCTAGGTTCCCCCGCGCACGCGGGGATAGACCTGTTAGGTTTGTGGCTCCACTGGTGAGTGATGAGGTTCCCCCGCGCACGCGGGGATAGACCCGGAATCGGAAACCACCGAACGGATAGCCGCAGGGTTCCCCCGCGCACGCGGGGATAGACCGTCAGCAGCTTCTTGGCTGCCTTATCATCACCCGGTTCCCCCGCGCACGCGGGGATAGACCTGATGCACCCTTGGGCACCCTCCATTCTACCCCGGTTCCCCCGCGCACGCGGGGATAGACCTTGCAGATACAGATACGGGTCGCCGAGCTCGGCGGTTCCCCCGCGCACGCGGGGATAGACCTTGGACGACCGCAAAGTTATCATCCTGCGCCAAGGTTCCCCCGCGCACGCGGGGATAGACCTGATACCTTTGCCATAGAGATAGGCAGCAGTGTGGTTCCCCCGCGCACGCGGGGATAGACCGTATATGGCGAACAAAATCGCCGCGCTCGAAAAGGTTCCCCCGCGCACGCGGGGATAGACCCTCTCCACTCGATTGGGAGCTCTACCATGTCCCGGTTCCCCCGCGCACGCGGGGATAGACCGCGATGCCGATGGACGACCTGGTGCAGGCATACGGTTCCCCCGCGCACGCGGGGATAGACCCTCTTTGCCGCTTCCGCATTGCACGCAGCCGCCGGTTCCCCCGCGCACGCGGGGATAGACCCTCATCGGGAATCCCGATGATCGGATCGTCGTAGGTTCCCCCGCGCACGCGGGGATAGACCCTTAAAAAGTCGATGACCGCGGCCGAGATCGCGGGTTCCCCCGCGCACGCGGGGATAGACCCTGTTATTGCCGCTCGCCACGGTCACGAGCATGGGTTCCCCCGCGCACGCGGGGATAGACCGGTCACGGCGGCGGTTACGACGGCGGCGGAACGGTATGGGGTTCCCCCGCGCACGCGGGGATAGACCGTATTGTTCCCCGTCAGCACACAAGAACCCTTCAGTCCACGGGACACTTTTTGCACGGCTTCGGCGACAGTAAGCTGCGCCACCGCTTGATCGGCCGGTTGGTGCTGCTGTGTTATGCATCCCACAAGGCTTACTACGATGGCACATGCGAGTGCGACAATTGCGTAGGCATAGGGCGCGCACTTCAACAAGCAAGAAACGACTTCTCTCCTTGGCACGAAGCGTTGCGGCGAGTTCATCTGTTCACTGTCCTCTCTGTGCCTGACCTTGCCATAGATAGATTTGATCCTGCGCGGCGCGAGCGTCAGGAGCGTTGGGAACCAGCATCAAATACTTCTTCATTTCAGGGATTGCATCGTAGTAGTCGCCTTTGCTGGCCATGATTTGGGCGACGTTATAGTGAGCACCCGGAATCCATGGCGCGACTTCTAGCGCCTTTTGATAGAGAGAAATCGCGTCATCGTCGTTTCTGTTATTGAGGGCGCCCTGCGCCTGCACCATGTAGGCTCGCGCCTGCTCGGGAAGCGGCGGCTTGACCGCCGCTGAGCGGTATTGGTCTGCTATCTCTGCGAACGCCGCATCTTCCTGTCTCCGAGCTTCTGCCGCTCCGTGAGAAAGTACATAAGCAGCATTAACAAATTCCTTGGCTCGTTCCGTCGCCCCCGCCCCCAGCCATGCCAGTCCGTCCATCTTGCATACCGTCAAATCGACATACGCGTAGTGACCTAGGGGGTCGGCGTAAACCTGTGTGTTCGCAATCCTGCTAGTCGAGAGAGAGCATGGGGACCAAGGGGCATCATGCTGGTTGCTAAAGATCAGCGTAACTTTTGCCCCTTGGTCCTCGAAGCGGACTTCCTCGATTTTGTTGAAATTCTCGGTACGAGTGTAAAAGTCTATTGCGTAAGCTGCTTCCGTGAACATTGTGCGTGCCTGAGGTAGGTTCATTCCGGCGACGGTAGCTTCGGACGGTGTATAGGTCTCGGAGCAGCCCGATACGACGAGCGCGGCCAGAATTGCCAACCAGAACTGCGGCCAAGTCAGTCTGTGAGTCATAATTGGAGTGATTTTCTTTTCACCCTAGCGCATCTGCGCGACGATGGCAGACGCCATTGCGGTCGCCATAAAATCTGACTCATCTCAGCGCCGGAAAAGAACAGTTTTCGTTGTATGCGGTTCGCGCTGGGGAGACGTATCGCAAAGCGATCAGGCTCGGCCTCAGTTTCCGCTGCCGTCCTTGTAGTTTTCGTACACTCCCGCACCAGCGCCAAGGGCCGCGCCACCGACGGCTCCGGCAGGGCCTGCCACTGAACCCTCCTCAGCCCCTTCCGCTGCTTGTACCGCCACTTTCGCCGCGTTCACCGTCGCACGCTCTGCTTCCGGGCCCTCTTGGCCGACATCCTCATATTCCTGCGAGCTTGCTTGGTTAGCAGATCTTGCGGCTGCATCCTGACGCGCTTGACCCGATAGACCGTTATCGTAAGCCGACTGAGGCGGGTTCGGTGGCGCCGACGCGGCGGAGGGAAGCGCGTTCGCATTGCCGCTTGGCATCGGCTCTCCGACCGGCGCACCGCATTGGGGCATCCCGTTCGCATCGAGCGGGCACGGGCCGCCCTGCTTTACCATCGAAGGATCGACAGTCGTGCCTGCGCCGCGCAGATCGACCGCGCCAGCGTCGGCTTGCGGTGGCGGATTGGTCCCGAACAGATCGTTGCCGGTCTTGAGTTGAAGCGGGCCGCCGCCGGGCGGGCCGCCGCCGCTGGCGTCATCAATGCTCTTCAGTCGAACCGGCTCGCTGGCGGTGCCGATGCCGTCGATGCCTTTGAGGTTGGCCATCAACTGTTGATGGCGCCGCTCCTCTTCTTCTTGGCGGCGGGCGGCTTCGGCCCTTGCCGCCGTTTCTGCGGCCTGCCGGGCAGCTTGTTCCTGGGCCGCTCTGGCCGCACCTTCCTGCTGCTCTTGCTGCTGCTCTTGCTCGCGTTGTTGCCTGATTTTCTGCCCGAGAGCTGTTCCAAGGTTCCACATGCCCTGCATGTAGGCGCTCCCCATGTTCTGCATCATCTGCTGCTGGACGGGTGAAGGTCCGCTGTAGGTGGAAGTGCTCGCGCTGGGAGCCTGATACGTCGGCGCCGCTGGCGGCGGCGAGCCGCCGCAGTTGGCAACGCAAACGCCCTGCTGCGTCGGTGGAGGAGGTGGAAGACTATAGCCCCCGCCTCCGGCGCCGTCCCAATTCTGGGCGCGCACCGGCGTAGGCGAAATCGTGGCCAGTACGAAGACCGCAAGGGCAAGAGTCAAAAGTCCGAGACGAGCCTTCCCTTTGGCGAGCAAGTAATCCGCGTTTCCGGCCGGGTCAGAACGCATCGTAGTTCCTCCCAACGGTATTGATTACGCCTTGTGGGTGGTATCGGTCAATTGACCGGAATCCCCGTTTTTGACGCCCCAGTAAAGGAAGCCAATTTTCAAAGGTCGCCCTGCATCGCGACGTTTGCACTTGGTTGGACGACCACGCGGAGATGGGAGCTTGCCGCCTTTGCTGACAAACCGGCCGGTTATGCGGCGGCCTGATTGCCCCGAGCACTCCAGCCTTCACGCCGCGCAAGGGCGAATAGTTCAAGCTTGGGCAGTGCTTACTTCGGATGGACCGCGCGATTAGACCGACAGGCCGCTGTGAACCTCTCTTACGTGGCGGTGTCAATCGTTCTTCTCAGGCTTCTGCCGTCGGTTCCTTGTCCTCGAACGAGGTCCGGTACAAGGCCTCTATCTGCTCTGCTTCTCGGTCCGTAAGAGCGCCAAATTCATTCTCCCGAGCGCGTTTGGATAGCCGCCCGTTCTCCTGGCGCAGGAATCGATGCAGGAGCTCAATCTTCTCGGCAGGCATGTCGGCAATTTCCTGGATGCCATGCGCGAATCGATCGTAGGCCTGCAAATAGGCGACCTCCTCCGGAAGATCATGCTCAATCGTCTGCTCCACGCATCGATAGAGAAACTCGGCGTGCACGGTCGCGTCGAAATATCGATAATAGTCGCCAGTGTCGTTCAGAACCTCGATGTTCCCATTCGGCGCAGCGTGCCAGTCGATGTAGTCCAACAGGGGTCGGGAGTGCGATTCAAGGACTTCTCGATAGCTTTGGATGTTCCGCAGAATCGCCGCACTCACCGGAAAGACCACGCCTGGCGGATTATAACCCGCGGCTGCGAGCACGTGATGGATGAGCCATCGATGCAGTCTGCCGTTTCCGTCGCTGAACGGATGGACGTAAACAAATCCGAACGCCACAGCCGCCGCGATGACCACCGGATCGACCCGGCCAGCGACCCCACGCGCCGCATACGCAATCACTCCTTCAACGAGACTCGTGAGATCCTCGGGACGCGCGCTGATGTGGTCCGGAATCGGTTCGTTATTCGTGCGGTCGTGCGTCCCCACGAATCCACCTTCGGCACGCAGTCCAAGATGCACGAAGCGCACGTCGCCGATCACGATCTGCTGCAATCTCTCCAACTCGACGATGCTGAGCTTGCGCGAACCCGCCTCACCTATGATCTGACCCCAACGCACGGCGCGCTTCGGAGATGGCCGTTCGCCCTCGATCGAAAATGACGACTTGCTATCACTGAGGAGCAGGAAGGCAGCTGCGCGGGCCATTATATCGGCGTGAATGCGACCCACCACGTCGCGGGCAATTTTGTCGAGGCCTTTCGCCGCGTACCCTTCGAGGGTTTTGGTACGCCGCACCATCGGGCAGAAGGCGCGCGTTCCTGGAAGATTATCGATGACTTTGTGCCGCGAAGAGACCTTTCCGCCTGCGATGGCGAATTGTTTGGTCGGGTCGACGACTGCTACCGCTCGCACTTTTCCCGGATCCCTTATGTCGAGCTGCCGGCCGGTCAGCCACTCATGCAAATACCAGAGGCGCCGGGCGTAAGCGCCGGTGGGTTTGGAGCGAACGGCGGCGGCGATCTCCTCGTCCGGTACGACCTTGAACAGCGCGGACAGAACACTGAGATCGACGCCCTCCCATTTGAGGGCGAACTCGAGGTGCCCGCTGAGCATGTCCTCTGGTGCATGTCGGGGAGTGAAGAGCTGCCAAGCTTCTGTTGACGCGGGGTGATGTCGGGATGCCGTCGCGGCGAGTCGAGGAGGCAATGGAATCTGCAGATTGTAGCGCTCGATTAAGGCCGCATAGCCGACGGGACGCGCTGGTTCGGGCAACGAGCGACCGCGAAAATCTGTCACTAGATGAGAATTGTCTTCACCCATCAGAAATTTCGTGATATTTCGTCACGAACCCAGTCATGCTCGTTCTTGGCCTGAATTGGTTCTGCGCGAAAACCTTTCACCTTTTGCGTCAAGGCTTCACTAGTCTCATTCATTGCGAATATTAGTCACCAAAGTGCCATTTGTAAAGAGGGCCGGTGCGGACGGCGCCTGTCCACGCCGTCGGGAGCCTTTCATGAAAAATGACGCTTTCACCAAACGGTGAAACCAGTTGCGCAGACGGGTAGTGGGTCAGTTTGAGTTTCCCGGCTTCCCGGCAAAACCGCGCGCTCGATTCAGTCGCCAAGCGATTCGGCGAGGAGGCGGTGACGCGCGGCTTCGCCCACGCCGATCGCGCCGCCCCGACGCCGCGGATCAAGTGAGGTGCGCGATTAGTGCGGCAAAAAACCGCAATGCGGCGGAATCCGACACTGGTTGCAATTGCCGGGTTCGGCTCGTAAAGCTGTGACAGTCAAAATGGAAGTTCCCGCTTACGGAGGCGTTTATCGTGTCAGACCGGCAGATAAATTGGAAAGGACCTTTCTTGGTGGAGAGCGAAAACGCCACCTATAGTTCTCAACTCCCAGACTCACCCGGGATCTATCGAATCCGAGCGTTAACTTCTACGCAGAAGCCAGCAAGCATTCCTCGGTGCAACGGAACGGACCCGAACGGAATCCTTCACATTGGTGAAACCAAATACCTGCGAACGAGGGTCAGAGACTTTCGCAATGCGGCATTCCACAGTGGAGAGGCCCATGCCGCCGGCTGGGAATTCTGTGATTCTGGGTTCACTTCTCAATTTTCCAAAGAGATGATCTATTACGATTTTGCCGAGCGGGAGTCGAAGGAAGCCGCAGAAGAGTGCGAGCGAGCGTTACACGAGGAATACCGTAAGCGTTTTCACGACAAGCCGCCTCTCGATGCCAATAGGGGGAAGAAGGAGAGGAAGCCGTAGGGCAGTAGTATGGCCTTAGGCACCTGCGCCAGCTGCGGTCACAAGGTTTCAACCACCGCACGTTCCTGCCCAAAATGTGGCGCATCGCCGCCTAAGTCCGTTTATTGCACTAGGTGCGGCGGAAGCATGCTTGACAGCGTAACAGTATGCCCCGCATGCAGCGCCGCTCGATATGACAGCACCCCCACAGGCAGCTTTGAGAAGCGGGGGGACCTATCACCCGCAAATCAACCGACGGCAGTGCCGCCGCCGTGCTCTACCACAAAAGAAGCTGCTACCAGCCAGCCAATATGGCAGTGCCCCAAGTGCAGAAGTGAAAACGTACAGAAACTCTCTGTGATTTTTTCGGAGGGTACGACCTCTACTAGACAGGGGATCATTGGATTAGGGCTTGGCGAGAGCGGAGCGATTGGAGGTGCGGTGGGAGGTGGAACGAGTTCAACCACCTTGGCCAAGAGCGTTGCACCACCAACCGCCCCGGAAGAACCGCCAGCGGTGCGGGACATGGGGGGCGTGGGCGCTGCATTTGTAGGTTGTTTGCTATTCTTCCTTGTCGGTTTTCTTGCTTTCGTAATGGTGATGGGAATATTCGCCGGGTTGAGCGACGATCAGCCAAATGCGTCCCCTGTCTTACAGTTCTTGCTGGCCGTGGTAATTTCGTTCTCGCTTGGTTTGTGGGTCGCTCGTTCTGTTGCAAGCTCCTCTAAGCCGAAACTAGATGCAGAGTACCAAGCCAAGCTCGCAGCCTACAACAAGGCGCTGCCTATCTACAACGAGGCACTGGCTATCTACAACGAGGCGCTGGCTAAATGGCAGCGATCTTATTTTTGTCACCGCTGCGGAAACGTCTTCGAGTTGCAAAGCTCATAGACCTAACTGCATTGGCCTGCCTCACGAGATTCCTATAATCCGTGGGTACCGGCGGGACTGCGTGGGCTTTGCGCGGTGCGCACTGGTTCATGAGATACTGCTTGTTGCGAGCAAGCTAAACAGGAGGAGCAAAAGACAATGGTTCTTACAGCCGAGCATATCGAGGCCGCCCTAACCGACATCGATCGGAACAGGCTGCCGGCCAGAAGACGGTCTACTCGCTACTGCCTCGTGCGCAGGAGGACACGCATACACTACCCTCCGAAGTACGTTGTGGGGTTGGCACATGCCCATGAACGCAACGGACGCGAGTGGAGAGCAGACGAGCATTATGGGGGCGAACCAACCAATCGCGTTCTCCGAGATCTTGGCTTCGTGGTCATCACATGTGACTGTCGGAATGATCCTTCGAACTCAAACTGAACCAGCTTTGCGCGGTGTCACCATCGCGCGGCAGCCACGCTCGGAAATGGCGGTGAAAAGCTTCGCGCGGACGGCAAATCAAACTGACCCACTACCCACAGACGATGGCCGGTGGCTATGTCCTTCAGATTTTGTATCCGGCCGGGGATCGCGAAATCAGGGCGAGCCTATGATCCTCACAGAAGACCGGTCTGGGCGGTGTGCTTGGCCTGTTGAGTTGCCGAGCCGCGACCAGCACGGCCGGTTGGCTTCAGTTCGGGGTGGGCTAGGAAATCACGTTACCGCTTGCGGGCATCCGTACCGTGGGCCGGGACGAGGCCGAACTGCCGTGGTTGTTGGCGGCGGCTCTGTCGCCAGCTTCGAGACTTGCGCCCAGCGAGTGGGCGCCTTGCGAGGCTGAACCCGATTCAGCTCCGGTCATGCCTTGGTTAGAGAGAATCCGACCCAAACCATAACCGGCCATCGCGGCTTCGAACGCGTGGCTTAAATTGAGCGAAACCGCACCTCCGACGATCGATGCGGCAGTGTTTGGAATGGTCCAAGCGAGAAGCGCGAAGATCATCGCTCCGCCTGCGATCGTTAGGGGAAGGGATGGGTCGCCGGCTGTCCAACCGATCAGAGCGGTGTTCCAACCCGCCGTGATAGTCAGTCCAATCCCGACCATCAGATATAGGAAAAACAGTTTGATCCCCACTCCCACGATCCAGCCTAAGAAGCCTTCCGCAAACTTGATCGTCCAGCGTGACCCGCTAAATCCCAGAAGAAGCACACCACCTCCAGCGCCAACGTATGCCTCGCAAAGAGCCAGTAGCATTTGGGCGGCTATGAGGGCGAACGATAAGAACATGATCAACCCGGCGATCAATGCGATCAGAGCTGCCAGCGTTACGTGAAACCAACCGAGGCTCCCGAAGCCACGATAAATGATCTGAAAAAGTGCGAGCCCACTGTTGAAAGCGGAGCTGGGGCTGAGCCCCGGTATACCTGCGGCTTGTCCACCTATCTGCTGGAAGCCCTGGATAATAGCGCTGAACCATATTGGCGCGTTGACGATCATCGCGTACAGAAAGCCGAGAGCGAGTGACTTTTTAACGAACTCGGCGAGAAGGCGGGTGGGCTCATCTTGGTCGGCGAGGAAGTGCACGCACGTTATGATTATCTCGACGAGTACCAAACCCAGAAAGATCTTCTCCGCAAAGGGCTGCATGATCGCCATGTATCGCTGACCGGCCCATTGAAATGTCTGGCCTATATTGTCGAGGTTGTTCATATTCGCTGCCTCTAGTGGCTTGGGCTTCCAGTTGGTTGCGGCTGCAGTCCGAAGGGAACGTTGGCGCCTCCTCCCAACCAGTGTTTCGCGCTGGGATTCTCCGTTTGGCTGAGGACTGCTGCACAGTTCGCATAATCCTGATGTGCGGGCTGGCTGCAGAAATCGAAGGCGCGCTGCCATAGATCAGTCTTCCGCTGGAACTCGTCGCTCCAGAAAGCGGGACCATATTGCTGACTGGGACTGTTCGACTCTAGAGCCGCAAGCGCGTCGTGCGTTTGGTCAGTATTGTTGTTGTGGCAAGCGGTAACGATGAACGCGGAGACTAACAAACAGAGCGCGACACGTTTCATGGCGGGCCTCTCTCGGTTCTATTGGCCGCCGGTCGGCGCCACTGAAAATGGGACGGTCGGGCCGGCACTAAGCCACTGCTGGGTGCTGGCGTCTTCGGCCGCCTGCCGATTGACCGCATTCGCAGCGGCGACGTTCTGCGCGTTGATCATGGCGACAACCAACTGCCTCAGCATCTGAATCTGTTGCACCTGTTGCAAGGCGATTTCGTTGCCCACCTGGATTGCCTGCAAGTTTCCCGCAGCGGTCTTGTTCATACCTTCGAGCCCGGTGAGTTGCGCCTGCTCGTTGGCAAAATTCTGCGCTTGCAATTGAGCGGCTGCCAGAGTGCCGTTGAGGGTGTTCAAGGTGGTGGCGATGTTGCTGGCTTCCTGTTGGTTCGGATTGGATGGCACAATGTAGCCGGGAAATTGTTGCTGGAATTGCGCTTGCAGATTACTGAGCGTGTAAGAAAGTCCGCCCTGCTGCTCAATGATCCCGCCCAGTTCGTCGAGCATAGACTGGCTCGATTGCCACCCGCCCGCGTATCCGCCGGTGGTGTTCCTGATCATGTACTGGAGCTGCTGCGCTTCAGTGAGGACGGTTTGAGTCTCTTGCTGAAGCTGTTGAAGCTGGCTCGCATACATCGTCGGATCGAACACCACGTCGCCGACTCCGAACAGAGCGTGCGCAGGAACACACGTCAACGACAGCCAAGCGATGGCGACCACGATTGTTGACAAGAATTCGAAGAATCTTTCTCTCTTCATTGATCTATCTCCGCTTGTTTTGCCGTGCCGTTGATGTAAGGCGGCGGCACGCGGCTATTGCTGAGCAAGGGCCTGCCGGGCGCTTCGACACGAGCGCAGAGTGTGCCGAGGTATTCCGCCCAGTCGCCGAATCCTCTGACGCGGAGCCATTCGCCCGCCCAGCAATCTCCGTGTTTTGTGATCAGCTGTCGGGCCTGAAGGATGTCCGGCTTCGATCCAGCCCCGATGAAAGCCAGCGTGGCCTCTCCCAGCGCGAGATCGAAGAGGCGACGGCCGGCGGGCGAGAGGTAGTAGTACTGGCGCTTCGGCACTGCGAACGACAACATCTCGATCTGCCTGCTCGTCAGGCCGAACTTGCGATAGAGGTCGGCAGTCACGGGATTCTGCGCCTCGGGATTGGGTAGCAGAATCTTGGTTGGACACGATTCGATAATCACATCGCGTTGAGGCGAGTTGGCGACTTCAACGAGACTTTGGGTGGAGAGGATGACGGCGGCGTTCTTCTTGCGCAGCGTTCGCAACCAGTCTTCGATCTTCGCACCAAACGCACCGTTGGCGAGCATCACCCATGCTTCATCGAGCACGATGAGGGTCGGTCTCCCGTCCAGGCGCTGATCGATCCGGTGAAAGAGATATGTGAGTACGGGTAGGAGGACCTTCTCGCCCATCGCCATCAGCGCCTCGATCTCGAAAGTCTGAAAGCGGCTGCTGCCAAGTACGTCTTTGTCGGCATCGAGGAAACGGCCCATCGGGCCGTGGAGGGAATAGAAGTCGAGGCCGTCGCGGAGCGTCTGATCCTGAAGCAAGCGAACCAGATCGGTAATGGTTCGGGCGTCAGATCCGCTGTCTCCCAAGAGCTGCAGAGCACGCCAGATGGCTTTCCGATGCTGCGGAAGTAGCGTCACGCCTTGCAGATTGAGCAGAGTTTCGAGCCAGTCCTGCGCCCACATCCGCTCGTTGTCGTCGTTTACATTCGCGAGCGGGCAGAAGGAGATTTCGCTCTCTCCGAGATCGTAATGGTCGCCGCCTGCGGCTTTGGTCAGCACGAATGCCGACAGGCCTTTGTCGAAGCAGAAAACTTGCGCGTCCGGGTAGCGGAAGAACTGCGCGATTAGCAGGCCGAGCAGCGTCGATTTGCCGGAGCCAGTCGGACCAAAGATCAGGGTGTGGCCGACGTCGCCAACGTGCAGGTTGAGGCGAAACGGCGTTCCGCCAGTCGTCGCGGCGTAACAGAGCGGCGGACTGTGTTCCGGATAGAAAGGGCACGGGTTGATCTCCTCTCCTGGCCACACGTTGGTGGTCGGCATGAGGTCGGCGAGGTTCCGCGTATGGATGAGCGGGCGCCGGACGTTGCGGTAGCCGTGGCCGGGAAGGGAGCCAAGATACGCCTCGTTCGCATTGACGTGCTCGATGACTGCGGGGAAACCGTGGTGTTGCAGTTGCTTTGCGATCTCTCTTGCGTTGGACTCGGCTGCCAAACGATTCTCGTCCATCAGGATGATGGTGCTCGTGTAGTAACCAAAGCGGACCCGGTTCGAGCTCGCCTCGGCAAGTGCGTCGTCCGCGTCCTCGGCCATCGCGAGCGCATCTTTGTTCTCAAAGCTCTGAGACGCGCCGTTGCTGAACACCTGTTTGATCATACCGGACAGTCCATGGCGCTTCTGGAACCAGTTGCGCCGCTGGATGCGAAGAGCCCGTTCGGCTTCGGCCGCATCGAGGAAGATGAAGCGTGTCGACCAGCGGTACGGAATTGCAAGTTCATCCAGGAATGCGGTGACTTCGGGCCACGAGTGGAGCGGAAGACCGGTCAGGCCGATCAGGCGAATGTGAAGGTCATCCAGCATGGGCTGGAAGCCCGCATGGAATTCATGATTGCCGAGCAGAACGTCGAGAAAGTTCCCCTCGGCAGGCGGCCGGATCGGATCGGGGCGTGCGGTGATGCAGGAGTTGAGGTGCGACAGGAGCGAAACGTCATCCATGCGCTGCATCAGGAATCTGGCGCTCAGAGCGTCTTCATTTTCCGCGAGGCTGCGCCTGAAGAGGTCGAGCGTCTCTTCCCAATCGGTTGCTCTGCGGCCTTGAAAGAATAGTCCCGCGGCCCGCGACTGCATCTCGGTGGGTGGCGTCCAGGTGAGAGTCAACGCGAAGCGACTCTCGAAGTGCTGGCCTTCCTCCGTGTAGTGAAGTCGGCGCTCGTGATCTATCAGCGCGGTGACGGGGTCAGGAAAAGCTCCGGCCTCCGGATAGCCGACGCTCGGCTTGCGGATGAGATCGACGTTCATCATCCAGCCGTCGCCCAACCGCGCGAGACCGGCATTGACCTGATGAACGAGAGCCGTCATTTCCTCGGGACTTGCTGAGTTCAGGTCAGGGCCGCTGTAGCGCCAGCCGGCCAAGAGCGAGCCGTCCTTCAGCAGAACGATGCCGGGGTCTATCAGCGCCGCGTAGTTGAGGAGGTCCGGAAAACCTCCAAGTCGATCTGACTGGCGCCGAAGGTTTCTGAATTCTCTGAACATTATTGCTGTCCCCTAGTATTTCCGAAGCCTCGGCACTGCCGGATGAACGGGTGCCGGTGGGGCGGTGATCGCGGCGCGCGGCGGATAGCACCGCTGGTAATGCAAGTGCCGGATGTAAACCTCGCTCAGTTGCGCATCGAACTTGGCTGCCTGTCGAAGCGCCCAGTGACCCGCGGTGCCTAAGATCGTCGCGATCGCAACCGTGTATAGATGCAGGCCGACCCCGAAAATCAGCGCTGCGACTATCAGCCAGTTCAGGATCGCAAGCCGCCGTTCCGCGCCTCCAAGCAGCACTGGCCGCGTGAGCGCCTGATGGATCAGCGTTCGTTGAACCTCGGTGTCCATCGCTGCATACGCTCCGGTCGCCTGATTAGAAGAGGGCGGGCGCGAATGGAAACAGCGCCGTCATCAACTGCGTTGCTCCAAGCGCCGCCGCTCCTCCAAGGGCAACGGCGGACATTTTCCGCGCGCCAGTGCCGTGCTCGCTAAAGGTCCAGGTAAGCCCGCAGCCGATTACGGCAATTGTTGTCGCGGCATGGGCGACGGTGCCCTGCAGGTCTCCCTGAATCGTCGCGAGCGGCGCGTCCCACGGCAGAGTACCGACTCCCGTGGTTGCGAGCGCTTGCGCAGGCCACAGAATCGTTACCACGGCGATCGCGTAGCTCAGTTTACTGAACCACTGGTCGGTACGGGAATGAATCCTATTGATGATCGACTTCATGACGGCCTCCTATCGAACTGATTTTGAAACCGAAAGCGGGATCGTAGCCTTCAACGCGAACCATCTCCGTCACGCGCCGCCCCTTGGGCGTTCGCATGACAAAGGCCAAAACATTGACGGTCTGTGAGATTAGATCCGGCTGGGGCGGTACTCCCGCCTCTTGAACGAGACTGCCCAGTCGAGTGAGCGCGGCGGTGGCGCTGTTGGCGTGCACTGTAGTCACGCCGCCGGGATGGCCGGTATTCCAGGCCTTGAGCAGCGCCAGCGCTTCTCCGCCGCGAACTTCACCGATGATTATGCGGTCGGGACGCGCTCGCATTGTGGTGCGTGTAAGGAAGGTGAGGTCTGCGGCGACGGTCGTATGAAGCTGCATCACGTTCGGCGCGTCGCAATGTAGTTCGAGAGTGTCCTCGATGATGATGAAGCGCTCGTTTGGATTTCCGAGCCGGACCATCTCGTGAAGCAGGGCGTTCGCCAGCGTCGTCTTGCCCGAGCCGGTTCCGCCGGCGAGCACGATGTTCTCGCGTCTGGCGACGGCGCCTCGAAACTCTTCGGCCTGGTTGGCGTCGATGATGCCGTGGACGAGATAGTCGTCAAGCGTATAGATGAGTCGAGCGTGTTTGCGGATCACGAACGACGGAGAGCTGACGACGGGTGGCAACCAGCCGGTGAAGCGGCTTCCGTCCAATGGCAGTTCACATTCGATGACCGGACGTTGATCGTTCGCGACGGTATTGAGGGCGAATGCCACGGTTCCGATCAGGCGTTCGGCCTGGACGGCGTGCATTTTTGTTCCTGCGGGCCGCATTCCTCCGCCGTGAGATTCAAGCCAGAGGGTACCGTCCGGATTGAGGATGATCTCGATCACGTCCGGGTCGTCGAGAGCCGCCAGCACGGCAGGGCCAAGCTCGCGCCTGAGCCGCTCATCCAGCCGCGTGGATTGAATCGCTGCCAATCCCATCGCCATTCTCCTTTTGGTCGTGTCGCCGGTCGGCGGGCTCCTCGATCTGTTGTGCAGTCGGAGAATCGGTCTCGGTTAGTTCCATCACCGCGTGACGCCAGTTGTTGTAGAGGCGGGTTCCGGCCGTCAGCGCGGTTTCGCGCAGTTGGGCAGGAATCTCGGGCAGGTGTACCAACGAAACGAACGCGAGCCGGTCGAGCATCGCGAGTAAGACATGCAACTCGTGGTAAAGCGAATTGACACGCCCGCTCTGCACTTCGATGCTGCGAGCGAGCCGCTGCTCCATCTCGACTAGCGCGAAGCCGTTTGGTTCTCGGTTGCCGTTGGTGCTGAGACGCTCGTAGTCGAGCAGGCACTGCCGGAGGTACCGAGACAGCGAGATTTTGTTTGAAGAAGCCGCCTCTCTGAAATGAGCGGCTTCCTCGATACTCAAATAGCAGGAGACTTCTCGCGCATTGTTTCTCACTTGAATAGCCACTCCTTGCCCGAGTCCCTCAGAGCCTGTTCGCGTTCCTTGTGCTCCGGCTCCGCGGTTGAATGTCGGTCGTTCGCTTCTTCGGTGCATCGATTCTCATGATTCGCACCCGAGACCGGCGTCTCTGGCGACTCGCAAATGCGGCCGATTCGATCCGAGTGTCGGGGCGGAGCGATCTTGGCGCGCGCCGAAAATTCCTGGTCGAGGTAGTACCGAATCTTGGTTCCGTAGATCGGTGGACTTCCTGGAGCGAAGATCAGCGCCGCGTCCTCGGGCAATCGGATCGTCTCGTCTGGCGTGATCAATGGGCGCTGCATAGAGGGTTCTGACACCGTGGTCCGACTGTCCGAGTAAGTGCGGTGCTCGTGGCGCACCGTTGCCGCGCCTGCCATCTCGGATATCAGCCGCGCGGTTTCAATCTTGTTGGGCGCGTATGCGACACGAACCGCGCAGTTCGAGACGATCGATTCGTCGTGGCCGTAAGCGGCATAAAGCTGGCTCAGGTCTTGGGCGATCAAGTAAGCCTTGATTCCGTAGCCTGCCGCGTAAGAGAGCGAACTCTGGAAAAAGTCGAGGCGTCCGAGCGCAGGAAATTCGTCCAGCATCAGCAATAGGCGACACGTCGGCACCGCGTGTTGATTTGAAGGCGAAGTCTCGGTGAGCCGTGCGGCGATCTGCGCGAGCAGGAGGCGCATCAATGGCCGAGTGCGCGTCAGGTCCGACGGCGGCACGGTGAGATAGAGGCTCACCGGCCGACCGTGGTGGGTCAGATCGGCGATGGAAAAGTCCGACGCGGCCGTATTCGCGGCAACGATCGGATCTCGATACAGAGTGAGGCAGCGAGTCGCTGTGCTGAGGACAGAAGTGCGCTCATTGGGGCTTTTGCTGAGCACCGCTTGCGCCGCTCCGGCAACCACGGCGTGCGTGATCTCTTGGGCGTGCGGGGCGTCGATCATTGCCTGGACCGCTTTCTCCTGATCGCGATCCGGCGGGTTCAGGAATTTCAGGCATCCAGCGAGTGTCTTGTCGGCCTCGGCATGGATCACGTGAAGGATCACGCCGGTGAGGAGATCATGCGCGGTCAAGTCCCAATGATCGCGGGGGGCGTTGCCGACCGGATCGATCAGCATGTCCGCGATGTTCTGCGCGTCCTTGACCTCCTCGGGACCAATGCGGATTTCAGCGAGCGGGTTGTACCGTGCTGCTGTGCTGTCAGTGCATGTCGGATCGAACCGCAGACAGAGGCTGCCAAGGCCTTTCTGTCGCCAGCCCGCGGTTAGCTTCCAGTTTTCGCCCTTGATGTCGTGGACCACGACACTGTGGGGCCAACTGAGCAGGGTTGGGACTACCAGTCCCACGCCTTTGCCGGTGCGGGTTGGCGCAAAGGCAAGCACGTGCGATGGCCCCGAGTCGCGCAGATAGTAAGTTCTCCTTCCATTTCGCCATGCCCCGACATAGACACCGCTGTCTGCGTCGAGCAGCCCGGTGGCGCTGATCTCCTTCCTGCCGGCCCAGTGAGCTGAACCGTGTAAATCGTCTGCTCTGGCTCCGACTCGCCGCGTAAAATGAACGGCGATCATCGCCACGACCGTTACAGTCAAGGTTGGGTATTCGAATATGCGCATTCCTGCGCTTAGCATCGGCTTTGCGGCGGCCACGTGTTGCCATTCCCATGCCCAAATCAGAATGCTCCACGGCCGGTAAAAGGGTCCGACAAAGGGCAGAGTCGCGAGAGGTGCGCCCAACACTGCGGAATGTCTGAGCAGCGCGGCGATGTGTTGGGTTGCAATCGCAAGCGAGAACGCCGCGGTGAAAGCGACTGCCGCTGTCGCGGCGAGGCGTACGTCCCGCTCTGCTACGGTGCGGAAAACTGGCATCCTATACGGTAGCAACTGATTAGCCATTAGCGTGTTCGTCCCTTCTCTCGCTCGGCAACCTGAACATAGATGACCTTGCGCCCGTTCTTCTCGAACTCCGCGCCGCTGACGGTCACGACCGCGCCCACTTTAAGCCGCTGCTCGCCGCGCGCCTTTTCGATTGCCGGGGTTTGGCGGATGTAATGGAGTTTGCCGTCGTTGCCTTCGATCAGCAGATAACGCCGGTCGGTGGTCTCATTCTCGAGGCCGGTGCCGATCACCCGGCCGGTCACCCGTTCGCCCGGTTTCAGTTCCGTGACGCGAAGCGGGGCGCGCCTGTCATGAATCTGATCGAGGTGGCGCGCCCTGGTCTTGATGATGTCGATCGAGAGCTGGTGCTGACGGAGCGTCTGTTCGAGGTCGGGCGATATCTGCCAGGAAAGTTGATCCACGCGCCGCGCAAGTCCCATGCTTTCAAGGAAGCCGAGCCTCGCGGCGTTTTGCGCCTGACGTTCACGTGCGGTTTCGTTCCGGTGCTGCACGTCATTGAACGTGACGATGTTCCGCGAGTCCGCCTGCCGGAGCAGGACACGATCTATTTCCGTGAACTGGTCGCGCGTGACGGCCTGGCCTCTCGACTCCAGAATGTCGCGCTCAACCCTGAGACCCAACTTGCGACTCGCGATCTCCTGGCTCCTGTCCCGGATTCCCGACTTGATGTATCCGCGGTCAATCGAAAGCGCGTTGCCCGATTCGGTGACACCACGAATCAGAATGTGGACGTGCGGGTTGTCGGTGTTGTGATGATCGATCGCCGCCCACTCAAGCCGCGTTCCTAGATCGCGTTCCATCTGAGCGACCAGCTCGCGCGCGTGCTCTTTGAGATCCATTTCAGCGCCGTTCTCAGGCGAAACGATGATCCGAAAGAGCCGAGGGTCCCCCGCCATCTGCCAGCCGGCCAGAAGCTGCGAGAGGCTAATGTCGTCGCGGGTCGCGTCGAAGCCCAATCCCTTTGCGTCGTCACGCTGCGCGCCTTCCCGCGCGAGATATCGTCCGTGCGCGGCCCACGATGCCGACCTCGTATTGCGCGAGTACGAAAGCTTGACGACGCTCCGTTGCATGAAAGCGCGAGGCTCTCGCGATACACCGGCGCCTTGCCCTCCGAGCCGCGTGTTCATACGGCTGGGCTGCCCTGCCCGTCCATGCCGCTTCGCCGCCGCGAGCCACCATTGCCTCGCGCGATGCTGTTCTCCGCGCCGGCGCGGAGGACGCGGTTGCATATCTAGGTCGCGGCGCAGCAGGTCACTCATCTGATGTTTCCCCGCCCAAAAGCCGCAGCATCATTCGCGGAAGTTCAGCGGAATTGCGTGGCTCGTCGCCGTTCAGCGCGCCGATGATGCGCCGGATGTGCTCGCTCGAAAGCGTTAAACTGTGCAGCTCCTTGGATCGACTCCATGACTTCCAGGCACGCTTCGAAGTCGCGCGGGCGTCGAGTTTCGCTCGCCCTGCCAAGGCGATCGCCGTGCGGCGTGTGGCGGGAAGGTCCGGCAGACGCGCGGCAAGTTCGAGCAATCCACCGAGCAGCAGGTCGGGCGGCTCACGGTCGAGCCCCGCAATCGCAACCAGCCCGCCGAGATTCGCGAGATGATGGACTCTAAGTCCCTGCTCTCTGGTATGCAGTTCGTCCGCCATGATTCACCAGGTGAGAACCGGCTCCAGCGCGGCTCGAACTGAGCTCGCTGGCACCGGCCCGAAGTAACGAGAGTCCCAACTTCGCGCGTCTTTGGTTCCGAACAGCCACACCTCTCCCGGCTGCACCGTGTAGCGGCCCCACGCGACGTGGTGTACCGATCCGCCGCGGCTGTCGCGCGAAAGCGTGGCCGAATGCTCCAAACGTTGGCCGTTGACTGCGACGTAATCGCGCATGACTTCAACCGAGTCTCCGGGGAGCGCACTGAGTCGTTTGCCGACCGGCTCGATGCCGTCGCCGCAACCGCGTCCGCGCAAGAGATAGCCGCGCGTGCACCCGAACCGTGCGATCGCATCTGGCAGACACGCCAGCACCAAGTCGCCGCGCGATGGTGCGCGGTTAACCATCCGGTAGATTCCTGGCGGACACGCGCTGTCCGTGAGTCCGATCTTCAAACCCAGAAGCTGGAAGCCAAAGACTGGTATTGCGATTCCCGCGCAGAGGACGACCGGAAACAGTGCTCGTCTTGCAATTGTTCGGATACGGGGCGAGGCGATGCGGTACGGGGAAGAAAATCCGCGCCATACAAAGGGAATATGCTCAAAAGTGCGCACAGTACGGTAAAACCTTTATCTTGCTCTACGAACGCATCGCCCCGGCTGCCCCGTTCTTCTCCTCCCTCTGCATCAACCGCTCCGCCCCTCCTTCCCGCTTGCTCCGCCAACCTCGGAAATCACGATCGCTCTCAACGAAATGCTTCAGCATCTCGATCGCGACTTCCTTGGCGTCCGTCTCCCGATGCAAGCTGTCGTGCAAATACCCGACGTATTCGTCCAGCGACGCCTTGAGGCTGCCCGGCAATGTGAGCCGCAACTGTACGGGAGGTAAGTCTTTGTCTTTGAGTCTGAGTTTCATCTCTCCAGCTCCTTTCAATCCGTTTCTTCAATTCCTATACGGCCCCGGCAATACGAGGTCGTTCGTCACCATCACGTTGAACTGGTAACCCGGCCGTATCTCCAGGGTGGGCGGGATGTTCATTCCGCGCTGAAGACTGCTCTGCGCGACTTGTCCGAGTTGCTGACTTGCCGCCGCGCCGCCCATCTCACTGAGTAATGACATTTGGTTTGGCGTCGCGTAGCCGTACCCGTAGGGGCCGGAGAATCCGGTGCCTCCGCCGAACGCTCCCATCTGCCCAACCATTTGGCCGGCGCTGATCACGGAAAGGAGCGCCGCGGTGCCGAACGTCTTCAGGTAGTGGTTGTTCACCTCATCGCTGAACCCTGCGTAGCCTGCCTGGTCGGCGCCCGGCATCTCCGGGATGTCCATGCTTGACGCGTTCGGGAAGATCAGCCGCTTCCATTCGATCTGGGCGCGCTGCTGTCCATACGCTGCGTTGGTCTGGTACGAGCCGATGAGCTTAGAGCCTTGCGGGATCAGAACCCATCGTCCGGTTGCGGTATCGAAGACGTTCTCGCGAACCTGTGCGAGAATTGGTCCCAGCAGTTCCGAGTTGACGCCGCTGATCAGAACCGCCGGAATCACGCTGCCTGCCGTGATCAGAAAAGGAGACGCTGGCGGCTTGAGGTTCGCGATCGCGCTGGTGCCGTTGCTCTGGCCAGATGGCGTGATCGTAAGCTCGTACGGCCTGGTTGCCCCCGCCTGACTCGCGATGCTTGGAACTTCCAGCGTCTCGCCGTGGTGAAACGCTTGGACCATCGGTGGCGCGGAGAGCGCCTTCACGTATTCCTCCTCCTGCAACGCGGCCAGCCTGCTCGGTGGACGTGCTGGTAGGGGAGCGGCAGGAGCCTGCGTCGCTACCGTGGGCAATGCAAGCGGAACTGGAACAGAATTGATCTCAGCAGGCTTCGGCCTCCTGGCCTTCGCTTCCAGTTCCGCGATCGCGGCGCGTTCCTCGTTGGATGTCACAGTGGCTGCGTCGTCGCTCCGGACTGCCGGGCTGGAATCCGGCGAGTCCGAATGCAGCGCGACGATCATCACAAGCAGTGCTGCCGCGATTGCGACGCCGGCGACAATAACCAGAGTGCGTGTCAGCCGTGCGCCGCCCCCGCGCGGTTGGTGAATGCGCGGGCCGGTCGGTCCAATTGCCGCTGCCGTGGCCATGATTCACCTCGCCGTGCCGGTGTACCGGATGTTCACGCGGTCTTGTTCGCGGCCGACGCCCGAAACCAGCACCGCCTGGTCGAAGAGTTTGTCGACCACGTAGTAGTCGCCCCTGACGCGATAGTTCACCATCTCGCTGCCGTTGCCCGCGGCGACCAACAGCGCGGGAGCTTCGCTCGACTTTGTAGTCGCGGGCATCTGGATGTAGATGTGTGTGCCGTCGTCGAATGCTCGCACCGGTTTCCACGGCACCTTTGCTCCAGACACCGCGTAAGAAAAATTGAGAGCGCCCGGATCGAGCGAAGCCAGAGCAGCGACCACTCCGTCCGGCTGTGATTGCGAGTCGCGCGCCTTCGCGGCTGTGTGGTCGGCGTCCTGCATCGCCTGCTGGAGTTCCTCAGGATAATAGAAGGCGACTTCCTGCATTTCGCGTCCGGCGCGCGAGCGCAACATCAGGTGGTAAATGTGCTTCGTGGTGTAGATCGTGAGATTGGTGCTGATGCCGCCCGCGGTGGGCTTGATCGCAAGGTGCGGAGTCGGATTGCGCGGATCGCCCGATGCGGCGGGCGTCACGAGCCAGCGTTCGCTGTCGCCGCTGGCAACGTCCGTGATCGTCTCGCCCGGCTCAAGCTGGATGTCGGTGGTTCGCAATGGAGCGCAGTCAACTGCAGGCTCTTGTCCTTCTTCATACGGGTAAAGCTCGCGGTGCGGCATCTTATAAACCTGCCACGCGCCGTCTTGCTGATGTTGTTTAATCGCCTCCCGAACCTCTTGGGGCTGCTGCGCGAGTATCTGGGCGCCGCTTAGCGGTGCGGGCTCCGGCTCGGGAGATGGTGCTGCTTTCGTGACAAGCGTCAGCGGCGGCGGTGGCGTTTGCTTTGCCGAGCAAGCGGCGAGCGTCAGCGAGAGCGCGACGAAACCAAATGTGCCAATGCACTTCATCGTGATCCCCTCCTAACTTCGCTGCTCGGTCCAGTTGAGCTGCGTGACGTAAAAGCCGAGCGGGTTCTCCAGGATCGAGGCGTCAGAGGTCGCCGAAATGATCGTGGTGTCGAGCGCCGCTTCCCAATGCGTCGTGGCGACCGGAGAACCGTCGAGCCCTGATTCTTCCTCAGTCCATCTCACCTGCCACGTCGCTTTCGACAGCGGCAGGATCGAATCGATCTGGACGCTCACAGATTGGTGCTGAGCAACCTTGAACGGATCATGCTCAAGTTCGTTCTCGTGGTAGTAGTTCTCCAGAAACTTGTAAGCCGGTCCGCGGGCGCGGCTGTACACCTGCCCAATCAGCTGGTGCTCGGCTGCCGGATCGGTGATCACCTCGCGAGCGTTGCGGATGAAAGCCGCCAGCTCGTACCGCACCATCCGGTCTGTGCTGATCCGAGTCGGGTTTTCAGTGAGCGCGCTGGGTGCGGCCAGCGCATAGCCAAGCTTGTCAACTTCGACGACGTAAGGAACGAACTTGCTTCGCGTGCTGAGCCAAACCATTCCGAAAGCCAGCACAAGCGTGATGACCATCATGCCAGCGGCGGTGATCTGCCAGTTGCGTTTGCCGAGAACCAGATCAGCGTACCGCTCGTCCCATTCCTGCCGCGCTTTGAGATAGACACTGCCTTCCATGCCAACGCCTCGCTGCTAGCGATCGAGCACACGTTGTGAATTTCGTGCTCGCTGCTTTCAGCGAGTGAGCAGCTTCCGTGCCACTTGCCCTCCGCACGAGCGTTGGCCTAAGGGCTGCCAACTGATTCGGGGCGGGGATGCGTAGACAATACAGACCGGCGGATGGCAGTGCGGCGAGCTTTCGATCTGAAAGCGCTGAGGAACCGAGGTCGCGGACCGGAAACCTACGCCACCTTCGGGTTCCGGTTTGCGTTGACGAACCGCAGTTCGACCCGTTTGTTCAAGGCATTGGCGACGCGTCTGAGCATCGTAAGTGAGTGGCCCTGGTAGTCAGCGTCTTCGAGTCTGCAAATGACCGAAGTGGTGGTGCCGACCAGCTTGGCGAGCTGTTGCTGGGTGAGGCCCGCGCGCTTGCGGAGCGCAGAAATCTTGCGGGCAACCGTATCGTTGGCCTCGGCCTCCGCCAGTTCGGCCATCCGCTCGGGATGCCCTTCATAGTACCGCCGATGAATGATCTCGATCGCGTCCGGGGTCGGCTTCCGCTTTCCTGCCACTTTCACCGTTCACGACTTCTCAAACGTGTGGAGCTTGCGATCCTGCTCGTATCTTTGCTTCCGCATAAATGCCGCGTCGATGGCGGCGCCGGGAACTCGATCCTCTTTTGTCAGACCGTGCGCGAGGATTGCTGCGACTCTCCCGTGAAAGAAGTAAAGAATTCTATAGTTCAGACGTCTCGCTCCAATTTCCGATGTCACGCACGTTTCCGCTGTACCGCGTCCTCCAGCGCCTGGCGGATGAAGCGCTGGTAGGGAACTCCCGCCTTGGCCGCGGAGGCCCGCACCGCATCGAGCAGTTGCCGGGGCACGCGCATGTTGACTCGCTCGCTCTTGGGCTGAAACTCGAAGCGGATCGGTCGCATCGCGGACAAGTCGTACTCGGTCAGATCGGCCTTTTCGACAAAGTCCTCGGCTTCTTTATCGCTTCGGAAGCGTGGCAGTTTCTTTTTCATAGTGGTCCATTTCCTTCCTGTGCATGTACCGTGCGCTGATCGGCCGAATGAGTGTTTTGCCGCGCTGCGTCCGCAGGGTGAACACGACGAGAATCCCGCGACCTTTATCGGTCTTGCCAATTGCCTTGAAGCGTTCCTCAGGTTTCGAGTGCAGGGGATCCGGTAAAACGGCGATCGGCCTGTGAAATAGGAATTCGATCGCGGCCGTCGAAACGCCGTGCTTCTGGCACTTGGACCGGTTGCTTTCATCCCAGTCGAATCCCGCTATCCGCATTTAGGTCTCAGCCGCTGGGCTCGTTAAGTATGTACGTTTATCCATCCATTCGTCAATATCTCTGGATGTACGGGCGCTCGAAAAATGAGTGCGCTCAGTGCCCACTCAGTGCCCACTTCCGGATTTATCCACAGGATCTGGGATGATGCCGGTTGGCCAAAAACCCTTATATTTCCTGCATTATATGACATGAGCTGATCTCGGAAAACATGGCGGCCAAGCTTAGGAATCCTGTGCTCTATCCATCTGAGCTAAGGGGGCACCCGGACAAGTGAGAAAGTTACGCCGATGCGCGTCGCGGACCAAGCGGGCTGCGCCACGCTAAGGTAAAATCTGCAACCTCACCCGCGCCAGGCGCGCGGCCGTGTGTCTGCGACACCTCCAACAACAAAGCGGGCGATGCAGGTAACAAGTCGCGCGGAACGCTACATCCTGACTCGGGCGAATGTGTTCAGGAATCGTTGCTTCGCCCATCCTTCGCGAAGCGGTGCGATGAAGAAAATCGCGGCATTGCGCATCTCGAAGCGCCACGCGCCTGCGTCGCGCCGGTAGCGATCGAAGTAGCGGCCCGCGCCGACTACCGCTTCGCCGGAGGTCCGATCGACGGCGGTAAGCTCGAAATAGCAGTCGCCTGACGCGCGGTCGCCGTCGATGGAGACGCGATGATTGTGGACCGTGTGCGCCATGTCGCGCAGCGCAGCCGGCACCATGACGGTGAAGAAATTTCGGAGCTCGGCGCGCCCGCGCGACACCATCGGCGCCATCTGTTCGCCACCCGCGCCACGAAAGTCGCAGCACGCGTCCTCCGTGAAGAGGCGCTCAACGAGTTCGTCGAAACGCCCGTCGTCCACGAGAAAGCAGTAAGTGGCCGCGAGTTCGCGAATCTGCTCGCGATCCTCGAGAATCCGGAGTCGTTGTTCGATGCTAGAGCCGATGGTGTCCAACGCTTTTTTCCCCTCCCGTTTTTGTCCGGATTCCGGCGGGCGGACTTCGCTACAGCATCGAGGCCGCGATCAGGCCCAGGTAATTGTTCTCGCCGTCCGCGATCGTGCACGCAGTGGCGTCGCGCAGGAACATCTCGGCCGCGTACTCGCGGGTCATTCCGTTACCGCCGTGAAGCTGCACCGCCATGGTCGCGACCTCGAACGCCGCGTCTGAGCAAAAGACCTTCGAGGTGATCGAGTGATCGAGGCGTGCGGGCTCGCCTCGCGAAAGCCGGGTGATGTTGTAAACGTAAACGTCGCGCGAGAGCGCGTGAGAGGCTCGAACCAATGACGCCATCCGGAACAGCCTGGCACGCACCGATTGATGCTCGAAGATGGGACGTCCGCCCTGGATGCGCGTTTTGGTGTAGGCGAGCGCGCAATCGAAGGCCGCGCGCGCGATCCCGGTCGCGAGCGTCCCGACCGCCGCGTTGAAGGCGGTGAGAGTGGCCTCGACATGGGCGGGATAGTTAGCACCCTCGGCGATCATGTAGCGGCGCGGGATGCGGACCTCATCGAAGAAAATCTCGCCTTGCGGCAAAGAGCGAAATGCATGCTTGTCGAGGGGACGCCCGCGCGATATTCCGGGAAGATTGAGCGGCACGAAGCATACGCCACCGTTGTCCAGTCCGTCGCTCGAGCCGAGCTGCACGTTCACAACGGCCACGGTTGCGATGGGTGCGTTGGATACCCAGGAGGATTTCTGCCCGCTTAGGACCCACGAGTCTCCGTCGCGCCGTGCGATCAGGTTGCCACGGCCTTTTACTTTGAGGTCGGGCCGCATCACGCCAAGCTGGTCGGAGCCGTGATCCGGTTCCGTGATCGCCCAGCATCCGATAATCGAGGCGCCCGCCTGGCTGAAGTAGGGCGCTGAGAACTCGGCGATTAACTCGCTATTACCGGTCGCCAGTGCGGCTCCTGCAGGATAGGGAGCAAGAAAAATGGCGCCGGCCAGCCCAACGTTTCCCCACGACAATTCCTCGAGCACCATGTGCGCGGTTGCGGGCGACGCCTCAAGCCCGCCAAGCGCCGCGGGTGCGTTGAGCTTGGTAAAGCCCAGCTCAGCCGCCTGGGTCAGAACCCTGTAAAGCGGCGAGCCCGGCGCGATCGCCGCCTCAGGCGTCATCCTGTCGATCGCAATGCCGGCGGGACGCAGTACCTCGGCGGCGAAACGGCGAGCAGTGTCGCGGATTTGCAGTTGCTCGGCGGTCAGGCTTAGATCGTACTCAAAGGCTTCGTACACATGCGCGGCGGTTTCCATCTATGGATGTCCTCGTTTGTGCGCTCTATAGACCCGACGGCCTCCCTGTGCAAGGTTCCAGGCGGGTTTTGTTCCACGGCCTTTGCAGCGCCGCGGGAAGCGCGTAATCTCAGGTCGGACTTTTGTTTTCTGTCGCATTTTGTCGAGAACAAAATAAACCGGAGCCTGAACAATGAAATACACAACTAATTCCGCAGTGGCTATTTGTGTTGCTATTGCGATGGTGTGGCTGGCCGGCTGTGCGCCTAGTACTCATGTCACGGAAACCACGACGACCAGCGAATCCATGAGTGCGAATCCGTCGGTGTTGGCGCCAGCTACGAATTCAAGCACGACCACGAGCACCCAGCCTGGCAACGCCGCCGCGCAGGGGACGTACACGCCTCCGGATAAGAACACACCATACCGGTTGACCCCTACAGGCGGTTACTACGTTCAGTGATGGCGCATTCGAATCCATCAGGCTGCTCATACCCGGCATCGCGGCCAAAGCCGCCGTGCCCATCGAAAAGCTGAATCATGGCAGAGTTAGTAAAACCCCATCCTATCGACTGGACTGAGCGGCTCAAGAACTGGCGCGAGGCGCTGCTCACGATGAACCTGCCCGACGAGCGCATGGACGGCGTCTCGCGATGGCTCATCATCACGCGCGCGGGCGTTATCCCGATGACGCTGACGTCAGGACTTATCGGCGGGCTGCTTGCTACGCGCGCGGCCAATCCGAACTGGTTATATTTCATCCTCAGTCTGATCGGGCTGGGCGTCGCGCACGCCTGCAACAATCTCATCAACGACTACTTCGATCTGACCGGCGGCATCGACACGGTGCTAGCGCCGCGTGCATTGTATGCGCCCCATCCCGTGCTCGCGGGCTGGGTTACCAGGACAGAGCTCATACGCGCCATCGTCGTGCTCAACCTGATCGACGCGGCAATTATGGTTTTCCTCTTCGCGGTGCGCGGATGGGCGGTGGTCCTGTTCGCATTGGCTGGACTGTTCATCAGCGTGTTTTACGTTGCGCCACCGGTGCGTTTAAAGCATCTCGGACTGGGCGAGCCCGGCGTGTTCATCGTATGGGGCCCGCTGATGGTCGGTGGCACGTATTTCGTCACGACTGGCGGGGTACCTGCCTGGGTCTGGGTTGCGTCGCTTCCCTACGCGATCCTCGTGACGAGCGTACTTATAGGCAAGCACATCGACAAACTTCCCTACGATTCCGGAAAGGGCGTGCGCACGTTGCCGGTGATCCTCGGCGAGAAGCGGGCGCTCCTCCTCAACCAGGCGCTGATGATTTCGTTCTACTTAGTTGTCGTAGCGATGGTCCTGACGGGTACGCTCGGGCTCGGCGCCCTGGTCGTGCTGGGCGGGCTGCCGATGCTCTTGCGGGTGCTCAAGGTTTATTCGGAGCCCAAGCCGAGTTCGCCGCCGCCAGGATATCCGGTATGGCCGCTGTGGTATGTGTCGGCGGCCTTCGTGCATACGCGGCGCGCCGGCGCGCTGTTCGTACTCGGTCTTTTCCTGAACTGGATCTTCGGTATGTAGTCCGCCGCCTCCACAGTCGCTATCGGGCGCATCATCTGGGGCAGAGACAAATCTTACGCGAGGCGATGAGAATGACGACGACCGTGGTGCGCCGCATTTTAATGCGCATCTCCTTCATCAGTTCCATAGATGGATTTTAAGATGGATTTTAATCCCAAGCGCGCTCCGATCTACGAGGATTACGTTCGTTCATCCGGACGATGGGTGCTGGCTCAATATGCGGTGAGCGATGCAATCGTTCAAAATGGTTCCGTTCGTGACGCACCACTGGTGGCATTTTCCGCGCACAATTACTAAAAGAAAGATGGTCGGCTCCGTTTCCCCCGAATGGAGCCGAAGGCACGCTTGGCCACATGCCCTCATGGTGAAGCCTATGCGTGCCTTTTTTTTCGATTGTCCAAAACTGGCCTGAGGCGAGGAGCGCGGGTCTTGCGCTCAGCCTTCCACGATACGGCGCGCCGCCCAAGTGCCGGTTTCGATCGCCGATTCGAGCAACGGCATCCCCATGTAATCGCCCGCCAACCACACTCGGCAGTCCCGCGGCCGTGTGCGGCGGTACTCGGCAAGCGCCCGTGCGCGCCCGACCGGCGATTTCGGCATCCCCTCTCGCCAACGAACAACGCGCGTGAAATTCTCCGCGGCGAACGCTCCGGGGAACAGCCGCTCGACGTCATCCGCGACCGCGCTCACCACCTGTTCATCCGTCCAATCCATCATTCGCTCCGCGTTATCCGGCGTAACGAACAAGTTGAGCATTTCGCCGCCCTTGGGCACCCGCTCAGGGTCCTTGGCCGATTCAATCGTGACGGAAACAATTTGTCGGCGCTCGGCGCGCGGTATCATCATCGCCCACACGTTGCTGAGCCCCGGATCGCCGGACCAGTCGCGCTTCGTCGCCAGACCGACCTTGATCACCGACCCGTAGGGCGTCGCCATGAGCTCGCGTTCGATCCTGTCTCCAGCGCGATAAATTCCGGCCGCCGCCGAAGCTGTAGTTGCCAGCACCACCGCGTCAGCGCGCACCGTCTCTGACGGCATCCGCACCGTCACGCCGTCGGGCGTGGCTTCGACCGCCTGGACGGGAGCCTCAAGTTTAACATCGACCCGCGCCGCCATCGCACGGGGCAGCGAGTCGTTGCCGCGCGCCAGCGTCATATCCTTGCTCCGGCCGTTGGCGGTAATCGCCAGCACTGCCAGCGCGCACGCGCGCGAGGTATCCTCGATCCGCTGCATCATGCCACCGGCGAGTACCGGTTCGAGCAGGAACTCCGCGCCCCGGCCCAAGCGCGGCGCGCTCCAACTCGCAGCATCCTGGTCGTCGTAGTCCGCCCATGCCGAGTAGTTATCGAGCGCCGGCCATCGCAAGCTGGTGGTATGCCAGGTGAATCGAACGAGGTCCCGCACGCTCAGCAGTCCGCTGGTCAACGCATACACGGCAAACAGCAGTCCAGAGGGCACCCGATGCGGTCGCCCATCTTTGAACACCGTTATCCACGGACTGGTCGGTCTCAGCTCGGCCTGGAGTCCCATCTCCTTGATGAGCCCCAATGCGTTGCGATAGGTGGAAGTGAAGAATTGCGTCCCGCGCTCGTATAGGTAGCCGTCGTGGGTCTCTGAACTCGTCCGTCCGCCGACGCGATCGCTCGATTCGAATACTGTGACCTCGGCGCCCGCATTGCGCAGACGGAGCGCGGCGCTGAGTCCCGCGATACCTGCTCCCACCACCACTACGCGCCGATTGGCCATTTGGTCCATTGACTCCGGATTCCCGTTTTCTAAGTCAACTACGAATTTTAATAAAATGCGAGGCAGGGGTGACCGCTGCACCCAGTGTTAAGAGCGCGCTCCGTTGTCGCGCGCGGGCAGGGGTGACCCCTGCACCCAGTGTTAGGTGAAAAGAGAATCGGCACCGCCGCGGGATGCGGGCTTCGCCCTGTTAGAAGGGTTAAGGGGAGATTTACCTCGCCCGAGATTTCACGAGATCCGCTTGCTCGACGAAATCCTCGTTCCTGTAATGAAAAAGCTGTTTCCCTTCGAGCCGCTCTACTATTACTTGCGATGATTCGATCTCGATCCCGATCCACCTTCGTTTCTTTGTCTCGCAGACGGCGAGCGTTGTGCCGCTTCCCGCGAAGGGGTCAAGTATCAAATCGCCTTCGTCGGTGCTCATCTCCACAACTCGGTCGAGGAGTTTAGTCGAAAGGGCATTAGCCTTCCGCTTCTTAGATTTGAATTTCCAATGTCGAACAGGGGAGATGTCGTGCCAAACATCAGTAAGGTTTATTCCATTGGGGTTGAGCGCTTTTCGGTGTCCGCCATAGTCTCTTATGTCTCCGTCACAGTGACGGCACTTTTGAATGCGAGTACGGATATTGTGAAATGTTTTGGCCTTACCTTTGCTAAAGTATAAAAGACTGTAGTGACTGGGATAGAGTCGACCAGGGATCGGTAACCCCAGCTTAATATCAACCACGATCCAGTCACGAAAGCTCATGCCACGTTCGAGTAGGAAGTTCGCGAGAATGATGTTCCACTTCGGTAAGTTGTACGAAAACAATGAGCCGCCATTTTTCAAAATTCTTATGCTCTGGTCGATCCAACTATAACACCACCTGAGATAATCATGCTCGGCCCGGCGGTCGTTCACCGCCAAACCATATTTCTTGCCAATATTGAAAGGTGGATCAGCAAACACAGTGTCGACACACTCTGCCGCGATGGAAGGCAAAATGGCGAGAGCGTCACCGTCAAACAACGCGCCAAGCTTGGTTACGTATACTGGGGCTAAGTCTCTATGGTTTAGGAACGCTGCAACATCGAATTCAGGGAGCTTAGACCCCGCTCTTGTTTTGCCTTTACAGGCCTGACCCTTCGCGGCGGTTAAGCCGTTATGCGTGCATTTCGCTGCAATGTTCTTTCCGTTCTTCATAACAGCGCTTCCAAATAGGTCGGGTACTGCCTGTAGAACGTCCGGTAGTTATCTAGGAGCGTTTGCTCGAGCTCAAAAGTAAGGTTGCCGGCACGAAGCGTAGGGTTCAGTCGGTGGTTCAGCCACTGCGTTTCGCGAATTGTGAGCGGGGGCACCGAGATTTGCAGAGATTCACTGTCTCGCCGAACGAAGCGATGCTCGAAGATTCCACGTGTTTCAAGCGCTTGGTCATCTCGCTCTGTGCCGATCCTCCCGCCGACGGTGAGCATTGGCGCTCCGTCTCGATAAAAGAAGTTGAAAAGCTGAATGAACCGGAGAGACGGGTTTTGACGCGCCAATGTCTGTCGTATTCGCTCCAATATCACTTCATAGAAGAGAGGGTCGACATGCGCGCGCGCGACCAGTTCCTTCGTAATCCGTGAGTTTGAATACGGGCCGAACCAGCTACGGTAGGTTTGAAGCGTTACGCGTTCCCTCTGCTGTGAAGCGCGTTCCCTCTGCTGTGAAGACTGTCCCTGAAGATCGAACTCGTCCTCTGGCAGCTTTGGCCGGGCATCGACGGTGACAATGAAGATGCTTGTTGGGCAGAGGCGGCTGAGGCTCCCGTCAATATCCTGAAGAATCTCCGGGTCGAGCGGACGATCATAGTCCAGCCAAACAAGCAAGCGCTCTCTGCGGCGAATGCTCGGGATATATTGCGAGAATGGTTTGAGCTTCAATTTGATGAATTTGAAGGGTTTGTTGAAACGCATCCTTTTTTCGATGTCGCCCCACTCGATGCATACCATCTTCTCGATGAACAGGTATTTATGGAACATGACGAAATCTACATAGGCGACCGAGCCAAAACCCACGTATGAGTATTCACTAATGTTAAATCCTGCTCGGGGCAGCCGAAGCAGGATTTCCATTATGATTTTTCGCTCTACTTGCTTGGATGGGCGCAAAGCGTAGTCAAACTGCTTGAATGAATCTGTCGGAGTCGCCATCTACTTACAGTTCTTGTCGTAAAACCAGTCGAAAGTGTATTGACCGATGCTTGAAGCTGACATTCTGGGTCGTCCGAGCGCTTCCTTTATGCTTTCCAACTGCTTCTTGGGTCGCTTGTACAAAATCGCTAGCAGAGTATCATCGGTTTGTTTCTTAACATTTGCCTTCCAAGCTGTATTTGCTCGTCTGGCAACAGACTGCGGCGAGACGCCCTTAGCGGATTGGAAGAGAACGTGCTCCGCCTCGCCTTCCTCCTTTACGTCGGGGTAGAGGTCGTTGAGAAAATTGAGGACGGGCCTACTAAGGATCCACATTTCCGCTAGAGCGCGCTGGTATATTGGCGACTCTTGGTCCACGTCATCTTTCGTTGTATTCCACGGTAGCTTATGGCCGTGTTTGCTTCGAAAGTAAACGTAGCCGAGGAAATGGTTGTATTTGGCATGGAAGGTGGGATGAGAGTCGACGTTCCACCCCGTTCGGTGAGTCTTGTCGGCGTCGAGAACCATACGACCGTTACAGAAGACGTACCAACCGCGCGGAGTCTTATCGGTGGGGGGCGAGAGTCCGGCGAGCACGAGGACCTCGACGCCGTCCTCCTTAACCAATTGTCGGACCGCCCGAAGGCCAAGCGTTTCCGCTAACTCTGGAAACTCCGGATGATGCTCCTCCCCGTTGATCGTGATTTTCGCTCCTGCCTTGAGAAATAGAGCATAGGCCCTGGAAACCTTTTCTGACAGTAGAGTTCGAAAAGCCGTAGAGGCGAACTGCCTGCCAATGACTTCATGCAAGTCGGTAATTGCGATGGTCGTGCCTCCGGAAGTTGATTTTTTTGGCCGGCCATATGTGAAAGGGAATGGCCATTCCTTTTTCTTCTTCCAGGAGTCAACGTCTATGTCGATTTTGAATTCCTCGTCCTTGGTATGCGACATGAAGGAAATGCTTTTGCCAATCTTAAAGAACGCGCGCTTCATACCTATTCCGTAGACTCCAAGTCGAGTCCCGGATGTCTCTTCAGCCGGATTACCGAGCAGAAAAATGTGCTTCTCAGCTTCGCTAATCGAGATGCCGCCACAATTATCGCTAATCGTAAACCGCGAGGGCGTATACGAGATCGCGATTTGAGCCTTAACAGACTGCGCTTTTGTTCCCGCGATGAGATGTTGGCTAACGTCGAGATCGGATGCTGCGATTAGGCTGTCAATAGAATTGTCGATCAGGTCCAATATACATACCGAAAGGCGAATATCGCGGGTAAGCATATCGATGAAGAACGCCTTACTCGGCTCAGCTTGGGCAACGAGATTTTGGCCGTTATGGTTCACGCTTCTCGAACCTCCGTTTTGACGACCATTCTTCACTTCAGGCATCGCTAGAAGGCAGACTGTATTTTGTGCCCTTGGCGCCGCCCCAAAAGGATCGACCAAAAGTTAACCGGAGAGCTTCACGCGCGGCATGCCGGTCACCAACGCGACCCAGTGATGGGGAGGTTGGCCGCGCTACCCCTCGGGGACCTTCTACTATAGAAGGGTGGGCAAGACAAACAATTGTGCGAAATGCAGTCACGCAGCGCCCTCGGCCTCTCCGCACCGGAAGCGGGGAATTCAGCAGGAAAAGAATCGCGGATCCGGGGTCGCTCCGCTTCGGTCGGGATGACGGAGAGGAAGGATCATGCGGCGCATCGGACATTCGCGCCGCAGATGTCCCTCAGCCGCGCCGAAGGCGCGGCCTCGCCCTGTCAGGGCGAGGCACAACTAACGCCGGACGCGTTCTGGGCAGAGGCAGACCCGTTGGCACGGGAGGCCAGTATTAAAAGACCGCGCGCCTGCGACAGTGGCCGCGCGCGACAACGGAGCGCGGTCTTAACAGTGGGTGCAGGGGTCACCCCTGCCCGTGGCGACGGCAGCGCAGTATTAGGACCCGTTGACAGGGGCCGCGCGCGACAACGGAGCGCGGCGTTAACAGTGGGTGCAGGGGTCACCCCTGCCCGTGGCGACGGCAGCGCAGTATTAAGACCCGTTGACAGTGGCCGCGCGCGACAACGGAGCGCGGCGTTAACGTTGGGTGCAGGGGTCACCCCTGCCGGCGAGCTAACGCTCCAGCGTTACTTGGCGGTCGAGCAGCCGCGAGAGCAGGTCCGCCCTTCTCTCGGAGGTCCACAATTCGAGGTCGGCCTTCTCGTTGTTGGAATCGACTCCGATGATGAGGCGGCCGGGAGCGTAGCGAACTTCGATATTCTTGACCACGCTTAAGTGGCTTCGGTCCAGCGCGTCGGCGACGCGCAAGACGGCGGCGAGACCGCGGACCAAGCGCCGCTTGGAGATCGGCAGGCCGTTCAATTCGGGCGAATCGAGCTTGGGCACCTGCTTGCGGTGGCCGCGCGCCGCCTGCGCGATTACCTCGACTTCGCCCGGATCGAAACCGAACAGCTCCGCGTTCTTGATCAGATAGTACGAGTGGCGGTTGTGGCGGTCGTGATCGATCGCGTGGCCGATGTCGTGGAGCAACGCCGCGTATTCCAGCAGCTCGCGCGCGCTCTTGGGCAGCGCGAGCACCGGCGCGGTCGCGTCGAAGAGCTTCAGCGCCAGCTTCGCGACCTGGCGCCCGTGCTTGTTCACGCCGACGAAGCGGCTCGCAAGCGCATTCACCGAGAGGCGGCGCACGTCCTCGCCGGCGCCGCGAATGGTCGTGCTCGCGAGGCTGAGCAGCAGGCCCTCGCGCAGCGCCCAGGTGCATGCGACCAGCATCGGCGCCGCCGAGCGCTTGAGCACAAAGTCCACCAGCGCGGCCGCCGCCGGCATCAGGTCAATCCGCTTCGCGTCGATACCGGGCAGTTCCGAGCGCAGCGCCGAGTTTGCCGAGACCAGGTCGCCCGTGAGCAGGCTTATCTCCGCGGCCGTCGCACTGGCGCCGTGGAGGCGCTCCAGTTCATCGCCGCGCGCCGCGCGCGCCATCGCGACCAGGGTGTTGATGGTGCCCGAGGTTCCGATTGCGCGCATCACTCCCGCCTTGCGCGCCTTCTTCAGCAGCGCGCCGATCTCGTCGTTGAGATGGCGTTCGAGCCGCTTGAGTTGCGCGCGGCTGGGCGGGTCGTCGGTAAGGTAGCGCTCGGCCAGACGCGCCGCGCCCAGCTTCACGCTCTTCATCCACAGCGGCCGACCGTCGCGAACCAGCACCAGCTCGACGCTGCCGCCGCCGACGTCGATCAACAGATGCGGTCCGCCGTCGAGTCCGAGCGCGTGGCGCGCGGCGAGGAAGATGAGCCGCGCCTCCTCGGCGCCGGAAATGATCTGCACGTTGAGACCGGTCTCGCGACGGATCCGCCGGATGAAGGAGACGCGGTTTTTCGACTCGCGCACCGCGCTGGTCGCCACCGCGCGCACCTTGGCCACCTTGCGGATGTGCAGGATGCGATTGAAATTGACCAGCGCGCGCACCGCGAGGTCCATCGACTCGGGCATCAGATAACCGGTCATGAATGCGCGTCGGCCCAGCCGCACCGTCTCCTTGACCCGATCAACCACCTCGACGTGGCCGTCGCGGCCGACATCGGCGACGATCATGTGCACCGAATTGGATCCGACATCGATCGCGCCAAGCCGCATGATCAGAAGTTAACCCCTCATGCGCGCGATGTCACCTACGGCAGGGGTGAAGGAAGAATCACCTGCGCGGTGGGCGGCAGGGGTGACCGCTGCACCCAGTGAGAAGACGCGAAAATCTGCGCAGCGCATCTTTTCGCGACTACACGATGGGAGGAGTGACCGCAGGGGTGACCCACCGTTAAGGCCGCGCTCCGTTGTCGCGCGGCAGGGCTGAGCCCTGCACTCAGTATTAAGGCCGCCCGCCGTTGGCGGGCGCGGCCCCTGCCAACGGCTTAATACTGCGCTGCCGTCGCCATGCTGTATCCAGTCGATACGATATTGTTGTTTCCCAATGATACACTCTTGCTTCTTCCAAAAGGCTGTCCAGCTTAATCAACTCATTCCTAAGCCTGATATCGGTTGGAATTTTCGGCGCCCGGCGGACGGACGCACTCACGCGGCCGCGCCAAACGCAATGGCATATTTAATGCTGTTTCGGCGCTGAACGGCACGGGAATTCCGGTCAACCCAAAGCGCGCAGAGGGAAACACGATGGCTGAGCAGAGCCGAGGCGGGGATCCAATCGCGAGGCAGACGGTTTCCGAAGCCCCGCAAAACTACTGGAAGTGGGACCGTGTTCGATGGGGGACGCATCGCGTCAACTGTTATCCGGGGAGCTGTCCCTTCAGGGTTTATGCGAAAGACGGCCGCGTGATCCGCGAGGAGATCGCATGCAACATCCCGCAGATCATCGACCCCGAGTATCGGGCCCCCGACTATAATCCGCGCGGCTGCCAGAAGGGCTACCAGCATTCACGCGCGATGTACGGGGCGGAACGGCTGCTCTACCCGATGAAGCGCAAGGGCGAGCGCGGCAGCGGCAGTTGGGAGCGCATCAGCTGGGATCAGGCCTTCGACGAAATCGGCGCCAAGCTGGCCGACGTCATCCAGTTTCACGGCCCGAATTCAATCATCATCGACCAGGGCACCAACGGGGCCGGGGTGCTGCGCGGCGGCGGCGAGGGCGCGGGGGCAGGACTGGCCACCCAGCTCGGCGGAGTGTCGCTGGACCTTAACTTTTCGATCGGCGATTTTCTGCCCGGACAGTATCTGACCTTCGGGCAGTTCCAACAGTGTCCCGGCGTCGAGAACTGGTTTTTGGCCGATACCGTGGTGGTTTATGGGAACCCGGTATACGCGTGTATTTCCGATTATCACTATGTACTCGAAGCCCGCTACCGCGGGTCGAAAGTGGTGCAGATCTCACCGGACAAAAGTCCCAGCGCGCAGTTTGCCGACATGTGGCTTCCGGTCAACTGGTCGTCCGATCCCGCGCTTTGGCTTGGGCTGTGCCGCATCCTGATCGAGAAGGGATGGATCGACCTCGATTTCATCAAGGAGCAGACCGATCTGCCGGTGCTGGTGCGCAAGGACGACGGCCGCTTCCTGCGCGAGGCGGACCTTAAGGAGGGGGGCGACGCTGAGCAGTTTTACGTAATTGACGCCGCCACGGGCAAGCTCGAGGTATTGCCGAAGGGCACGCTCCAAATGGAGTGCGACCGGGTGCTGGAGGGCGCTGTTGAAGTCCGGCTCAAGGATGGGACGCGGGTCGAGGCGGCCACGGTTTTCACCCTGCTGCGCAAGCGCGTGGCGGAGTACACGCCCGAGCGGGTTTACGAGATTGCGGGGGTTCATCCCGACCAGCTCAGCCAACTGGCGGAATTGTGCCGGCCGCCGCGCAGAATATTCTTTTTCTCCGCGGCGTTCCCCGGCAAAATGTATCACGGCGACCTTTGCGAGCGGGGCGCGTGTTATGTGCTGGCGTTGACCGGCAATATCGGCAAGGCGGGCACCGGAAGCCACGGCTGGTCGGCAGGGGCCGAGTTCAACGCGGGGTCCGGGTTCGTGGGCAGCATGCCGCCGGAGATACTGGAATCCGATGACCCCATCGGCGGCGCGCTGAATGCGACGCAAAAGATGCAGGACGCCTACAAGACCATGTTCGCGATGGACCCGACGATGCCGGTTCTGGAGGCCGCGCAGGGGATGTTGCGCGAGGGAATGAAAACCACCGGCACCCTCTCGCCGCCGGCTTTGTTTTGGTACTACCACGCCGGCTACAAGGACGTCTGGGACAAGCATCTGGAGGATCCCAACGCACCGAGGAAGATCAGCGCTTACGCCGAAGAGGCGGTGGCCAATGGCTGGCTGCAGGGCTACGACATGCTCGCCAAGGAGGGCGCCAGCCCCAAGGCGATGTTCGTTTCGGGTGGAAATCCGCTGCGCCGCACGCGCGGCGGAATGAACACCTACGTGCGCACGGTGTGGCCGAAACTCGACCTGATCGTGGTGATGGATCCGCGCTGGAGCACGACCGCGCTGCACGCCGATTATGCGCTTCCCGCCGCATCGTTTTATGAGTATGCGGACACCAAGTTCAGCTGTCCCAATACCCGTTTCAGCAATTTTACCGACGAGTCGGTGCCGATGCGCGGCGAGTCGAAAAGCGATCGCCAGATCATCCATGGCATTCTGCGCGCAACTACGGGCGAATTGAAAAAACGCGGCATCAAGAGCTATAAGGCCGGCCCGCGCGAAATCGACGTGGATAAAATTTTGTGGCGGGCCACCTACGGAAACAGATATGGCGACAGCAACAGCGACGAAGAGCGGCTCGTGAACGATGCCTATCGCGCGCTGGGCGAGGTCGGATGGTTCACCAGCCTCGACGGCGAGAAGCTCGACCTTGCGAATTTGCGCAAGAATGGCGGCTCATGGCTGAGCGGAAGACCGACCTTCCCCGCGATGGTCGCGCAGAATGCGGACATGGTCGCGGGCGAAGTCTTTTGGTGCTTTCGCGATCAGGTTGAGCAGAAGGTGCCCTACGTCACGACCACCCGGCGGATCGAGTTCTACCTGGACCATCCGTGGTTCGTCGAGGCCGATGAACACCTCGTGCGCTACAAGCAGCCGCCGTACATCGGCGGCCATCAGCCGATGCGTCTGACCAGCGGCCATCTGCGCTGGAGTATCCACTCGAACTGGGTCACGGCAGAGGAAATGCTGAAGCTGCACCGCGGCGAGCCGTTCGCCTTCATCAATTCCGCCGTGGCGCGCGGCAGGGGAGTCGCCGACCACGACTACATCCGGGTGTTCAACGATTACGGCAACTTCATGGTCAGGGCCAAGCTGACCGAATGCGTGCGTCCCGACCAGCTGGTCATCTACCACGCCTGGGAGCCCTATCAGTATCCGAACTGGATGCCCTACGATGGATTGCTGCCCGGGCCGGTCAAGGGCCTGCACTTCGCCGGCGGCTACCGCCATTATCAGTACATGCTGTGGAACTGGTCGCCCGCTCAGGAGGATCGCCACACCAGCATCGACATCGAAAAGGCCGCGTTCCAGGGTTGACACAATGATAAACGGCAGGGAGGGACTTTCATGCCCTTGGCGCTTACATCGGCTGCCTTCGAGAACGGAAAGGAAATTCCCGCCGTCCATACCTGTGATGGCAAAGACGTCTCGCCCGCCATCGCATGGTCGGGCCTGCCAAGCCATGCGCGCAGCCTTGCGCTGATTATGGACGATCCTGACGCGCCCGATCCCGCCGCGCCGCGGATGGTGTGGGTCCACTGGGTGCTGTACAACATCCCGCCCTCGGCGGGAGGACTGCCGCAGGCCGTCAAGCCCGAGGCCTTGCCGGCGGGAACCTGCCAGGGGCGCAATGACTGGGGACGGACCGGATACGGCGGTCCCTGCCCTCCGACCGGACGCCATCGATACTTCTTCAAGCTCTACGCATTGGATAGCCTCCTGTCGGATCTAAACCGGCCCACGAAAGCGCAACTGGAAGCCGCGATGCAGGGACACATCGTCGAGCATGCAACGCTGATGGGAACCTACCAGCGCAGCCGCCGCTAGGGAACCTCTGCATAAG
>DLMJ01000016.1 GCA_002479255.1 Candidatus Binatus soli | reverse complement strand
CTCGGCGACTATGACGATCACCGTTCGTATTCGAGAAGCTCACGCCGTTGGCGGTGACCTTCGGGATTCGGCGATACCAGCCTGGCCGTCGTGATTGAAAACCGGCATGCAGCGCGCTGAGATTGAGCGCTCGCTACTGGACAGGTCTACACGCCAAATAAATCAACATAGCACATCTTGACATAGGCTTCGATCTTCTGCCATGTTCGCCTGACCGAGGTTCAGAATTGCTCAGGCTCGCCATGATTATCAGCGAAATGCAGATGGCAGGCAGAGAGCAAAGAAGTGGACGTAGAGTGCAAGATTGACGAGCGGGTTTCAAATAGCGCTCACGCCGTTGTCTGCGTTTATCGTCGCGGTGGCGATGATGCCGGTGGCAAAAGCGGCAGGCGTTCGCTTCGGGATCGTTGCACAACCTTCGAACGACCGCCCGCATGCCAAGCCGACGTCGTTGCTGGGAGGTCTGGCCGTGATGGCAGGCCTAATAGCGGCGATCGGATTCGTCGGCGTCCTGTCAGGATTGCCGTACCATAGTCTGCCCTGGCTCGCGGGGTTTGCGGTCGCGATGTGCCTGGTTGGATTGCTCGATGACATCGTCGATCTGAGGCCGCGGAATAAACTGATATTGGAACTGGCTGCGATCTGTATCCTCGGAGGGTGGGGGCCCCAGCTCGACATCCTTCCCTACCAGCCGCTCAACATCGCGCTCACGATTTTCTGGCTGATCACGGCGACCAACGCGTTCAACTTAATCGACGGGATCGACGGCCTTGCGGCGGGAGTCGGAATTGTCGCGGCGTTGAGTATCGCGACCGTCGCGGGGTTGCATCAGCACGAAGGAACGATGCTCGTGGGGCTGGCGCTGGCCGGTGCGCTGGCGGGATTCATGGTTTTCAACTTTCCGCCCGCGTCGATTTTCATGGGTGACGAAGGCGCGCTCGCGGTCGGCCTCGTGCTGGGAGTGCTGTCGATTCAAGCCAGTCACCATGGCGAGGGTTCTCTGCCGGCGCGGCTGGCGATGCCATTGCTGGCGCTCATGGTTCCGCTGCTCGACATCGTGACGGTGACGGTGACGAGGCTGGCGACGGGAAATCCGATATCGAAGCGCGGCCTGGACCATTCGCATCATCGGCTGACGCGGCTGGGCATGTCGACCCGGAGCGCGGCAGCGACGTTGATCGGCCTGCAGGCGATAGCGGGCGGTTGCACGATCGCGCTGACCATAGTCCCGGGTTACGACGCAGTGTTGCTGCTTCCGTTCATGGCGCTGTTCTTTGCGCTGGTGGCATTGTTCCTGATGGATCGATCGTTCGACGGGAAGTCTCCGGGTCAAATCGAAGACCTGTCCGCGATCGCGCGCGTCATCCTGAGCTTCGGGTACAAGCGTCGATTCGTCGAGTTAATTCTGGATGTGGCTCTGGTAGCGGCGGCCTATTTTGGCGCGATGATGGTGCGATTCGACTTCGATTTGAGCATCGCGCAGGTGGACCAAATGCTGATCGGCCTGCCGTGGGTTGTGATGCTTGGTTGCGGCGCGTTCCTGGTGGCAGGCGTTTATCGCGGGATATGGCGCTACACGGGACTGGCGGAGGGTGTGCGCTTCGCTTTGGCGGCGATGATGGCGGGGCTCGCTGTGAAGCTGGCGTCGGCGATACTGCCGATTACAATTTCGCGCGCGACGGTGGTGGTCTTCGTGCTTTTGCTGTTCAATTTCCTGGTCGCAACGCGCTGGTCATTCCATGTTTTCCAGCGAATCGGGCGGTGGCTGGCGCATTCGGCAAGGCGCCTGGTGATCGTAGGGGCAGATGCGCGTGGCGCGGCGGCGGTTCAACACCTGCACTCGACGATCGGAGCCAGTGCGGAACTGCTGGGACTATTGGATGACGACAGTTTCAAGCACGGCAAGCTATTCCACGGCTATCCGGTGCTGGGGTCGCTCGATAATCTAGGCGCGATCATGGCGCGAACGCCGTTCGACGAAATCGTTATTGCGCAGGAGACGCTGTCTACCACGCAACTGGCGGCGCTCGAGTCGTTCACGGTGAGTCATCGGATAACGCTTCGCCGCTTCTGGCTCGGCGTAACCGACATGAGTGCGCCTCCGACGATTTCAGATCGGCAACTCACGACTGCCTGAATCCGGCGAAGCCGAGAGTTTGCGCTTGCTTCATTTTTCGTTGTTTCGCGACATTATGATCCGACGTGGCAGTTACGGTGCGCTGCCGGACGCTGCTGCTGAGCGAACGGTAGGAAGCTTCCTACCGTCGTCGCCGCGAAACTCAGGCCAAATTTGCGCGGCGATACATCGTGACGACCGCGGCTCCGCCAAGCCCGAGATTGTGCTGGAGGGCGACCTTGGCGCCCGATACCTGCCGCTTGCCCGCTTCGCCCCGCAATTGCCAGTTGAGTTCCGCGCACTGCGCCAGGCCAGTTGCGCCCAAGGGATGGCCCTTCGAAATCAGCCCGCCGGATGGATTCACGACCACTTTGCCGCCGTAAGTATTGGCGCCTGCGTCGACAAATTCACCGCCTTTGCCCTCGGGGCATAGCCCTAGCGCCTCATAAGTGATCAGTTCGTTGCACGAGAAGCAGTCGTGGAGTTCGACCACGTCGACGTTCTCGGGCCCTAGACCGCTTTGCTCATAGACCTTATGCGCGGCAGCCTTCGACAGGTCAGAGCCGACCATCTTGATGCAACTACGCTCGGAAAACGTGCTGGCAAAGTCGGTCGCCATCGCCATACCGAGAATCTCGACGGCCTTGTTCTCGAGGCCATGCTTCTTGACGAAGTCGGCGCTAGCCAGAATTGTTGCGCCCGAGCCGTCGGAGGTCGGGCAGCACTGAAGCTTGGTGAGCGGCTCATACACCATCGGCGCGCTGAGGATTCCTTCGAGTGAATACTCATCCTGAAACTGCGAGTAAGGGTTGTTCACCGAATGCTTATGGTTCTTCCATCCGATTTTTGCGAACTGCAACGCGGTCGTGCCGTAGCGCTCCATGTGCTCGCGTCCGGCATTGCCGAACATCTGCGCCGCCGGCGGCGCCGGCGCGAAGCCGCGCAGGTCGGCCATTAGCTGGACGTGCTTGTCCATCGGATTGACGCGGTCCATGTACTTGGCGCCGAGCGAGCCCTTCTCCATCTTCTCGAAGCCGAGCGCCATCACGCAGTCCGCGATGCCGCCCTCGATGAATTGCTTGGCCATGAACAGCGCGGTCGATCCGGTCGAGCAGTTGTTGTTGACGTTGTAGATCGGGATACCGGTCATCCCGAGTCCGTAGAGCGCGCGCTCGCCGCAAGTCGATTCTCCGTAGCAGTAGCCGACCACCGCCTGCTCGACGTTTTCGTAGGCGATCCCGGCGTCCTGCAGAGCCTTGGTGCCGGACTCCTTCGCCATGTCGGGATAATCCCAAGCCCGCGAACCCGGCTTCTCGAACTTGGTCATCCCGACGCCTACGACATATACCTTCCGTCCCATTTTTACTCTCCTTGACGGCCGCACTTGCGCGGCGGCATGATTTCTTCAGTGTCCGCCATTAGCAGGTATTTCCATCGCCGAAGGCGCCGCCGCCGCTACGGGCGTGGCCTCGCCAAAGGGAGTGGATTGAGGCGCCGGCGTCCCGACCGGCTTGGGGAAAGCAGCGACTGCTTCGTGCCCGTATTTCATCGCCTCGAGAGGACGTCCGCTCAGGTTCGCAGTCGCTGGCGCCGGGCTCACGACGAGCGCCTCCGCCACACCTTCATTCTCGAACGGGCGGCGCATGTCCAGCGGCGCCGGCTCGACGACGTGACCGATGTTGACGTCTTGGGCATCGACGCGAATCTTGCTGGCCAGAATGACTCCACGTTCGGCTCGCAGATCGTAAAGTCCCGGCGGCAGATCCGCCGTGAATGAGCCGTCGGGCTTGGTCGGCGCGATGTAGATATCGCTGGTGACGCGGTTCTCATAATGAAGCCAGCGTTGCTCTGCTGGTTTGCCGTTTCGGTACGACATCAAGCCGCTAATGTTCGCCGCGCCCGCAATCCTCGCTCCCGCCGCGATACCCGCGGCGACTGCAACCGATAGAGCTGCCGCCGCTAAATGAAGCTTGCGGCCCGACCTGCGATTGGAAATGTTCTTCACAACGACTCCATGGCAATGTGTCTTGCGCCGGATGAATTGTGGCCGCTGCTGCTAGGCGCTTTTCTTGACCTTGCCGGCGCGGATACATCGCGTGCAGGCCAGGATTCGGCGCACGTTGCCGTTAATCTCGGCGCGCACTTCCTGCAGGTTGGGATTCCAGCGCCGCTTGGTCTTGTTGTTGGCGTGGCTGACGTTGTTGCCGACTGACGGCTGCTTCTTGCAGTATGCGCAATGTCTCATGAGTCTTCCGTTCGAACCTGTATAATCCTGCTAGGGTAGCCCGACCTGCGGCCGCGTGAAAGAGGGTGAATACTTCGCCTTGAGCAGCGCCTCGCCGACCGCTTCTCCCGTCAGCACCGCGCCCGCGTCGCATCCGCACTTGAGGCTCATCAACCACGCGCTGCGCCCGAGTGCGCCCGCATAGCTGTCGAGCTGGTTCTTGAGCCCCTGTGGCGCGCCCTTGTCCTCGACCGTCACGTCCCTGGCGCTGACGATCACTTCGTTGGGAATCGAGCCGGTCTGCTCGCTGAAGAGCTGCTTGATCATCGCGACGAACGCCGCATGATCGAGCGCGGGCACGTCGCTCCTGATGACGCCGTCGTAAATCGATTCGGCGTGACGATCGGGCACACCCGCAAGCACCCGCCGAATCGAATCCGCGCGCGAGTTCTCGGCCGACGGCGCCTTCTCATAGTCGGCCAGCATGATGCGCGCCTCGCCTGCGTTTCCGCCCGCCATCGCTCCGAGCGTTCGTCCCAGCAGCGCATTGGCCGCACTGCGCCGCAACTGGCCCTGCGCGTTCGCGATCATCCGCTGAACTTCGGGGTTGTTGATTCCCGCCGATTTGAAGACCAGCATCGCGTCCTCGCCGTCGCCGCGATCGAGCAGATTTTTCGCCGTGTCGAGCGGATTGAGCGGACCGGTGTCGCGGATCGACGCGGTCTGCAGATAGAGCTTGGTCGCCGCGACCAGCTTCGCCTCGACGCGCGTCTCCACCGCCTCGAACGCCTGCCACTGATCACTCGAAATGAGTTTCTTGCCGGTGGCGCGCTCGGCGAACAACTGCGCCGGTATCGCGAGAATAGCGGCGGCGCCGCCTATCACCGGCTCGCTGTCGGTGAAGGTGAAGCGATGGCGGTCCTCCGCCAGTGTGGAAAGATTGAGCGTCCAGATTTCGTAAGCGCCGGTGAATCGCGCTTCGTTCGAGTCGCGCTGCGATTGAAAGGACTCGGTCGGCAGGCTTACCACCATCACCGCGTCGATCCGATCGTCCGCCTCGCCTGCGACGAATCGCTTGACGCAGGCATCGATCCCGCCAGGCGGCTGAATCGGCGCCACCTTCACGTTCGGCAGCGCGCCGACAATGCTGTCGATATCGGCCTCGGTCTGGGGCGAGATCGGTCCATTCACGCCGACCCCGATCTTTATCGGCGCCGCAATCGCGACTTCCGCGGCTGCGGCCACGATGATTGCCGCGCCGACCAGCATTGCCGTAATTTTTCTCATCGCTGGAGTGCTCAGGCGAGTTCGCCGGGCCGAAAGCTTTTCAAAACCCGCCGCGATCTTCAACCCGTGCAATAGCCATCCCCCGGTTTTGACGCCGGATCGGCGAGTTGCTTGAGTATCCGGTCCGAAAGCTGCAATGTCTAGTAATGTCTAGTTAGGTTGCGCCGGAGATTTCTTTGAACGGGCTCCGGCGCCGCGGACCCCGATGCCCGAGCACATAGTTCACATATTGCCCGAGCAAGTCGCCAGCCAGATTGCGGCGGGCGAAGTCGTCGAGCGGCCGGCCTCTGCCGTCAAGGAGCTGATCGAGAACTCCCTCGACGCGGGCGCTCGCTCGGTAAGTGTCGAGATCCTGGGCGGCGGCTCGGCGCTGATCGCGGTCGCCGACGACGGCTCCGGCATGACGCGCGCCGATGCGATCCTTTCGCTCCGGCGTCATGCAACTTCCAAGATTCGAAGCGCCGCCGACTTGAGCGCGATTCGCACGCTCGGGTTTCGCGGCGAGGCGCTCGCCTCGATCGCCAGCGTGTCGCATCTTCGGATGCAAACGCGTCGCGCCGCCGACGATCACGGCGTCGAGGTCGCAGCCGAGGCCGGCAACATCGAGGATACGCGGACGTGCGCGATGGCGGCGGGAACCCGAATCGAAGTCCGCCAGCTATTCTTCAACACCCCGGCGCGGCGCAAGTTCTTGAAGACACTGGCGACCGAGCAGGGCGCCATCGCCGAGGCCTTTCAGCGCATCGCGCTTGCCAGTCATCACATCGCGTTTCGCCTGACCGCCGACGGTCGCGCGATCTTCGATTTGCCGCGCGCCAACTCGGCGCTCGAACGATTCCGCCAGGTGTTCGGTCCCAAGATCGCGTCCCGGATGCTTGCGTTCGACCTCGATCGCCCCGGGATTCGCGCGCAAGGACTTGCTGCAACCAGCCAGGAGTCGTTTGCCACCGGCCGGATGATCTTCACCTTCGTCAACGGCCGCTCGGTTCGCGATCGAATGTTGATTCACGCAATCGAGCAAGCCTACCAGACGCTGATCCCGCGCGGTCGCCATCCGGCGGCGTTGCTGTTCGTCGATATGCGGCACGAAGATGTTGACGTGAACGTGCATCCGATGAAGACCGAGGTGCGATTTCGCAATGGCGGCGCGGTTTTCGACGTCGTTTATCACGCGATCCGCGACCGATTGGCGGATCAGACCGAAAATGCGCCCGTCGCAACTTTAGTTGACACGTCGGCGGCGGCCTCCGAAGCGCCGACGCCTTCCACCGATGACGCCGCGATGGGACTCATCACGACGGCGTCGATGGGCGACGATGCTCGCGCGGGCCAATCGGCCGCCGCCTCCGGCGATTCGGTTCCGAATCCGCGCGGCGACGCGCCGCTGCGGCTGGTGCCCGATGCGCCCAATCAGGCGGCGTTTCAGCGCCCGCTCAGCCTCGCCTACGATCGCGATGCGCGCGGCGGCGACGCGGCGGTGGCGCCGCATCCACCGGCGCCAATCCCGATGTACTCGAAACTCAGGGTGATCGGACAAATCTTCGCGGGGTACATCGCGCTCGAGACCGAGGAGGGGTTGCTCCTGATCGATCAGCACGCGGCGCACGAGCGCGTTACATTCGAAAAGCTGCGCCGCGAACTCCGCGACGGTGGAATTCGCACGCAGGCGATGCTCGCGCCGGTGTCGGTCGAGCTGAATCCCGCGCGCGCGTCGCAGGTTCATGGCGCGTTAAGCGAGCTTCGCGCGATGGGCTTCGATGTCGAGCCGTTCGGGCCGACGACGCTGCTGCTCAAGGGTGCGCCGGCGGTGTTCGGGCCGGAAGGCGGCGCGAAACTGCTTGCCGACATGATTGAGAGTATGGGCGATGGCGGCTTTCGCGGCGGCGGCGAGGCCGCGTTCGAGAATTGGCTCAAGCAACTCGCGTGTCACGGCTCGGTTCGAGTCGGGCGAGTGCTCGAGCTGGCGGAAATCCATTCGCTGCTGGCGGAACTGGATCGCACCGAGTTCAAGACCAACTGCCCGCACGGGCGCCCGGTGCATATTCAGTTCGGGCGCGGACAAATCGAACGAATGTTTCGCCGATGAGTGTCTTGCCGGAAACAACGGCGGCGGGAGTCGCAGCGCGGACGCATCCGGCGCGGATACCGGTCGGCTTTATTGTCGGGCCGACCGGAGCGGGCAAGAGCGCGCTGGCGATGGAAGTGGCGGAGCGCTCGAACTGCGAAATAATCAACGCCGACTCGCGGCAGTTTTATCGCGGGATGGATCTCGGCACGGCGAAGCCGCCGGCGGAGGACCGCCGGCGCGTGCCGCATCATCTTATAGACGTGCGCAGTCCCGACGAGTCGCTCGACGTGGCGGAGTTCGCGCAAATTGCGCGCGCGGCTATCGAGGAGATCGCGGCGCGGGGGCGAAATCCACTGGTGGTCGGCGGCAGCGGGCTTTATTTGCGCGTGATCCGCGGCGGAATCTTTCGCGGGCCGGCCGCGTCGGCGGAAATTCGAGACCGATTGGCGAAAATCGCGGCACAGCGCGGCATCGCGCATCTGCATCGGCAGTTGCGCGAGATCGATCCCGAGGCGGCGAATCGAATCGGCGTCAACGACCTGTACAGAATCGTGCGCGCTATCGAAGTCTTTGAATTAACCGGCGAAAACATTTCGGCGCATCAGCGGCGCCATCGGTTCGCCGACAATGGCTACGACACTTTGACGGTGGGAGTCGAAGTCGAACGTAAAAAGCTCTACGAGGCGATCGACCGGCGCTTCGACGCGATGATCGCGGCCGGGCTGGTCGGGGAAGTGCGCGCGCTGATCGAGGCGGGATACTCGCCGGAAAAGCCGCCGCTGAGTACGATTGGGTACAAGCAGATCGCGTCGCATCTGCGCGGCGAGATCGCGCTGGCCGATGCGATAGCTCTGGCCAAGCAGGAATCGCGGCGGCTGGCCAAGCGCCAAATCACATGGTTTCGCCGCGAGCCGGAGATCGTGTGGCTTGACCCGGAGCGCCGCGCTCAGGATGCTTTTGCATTGTTCGAGAAATTTTTTTCTTTGCATGAGCAGGCGTGAACCAGATTGAAAGGCAATTCGAACGGACATAAGGCGCGCGGCGCGAAAAGTCGCGCGATTGACATCGCGACAGCCCAGCCGCCGGGGCCGGAGCCGCCGAGCGCGATCGAGCGGGTGCGCCTGGCGCGGCATCCCAGTCGGCCGCAGACGCTCGATTACATCGACTTGCTGATGCGCGACTTTATCGAGATACACGGGGACCGGCGCTTCGCCGACGACGCTGCGATCGTGGCGGGGCTCGCCTATTTCGGACGCCGGGCGGTCGCCGTCGTGGGTCATCAGCGGGGCCGCTCGACCACCGAGAGAATCAAGCGCAATTTCGGCAAGCCGCTGCCCGAGGGCTATCGCAAGGCGGCGCGAGTTTATGAGCTGGCAGAGCGGTTTGGGCTGCCGATAATCACGCTGATCGACACGCAGGGCGGTGAGTCCGGGGTTGGCGCGGAGGAGCGCGGGCAGATCGAGGCGATCGCGCGCAACCTCGATCTGATGGCGCGGCTGACTGTCCCCACCGTCGCGTGCGTGATAGGCGAGGGCGGCTCGGGAGGCGCGCTGGCGCTCGGAGTGGCCAACGTGGTGCTGATGCAGGAGAACGCGTGCTACTCGGTGATCACGCCGGAAGGATGCGCGGCGATTTTGTGGCGTGCGGGGGGCGAGGAGAATGTTGCGGCGGCGGCCGCGGCGTTGAAGTTGTCGGCGCCCGATTTGCTGGAGCTGGGATTGATCGACGAGATTGTGCCGGAGCCCGCCGGCGGAGCTCATACCGCGCCCGCCGAAGCGGCGCATCTGGTCGGTGCGGCGCTCGCGCGGCATCTGGAGCGCCTGGTCAAGCTGAAGCCGGGGGAGTTGCGCAAAGCGCGCGAGCGGAAGTTCGCCGCGATGGGATCGCGGTATCTGACACGCGTGAGCGCGGAGAGCGATCGTTCGATCGATTAGCAGGGGTGACCCCTGCACCCAATGCTAAGAAAAGATGCAGGCTGCGTCTGAATCGAATCGCGGGAGGTCGAGCATGGACACGCAGAGCAAGCACGCGAGAATCATTCCGGCAATGCGGTATCGAAATGCGCCGGCGGCCATCGAATGGCTGTGCAAGGCGTTCGGGTTTGAGAAACATCTCGTCGTACCCGGACAAGACGGCAGGATCGATCACGCCCAGCTTACCTTTGACAATGGAATGATCATGCTGTCGTCGGTCGGGGGCGGCACGTTCGGCCGCCTGATGAAACATCCGGACGAAATCGGAGGCGCCGAGACGCAATGCGCTTACGTCGTCGTCCCCGATTGCGACGCGCATTACGCGCGGGCCAAGGCCGCTGGCGCCACGATGCTGAGAGATGTCCAGGATGAGGACTATGGCGGCAGAGGCTATACCTGCCGTGATTTGGAGGGCCATATCTGGAGTTTTGGAAGCTACGATCCGTGGCAACCTAGCCGCTAACTCCTTCCCTCGGTGTTACAGACACGCGGGAAGGGTCCATTTATGACACAAAGAACGCGCCAGCGTCGCGCGCGTTAGCGGCGGGCGCGGCGTTCGCGCACGGCCTTTGCCACTCGCTCGCCGTAGTCGGGGTCTGCGCTGCGAAAATAGCCGATCGACCGTTCGATGATGCCGTCGCGGCTTACCTGGGCTAGCCCCGCCGCGATATTTGCGGCCAGCCGCTCCTTCGCCGCCTCGTCCATCACGCGGTAGAGCGCGCCCGCCTGGACGAAGTCGTTGTCCTCCCGATGACGCTCCTGCGCCTGCGCGCCCGTGAAGCCATTCACCTCGATCGGCGCCCAAAGCGGCTGGTTACTTTGCACGGGGCCGTCGAAGCTGTTCGGCTCGTAATTTTTCGCGCGCCCACTGTTGCCGTCAAACCGCATCGAGCCGTCGCGCAAGTAGTTAGCCGCCTTGGCCGCGTGCGGACAGTTGATCGGCAACTGCGTGTGGTTGGCGCCCAGGCGATAACGATGGGTATCGCCGTACGCGAAAAGACGTCCCTGCAGCATCTTGTCCGGCGAAGGTCCGATGCCCGGCACGAAATTGGCCGGATTGAACGCCGCCTGTTCCACCTCGGCGAAATAGTTCTCGGGATTTCGATTGAGGACCATCTTACCTACCGGAATCAACGGGTAGTCCTTGTACGGCCAGACCTTGGTCAGGTCGAACGGATTGAAGCGATAAGCGGCGGCGTCCGCGACCGGCATGATCTGCATCTTGAGCGTCCATGACGGATACTCGCCGCGTTCGATCGCTCTGAGCAGATCGCGCTGATGGTGGTCGGCGTCCTGGCCGGCGATGCGCGCGGCCTCCTCGGAGGTCAGGCACTTTATGCCCTGGTCGGTCTTGAAATGATACTTGACCCAGAAGAGCTCGCCCCGCGAATTCATCCACTGGTAGGTGTGCGAGCTGAAGCCGTCCATGTGCCGATAGCTGGCCGGGATGCCACGGTCGCCGAACAGCCATGTGAATTGATGCGTGGCCTCGGGGCTGAGCGAGAAGAAATCCCAGACGTTATCCGGCTCTTGGATGTTGGTGTATGGGTCGCGCTTCTGGGAGTGGATGAAGTCGGGGAACTTGAGCGGATCGCGAAGGAAAAAGACCGGCGTGTTGTTGCCGACGAGGTCATAGTTGCCCTCCTCGGTGTAAAACTTGATCGCGAAGCCGCGCGGATCGCGCGCCGTATCGGCCGAGCCCTTCTCGCCGGCCACGGTCGAGAGGCGGATGAAGACCTCGGTGCGTTTGCCCGCGGGCTGGAGAAATTTCGCCTTGGTCCATCGCGATACGTCCGCGGTGACCTCGAAATAACCGTGAGCCCCCGAACCCTTGGCGTGGACCACGCGTTCGGGGATGCGTTCGCGGTCGAAGTGGGCGAGCTTTTCGATCAGTTGATTGTCTTCCAGCAGGACAGGACCGCCCGAGCCCGCGGTTCGTGAATTTTGATTGTCGGCTACAGGAGCGCCGCTTTCGGTCGTCAGCAGGTTGCGCGAATTCGTCGGCATTGTTTGTCCTTTTCTGTCTTTAACATGTTCCGGCTAATATATCGGTGCATCAGGTATTAGATTCTCTCATATCGCGCCGTGAAGCAACGCGCTCAAGGCGGGGCCGCATCGACTCAGAAACGGCGCGAGCTACTGGGAGCCGCAGAGGGTTCCGTTGATGTCGCATTGGGGCTTGATGCCGCGATCGCGCTGCTGTTGGTCCAGTGCAAAGATCGCCTTATTGGTCTTCGCGCTCGGGTCGCATTCGCATAGCTGGCTCGCGCAGCAACTACATTGAGCGGCAGTTTCGGCTTTGACTATTTCCGAAATGTCGCATCCCGCCAGCCCCGAGCATGCGGTGCTCACCAAGTCCCTGTCGTTGCATTCGTCAGTGCATAGCGTGGCGTCGCAGGTGAAACCCGCCTGAGCCCCTTTCGGTTGCAGGCAACTGTGGTACTCGTCGCAGACCTTGGCGCAGTCAACGCCGCTGTCGGGCGGCAGTATCGTGACGCCGGGCACATACAGCGGGCATCCGAGTCCGCCGGGCGCGTCCGGCAGGCATGCTCCCGGACTGGGAACGGCGGCAGGAGCAGCATCGCGCGCATCCGCGGCGAGGGCGGGCGTGACGGGCGTGGCCGTTGGCGTCGCGGCGGGCGCATAAGCGGCCGACCATACGAGGTCATCGCCGAGCGTGCACGCCTGGTCATTCTGGCCGACCTGATAAGGACCGTTGAAGACCGGACAAGAGCATTTGACAATCCCCGCCTGGCCAGTTGTGAAACACGGCGCCGTCATGCATCCGGCGTACGGCGCATTCGAGCAATTGGTCTGGCCGATTCCGTTCTCGGGGACACAATCGAAGCTGAAGGTGGAGTATATGCTCGACCCGGGAATCAAATTCCCCTGATTGACGTTCGCGCATACCGGGGCCGAGTTGAGCGTCGCGCAGAGGCTGCCGTCGGCGCCGCATTGAGCGATGGTGTTCTCATATACCGCGTGGTTCAGGATGGCGTTGATGTCCACGAAGTACACGCCGTAGGGAATGTCGAAGCATTGGCAGTTGGCGTAGTTGCCGTCGGCGGTCAATGTGCAGGACAGGTCTTCGGAACCGGAGCTTGGTCCCGAGTAATAGCAGAGCGCGAAGGGTCCCCCTCTGCACGGCACGAAATTGCTCGACGCCAGAGTGATGTCGGCGTAGGCGGGGCCGAAGCTGGTCGTCCAGTTGGAGGGGTTGCTCCAGAACGCATGCGAATTGGGGACAAAGTGAACGATTCCCGGTGCCGTTGCCGGCGTTGCCTGCGATCCTCCGCTGCCGTTGCATCCCGCCGCCGGGATCATCACAAGTACAAGGAGAAGAGCTGGGGAATAACGTTTCATGCATCAGATAGTTTGCAATCGGCAACTACGAGTCAAGGCAGGGGTGACCCCTGCGCCCAATGTTAAGACCGCGCTCCGTTGTCGCGCGCGGCCCCTGCCGCGGGCGCGGGTGAGCCCTGCACCCAGTGAAAAGTGAAAAGTGAAAAGTGAAGATGCGGGCTTCGCCCTGTTAGAAGGGTAAGGGGGAAGAGGTTGTTCTCCGTCCGAGATACCTCGCCCGTTCAGTTACGGGAGAGGTAAAAAGTGGGGGTCCTCGGCTTCGCGCGGGATGACGGCGAGGAGGGATGGGACGCGAGAGGAACTTGGAATTCGGACCCTCACCCGACGCTCGACGACTCGCGTCGGCCTCTCGCTGTCAGGGCGAGGCAAGAATTCACAGAATAGCCAGCAAAGTTCAGGGCCGAGCAGTTCAGCCTTACGTGATGTCACAGACTGGGCCAAAATCCACCAGCGCTACGTCGAGGAGAGAATGTGTCTAATGCCCGTTAGACTACTGCCTGTGTCGATCCTGCTACCATTCTGGTAGGGTTGTGCCAGCGCTGGCACGCTGGGTGGCAGGCACGCTTGGAAACCGCTAAAATCAGAGATTGGGTTGGCTTGACACCGCCAACGGTATTTATGATATGTTGCGCCAACGTCACTATAACGCCGGTGACGGGTACTAACGGTTACGCCGCTTTCAGCCAGACTAGGAAGGAAATTCCATCATGGAGCGTGTACGCGCCCCTGCGGTTTTAGGTAAGAGAGTTCTGAGCACAAGCACGATGATTCTGCTGGCCGCAGCCATCGCGACGTTCGCGTGGTCAGGCATGGCGGCGGCAGAGTCCGAAGAGGCCGGGACGGAGTTGCAGAATTATTTCAGCAACGCCAACACCACCGGCGGACAGGCCTACGTCAATATCATTGCTCCCCTCGAGGGAGATCCAACGGCCACGGCCCCCTACGCGATAGCGGGCGAAACTTGCGCGATGATCTACGTCTTCAATACCGAGCAGGCGATGCAGGCCTGCTGCGGATGCCCGCAGAATTATTTCAGCAACGCCAACGGAGGGTATGGACCTTCAACCCTTACGTCATAAAATTATGCTCACAACTGAAATCGCCTATCTTGGTCCTCAAGGGACGTTCGCTCATTTGGTGGCCGAAAAACGTTACCGAGGACGGACCCTGATTCCTCAAAACTCGATCGATGATGTGTTCCGATACGTCCAAGCTGATCCTGGGCGAAAGGGAATTGTCCCCATTGAGAACTCTTCCGGAGGAACGATTTACGAGACCGTTGATCACCTCATAGATCGGTCGTGCACTCTGTCCATTCAGGAGGAGTTGTCGATTAAGGTCAGGCTTGCCCTGCTCGGCCACAAACGAGAGAGCGTTCGGGTTTTGTATTCTCACTTCGCGCCTTTTCATCACTGCGACGGATGGATCAAGGAAAACTTCCCGGATGTGGAGCGTCGAGAAACAAAAAGCACAGCAGAAGCCGCAAAGCTTGCCTCATCCGAGAATAATGCCGCCGCCCTCGGGACGCGCGATGCTGCGCATGTGTACAATTTGGATATCCTGCATTTTCCAGTAACCGAAGATGTACCTAACGTCACTCAATTCTTCTCGTTGGGGCATAAGACAGTCGATCCGCGATTGTGCAAAAAAACAAGTATTGTTGCATCACTGCGCAACGCCCCTGGTAGCCTGGTCGCGTTTTTAGAACCGTTCTCCAAGGCGGGCGTCAACCTCACAAGGATCGTGTCTCGTCCAGTTGCCGGGCATCCGAACACGTATGTTTTTTTTGTGGACATTGCGGGCACCGTGAACGATCCGACTATAAAACGGGCACTTACTTCCGCTGGCAAGGTATCACGGTATATCCGGGTTGTCGGGACATATCCGATTCATCCCAGCTACACGTCATAATTTCTGGTAGCGCTATCACGAGGTGCAAAAGCGCTTTGTCCTCCTCTTCGGGCGGGGCGTTGCCGCGAACGAGCGCGCGGGGAGCCAGTGCCGCATCGAATTCGCTCACACAGTAGCGCCGCGTGAAATAGGTCTCGTCGGCAAAGACGACCACAACATTCGCGGCTAGCAGCGCCTCGGCAATTTCGGTGGGAAATTGATCGAGGGGTTCAATGTCATTCAGATCCAAAAAGGCTGGCACACCGGCCCCGTAGAGTTCCCCGTGCAACGCCTCGGCATAGACTCGGCTCGTCTTGCGCGCGTATGAGATGAAGATAGGATGATCGGCCATGGAACCCCCCGGGCGGCGTCGGCCTCTCCCTGTCAGGGCGAGGCAGGTAAAGAATGCGGACGCGGAATCCTGAATCGCGCGGCAGGGGTGACCCCTGGCCGTGGCGACGGCAGCGCAGTATTAAGCCGTTGGCAGGGGCCGCGCCCGCCAACGGCGGGCGGCCTTAACACTGGGTGCAGGGGTCACCCCTGTGCGTTGAAAAGGGGCGGGCAGTAGGGTAGCCATTCTGGTTCGATGTCGTCACGGACAGCCAGGAAGCCGACCGCGGCCGGCGCCGCCGCGGAGCCGCCGTCCATAGAGACTCTGCGCGCGCGGATGGACGAGATAAACCTCAAGATCCTGCGGCTGGTGTCGTTGCGGGCCAGCCTCGCGGTGGAGATCGGCCGGCTCAAGCACAATAACGGCGGCGAGGTTTATCAGCCGGTGCGCGAGCTCGCGATTATCGAAAAGATGATCGCCGAAAACCAGGGGCCGCTCACCGACGAGCAGGTCAAGCGAATTTATGTCGAGATAATTTCGGCCTGCCGCGCGCTCGAGCACGAGCCGCGGGTGGCCTTCCTCGGCCCGGAGCATACCTACTCGCACGAGGCGGCGCGGATGCGGTTTGGATCGAGCGTGGAGCTGATGCCGCTGGAGTCGTTCGCGGCGGTGTTCCAGGCGATCGAGAACGGACGCGCGGATTTCGGCGTGGTGCCGGTGGAGAACTCGACCGAAGGATCGGTGACGCTGACGCTCGATCTGCTGATCGACACGGCGCTGGTGATAATCGGCGAAATCCTGCTGCCGGTGCGGCCCTCAATAATGTCGCTCAGCGGCAAGCGCGAAGCAGTAACCAGGATAATTGCGCATCAGCAGTTGCTCGCGCAGTGCCGCGGCTACCTGAGCGCGAATTTCCCCAATTGCGAGACCGAGGCGGTCGCGTCGAACGGGCTGGCGGCCCAGCGCGCGGCGGCTGACGGGTCGCTCGCGGCGATCGCGTCGGCGGCGGCGGGCGAGGCGTACGGGCTCAGGACGATTGCGTCGAACGTGCAGGACCTTGCGACCAACATGACGCGATTTATCGTGATGGGGACGCGGCCGGTGGAGCGGTCGGGGCCGGGGCGTGCGGACAAGACGACGCTGCTGTTCGCGGTTGCGGACCGGGTGGGCACGCTCAACCAGGCGCTGAACCTGTTTGCGCGCAACGCGATCAATATATCGAAGATCGAATCGCGTCCGATCCGGGCGCGGCCGTGGGAGTACCTGTTCTTCGTTGACGTCATGGGGCATCGTGACGACCCCAAGCTGGCCCGCGCGATCAAGTCGCTGGAGCGCAAGGCCCTATTCTTGAAGGTCTTAGGATCGTATCCTGAAGGCAGGTCGGCCGCTGCCTGAGCCGGGCAGCCGGGAAAGCGCTTTTACTTTTTCACTTTCCAATCTTTTCACCGCCGTTCACCTACTTTGATAAAAGCTCAAGATCTCGTACATCCATCGGTCGCCGCGCTTGCTCCTTACGAGCCGGGCAAGCCGATTGAGGAGCTGCAACGCGAACTCGGAATCGACGATCCGGTAAAGCTGGCGTCGAACGAGAATCCGCTGGGGCCGTCGCCGCGCGCGATAGAGGCGATCAAGGCGGCGCTGCCGGAGCTGAATCGCTATCCCGACGGCGCGAGCTACGAGCTGCGGCGCAAAATCGCGGCGTATCACAAGATTGGAGTGGAGCGGGTATTCGCGGCGTCGGGATCGGTCGAGGTGCTCAACCTGCTCGCGTTTCTTTATCTGCGGCCGGGACTGAACTCGGTTTACTCGGAGCATTCGTTCGCTATTTATCCGCTGGCGACGGCGGCCGCCGGCGGGGCGCATCGCGTGGCCAGGACCATCGACGGATTCTCGCACGACCTCGAGGCGATGGCGGCGGCGATCGACGGCAACACGCGAATAGTTTTTCTCGGCAATCCGAACAATCCGACCGGCACGATTTACCGGCGCGCGGAATGGAAGCGGTTTTTGGAGCGCGTTCCGGAAAACGTGGTGATCGTCGCCGACGAGGCGTACTTCGAATTCGTGCGCGACCCGCATTATCCCGACTCGATGGAGAACCACGACGATCACCGGCTGATAATCACGCTCCGGACGTTCTCGAAAATTTTCGGGCTGGCGGGAATCCGGGTCGGATACGCGGTGGCGCGGCCCGACATGATCCAGATGTTGCATAACGTGCGCCAGCCGTTCAACGTGACGTCGCTTGCGCAGGTGGCGGCGATCGCGGGGATGGACGACCGGGCGCATATCGCCAGAACGCTGCAAGTCAACGCGGAGGGGATGGATTACCTGGAGGGCGAGTTTCGGCGGCTCAAGGCGCCGTTCGTGCCGAGTCACGCGAATTTCTTCCTGGTCGAGGTGGGAGACGGGCGCGCAGTGTACGAAAAGCTGCTGCGCAAGGGCGTGATCGTGCGCGCGATGAATGGTTACGGGTATCCGCGCCACGTGCGAATCAGCGTTGGGCTGCCGGAGGAGAATCGGCGGCTGGTGGCGGCGCTCGGCGAAGTGATGGGCGGGCAGTCGTGAAGAATCTAAATCCAGACTGGATCGCGCGTGCGTTGATTGTCGCCATGTTCGCGGCCGCGATATGGTCGTGGCCGACGGCGCCGGCGCGGATTCCGATCCACTGGAGCCTCGCGGGGCAGATCGACGGCTACGGGTCGAAATTCGTCGGGCTGCTGCTGACGCCGATCGTCGCGCTGGCGGGGTACGCGCTTATCGGGCTGACGGCGGTGGTCCGGCCCGGGCAATTCGAAGGGCGGGTGATGAGTGCGCTATCGTGGTTCAGGCTCGCGTATGTGATCGTGATGGCGGGAGCCTTCGGCGTGATCGTCGCCGATGCTCGCGGCGCGAATCTCAACATGAATTACGTAATGCTTCCCGTGCTCGCACTTATGATGATCGCGAGCGCCAACCTGCTGGTGCAATTGAGCCGGCTCAAAATGTCGAAGACGGCGCCGCCGGGCGGCGGAGTCCAAGCGTGATGGCGCAGCTATTTCGGCAAATGACCGTGTGCGGAGTGGGCCTGATTGGAGGCTCGCTCGCGTCGATCGCGCGGCACGCGGGCCTGGTGGGCAAAGTGGTCGGGCTGGGACGGACGCAGGCGAACCTGGACGTTGCGGTCGAGCGCGGGATGATCGACGTCGCGAGCAGGGACCCGGTCGAGGCGGCGCGCGGTGCGGACCTGATCGTGCTGGCGGTGCCGATACTGACGATGCGATCGACGCTGGAAAAAATGATCGAACACACGGCGCCGGACGCGGTGGTGACCGACGTCGGCAGCGTGAAGGGATACGTGGTGCGCGAGCTGGAGCCGCTGATCACGGGAAAGAGATCGCTCGTCGCGGCGCATCCGGTGGCCGGCAAGGAAACGACGGGCGCGGCGGCGGCGGACCCGGCACTGTTCAGGGACCGGCGCGTGATAATCACGCCGTCGGCGAAGAGCACGCCCGCGGCGATCGAAAAAATCGAGCAGCTATGGGACGAGACCGGCGCGTGCGTCGAGATGATGGACGCTCGGACGCACGACGAGATCCTTGCGCGCTCGAGTCATCTGCCGCAGATAGTATCGAGCGTGCTGGCGGCCTCGCTGGCGGGCGAGAAGGTCGGGGACAAGCTGGCGGCGGAATACGGCGCGGGGGGACTGCGCGATACGACGCGGCTGGCGGGGTCGTCGTGGGAAGTATGGCGCGACATTTTTGTGACGAATCGCGAGGCGATCGCGGCGGCGCTGAAACTCTACGGCGGGACGTTCGCGGAGTTTGAGGCTCTGGTCGAGGCCGGCGACATGGAAGGAGTCGAGAAGATTTTCAATCGCGGCAGGGCGATGCGGGAAGAGATCAGGTGAATCCGAAGCGGCCAATAATTGCGATCGACGGGCCGGTCGGAGCGGGAAAATCCGTGGCGGCGCGCGCGCTCGCGCGCGAGCTTGGGTTCTCGTACCTGAACACGGGCGCGATGTATCGCGCGGTCGCTTTAGCGGCGCGCGCGGCGGGAGTCGGCCCGGACGACGCAAACGTCGAAGCGCTTCTCAGGCCGGTGCTGGTGGCGATAAAGATCAAGTTCGATGGCGACAAGATAATGCTCAACGGCCGCGACGTGAGCGCGTCGGTAGGCGAGCCGGAAATCGGCGACCTGGCGTCGCGGTTCTCGGCGCTCGGCGCGGTGCGCGCGCGGATGCGCGAGTTGCAGCGCGCGGCGGGTGCGGACGGGGCAGTGGTGATGGAAGGACGCGATATCGGCACGGCGATCTTTCCCGACGCCGAGTTCAAGTTCTTTCTCGATGCGGACGTGAAGACGCGAGCGCATCGCAGATTTGAAGAACTCAAGGGCAAGGGCGCGTCGATCACGGAGCCTGAAGTGCTCGAACAGCTGCTCGAGCGCGACCGCCGCGACCGCGGGCGCGAGCTGGCGCCGCTCAAGCGCGCGGACGATGCGATGCTGATCGATTCAACGAAACTTTCAATCGACGCGGTGGTCGCGGCGATGAAGGCGCAGATTAACGCTCGAATCAACGCCGGCAAGGACTTGAAACGAGCGTAGCCCGGTTGTAAGGATTGCACAGCCCCGAAGTCCCGGAAGGTCCCACTAAATGGAGAAAGCGTTGCCTGAACAGATGAGCGGAGGAGAAAATGACTTTGAGTCGTTGATGGAAGAGAGTTTAAAGGCTCCCCGTCCCGGCGATGTGCTGGTTGGAAGAGTGCTTCTGATCACGCGCGACAGCGTCATCATCGACATCAACTACAAGTGCGAAGGGCAGGTCCCCCTCGCCGAATTCCTTGACCATGAGGGCCATCCGACGGTCAGGGAGGGCGACGAGGTTGACGTGTATTTCGAAGGCGCCGAGACCGAAAACGGCACGGTGATGCTTTCGCACGCGAAGGCCGAGAAGTTCAAAGTCTGGCGCGAACTCGACAAGGCGTTTCAGTCGGAGACGCCGGTCGAGGGCGTGGTGCTCGGCAAAGTCAAAGGCGGACTGAAAGTCGATATCGGGGTGCCGGCGTTCCTGCCGGGATCGCATGTCGATATTCGTCCGGCGCGCAATCTGGACAGATACGTGGGACAGCGCGGCCGCTTCCGAATCCTGAAGTTCAATCGCGCGCGCGGCAACGTGGTGGTCTCGCGGCGCAGCGTGCTCGAGCGCGAGCGCGCATCGCTCAAGGAACAGACGCTCAAGGTGCTCGAAGAGGGCGTGATCCTCGAAGGCACCGTGAAGAATATTACCGACTACGGCGCGTTCATCGACTTGGGCGGAATCGACGGGCTGCTGCATATCACGGACATGGCATGGGGCCGATTGCAGCATCCGTCGGAAGTATTGAAGGTCGGGGACAAGGTCAAGGTCGTCGTACTGAAATACGACGCCGAACGCGAGCGGGTGTCGCTGGGAATGAAGCAGATCATGCCCGACCCGTGGACCAAGGTGGCGGAAGCGTATCCGCCGGGCACGCGAATCAAGGGCAAGGTCGTCAGCGTGACCGACTACGGCGCGTTCGTGGAGATCGAAAAGGGCGTCGAGGGTTTGATCCACGTCTCGGAGATGAGCTGGAGCAAGCGTGCGGTTCATCCGTCGAAGGTCGTGAATTCAGGCGACCTAGTGGAAGTGCAGGTGCTCGGGGTTGACGAGGCGAATCGAAGAATTTCGCTCGGACTCAAGCAGACCGAGGCGAATCCGTGGGAAGAACTCGGGCAGAAGCATCCGATTGGCAGCCGGGTCAAGGGCAAGGTCAAGTCGATCACGGACTTTGGAGTGTTCGTCGAGATCGAGCCGGGGATCGACGGGCTCGTGCACATTTCGGACTTGTCGTGGACCAAGAAGATTCGGCATCCGAGCGAAGTGTGCAAGAAGGGCGACGAGCTGGAGGCGACGGTGCTCGGAATCGACGTCGAGAACGAGCGCGTGAGCCTGGGCGTCAAGCAGCTTTCGACCGACCCGTGGGATACGGTGGCGGAGCGTTACCCGCTGAACACGCGAATTCATGGCAAGGTCAGTTCGGTGGCGGACTTCGGCGTGTTCGTGGAGATCGAGGAAGGAATCGAAGGGCTGATCCATATCTCGCAGCTCAGCAACGAGCGAGTGGACAAGCCGTCGTCGCTGTACAAGGTCGATGACGAGCTGGAGGCGCTGGTCGTGCAAGTCGACCCGAAGGAGCGCCGGATAGGGCTGTCTATCAAGGCGCTCAAGCAGCACGAAGAGCGCGAGGAAATGCAGGCCTACCTCAAGCGCGAGCATGAGGCGGCGCGGTTCTCGATGGAAGATATCCTGAACGAGGAGCTCAAGCTCGATCGCGATGACGGCGAACGGCGCGCGGCGCGCGGCGGCAAAAACAGCTAGGCGGGGAGCGGCTTCGATCAGAGCGTGGCGCGGACGGCGGCGAGATCGATGACCAAGCGGGAAATCATCCAGGAACTACTGGCGCGCCGGCAGAAGTTTACGCATCGCGAGTCAGAGACGATCGTGAATGCGATGTTCGACGCGATGGCCAACTCGCTGACGCGCGGCGAGCGGATCGAAATCCGCGGCTTCGGCAGTTTCGCGGTGAAGCAGCGTCGCGCGCGGCAAGGCCGCAATCCCAAGACCGGACAGTTGGTCAGAGTTGACGCCAAGCAGATTCCGTTCTTCCGGGCGGGCAAGGAACTCCGAATCGAAGTTAATGGCGCCGAAGAAGCGGGTCGCTAAGCGGCGCGACGCGGCGGAGGCTTCCGCGGCAGGTCTGCGGCTGTGGGCGCCGTGGCGGTACGAGTATCTGCGCAGCATCCGCTCCGACCACCAGGCGTGCATCTTCTGTTTCGGCAAGCTGTCCGAGGCTGAACGACGAGAACGCCTGGTTCTGTTCGAGAATCGCGACGTGCTCGTGATGCTCAACAAATATCCCTACAACAACGGACATATCATGGTGGCGCCGCGAAGCCATGTCGCGTCGCCGGAGTTGCTGGCGCGAGCGGATCGAGCGGCGCTTGGCGACGCGGTTGCGGCGTCGATAAAGGCGATGCGCGCGAGTCTGCATCCGGCGGGGTTTAACGTCGGCGCCAACCTGGGCCTGGCCGCGGGGGCGGGATTCGCCGAGCACATGCATTGGCATATCGTTCCGCGCTGGGCCGGCGACAACAATTTTATGCCGGTGCTTGCCTCGACGCGTGTGCTATCACAGAGTTTGGAAGACGGTTATGGACAATTGCGCCCGATTTTCAAAAATCTCGGCGCTGAATTATCTTAAGACCCAGTAATCAACCTGCGGGATTCGCGATGAATGAAAGACTGCTGAAAATCCGGACGCTGGGCGAACTCAAGAGCGCGGGCTACCAGACCATGCCGGTGCGGATGGAGATGCGCAAGAATTTGCTCGAGCGGCTGCGCAGCAAGGAGCAAATCCTGCCGGGGATCGTGGGCTATGAAGAGACGGTAATTCCGGAGATCGAGAACGGCGTGCTCGCGGGACATCATATGATTTTTCTCGGCGAGCGCGGGCAGGCGAAGTCGCGAATAATAAGATCGCTGGTCGGATTGCTGGACGAATATGTGCCGGTGGTCGCGGGATGCGAAATCAGCGACGATCCGTATTCGCCGATATGCCGCCGATGCGTGAAGCTGAAGGAAGAAAAAGGCGACGCGCTCGAGATTGGATGGATCGGACGCGACAGCCGATACGCGGAGAAGCTCGCGACGCCCGACGTTTCGGTGGCGGACCTAATCGGAGAGATCGATCCGATCAAAGTGGCCGAGGGGCGCTACCTGGCCGACGAGGAAACGATCCATTACGGACTGATCCCGCGCACCAATCGCGGCATCTTCGCCATCAACGAGCTGCCCGACCTGACTGAGAAAGTGCAAGTCGGACTGTTCAACCTGATGGAAGAGAAGGACGTCCAGATCAAGGGCTACAAGATTCGGCTGGCGGTCGATGTGGTGTTCGTGGCGAGCGCGAATCCGGAGGACTACACATCGCGCGGGCGAATTATCACGCCGCTCAAGGATCGTTTCGACGTCCAGATTCGCACCCATTATCCGAAGACGATCGAGCACGAGATAGCGATCATGGAGCAGGAAGCGGCGCATCTGCCGCGCACGGGCGTGGAGGTGCGGATTCCGCAGTTCATGAAGGACATCCTGGCGCAGATTACGTTCGAGGCGAGGGCGTCGAACGAGATCAACCAATCGTCGGGGGTGTCGGTGCGCGTTACGATCAACAATTTCGAATCGGCGATTTCCAACGCGGAGAAGCGCGCGGTGCGAAACGCGGAGAACGAGATCGTGCCGCGGATTTCGGATTTGCATTCGCTGTACGCGTCGACAGCCGGGAAGATCGAGCTCGAGTACGTCGGCGAAGACAAGAAGGAAGACGATTTGATCGAGCGGCTGATCAACCGCGCGGTGCTGAAGGTTTTCGACAGGTATTTGAAGCTCGACGACTTGAAGAAGGTCTCGAGCTACTTCGAGCAGGGCTGGGGGGTCGAGGTTTCGGACAGCGCGCCGTCGTCGGAATACATGGAGCCGCTGCGCGAAGTGACGGGACTGCGCGAAGTGATCGCGCTGCTGGGACCGTTCGAGACGCCGGGGCTGATGGCGGCGGCGAGCGAGTTTATTTTCGAGGGCCTGCATCTGCATCAGAAGCTCAACAAGGATCGCCAGGGCGGGCGCTTCGCCTATCACGCATGACGCGCAGGGAATTGAGCACGGTCAGCACCCGCTACACGCAGTGGGACGGGACGCAGCGGCTCAAGCTCGACGCCGACAAGGTGTTCGAGAAGCTGGCGGAGTATCTGTCGTTCACCGACGACGTGCGCCAGGCGATGGACTGGATGATGCGGCAGGGAATGGAATTTGACGGCGTGCGGGTGATGGGGCTGGAGGAGTTTATCGAGCAACTGCGGCAGGAGATGCGCCAGCGCTATCGCGACTTCAACCTGAAGAACGCGCTCTCCGAGATGGAGCAGAAGCTCGAGGACATTTTGAATCGCGAGCGGGCCAAGCTGGAATCGCTCAAAGGGCAAAAGCCCGGCGTCGAGGAAAAACAGCGCGAGTTGTCGCGCATGCCGCGGCGGCTGTCGGAGGCGATGCGCAAGCTGGAGAGCCACGAATTCGAGGACGCGCAGGCGAAGGCGGACTTCGACGCGCTGCTCGAGGAATATGAAAATATCCGCGACCTCGAGAATTTCCGCGATCGCAATCAGCACATGTTCCACGGTCCGAAGAGTCTCGGCTATGACGACGCGCTCCGGTTGATGCGCGAAATGGAGCGGATGCGCCAGCTCGAACAGGACCTGATGTCGGGCAACTTCGACACGATCTCGATGGAAGACCTGCAGCAGATTTTAGGCCAGCAGGCCGGCAAAGATTTTCAAAATCTCAGGCAGGTGATGGTGCTGCTGACGCAGTCGGGCTACATGGCGCCGAAGGGCGATCATTTCCAGCTCTCGCCCAGGGGCGTGCGGCGAATCGGGCAACTGGCGCTGCGCGACATTTACCAGAACCTGTTGAAGGACCGTTCGGGCGGCCACCTGACCGACCATCGCGGCGTCACCGAGATGCGTCCGGAGCAGACCAAGCCGTACGCGTTCGGCGATCCGCTGAATCTGAACCTGGTCGCGACGCTGAAGCATGCGCTGGCGCGCAAGGCGGGCGTTCCGCTGGAGCTGCGGCCGGAAGATTTCGAGATTTACGAAAGCGATTACGCCAGTTCCTCGTCGACGGTGCTGTGTCTGGACATGTCGTGGTCGATGAGCTGGGAAGGGCGATTTGCGGCGGCGAAGAAAGTCGCGATGGCGATGGAGACGCTGATTCGTTCGAAGTTCCCGCGCGACTTTTTTGCGATCGTCGGTTTTTATACGCGCGCGGTTGAGTTGAAGCTCAAGGATCTGGCCGAAGCGTCGTGGAACATGGGCGATCCGTTCACCAACCTGCAGGACGGGTTGCGGCTCGCTTCGGATTTGCTGGGGCGCCATCCGTCACGCAATCAGCACATCATCGTGATCACCGACGGGCAGCCGACCGCGTACTTCCTGAACAAGCGGCTGTACTGCGAATGGCCGCTGTCGTTCGGCGGCATCAGCATGCGCGCCGCGCAGGAGACGCTGAAGGAAGTCGAGCGGATCACGCGCCAGGGAATCACGATCAACACGTTCATGCTTGACGATTCGCCGAGTCTGCGCGCATTCGTGGACAAGATGACGCAGATCAATCGAGGCCGCGCGCTGTTCACCCGTCCCGACCGTCTCGGCGAATACATGCTGGTCGATTATCTTGCCAAGAAGCGCAAGCGTGTCTGACGATAGGTGGTGAGAGTGCCGATTCGCTTAGATGATGGTGGGAACGCGCTTACATTCGATATCATAGAGGTTGGCGCGCAACTCGATGGCTGGGTCGATATTGCGTGCAACCAGCACGCCTCTTACCGCGTCCGCCGACAGGCCATGAATTACAGCTAGCATATGTTTGTATTTGACAGCCTGAAGAAGGCCTGGCAAATCGTGGGGTCCAACGTCGACCTCTACTTCCACGACATAGAATCGTTTCTTCTCATCTAGAAACAAAACGTCCGCTCTATCATTGGTCGGAAAAGGATACTCGACCTGAATCAGGGTCAAGCGTTCGCCCAAGTGACGCAATGGATCTTGAGAGATGGCCATTTTGAGGCCTCTATGTATGGGTCCTTCCTCTCGTCCGCGATAAGCCGCGTATTCTTCATTTGCATCTGCAGCGGCCTTTCTAGCGAGAGATGACGGATCCAGTGGATCAAAATCTGAAACATCTCTTATCCAAGTACGTATCGTCCGAGCTCTTCGCGGAATGGTCGCTCCAGATGACGTCGACTTCTCTCGCAGAAATTGCGATACAACCACTTGGCTAAGTTCCTCAGGGCGTCGATCACGCAATAGCGACCTAATGATTGGCGTGTTCAACACAGCCTCTTTCAGGAGTCGTCTGCGGTCCTGCACACGGGTCGCTTCCATCAAGGCCTTTCCCGCGTCTGTAAACTGGACTGTTCCACCGCCTATCACAGCTAGACCGAGTATTCTTGCGGCATGCTCGTAGTAATCGACTTGGCGCCGGACAATTCCTAACTCTTTCGCAATTTTCTCTTTGTTCTGCGATTCGTCATTCCACAGTACTGCGAGGAGCTTGACGACCAGATCAAGGGTGTCGGCCTGCGGCACGTCAAGCGATGAAATCTTCATACGGTTGGATCCTATTGGCTATTGTTTGCTGAGGATTACAACTTCGTCTACGACCCCTCTCTTCGCACCGTTGCAATTTATGGCGCGGCGCGCTTTGACTTTTTCGATTTGGAAGTCTCGATACAGCACGCGGATTCGACGCGTATCGCTGTTGCTCAGCATCACGGAGCTTCCTCTGGCGGCAAGTTTCGCGAAGGTGACCGAGAGCCTCTGCTGATCATCTACTCCAAAGACATTTCCTCTGGTGCGCTGAGACATAGGATTGCGCATGGCGTAGCCGGTAAAGCTGGCAGTTCCGGACACTGGGTAATACGGAGGATCGAAATAGACAAAATCGGCCGACGAGACATGGCTTTCGATTTCAGCAAAGTCGCACTGAAGAAAAGTTGTCTGTTGCAGCGAATCGCTCGCAGCGCGAAGGCTCTCTTCGTCAAAGATCCGGGGCTTTACATACGAACCGATCGGGACGTTGAACTGACCTTCCGAATTAACCCGATACAAGCCATTGAAACACGTTTTGTTGAGATAAATCAGACGGGCAGCGCGTTCGACATCTCCCAATTCCCCGGGCTTCTGTTGCCGAACGTGGTAATAGTGCTCCTTTCCGTGCGATTGCTGGTGCTCCTGTAGTAACGGGAGCAGTTGCTCCAACTTATCTCGCACGATGATATAGGCATTCACTAGTTCCGGGTTGGAATCAGCGAGAATGGCGGGGAAAAAACCGCGCGTCCTACGGAGATGAAAGAAGAGTGCGCCGCTTCCGACGAACGGCTCTGCGTAGGCGTTGAAGTCGTCAGGCAGGAATCTCTCAAGTTGAGACAGGAGTTGCGTCTTGCCTCCTGCCCATTTGAGGAATGGAGCACCCTCATCGAGATCGGACGCAAAGGGCGCCAGTTCAGGCTTCGCAATCAACGACCTTCCTCCCCGCTATCAGCCATGAACCGTTCGCAGTTAAAAAGCTAACACACAGTTTTATTCTTGAATAGTCCCGCCGCACTCGGCTATGAACAATCCTTCAGCGGCCGGCCGCCCGATGCATCTCGATCGAGGCGGGCATAGTCCAGGTTGCGCCGATTTGACGTATCACGATTCGATCCTGCTGGCTGCCGGCGGCGGCGATTAGTCGTTGCAGCGGTTCTTGCATCGGCTCCTTCGACAGCCTGAACGTGCCCCAGTGAATGGGAATGAGGTAGCGGGCGCGCGTCTGCTGGAACATCGCCCAGACCTGTTCGGGGTTTGCATGATTGTAGATCCACGGGTCGTAGGCGCCGATCGAGAAGGCCGCCACGTCGGGCGGCGTCGATGCGAGGCTCGCGAAGAGATCGGTCTGGGCGCTGTCGCAGGCGAGCAGCATCCGGCGGCCGTTTTTTTCCAGCACGTAACTGTTGAAGCCGTAGCCTTCGCCGAACGGAGGCCATCGCCGACCCCAGTGCCGCGCGCCCATCGCGCGGATGGTGAGTCCTTTGACAATGGTCGTCTCGCCCCACTTGAGTTCGCGGACATCGTTGAAGCCGAGCGGCGCGATCAGCTTCGCGCACTGATCGCATGCGACCACGACCGCGCTCTTGGGCAGAGCCTCGAGCGACGGCAGGTCGAGATGATCCATGTGTGCGTGCGTGATCAGAATGAGGTCGATGTGCTGCAATTGCGCGGGAGTCAACGGAGGATCGACGAATCGTTTTGGTCCGATCGTGAGGATCGAGTCGATCGACATGCCGACGCGCGAGAACAGGGTTGGGTCGGAAAGTACGCGCGTGCCGAAAAAATTCATGAGCAGGGCGGCGTGGCCAAGGTTTGCGATCGTGAGCGAGTTGTCGCGCCACGACGCGGGCTCGAGACGCGGATGCGAATGGCCGGGCGCGGCGTTCATGTCCAGAGAGTACGACCTCGCGGCAAACAGCGCCAGCGAAAACAGGGCAACGGCGGCGATCACTCGTAGCCGGGATCGCATCGGGCGCGACGGATGGAACGAAATCGAATTCACTTCTCCGGCGCTGGTTTGAAGCAGGGAAGTTCCTTGACCAGCACGTAACTGTAGGAACGATCGCGCCACTTGAACGTTCCGATGCCGGAGCCGAACGCCCCGGTCATCGAGTCAAACTGCTCGCTGTCGGAAACGTTAACAACGTCGGCGGGAGCGTAGGCGAGATATTCCGGCTTGTCGGGCTCGAGCACCTGATAGAGCGGCGGATTGAAGAGCAGCTTGGCGATGTCGGGTTTGGGCTGCCAGCCGTCCTTGGGCGCTTCTTTGGTGCGAACGAACATCCAGGCCGTACCGCCGGAGTTTTCAGAAACCTTCCACTGGCGTGACTCGATGAACCCGTCTTTGTTCTTGCGGACTTCCTCGACGCCGGGCGGAACGCGCAGCAGTTGATCGCATTTGTCGGCGTTGTCGTCTTTGGAAGCTCCGGTGCCGCCGGACTCTCTCATCGCAACCTGGGAGCCGATGACCTGGGCACTGCCGGCGGCGACCATCGGGACAACCGTGCTCACCATGCTGGCGGCGCCCGCCGCGCATCCCGAGCACGCAGCCGCGAGCGCGATTACGATCGCGATGGACGCGATCCTGCGCACGATGAAGTTGCTCACTTTTTCGCTTTCCCAACTTTTTCAATGGTTCGCGGCTTGCGCGCGATCACCATCGAAGAGGTGAACGGAGGGCTTGGCAGCGCCTGGTGGTTGATATCGACGAAGCCGGCGTCGCCGAGCCATCGGGAGACTTCTTCGAATGAATAATCGCGCCCGCGCGTGGCCAGCAACAGGTATAGGGCGAAAATCGCGCCCGCCCTCGGCTCGGTGAGGTCGGCATTCATGATGTGATCCTTGATGATCATCATGCCGCCCGGTTCGAGCGCGCGAAAGCATTTGCGGAACAGTTGAGCGTTGGCCATTTCATCTTCATTGTGAATTATATTCGACATGAACAGGGCTCCGCATGGGCCCGGAATCTCATCATACAGGTAATCGACGCGGACCATATCGATTCGCGCCAACGCCGCGGGCTCGCGCTCGGCGAGGATTCTGCGCGCAACTTCGAGAGTGGCAGGCAGATCGTAAATCGCAGCGCGCAGATGGGGCCATCGGTGCAGCATCGCCGCGGCGTACGTCCCCGGCCCGCCGCCGATGTCGGCGACCATCGAGACGCGGCTGAGATCGACCCGATCGGCGACATAAGCCGGATCGCCGCGGGCGCGAGTGAGGCTATCCATGGCGCGGATGAATCGTTCGGTCTCCTCGGGACGGCTTTGAAACATGTCAGTCGGGCGCGCGGGAACGCCGGTGCGAATGGTTTGTTCGAGATGCGTCCAAGTTTCAAAGATCGCTTCGTCGAACAGGATCAAGCCGCCAAGGTATTCGGCGGATGAGCGGAGCAGGTAGCGCCGCGACGTATCAGTGAGCGCGTAGCGATTGGCGCGTTTGGCGAGCAAGCCGAGCGCCACCATCGCGTTGGCTATCAGAGCCGTCGCGCGGCGATTGGCGGAGATGGCGGCGGCGAGAGCGGCGTCGTCGAGCGGCGCGGACTCGAGGATGTCGAAAATTCCCAGCTTGAGCGCGGTCTGGATGGCGCGCGCTTCGGCGTGACCTGAGGCCAGCGCGGCGAGTTCGGCGAAATCCATCGCTGCGCGCCCGCCTTTCAGCGCAGGAAGTCTTGCGTAACGTTGTTACGCGTGGCATCCATCGTTGAACTCAGAACTTGAACCACCGGCATTCGCAGGCGCCATTCCTTTCACCGAGCGCGACGCGATCGGTCGCCGGGCCGCGTCGCGCTTCAATTTCCAGCTATCGCGCCATCCACCGGATGTCAACGCGAACAATTCTTGCGTCAGTCAGTCGCGATCCCTTGCTTCCTGGATACGCGGGCGAGCGCCGGATCGGAATCGGCAAATGCCCTGGCGGCCGGTGGCAAAGTAAGTTTCAAAGTGCAACGATGATTTCGCCAAGCAGCGGAGTTGGGGAACGTCGCGGCACACGAAATTCAACTCGGGGAGGGGAGTGACAAGACGCCCATGCGATGGGATTCGGTCAAGGAGATGAACTGCTCGGTGGCGCGAACGCTGGCGGTGATCGGCGAGCGGTGGACGATGCTGATAGTGCGCGAGGCGTTTCTCGGACGCCATCGGTTTGACGAGTTTCAGCAGGGGACCGGAATCGCGCGCAACATCTTAAGCTCGAGGCTGCGTGACCTGGTGCGAGACGGAATCCTCGATCGCACGCGCAGTGAGGGCGACAACGGCCGGGTCGAGTATCGGCTGACCAGGAAGGGACTCGAACTCTATCCCGTGTTGATCGCAATGATGCGATGGGGCGACACGTGGCTCAGTGACGAATCAGGGCCGCCGATGACGCTGATACATCGCGTCTGCGGCGCGAAGATGGCGCCGGACATGGTCTGTTCTCATTGCGGGGGGCATCTCGCGGCGCGCGAAGTCGTAGCGGTTCCGCGCCGACCGGCGCCTGCGCACGCGCGGCGGGCCGAGCGGGCCGATCGCAAGCGCGCCGTGCGCTGACTGTCACTCGCGCGCTTGGCGGTCTAGCGCCGCGCGCATCAGCCGCGCACAATATTCGTTCAACATGATTGAATTGGTGATGTTCGACGCGGACGGCGTGCTGTTCGATTCCGAAGAATCGAACGTTGCCTACTACAACTGGATTTTCGCGAGGGTCGGCGAAGTACCAATGGACCGTGATGAGGAAATCGAGGCGATTTCGTTCGCCGCGAGCGAGGTGTTTGCGGCGCGCGCGCGTGGCGACGCGGCCAAGCTTGGCAGGATGCACGATTTGACCCGCAATATGGATCAGACGCCGTTTTTCAAGATGCTGCGGCCACCGATTGAGTTGCGCCCGTTCATGCTCGACCTCAAGCGGCGCTACAAGCTCGGGCTGGCGACCAATCGATCGGCGACGGTGCCCGCGTTGGTCGAGCATCTTGGTCTTGGCGGTGTATTCGACGCGGTTGCCAGCGCACTCGACAAGGTTCGCCCCAAGCCAGCGCCCGACATCCTGCGCCTGTGCCTGCAACGCGCGGGTGTCGATGCGACGCGGGCCGTGTACGTGGGCGACAGCGGGATAGATCGCGAGGCGGCCGAGAGCGCGGGCATGCATTTTATCGGCGTCGGCAGCCGCATCGAGCATCATCGCCTGATTGCGACGATTGCCGACCTGGGGAAAGCTCTCGAACTATTGGGACGCGAGTGAGGAGTAGGGCGCTGGTCTAGAGAATCATCTCGATCAGAGTCGGACCCGGCGTCGCAAGCGAGCGTTCCAGTTCACGCGTGAGCGCCTCCGCCGTATCGACGCGCACGCCCGCCACACCCATTCCCCGCGCCAGACTGGTCCAGTCGATATCGGGATTGGAAAGCTCGGTGAGCGAGCGCGCTTTACGGCCGGGGCTGGTCACGCCCGCGCGCGCAAGTTCAATCTGCAGAATTCGGTAGCTGCGGTTGTTGCACAGCACCGTCGTGACGTTGAGTGATTCGCGGGCCTGCGTCCACAGCGCCTGCAGCGTGTACATCGCGCTGCCATCGGCCTGAAAAGCGATCACGCGCCGATCGGGACACGCGACGGCCGCGCCGGTTGCGCACGGCAATCCTTGCCCGATCGCGCCGCCCGTGAGCGAAAGATATGTATGCGGCGGCGCAGCCGCCGACGCGGCCAGGAATAGCAGGCCGGTGGTGGCAGCTTCGTCCATCACGATCGCACCCTCGGGCATCACCGCCGCAATCGCGGCGCCCGCGGTCATCGCGTCGAGTTTTCCGACGGGACGTTCGGGGCGCGATATTCTCGCCGGCGTCGCGGCCGAAACCGGCGCCCCGATTTCGCTTGCGAGCGCTTCCAGAGCGGCCGGGACGTCATCGGTCGGCTCGGCCAGAATCGCGGCGTCGATGCCTTCAGGAATCAACTGGCTTGGGAAATCGGGGTAGCCAAAAAACGCGACGGGCTTTTTCGCGCCGGCGATGACAATCGAGTCGAACGCCTTCAACATCTCGATCGCTTGTTCAGGAAAGTAGGGCAGGCGATCTACGGTTGGGGTACCGGCGCCGCGTTCGAGTCGAGCGGGAAAAGTTTCGCAGATCAGATGACATCCCGATTTCGCGGCGATGCGCGCCGCCGCCTTCAGGCCGCGTGCTCGAAGCGCGATGCCGCCGAGAAAAAGCGCGACTCGATCGCCCTTGCGCATCGATTCGGCCGCCCGCTTGACCGCATCAGAGGACACCGCCGGCGGCGCCGGCGGCTCGATTGGCGCAGCGTGGCTCTCGGCGGGACCCCACTGGCAATCCGACGGGATGATCAACGTCGCGATTTGCCCCGGCGCGCGGCCGGCCGCCGCAATCGCATCCGCGGTCGCGTCCGCGAGTGATGCTGAATTGCGGACGCTTCGTATCCATCCCGAAACGGGAGTCGCGAGCGAAATGATGTCGGAAGTGAGCGGTGCGTCGGCGCCGACGTGCCACGTCGCATGGTCGCCGATCAAATTCACGATCGGCGAGCGGGCGCGCCGCGCGTTGTGGAGATTCGCGATGCCGTTGGCGAAACCGGGCCCAAGATGAAGCAGCGTCAAGGCAGGCTTCTCCGCCATCCGTCCGTAGCCGTCGGCGGCGCCGGTGCAAACGCCCTCGAACAATCCGAGAATCGGCCGCAGCCCGTCGGCGGAGTCGAGCGCCGCCACCAGCGGCATTTCGGTTGTCCCCGGATTTGCAAAACACACTTCGACCCCTGCTGCGATCGCGGTGCGAATCAGGCTCTCAGCTCCATTCATGATCCAATCCTCGGCTGCGCGACGGGGCGACGCTCGATCTTCATGAAATCGTGCGCGTCAAACGAGCGGTAACGCGCGCGACACAAAGGTGTCAAGCGCAGGTCACCGATCGCGCCCGATCAGCGTGCCGGCGTCAAATCAAAAATATAAACGAGACGGCGCTAGCGCCTGTCGCCGCGATGGCCCGTGGGCTGATGGCCCGCTGCGGGATCATTGATCGGATGCGTTGCCGGTGCTCCACTTCGCGCGGCAATGGTCTGCGCGCATCTTAGATGCATCGGAGGCTCGCCGGTTATTTTGGCGCCGAAACCAAAACGGACGCCGCAGTGAGCGCATCGCTCCTCCGACATCGCTCGCAACGTGTGGCACTTGCTATGATTGCAGGACGCGCGGCATGGGCCACCGGGCATTCCAGGCGTGGCAATGGTGATGACGCTCATGGTTTTATCCTTTTGTTCTGCCGCCACTGAAGTTATTGTAGTTTTGCATCAACGGTTAGACTATATAGCCCCTGCCTCTTTGTAGCAAGCTTGCGACACAAAAATTGCAGGCTTGCCACAAAGCCATTTAGTATTGGTTTTTCTGCATGTTTAGCTAGTGTAATGTTTCATACGCTTAGTTTAGCTTTATGCATACTAATCTACCCTAATTGATTTGATGAACAAGCAGTCTTGGCCTAGACGAGTTGGGGGTAACTGGCGATGGAGCCGGAGGTAACGTCTTATTGCGTAAGATAGCGACAGAATTTCAGCACCGGCCGGAATTGGCGGGCTGCTGATGAATCAGGCGGTCGGCAACGAATTGCCGAGCAGATTGCGCGAGCGCTCGAGGTTGCGCCGGATGTAGCCGCGGACGTGTCGAGTGACGCCCTCGTCGGCGTCGCCAAGAGCGACGGCGGTGGCAAATGCGGCCATCGCGGCTTCCATCGCGCGCCGATCGGGCGGATTTTTCGCGCTGGCGCGAATCGCGCCAGCGAGCGCGCCGCGAAGCCCGCTTTTTTTCGAGATGTGCTTGTCGCCCAGCCGCTTGAGCGCGGCAAATGTGGCGCGCAGGTCTTTTATTTCGGCGGCGTCGTATGCGGGCGCCGACTCGATCGCCGCGGCTGTATGCGCGAGCACCAGAATCGCCGACATCGCCTGGCCTTGCGCGTAGGGCGATGTAAGTTCAGGCAGCAGCGCCTCCATGATCGTGCGCTGCATTCCGCTGATCACTTCATTCAACGTTGGCCGTAGCATCTAACCACCTCAGACCAATCGAAGTTGGTTGGCCAGGTCCTCGAACAACCGCGGCAGCAGCAGTTCAAGAAACGGCATCACGGAGTCGGACGTGTGTCCCTCGACGAAAGCGCGGATTCCGCTCAGACAAATCACCGCCATCTTCGCGTTGCCGAGCACCTGGTAGAAAAACAGCCGTTTCCGATCGACGCGATGACCGGTCTTCTGCTCGTACGTGCTGTAGAACGCTTCGCGTTCCATCAGGCCGCCGGCCAGTTCGTCGCGCCCCCAGAACATCATCGACGCCCATCCGAGATCCTCCATCGGGTCGCCCAGATGCGCCAGCTCCCAATCGAGCATCGCGATGATTCCGTTGTCGTCGTAAAGATAATTTCCAGAACGATAATCGCCGTGAACGATCACCACGCGGTCGGTCACGACCGGGTTGGCTTTGAGCCATGCGAGCGCCGCGCTGAGAATCGGATAGTGTTCGCCCATCCGATCGCGTTCATACACTTCGCTCCAATGCGCTGCCTGAACGCGGGCGGGCTCCTCGGGATTTTTCGGAGGCCCAAGAATGTCGAGCCCGCATTCGCGGTAGTCGAGCGACTGCAATCGCGCCAGCTCGCTCAGGAAGTCATCTGCGACCTTCGCACGCGTTGATTCGGCTTCTACGGCCGGAAACGCCCCCATGCCCGTGCGCCCCGGCGCGCGATCCATGATGAAAAACGGGCGATCCATCACGCCGGCGTCGAGCTCCAGGAACAGGGGTTCGGGAACCTTGAGGCCCGCGCGATGCATCGCGGCGATTACTTTGAACTCGCGCTCGCGCTCGGTTTTGAGCAACCCGCCGGTCGGATCGCGCCGCCCGATCAATGGGCGCGTGCGCGTCTCGCCGCCTTCGCTCCATTCCAGATCAAAGGCATACGTCTCGCGCGACGAACCGCCGGATAGTCGTTTGAGCCCCACCACGCGATGCTCGCGCGCATGCGGCATTCGCTGTTTGAGATATTCGGTCAGTCGATGCTGATCCAATTTAGTGACCTTCCATCTTGCCCTACGGATTCGGCGAGGTCGCCGGAAGCGCCGTCGGGTTTACCGGCGCCGTGATTCCACCCATCATGCTGCCCATCTGTGCGCGCAGCCGTTCCGCCTGCTCGACCTTGCCGTTGCGCATCAATTGTCTTTCGACGCCGAGCGCCTCGCGCCTGGCCTGCTCGAGCTGATCGCGAGTTGGCGGCGAGATTGCAACCGCGGTCGCCAGTGTCTGCTGCGAAATTTGCGCCAGCAGTTGCGTCATCTGCACGGTCGCGGGCGAAGGCGGCGGCGCCGTCGATCCACCGACGACCCGTCCCAGCGCCTGAGCGTAACTCCCGGGCCCGCGCGCCATGATAAACAGTTGCGTCTCGTTCATGCTCGACGCGCCGTCCAGCCGCGTGCCCGACGGTGCGCTATGGCTCATCGCATCCACGTTCATCACGTCGAGCGACGGCGTCGCGCCGAGGCTGTTCAGCGTCATTATAGAATCATAGTGCATTTCGGCGGCGTGAGACCCATCGACTTCAAACGCGATCTCCGAATCGCCGTGGCTTATCGGCGAGACTCCCGTCACGTGCCCTATCGTCGCCGACGCGTGAGTTATCGGGTCGCCCGGACCCAGCCCGCCGCTGGTGTCAAGCTGCGTCGAATAATACGACGGCTGACCGGCGCATCCCGCGACCAGCAGGCCAAGAATGAACGCGCCGCCTGTCGATATTCGCCGGGATGCGGGCGTGCAAATTTCGATCGTCTTACGCAAATGCCGGCATCACTTCGTTCGCGAACAACTCGAGGGTCGGCGGTGGCGCGAAGTCGCTGAAGAAAATCATAAACGTCGTGATTCCCATCGCCACGCGTTTTCTGAGTTCCTCGACCAGTTGCTTCGGCGTGCCTTTGATTCCGGTGGTGATGAACGGCTTGAGCATCTGCGCCATCTTCCACTTCTGCTCGACTTCCTCGTCCGTCTTGCCGATGCACACCAGCAACTGCTCGGACACGTCGATGGCGTTTACGTCGCGCCCGACGTCTTTGCAGTGCTGCTTGAGCACGTTGAACTTGTGCTCGAAGCTTTCATAGCCGGCCGGACAATTCCATCGGTCGGCGAACCTGGCGACCAGCTTCAACATGATCTTTTCGCCGCTGCCGCCGATCGTAATCGGAGGATGCGGTTGCTGCACGGGCTTGGGATTGCAGCTCGCTTCTTCTATCGAGTAATGGCGCCCCTTAAACGTCGCGCGCTTCTCGGTGAACATCGCCTTCATGATGTGCAGGCCTTCCTCGAACATCTTGAGCCGCGTGCCCATCGAGGGGAACTGGTAGCCGTAAGCCTTGTACTCCTCGTCCATCCAGCCCGCGCCGTAGCCGATTTCGAGACGGCCGTTGCTGATATGATCGATCGTCGCAAGCGTCTTCGCCAGCAGCGCCGGATTGCGGTACGAGTTGCATATCACGAGCGTGCCGATGCGGATTTTCTCGGTCTTCGCCGACAGCCCCGCCATCAACGCCAGGCATTCATGATGGTCGAGATCGGGCATCCCGCGCGTCCACATGTGATCGACCAGCCAGATCGAATGGTAGCCCAGCTTCTCACATCGATGCGCCCGCTCTTCGAGCTGATGCCACGATTGTCCGGCTTGCGGAGAGAACAGGGCGAATTGCACTTTCTTGCTCATTGAAATTTACTCCCATGCGTGAATGGCGTGAGAACCTGCCGACTTTGTTTCGCACGGCGGACCGCGAAGGGTCAACCAGCGATGAGCCGGCGCGGGTGCGGACTTGTGCGAAGACGCGAAATCGTGGAGAGGATTAGGCCCATGAAGATTCGACGGCGCATTGCCATTAGCTTGTTGGCGGTTCTGCTTTTTTTCGTCGCGCTGGGCGCGGTCCCGTCAGCCGGCGAAACCGAATTCAGCGCCGTCGGCGCGGCCCGCGAACTCAAAGGCGCGCCGGGAATTTACGAATGGAAATTCGGATCGACGGTGGGCAAATCGCCGTTCGATAAAATCGCGCTGCATCGCGTCGCAAAGGGGCCGAATCCGCCGGCGCATCCCGATGCGGTCGTGCTCTATCTGCCCGGCACCAACATGAATGGCGAAGTGGCGCTCGAGGATCCACGCTACTCGTTCCAGGTCTATCTGGCCGGGCACGGCGTGGACGTGTGGTCGATGGACTATCGCACGCATTTTATTCCGCCGCAGACGCCCCAGAGCGATCTTTCCGAGCTGGCGAATTGGACCAATGATCTTTTCGAATCGGACATCGATGCCGCCGCGAAATTCGTCAGCGAAAAAACCGGCCGCGACAAACTGTTCGTCGCCGGCTTCAGCCGCGGCGTCGAGTTCGCGTATCTTTACGCCGCCAGGCATCCCGAGCGTGTCGCGGGAATCATTGCGCTCGACGGATTCATCCCGCGCCATCCGATGCGTCCGGCGCCGGCCGGCCACTATGCTGACGACATCGGCGGCGAACATCTGACGTACGACAAACGGCACACGCTTATGCAGATGGTGATTGACAATCCCGATCAGCCTGCGCCGATTCCCAAGTTCAAGACTGCGCGCGAAAACCTGGAACACGTCGTGTACGGCGCGGGCGGGTTTTTCGGCGGCAACGGCGGACTCGCGAATCCGCAGGGCGGCTTTTCCGACGCCGTCGCGCTGGCAAAACTGCTGATTGGCTACGATCGCTACTGGCCGGCGGTACAGGACGGCGAGAATCCATTCTCCCCGGAACTGCTCGCGGCGCTCAAGGCGTCGAAAATTCCCGTGATCGCGTTCGCCAGCACCAACTTCGGGATCCAATGGCCCGGTCAAGTTGAAGAGGCGGCGAAATCGACCGGCGCGCCCGACCCCTCGTTTACAAAGCTTGATAGTTGGGGCCACCTTGACGTGTTGGCCGGAACGAAGTCGGAGAGCAAAGTCTTCGCGCCGGCCGCGGCGTGGATCAAGCAGCATCAGAAGTAGGCGGATACTGAGGGGCGTCGGGGCGCGGTGGAGCGGTGCGGCGCGGCGGAATAATCATAACCGCGGCGAGCGCCCATGCGCCGAGCGCGAGTCCGGCGACGGCCCATCGAATGGTCGAGCGGCCGTGGCGCGATGCGATAATCGCGGTTAAGGGGGCGAGCGAGAGATCGATGACGATCGAGGTTGCAATCAGATTCGCGGGCGGCTCGCGGTACCCCATCAGGGCGAATCCGGACGCGATGCTTAGCAGGCTGGCGATAATGCTCATCGGTTTGCGCGGCTCGACACTCTATATATAGTTGAAAATCATGGCACACCGCGACGACAACCTGATGAGCAAGCTTCGGCAGATGAGCGAAGAAGGCATCACCGGCTTTTTCAACGAGATCATGTCAAACGACAGGATGCGATCCAGTTTCGGGCGGGCGGGTGAACGCTTCATGGCGAACAAGCAGTCATTCGACCGCAACGTCGAGCAGGTGCTCGACTTCGTCAATATTCCTTCCAAGCGGGACGTTCGCGACCTGAAAGCGCGGCTCGATCATCTGAGCTCGCAACTGCTGAACCTCAGTATCAAGCTCGATCGCGTTCTCGATCATGACGAACCCGCGAAAGCGAAACCCGCGGTTCGACGCGCAAAGAAGCCCGGCTGATCAGCCGGCGCGCAAGCTACTGCCGATCTCGGCGAGGTCCGCGATGGTGCGCGGCTCGCGGCCGAGGTCAGGCGCAACCATCAGCACCGCACCGCCGGGGAGCGAATTGCGCAGAACGCTCAGCGAAACCTCCTCGCGCGTCTTAAGCGCGGCATAGTCGGCGAGATTGCGCTTCAATTTTCTTTTGAGCGACGGCGCGATCCGGGCCGTCGATAGTTCCGCGGCGTCAGGCAGCTCCGCGATCACACGATTCACGACCATCGCGGCGACGCGCAAGCCGGCGCGCTCGAGCGCGCCGATAAATTCGCGCGCCTGCGCGATTCGGCTCGACTCCGCGGTCGTGACGATCACGATTGCCGTGTCCGGCGCGCGCAGCTTGTCCTGGGCGCGCGCGGCACGAGCGGAAAAGCCTTCGTACATGCCGTCGAAACTGCGAACGAAGGACTGGACGTCGCTCAGCAGATTCAGGCCGGTCACGCGATCGAACGCCGCGAGCACGGCGCGCGCGGCAATATCCACCATCCGCAACCGGCTCCTGAACAATCCGCCGGGCGCACCGAGCAGACTGATGGCGCGCGAGTTGAGCAGTTCGAGCAGGCGCCGTGGCGCGTCCAGAAAGTCGATCGCCTCGGCCGCGGGGGGAGTGTCGAGCACCAGCAGGTCGGTTAAGGGATTGGCTGCCAGTTCGAGCAGCTTTTCCATCGCCATGTAGTCCGCCACTCCTGCAAGCGCGCCCGAGAGATTGCGATAGATTCGATTTTCAAGAATCGCGTCGCGCGCCGCGTCCGACAGCGCGTAACGCGCGACGATCGAATCGAAGGTGCGTTTTGGATCCAGGCGCAACGCGCGCAGCCTCGCGCGGCCGGACCCGCCGCCACGGCGTGCATGACGAATGCCCTCGAGCTGGACCTCGACCGGCTCGGATGAATCCGCTCCAAGGCCGAGCGCGTCGAGCAGGCGCGGTGCGGGATCGACGGTCATCACATCCACGGCGCGTCCGATGATGGCGGCGCGCACGGCGAGCGCGGCGCTGATGGTAGTCTTGCCGACGCCGCCGGCCCCCAGGCAGATCACGAGGCTCGGCGAGCGCAAGTCGAACGAGTCGGGATGGGTGGGCTGCTTAAGACGCGCAGACGGCTTGAGCGGTACGGCCTTGGGTTTCATCGGTCGAGCAGCTCCGCATCCAGCACGCGGCCAAGTTTCTCGACTTCACCGGGTCCCATGGCCGGCGTGAACATCATCGGGAGGCTGAAGGTCGGGATGCCGGCGGCGGCGAACCGCGGGGCGACCAGAGCCGCCTGTTCGTGCGCGGCGTTCCGGCGCACGGCCAAGCGGGCGTGGCCGCCGAAGGGACCCAGCGCGGCGAGTTCGGAAGCATCGAAGAGCAGATCGGGAACGCAGTTCATTATCGCTGCGACAGTGACGATGCCGAGCCGCTCGCGCATCGTCACGGCGGTTTCCAGCGCCTCGCGAACCGCAAGGTCCTCCGGCGTCAATGTGACGATCGCGCCGAATCGTGTCGCGTCGGCGAGGAATCTGTGGACTGAATCGGCAAGCCGGTTCAGCGTGCCGGCGGGCGCGATTCCCTTCATGCCCGACGAGACAGAGAGCAGTTCGACGGCGCTGCCCGAGGCGGGCGCGTCGATCACGAGATAACGATCCTCGAGCGCCGCGTCTCCCGCCATTATCCGGAGACGTTCCAGCAGCAGGAAAGCCTCGAGACCCGGCAGCGCGGCGGTTACGTAGCCGAAGGTTCGGCTGCGCAGCATCCGGCGCGAGATGGCGCGAATGGGGACGATGCGCTCGATGAAGGCTTCGAGCTCGGCGCGCGGCGTGAGCGTGATGACGTCGAGCGAGCCGGTGATTTTGACGGCGGTCGAAACTTCCGGTATCGCGCCGAGCGCCGCGGCCGCCGACAGGCGACGGTCGAGATCGGCGAGCGTGGTCGGACGCCGGTGCGACAGCGCGATCGCAAGGGCGGCAGCGACCGTGCTCTTGCCGGTGCCGCCTTTGCCGGTTACGAACAAGACCCGCGGCAGCGTCATCGGCTAGAATGTAAGGGTCGCGGAGGGCGCAGTAAACCTTGCGCGGGAAGAGAGTTGGGTTTGAGCGAAAATAAACCACCGGCGATCGATTCGATGCTGATTGCGATACCGCCTGAGCAGATCGTGCTGATCAAGTCGATCGTCGAGTCCTACGACAATATCGCAACGCTGCGGACCGAAGATCCCACGCGGCACCATCTGCGGATTTACTTTTCGGCGGATTCGCGCGACGAAGTCGAGGCGATGATGACGTCGCTCGCGGCGCAGTTCGAGATCGAGCGGCTCGCGTAGCGGGGTAAGGAGAAGACGGGCGGATGCCGTTGAGACACCGCCCGCGCCGCTGTTTTGCCGGACGCCCGTCCATCGCGTGGCCGGGTTACCGGCAGAGCCACGGATGATGACGGCGGAAGTGGCGATCAGTGCATACCCACGGCCGATAGTAGGCCACGGTCGTAAGTGGCATAGGCGCGACGGTCTCCTGGATCACCATCGGTTGCAAATTCTGCGGACGCCAAGCGACGACATCTGCGCCGGCAACGCTCGGCATCGCCATCATGAGGAGTCCAAACAGCGCGGCTATCGTGGTTGTGTAGAGTTTCATATGCGTCCTCCTGATCTGAATACGGATCGGGAGATGGGCGGGTTACGAAGGCTGAACGATCGTTCATGCGAAGGGGCCGGCTCCGCACTATTGGCGCCGCGCCAGGCTGAGGGTGCAGAAAAGACCGCTGTGGTCGGAATAGGGGACGTCGGGCCGCTGATTCGCGATGAGCTCGAGGTTGGCCAAAACCGTCCACTGGTGTGAGTTGGCTGCGACGATGTAGTCAATCCATTCGGGGCGGCCGTCAAGGGGGTCCGCGGTCGTTCCGCGGTTGCACAGCTCGCGCGCCTCAGCAGTCAGATCCGTCCCGAGGGCAGCGACGTGTGAATAGAGAGGCTCGCGCGAGTCTGTGTTGAGATCTCCCGCAACTATCGCGGGCAGCGATGGATGGGAATGCGACACGATCTTGCGAAGCTCGATGAGCTGCGCTTCGCGAACTTCGGCATGGTCGATCCCCCGATATTGCGCCTGGAGGTGAGTATTGACAGCGCAGATGCGCTGTTCGCCGCGCTCAAGCTCCACGGTCAGAACGCCCTTCCCGCCAAGTCCATCGCCCTCCCACACTCTCCATGCCGGCGCGCTCGCGGCGAAGGGGTGAAACTCCGGCGCTGTGCGCGCGCGCCATCCCGCGGCGGCGCTGACAAATGCGAGCAGTCCGCCCTTGGGGCCGACGCACCGGCGCTTGATGCAGATTGGAATCCAATCGGGTTGCAGCGCCCGGGTGAGACGATCGACCTGCGAGCCGAACCAGACTTCCTGAAATAGCGCGATTTCCGGCGACAGTTCGCGCATTTTCGCGCTGACCCGATCCATCCGGCCGCCGGGATCTTTGGATAACGGCCACGTCATTGCGTGCAGGTTCCATGACAGAACGTTGAGGCGGATTTCGTGCATGGCGATCAAGACGCTATTTCGCGATTGCGACGGCGTAGTCGCGGCCTTCCCAATTGCGCGCCTCGCGCCAGTTGAACGTAAAGCGAACGGGGGCGCGGTCGTCTGCGCCGATGTCGATGTCAACGTAATCGAAGCCGATCGGCGTTGAAATCGACCCGGTATCATTGAAGTGCCGCCATCCGTCGCTGGACCAATGAAGCGTGAACGGCCGAGTGGCCTGGATGCGCAGGCGGTCGCCGGGTGAAACCGACTTGACGCGGCGGTTGGATTTCCAGACGCGAAGGCGGCTCGGCTTTCGTCCGAGCTTCATGTAGCGGTCTTTGACCTCGTCGATCATGTCGAAGACCCGCGCGTCCGAGGCCGAGCGCAGCAGCTTGATGTACTCGGCATGCGCCCACATCAGGGGAGTCGCGCTGCCGGTCTGGTAGCCATACCTGAGCAGCTCGCGCGGGATGTCGGGTTGATCCCAGATCTGCTCGGGCAGCAACTGCGTCGAATTCGAAAACCGTTCCATCGCCCTCAGATAGGGAAGCGGGTCACGGCCCGCCGCGAGTTCGTAATGCCCGCGCTCACCTGTCAGCAGCGGCCACGGCCGTCCGCGGCCCCATCCGAGAAACGGGCCGCCGTCATCAAGCTGTCCATAGCCGTCATGCGTATAGCGCCGCCAGCACGGACCCGCAGGGAAGTCGGTCTTCAGGACGGCGTCGATGACGCGGACCGAATCCTCGATCAGCGGATCGCCGGCTTTGCGAATGCCGTAGCGGACCAGCTCGAGAAATCCGCCGTCAACGATTTCCGCGACGGGGAATTCAGCCTGCGCGCCGGGTGCGCGATTGTGGATGAAGACGCGCTTGCCCTCGATGCTTTCGTCGGCGTCGGGATCGCCGATGTCGATGGGATTGATCCTGACGTAGTGCCGCTTGACGCCGGGGACGAGGAAGCCCTGGTTGGTGACGGTCCAGGTTTCGATGTGCGCCTCGAGGAAGTCTGCGTATTCCTCGAGGAATTGCGCCGTCGCCAAGTCGCCGCGATCGCGGGCGAAACAGGCCGCGCAGATCAGCGCCGCTACATTTGCGGCGAGCGTCGAGGGCGAGTAACCGGCATTTTCCTCCCATCGCTCCTGCGGAGTGGCGCATCCGTTGTCGATTAGAAAGCGGGCCGCCCGCAGCACCATCGGATACGGATCGAAATCCCTGAGCGCGCCAAACTTGTGCATCCGCCACGCGAGCATGATCGGAAACGAAACTTCGTCGAGCTGAATCCCGTTCCAGTAGGGCTTCCCGTCGACCCAGAAGTTCTGCGGAAAGCCACCGTCGGGCCGCTGCGCACATGCGAGATAGATCAAGGCGCGCAGCGCGGTGCTGAAGGCGCCGGTAGCGGCCAATCCGGTCACGCTGTGGACCATGTCGCGGGTCCAGACCAGATGGTAGCCGCCAAGGTCCTCGTCGCCCCTGGCCTCGCCCCAGGGGATGCTGAGCGAAGCGATGAGCGCGCCGGGATAGCTTTTGTCTTCATGGGCGAGAAGAAGGTCGCGGCTGCGGCGATAGAGCGCGCCGCCGTCGCCGGAGAATTGCCCGAGCGGAAGGGAATGGCGCGACGCGCGATCCCATTGTTCGAGGAAGCGGGCGCGATGCTCGGGGAAGGGTTCGGCGAGCGACTGATAGAGAGTAGTCGCCGCGCGATTGAGCTTGCGGCCGAAGCCGAGGCCGAGGGTGAAAGAGTAGCCCTTGCGCAAATCGATCTCGGCGGTGAGCGCGATATTACCGTCGGGCGCGGCGGCGAACTGATAATCCATTTTGAAGTTGGTGCTGATGTCCCGCCATCCGTCGGTATTTCCGACGTATCCGCATGAAGTTCTGAGAAATGGCACTGTGGCTCCCAAAGCCAGCCAGACATCGTCCTTGTTCGCAGCCAGGAACTCATGCCCGGCGATTTCAGCTTTGTGGCCGTTGTTGCCCCATCCGCCGACACCCAGATGCGGCGCGAGCAGGACGTAAAGGTGGAGTTTTTTGAGCAGCTCCGGGTCGCCCTCGAGGCGGGTGTTGATGAGCAGGGTCGACTGATGCGGATCGGTGATGACTTCCTTGAAGAGATGATAGCGGCCGTCGGGCGAATGGCCGACGATTCGCACGCCGAGGCCGGCGGCGTCGAGGTACTCGGTGGTGGAATTGAGATGGCGGCGTTCTTCGTGGAAGAAGGTCTCGCCGTCGGTGATCAGGAACTGGAGGTCGCGGACCTGCGGCTGATCGATGGTGGGGAAATAAATCTCGTTGACGACGCCGACGGAGGTGGTGAACCATAGATGGCTCGCGGAGGAGTAGGCGGTGCAGACCGTATCCTTGGCGCTGCGGGTCCATCGCGGCGGGATTCCGGGTGCGCCGGTGGCGACCGGAGATTTCAGAATTATTGCCATAGGACCTCGGTTCGATTCGCTTAGAGGAGAAATGTATCTCCCGAGTCCAGCCCAAGCCAGCCACCCGTGGGTACGGGTGGGGTGACCGCGGCGTTGGGCAAGAGCGGTTTTCGCGAAAATGATGAGGACCGCTACGCGCGGGGTTTTTCACTGGTCGCGGCGGCGACGGCGCAGTGTGAATCGCGAAATCCCGCAGACGGTCTTTCGCTCTCAAGCGCTGACAGAGAAAAAGATGTCTTGCGCGGATTTTTCGCTTGTTGTTGCGACGCCCGTGGGCACGGGTGGCCAGTGGGCGCTCCGACGGCAGCGCAGTATTAAGACGCGCTCCGTTGTCGCGCAAGCGCTCGGCAAGAAGCTGTCGGGGCTCATCGCCGAGGCCGAACGGAATGGCTGGCGGAACGAAAGATAGCAGCTATGAAAAGATTTGATGTTACTAGTCCGGATTTGGTCCGACGCGGCGGAACGCGACTGGCGAGCATCACGCGATATGCTGGCGAGACGATTCCCGGAGCGATGGGGGCGGCAGGCGGAGATGGCCCCGCAGGGAAAAGGGCTCAGCATCACGCTCCATTTGGGCGAGGGCGCGGGCGAGCCTAAACCCGCGATCGAATTGCGGCAGACACGCTGCCGAACGGTAGCACCGGGCATTTAGGGTTTGCGAAACGCGCGGACTCGGCCTGCGGCGCGCAAGCTTTCCGCTCGCCACGTCCATACTCACCGGCCGGACCCTGACAGTTTATCGACCATCTTTTGCGCATCCACGTCCCCTTGCGCGGCGGCGCATGGCGCGACGCATCGGGAATCGGCGATCGCGCACGGGCGCCAAACTCTGAAAGCGGCGGCATTTCAGGGGCGACAAAGGCCGCCCGGTTGCCTAGGCGTTGCCTAAGAGGCGATTCAGGGCTACGCCGGAAACCGGCCAGATTCAGATTCTCATTCTGCCCGTACGCCTTGAAGTGGTGGGCCGTTGGAGACTCGAACTCCGGACCTGCTGATTAAGGGGTCAGGCTGATTGGGAGTCAGACGGTTTCGGGTTGTTCAGGTTTCGTTGTTGTCACGGCCGGTTTTTCCGCGGGCTTAAGACGAAACATCCAGGCGACGCCGACGCTGATCGCGTAGAGCAGCACCAGCGGAATCGCGAGCAGGAACATCGAGATCATGTCGGGCGGAGTCAGAGCCGCGGAGACAATGAAGATGGCGACGATCGCATAGCGCCAGTAGCTGAACATCATCTTGTAGTCGATCATCCCGAGCTTGGTGAAAAAGAACGCGAAAATCGGCATCTCGAACGTGAGCGCGAACGCGAGCAGCAGCTTGGATGAGAACGCCAGGTACTCGCTGATGCGGATGGTCGGGGTGACTCCGATGTTCGCGTATTGAGCCAGGAAAAATGCGTAGCCGACTCTGAAGACAACAGCCCAGCAGAAATATCCGCCGAGCACGAAAAACATCGTCGCAAAGAAGACGAACGGCTTGGCCATCCTGCGTTCGGTTTCGTACAAACCCGGCGCGATAAATTTCCAGATCTCGTAAAATACCGCGGGGCTGGCGATGAACAGACCGGCGATGAGCGCGACCTTGATCTCGGTGTAGAACGCCTCGCCGACGCCGGTGCCGATCAGCAGCACCTTGCCGCCCGAGACCGCGCGAATCGGCCAGGTCAGCAAGCGGAACAGCGGATTTCTGATCGCGTACGCGAGGATGAAACCGACGCCGATGGCGATGAAGGCGCGAATCAGGCGGGTGCGGAGTTCCTGCAGATGCTCGATGAGCGACATCCGCGCCTGTTCCGGCGTCTCCTCGATGGGCGCGGGCGGTGTGATATCCTCGCTAGGCACGGTGCGGGATGACCGGCTATGTATTCTCGGGCGGCTTTACGGGAGGCGGCCCGGACTTGGGCGCGATGGGCGCGGGCGGTGGCACCTTGGGCGGCTCGTCGAGCACGTCGGTCAGTTCGCGGAGGACGGTATTGCTCGCCAGACGCAGCTCGCGCAAGACTTTTCCCACCGTGCGCATAACCTCGGGCAGGCGTTCGGGGCCGACGACAATCAGCGCGATCGCGAGGATCAAAACTATTTCAAAAAGGTCCAAACTTCGATGACCGTCCGGCACACCGGCCAGTGCAATTCGATGACTTTGCGCGGTGCGGGAAAATTCCGCGCAACTTGGCCTGCTCCATGCCAGTTAATCATCATACCCGACCGGGGTGTCAACGATGCTTAAAACCGGGGTCGTTGCGGATCGCCGCTACCTGAAGCACTTCGCCGGCCGGGCGCATCCCGAGCGTCCGGAGCGCGCCGAGGTCATGATCGAGATGGCGGAGTCGCTCACGCGGCCGGATCTGAGATTCATGGCGCCGCGCGAAGCGACGCACGAGGAAATCGCGAGCTGTCATGTCCCTGAGTATATCGCGACGGTCGCGCGATCAGCGTCGATGGATCGGTTCGATTTCGATCCGGATACGCATAGCTCGCGCGCTTCGTACGAGACCGCGGTACTGGCCGCAGGCGGCGTGCTTACGGCAGTCGAGGCCGTGATGGACGGAGCAATAGATAATGGATTTGCCATTGTCCGGCCCCCGGGGCATCACGCACTGCCTAATCGCGCGATGGGATTCTGCTTCTTCAACAATGTTGCAATCGTGGCGAAGTGGCTAATCGAAACACGCGGCCTCAAGCGGGTGATGATTGTCGATTGGGACGTCCATCATGGCAACGGCTCGCAGGATATATTTTACGAATCGCCCGAAGTGCTTTACGTATCGACGCATCAGTACCCGCAATACCCCGGCACCGGCTCGCTCCACGAGATCGGGTACGGCGCCGGACTGGGATTCACGGTGAATGCGCCGATGCCGGCGGAATTCGGCGACGCCGAGTATATCCGCGTGTTCGATCGCCTGATCATGCCGATCGGCCGCCATTTCAAGCCCGAGTTCATACTCGTCTCATGCGGCTTCGACGCGCATTTCCGCGATCCGCTCGCGCAGATGCGCGTGACGGAGGCGGGATTTGCAGCGATGGCGCGGCGGATGAAGCGGCTGGCCGCGGAATGCTGCGGCGGCAAGATGGTTGCGGCGCTCGAAGGCGGCTACGACCTCGAAGCAATCGCGGAGTCGGGACGCGCGGTGATCGACGAATTCGGACGCGACGCGGATGAGCCGATTCGTGCGGATGATGGCGGCGACCGGGCGATGCCGATGATCGAGCGGGCGGCGCAAAACGTCGGGCGCTTCTGGAATCTGGGCTAGGGCGATCGATGCTGCCGGAGCAACGCTCTGCGGGCAACGTCCCGGGTGAGAACGGGAGCGCGCGCAGTCGTCTCGTCTCAATAGGCAGTTCCGATTCGCGTGAATACCCACTAGACAAGCAGACAGTAGCCATTGGCAGCCATCCGTCGAACGACGTAGTGCTCGACGACGCGACGGTATCGCGCCGTCATGCCACGGTAACGCGCAAGCCGGGCAGCTTCGAGCTGGCGGACCTCGGCTCGACTAACGGCACGTTTGTCAACGGTGGCCGAGTGCGCGAACCGATCGCGCTGAAGCGCGGCGACGAGATCAAATTCGGCTCTGCGCGTTTTGCTTTCGTCGCTGCGGGCGATCCGATGCCGGCGCCGACGCGGGCGGCGCGCGCCCCGAGCCGGCTGGGACGGGGGCTGGCGGTTTTTTTCGCATTCGGAGTTTTCTCCGTCGCGGGAGTTCGTTACCGAAGCGAGATCGGACCCGCTGCGTCGGCGATCGCCGCATGGGTTTCGTCACGCCGGTCCAGCGCCGCGCCTTCGGCGACGAATACTCAGTCGGCAGCGGCCAATGCGGCGGCATCAGAAGGCCGAGCATCAGCGCCGCCGGCGATTCCAGCAGCAGTCCAGCCCGAATGGCTAAGGCGAGTGAACTACTACCGCGCGATGGTGAAGCTGCCGGCGATAGTCGAGGATCCGGCGCTGAGCAAGGGCGATCGCGCGCATACGATTTACGTCGTCAAGAACTACCGTGATGAGATCGCGCATCGCGGCCTCGGCGCCGAGATGCATACGGAAGATCCGGGAAGCCCAAACTTTACGCCCGAAGGGCTCGAGGCGGCCAAGGCCAGCGACATGGATGTGTGGTTCATGCCGGAACGGCCTGCCGACGCGATCGACCGGCCTGGTTTGTCCGACCCGGACGAATGGTCGGCGCAGCGAACACCGGGCTCGCCGGCGTGGTCGATCGACGGATGGATGTCGATACCGTTCCATCGCATGCCGATACTCAATCCGCGACTGACCAGCGCAGGGTTCGGAATCTACTGCGAGTCGGGAGCATGCGCCGCGGGCCTCAACTTATTGAACGGCTCGCAGCGGAAATTGCCGGCGGGCGTTGCGGACAGCGGGCCGATCGAGTTTCCTCCCGACGGCGCGACCGTCACGATAAGGTCGTTCGGCAACGAATGGCCCGATCCGCGCAGCAACTGTCCCGGCTACAAGCCACCGAGCGGACTGGCTATTACACTCCAGCTCGGCGCCTGGCTGGATACTCATCTCGGCGAATACTCAATCGCGCGAGAGAATGCCGACGGCAGCCGCACCGCAGTCGAAGCATGCGGGTTTGATTCGACTAGCTACTCGAATCCCGATGGATACTCACAAGAGCTGGGGCGAAACGTTCTGAAGTCTTACGGCACGCTCGTGGTGATTCCGCGCGCGCCGCTGGCCAAGGGCGCGAAGTACGCGGTGTCGATGAGCGCGAACGGAAAGCAGTACGACTGGACTTTCTCCACCGGTCCATGATGCGGATCGGCTAGCGCTGGAAATCGACCGCGATGATCGTCGCTATCGAATCGAGCGCGCTGTCGGGCGTCGCAATCACGAGCTCGCCGACCGGGTCACGGTTGAACAGCGTATCGGCCGCAGAGATTCGCTTGCGCACCTTGAGCGAAATCGTACTTGCCAGCGGACGCACGTCGCCGATGTGGCGCACCTTGACGCCGCGCACCGAGACGGACTCGTACGGCTTCATCAGCACGTGCAGATAGACCCGATTGCCGCGGCGCGTTGACGGTCCGTAGAACTGCCACGCCTCGAGTCCAGGGTCAGTGCCGACGATCGCCTCATCGTTGCGGTCCATCCAGTTGCCAATCGCTTCGAGCCGCTCGACGTGTTCGGGTGGGATAGCGCCGTCGCCCATCGGGCTCACGTTGAGCAGCAGATTTCCACCCTTGCCGGCCACTTCGCACAGAGTATGGATCAGCGACCGGATCGATTTGAAGTCCTTGTCCGACGGATTGTACCCCCAGCTGTTGTTAATCGTCAGGCAGGTTTCCCACGGGCCATCTGGCGGCTTGGGCGGGACGGCCTGTTCGAGGGTCTGATAGTCGCCGTAACCCGGGATGCGATCATTGATGACGACCTCGGGCTGGAGCGAGCGGATCATCTCGAGGAACTCGCGCGACTTCCATTCCTCGGGCGTGCGTTCCCATCCGCCGTCGAACCAGAGCAGATCGATCTTGCCGTAGTTGGTCAGCAGCTCGCGCATCTGGGAGAACATGAATTTTATAAATCGATCCCACTGTTCAGGCGTCGAGCGGCGCCAGTTGCCCCACTTGTAAGGCTTGTCCGACTCGACGAATGCCGGATAGTCGGGATGATGCCAGTCGATGAGTGAGTAATACAGTCCCAGCTTCAGGCCCTCGGCGCGGAACGCATCCGTATATTCACGAACTATATCGCGCTTGAATGGCGAATACTCAATTGAATAGTCAGAATGCGCCGTATGGAACATCGAGAAGCCGTCGTGATGCTTACTGGTCAGGACTGCGTATTGCATCCCGGCGCGTTTTGCCATCCGCGCCAGCGCGCGCGCATCCCATTTTGTCGGATTAAAAGTCCTGGCGGTTGAGTGATATTCGTCCACCGCGACGCTCTGCGAGTCGGGCAGCGCGCCGACGCCCCCGACCAGCGGCCACGACAGCTCGAGCCCGCGCTGGCTGCAAGGCGCCCAATGGATGAACATTCCGAATCTTGCCTTGTTAAACCACGATTCCATAGGCGCGCATTGTCGCCTTCCTCGGATGCGCGTGTCCATCCCGAGCCGGGCAGCGGCGCCGTGGCCTTCGTCCGGCTGGATGATCGACGGCTGGATTGGGTCGCATCGGCACTTGCGGATTGGCGACGCCTCGAATACTTCCATGTAGGACTGTTGGAATAACCTTATGCATGGACGGTTGGTTGATCGTTCGTGCGAATGCGAGTGGATAAAATGAAACGCAACTCCTTTAGATTGTCGTGTCTTGCCGTCGTGGCGGTGCTGGTGCTTGCCTCGGCTTGCAAAGGCGCAACGGATGGACTCCCAGTGAGAAACACAGGTCATTACGCAACCATCGAGACCGAGCACGGCGCCATAATCGTCGAGCTCTACCCCGCCGTCGCACCCAAGACGGTCGCGAATTTCGAGACGCTGGTGAACAAGGGCTTTTACAACGGCCTGACCTGGCACCGCGTTGTTCCGGACTTCGTGGTGCAGGGGGGAGATCCTGACGGGACGGGAGCCGGTGGCCCGGGCTACACCGTGCCGGGCGAAATCAACAAGAATGAGCATCACCTGCGCGGCAGCCTGGCCACCGCGCGCACGGGCGACGAAGTTAATCCGCAACGCGCGTCCAGCGGCAGCCAGTTCTACATCTGCCTGGAGCCGCAGCCGGGACTCGACGGCCAATACACCATCTTCGGCGGCGTGATTAAGGGCATGGACGTGGTCGATCAGATTCAGAAGGGTGACCACATGAAGAAAATCACGCTCGCGAAGGAGCCGCCCAAGTAGCCGCGGCGCGTCGCACATGGCGGATTCACGAAGCGGGCACCCCGATCGGGCGGGGCCCTACTTCACCGTTGACCTGCATCTCCACACCAATCGCGGCAGTGCGGATTCGAACCTGGCGCCGAAAGACCTGGTCGATCGCGCGCGTGCGATCGGAATCGGCGCGGTCTGCATCACCGAGCACGACAACATGTGGGATTCCCGCGAGATCGCGGCGCTGGCGGCCGACTCTGGCGTAATTTTTATCCGCGGGATGGAAGTCACGACCGACATGGGGCATGTCGGCGCGTTCGGGCTCGAGCGGTACGTCGGAGGAATCTACAAGCTCGCCGAACTGCGGCGCGTGGCGGACCTCGAAGGCGGGATACTGATCGCGAATCATCCGTTCCGCTACAAACTCGACCCGCGCTTTTCGTTCATCAACCCGGACTCAGAACTGATCGATCCGACTTATCCGGACCGCGCGGCCGAACTCAAAATTTTCGAGATGGTCGATGCGATCGAAGTGCTCAACGGCGCGTGCGGCGAGGACGAGAATGTGTTCGCGCTCAAGGTCGCGCGTCATCTTGGGTTGGCGGAGGTGGCGGGCTCGGACTCGCATTCGGCGGGCTCGGTGGGATGCGTGACGACGCTGCTCGACGGGCCAATCAAGGACGAGCGCGAGCTTATCGATGCGATCCAATCCCGGCGATGCCGCGCGGGCCGCGGCCTGCTGAAGAGCGCGCTTGCGCCTTTCGAGCTGTCGGCGAACCCCGGCTAGCGCGGCAAGCAAGCTCCGAGGTCGAAGCGTTTTCCTTTCTTTTGCGGCTTTGCCAGATTTGAAAGGAAAATTAGCCTACGACTGCGACCTAAGCTATGGATAAAGCCCTTGCTCATGCTACAATTTCCTTTCAAAACGCTATTCAAGCAATTTGAAAGGAAAATGTCTTGAGGCTAAGAGAACTCACTATCGAGCAGCGCAGAATCGCGGTGGATGCAGCGCAGCTTTACGAACATTTGCTCGAACTTCAAGCCGAGCGCCAAGCACTTCGCGGCGGATTGCACTGGAAGAAAGTTGCCGGCCGCGACTACCTCGTGCGCACGATTGACCGCCATGGCGGCAATCGCTCTCTGGGCCCGCGTTCGCCCAAGACCGAGGAAGCTTACCGCGAATTTACCGAAACTAAACGCGACCTCGACGAGCGGATTCGATCGATCAATCAAGAAGTCGCGCGCCAGGCCAGGTTCTGCGTCGCCGCGGGAGTGAATCGAGTTCCGCGGATTGCGGCCGACATAGTAAGGTCGCTCGATGCCGGCGGGCTGCTGGGCAGCCATCTGATTATTCTCGGCAGTCATGCGATCTATGCCTACGAAATGGCGGCGGGCGTACAGCTCAAAGCCGGACTTCTGCAAACCGAAGATCTCGACACGCTGCTGAACACCAAGGTTGAAATCGAACTGGCCGGCTCGATACGAAGTTCAGGCCTCCTCGGAATCCTTCAGCGCGTGGACAGAACCTTCAAGCCTCAACGGAAAAGGTCATTTCGCGCTGTCAACGCGAAGGGCTTCATGGTCGACTTGATCCGGGCGCCAATCGATTCCCCTGGCGGCCTCAGCAGCATTGGCAGCGGACTGGATCTGATTGCGGAACCCCTGCACGGCCTCGAATGGCTTGGCGCGGCGCCGCGAATGACCCAAATCGTGATCGCCGACAATGGCTTCCCGGTCAGGTTTGTGGTCCCTGAGCCGCGCGTGTTCGCATTGCACAAGCTGTGGGTCTCGCTCCAGCCGACGCGAGATCCAATCAAGCGCAAGCGCGATTTCCGCCAGGCAGAGGCAGTTGCACAACTATCGCTCGACTACTTCAACTTGAGGTTCGATGATCCCGCGATAAAAGCGCTTCCGGCCGCGCTTACCGCGATGATTGCGGGCTTGGTCGAGCGGCTCGGTGAGCGAAGCTCGAAGACGCGAGGCGAGCCGACGGCGCTTCCGCCGGGCTTCGAAGATCCGGAGGGCGAGGATCATGCGGATTAGATCGCTCGGCGGCATTGTTCGCCACGCGATCGATCCGATAAAATTTCGTTGCCGCCGCTGAGACTTTACCGATGAGTGCCAACAAGGATCGCCTCGCCCTGATCGAGCAACTCTCCTCGATCGGCGGCGAACATTCCGAGGATCTTCGCGAGACCCTGGACCGGGTTGCCCTGGCGATCGCCACCGGCATGGAGGCCGAGGTCTGTTCGCTCTACCTGTTCGATCCGCAGCGCGAGCGAATCGTGCTGCGCGCCACGGTGGGACTCGATCGCGAATCGGTCGGCAAGGTTTCGATGCGCCTCAGCGAGGGACTGGTCGGGCTGGTGCTGGAGAAAGACGAACCGGTTTGCGTGCCCGACGCGATCAGCCATCCGCGCTACAAGTACTTTCCCGAGACCGGCGAGGAGCGCTTCCATACTTTTCTGGGCGTGCCGGTTCGCGACGGCCGCAAGAAGCCGCTCGGAGTGCTGGTCGCGCAGACGCTCGAGCGGCGCAAATTCAACAAGAGCGAAATCCGCCTGCTCAACACCGCCGCCAACCAGGTCGCGCAAATTCTTTCTCATTTCAGGCTGCGCGAATCGCTCGTCACCAAGGAAAAAGAGCGGCTCGAATATCGGCGCCGGATGATCGAGGCCAACCGCCAGCTCAAGGACTACGAAAAAGTCGGTGGCAAGACGCGCCACGCCCCGCCGGCGAAGATTCGCCGCCCCCGGCTGGCAGGGCTTTCCGCGTCACCCGGATTTGCGCAGGGAAACGCGCACGTCGTCGGCACACTTCTAAGCAGCGTCGATCGTAACCAGAAGTCCCGCGACCCCAAGGCCGAGGTCAAGCGCTTCGAGGACGCTCTGGCCCGTTCGCTGGCCGAGCTGGCGACGCTGCGGATACGGATGGCGCCGCTGATGCCCGAGTCGGACCTCAAGATCTTCGACGGCCATCGCATGATTCTCGAAGACGAGGAGTTCGTCGGCCGCATCCGCGGTGCAATTGCCGACGGCTACACCGCCGAGAGCGCGCTGTTCCGGGTCATCGAGGAACTCAGCACCTCGATGCTTGCGGTCGCAGACAATTATTTGCGCGAGCGCGCGACCGACTTCCGCGACGTCGGCCATCGCGTGTTGCGTCATCTGCGCCAGGAGGAAAAGAGGGCTCCCTTCACCAAGCCTACGATTATAGTCGCCGAGGAGCTTACGCTCTCGCAGCTGATGCTGGTCAGCCACGACAATCTGGCGGGGATTGCGCTGCAATCGGGCGGCGTCACCTCGCACGCGGCGATCCTGGCGCGGGCGTTCGAAATCCCGACCGTAGTCGGCGTCGAACATCTGATGGAATCGGTCATCGAGGGCGATCAGCTCGTGCTCGACGGCAACTCGGGCGTCGTTTACGTCAATCCCGCCGCCGAGATCGAGCGCGACTACGTGAGCCTGTCCAAGCGCTACGAGGCATTCAAGCGCGAGCTTATCGAAGAGGGCAACGCGCCGACCGCGACCCGCGACGGCCATCGCGTCATGATGCTTGCGAATATCGCGCTGCTGCCGGATATCCACCTGGCGTTGCGCTATGGCGCTGAGGGCGTCGGGCTGCTGCGTTCGGAATTCTCGTTCCTGACCTACGAGGATTTTCCCGACGAGACTCAGCAGCTCGCGCTGTACGGCAAGATGCTTGAGCTGCTCGGCAAGCGCCCGATCACGATTCGCACGCTCGATATCGGCGCCGACAAGTATCCGCCGTACATGCGGGTGCCGCGCGAGGACAATCCGTTCCTCGGCTGGCGTTCGATACGCGTCTCACTTGAGATGCCGGGGCTGTTCAAAGTTCAGCTCCGCGCCATTCTCCGCGCCGCCGCCAAGCACGACGTCCGCATCATGTTCCCGATGATCTCGAGCCTAGAGGAATTGCGCCGCGCCAAGGAATTGCTGGCCGAGTCGCAGGCCGAGCTGTTCAAGGAAGGACTCGAGCACAATCCCAATATCGAAGTCGGAATCATGGTCGAAGTGCCGTCGGCGGTGTGGCTCGCGCCGCGCCTTGCGCGCGAGGTCGATTTTTTCTCGATCGGGACCAACGATCTGATCCAGTACCTGCTCGCCGCCGATCGCAACAATCGCAAAGTCGCGCACCTGTACGAGGCGCTGCATCCCGCGGTCATTTCCGCCATCGCCGAGGTCGTCAACGTCGCGCGCGCGGCCGACAAGGAGGTTTGCCTGTGCGGCGAGATGGCCAGCGATCCGCTGGCAACGCTGCTGCTGGTCGGGATGGGTCTCGACGAACTAAGTCTGAGCCCGCTATTTATTCCGGTGGTGCGCAAAGTCATTCGGGAGGTCGATTATCAGACCGCCCGCCTGATCGCGCGCGAGACTTTACAAATGGCCAGCGTGCAGGAGATCAAGGGTTACCTGGTCGAACGCTATCGCGATTTGGGCCTCATCAATCTGGTCGAAATGTACCGCTAGTTACCCTCTTTCCAGAATTGTCACGATAAATTCACTCGACTTTGGCGCTATTAATGTGTTTCAATGAATTGTTGACATTTTTGGTCGGGATTTATTTACTCTCTCTGACCGACCGGTTAGATACCGTCAGGGCCCGCGTTCGGGTATGATGCGCAGGGTGGGTATGCTGGGGTAGGAAAAAAAGTAGAGGATCTATGGTATTTCTTATATTATTAGGCGGATTTCTGGTTTTCGCGGCAGGTGTCCTCTATTGGCTGTTGGGGACGAATCGTTATGGCGGTGATCGTCCGGCCGCCACGCTTCAGTTGACCGCACGCAAGGGCGCGACCGCCGATGCGGCGATAAAGCCGGAGCCTTGCCGCACGATTCGCGTCTATTTCATCAAACCCTCGCGCTACGACGAGGAGGGCTTCGTCCAATATTTCCGTTACGGGGTTCAGCCCAACAACACTTTGACGGTGCTGACGGCGCTCAACGAGGCGTTCAACAAGCGTTACGCGGTCGAGCGAAACGTCCGCCTCGAGACGGTAATTTGGGACGAAATCTGCGACGGTGTAGTCAGCCCTGAGACAATCAAGGCGATAAAGGAAAAGGCGCACGAAGATGGGGTCGAGTTGCTGATCGGGCTGGCCGGTGTGCAATCGAATCAGTATCCGCGCGGGCGCGACCTCGCGCTTCAGTTCGTCGCCGAAGGCTTGCCCACGATGATGGGCGGCTTCCATGTCAGCGGCTTTCCGGATTCGTGCAAGTTCCTCAACGAATGCGGCATCACGACCGTCGTCGGCGAGGCCGAAAACATTTGGGGCGTTATCGTCGAGGACTTCCTGCGCGGCGAGTTGCGCAAGAGTTACTCGGTCACGGAGGGAATTCGCGCCAAGACCGGCCAGGACGACATCACCGTTCCGCTAATGACGGAGTCGCTGTTGCCGATGCTCGACGATCGTTATCTGACGCGATTTTTCAACGATACGATGACCACGCTCGACACTTCGCGCGGGTGCCCTTTTACCTGCTCGTATTGCAGCGTGAAAAACGTGATGGGCCGCACGATGCGCTCGCGCGAGCCCGACGCCGTCGTAAGCTGGGTGCGCGACGCATGCCGCAATCACGGCATCGAGTCGCTGTTCCTGGTCGATGACGACTTTTTCCGCTCGCCGCGATGGGAAGAGATTCTCAGCGGCCTGATTGACGTGAAGAAGGAGTATCCCAAGCTCTCCTTCATGATGCAGGTGGACGTCGATGCGTCATGCTACGCAAATGTCGCCGACGGCGAGACCGAGACCGCCAAGCATCGGCGCAGCAAACGTTTCACCGAACTGGCCGCAGCCGCGGGATGCTACCAGGCGTTCGTCGGAATCGAGTCGCTCAATCCCGACAACCTGAACTTTGCGACCAAGTACCAGAATACCGACGACCGCCAGCACAAGTGGAAGCTGGAAGCGGCACGCGCGCACGTGATCGACAAGTATCGTCGCGTCGTCGAGAACTGGCACAAAGTCGGTGTGTCGGTGCACGCCGGCTACATGCTGGGATTCCCGTTCGACGGTCCCGATTGCGGGCGCGTGGCGGTGGCAACTCTGAAAAAGATCGGCTTCGACCTTGTGTCGTTCTTTATCATGACTCCGCTGCCGGGCACTGAAGATCAGGCGCGCTTCACCAGGGAAGGCGCCATCATCGACTGGGACTTCAACCAGCTCGACTCGCAGCACGTCACGCTCAAGCACGACAAGATGGACAAGGAAAGCTGGCTCGGCGCGTACCGCGACGCTTACATGGGCTTCTACTCGATCCCGCGCTTTCTTCACAGCATTTTCACCGTATGCGCCGGCCGCGGACTCAATGCGGAAGCGCGCTGCTCGGTGCTCCGTCAGTTCACCTATTATTTCTTCAGCCATCGCCAGGGGCGGCATCCGATGGTCGGCGGGATATGGCCGATTCGGCGCCGCGACGTCCGCCGTGTGGCAGTCACCGACGATGAGGCGCGCCGCTTCTACCTCGGCGGGAAGCGCTTCGGCGCGATTTTGCGCGGCGACGCCGGCGAGGGATTCGCCGGGGCTCCGGCGTAAGCGACGCCAATTTAACGACCTGACAGAAGACCGGCGCGATCCGATCGGGATCGCGCCGGTGTGCTTTTCGGGTGCTATCGGGCGCTATCGGGCGCTAACATCCGCATCGCCTCAGAATTATCCGCGCCAGGCTTGCGCCGAAGCCGTATAAAGGGCTAGGGATTGCCCGGGGATTCCGTCGTGATCACGCCGACCGTCATCGTCGCCGCCTTGGTCGCCATCGCGGTACTGATCTTCGTCCCACACATCTTCCGGCTGCTTGTCCGCCTCGCGACCTTTTTCATACCTGTGGCGATCGCCGTCATGGGCATCGCGATGATCATGAACGACGAGACGATTTTCGAAAGACCCGGTGCCGCGCAGCGCGTGGTCCGGTTCGTCACGATGAACTCCGCGGCCGCCAGCCAGTCAGGTTCCGGCTCGGTGATTTGCCAGATGGGCAATCAGCCCCAGCCAGGGACTCCTGCCGAGACCGCGCCGCGCAAGCGCGTCGCAAAAGAAGAAGTCTTCGGCAAAGCTCATGGGGGCCGAACCGCGCTGCCGATCGCGACGCCGGCGCCGTTCGACGATGTCTTTCCGGAATTGATTCGCCGCTCATATCCGGGAATCCCGCGCCAGAAACTGTTCCAGCTCTCGCAGGACACGATCAACTCGCTCGGTGGATGGAAAATCGTCAAGGCGGATCCCCGCAACTTCACCATCGATTGCATCTACACGACGCAAATCTTCAAATTCGAGGACGACGTGAGGATCACGGTGCAACCATCAGGCGTGATCGACGTGTGCTCGCGCTCCGGCTTGGCGCGCCCCGATGCGACCTCGATGCTGCGCTACTTCCCCGGTGACCTCGGCGCCAACATTGGGCATATCAAGGAATTTTACGAGGCGCTCGAGCCGAAGATGGATGAGGTCTACAAGGAAGAGCAGGACCGGGAGAACGCCAAGAAGCCGCGCTAACGCGCACGCGCGCGCAGGGGTGACCCCTGGCCGTTGGCACGGCTGGCCAGTATTAAGAGACCGCGCGCCCGCGGCAGTAGCTACCAGCAGTGCTTTTGACAAGACGCACGCGATCCGGTCAAGCTGTGATCGTATGGCGATGCGGGAGACTCAGATCGACGCGCTGGCGACTCATCTCGTGCAGGGGCTTATCGATCGCGGCATGATCAAGCCCAAGGGCGACGTCAAGGAACTGGTGGCGTGCGTGGTCGAGCTGATGTCGGCGAATTTCGAGACCGAAGCGCAGATCGACGAAGAGGCCGACAAGATGGCGGAGGCGGAGGCGCGCCGCGATACGCGCCTGGACGTAACGCGGCTGCGCAATTTGATTCGCCAGCGGTTGGCCGAGAAGAAGAACTTCACGCTCTAGGCGACATACCCGCAGAGTAAGTCTTCATGAAGCTCACCGAAGCACGAGTGCTGTTCCTGGCGCGCGAGTCGCTGGCAAAATTGCGCGACGAGGGCCTGGCCGAGATCGCGAACTTTCCGCTCGCGCTACGTCAGGCGCGCGAAATCGTCGCACAGTTCAACGAGCAGGGCGACGAGATCGATGCGATCGTGAGGCGCAAGATCAATTCGATCAAACGCGGCATCGTCGAGGGTTCCAACGAATGGAGCATCCTCTACAAGCGCTACCGCGACGAAGAGATGCGCAAGAAGGGCCCCCAGCGGCAGGGGTGACCCTTGCACCGCAGGGCTGAGCCCTGCACCCAGTATTAAGGCCGCGCTCCGTTGTCGCGCGCGGGCACTGCACCCAATGTTAAGAGCAGGCGAGAGATAGTGGGTACGTTGGGTTGGCGGTTTGATACAATCGGGGGCATGGACGATAACGAATTTCGGGAGCGGTCCGATATCGCCTTGACCAAAGTCGCGAAATGGCTCGAGGACCTCGACCCGGACGAAGTGGACTACACGACGGCCGACGGCGTCGTGACGATTGAGTTCACGGGCGGCGCGAAGTTTATCCTGTCGAGGCAATCGCAGATGAAGCAGATGTGGCTCGCCGCCGGCTCGCACGGATTCCATTACAGTTGGGACGCTGTGCGCGGTCTGTGGCTCGACGACAAGGACGGCCACGAGTTGTTTCCACGTCTGGCAGAGGCGATATCCGAGCAGCTCGGGCATCCCGTGGAGTTCTGAATTTTAAGCGGCAGGGCGATGGGTGCAGGGGCAGGCGCCTGCTCAGATCTCGTCGCGGATGATTCGCGTCGCGATTACCAGCGCGGTGGCGCCGGCCGTGGACATCAGGATCGCGCCGACAAAGTTATGCGCCTGCACGCCGAGCACCGCGAAAATCATTCCTCCGATCACTCCGCCAAGCAGGCCGAGCGCTATATCAGCCATCATGCCGTAGCCGTCGCCGTTGAGAATCTTCCCGGCCAGCCATCCCGAAATGAGTCCGATTAGAATCCATGCGAACATGATCGGCCCTGTCCTCCCTGTTGTCGGCCGCGACGCCCGAAAGTTCGGCGTCGAGCCTTCATGCAAGAAGGAGCAAGAGCGTTGCCATCGGGGATACGCGCGAATTGGTGGGTGAATCAGGCGCAAGTGCGGCGGATATGATGCCGAATTTCGACTGCACCGCCGGATTGCGGCTGCGGGGCAGGGGGGAGGCGTAAGACGGAGGTTGCCCCAGATATCGGTTTAGCTAAAACTGATCGCCGCGGTGGCGATTCGATCCAAAATCCGGGGTGCGATCTCAGGATTCGGCGAGGTCGTTGCGCGTGCGCATCTCCCCGGATGGCGCACGCGCGAAAATATCGCCATCGGCGCGATCCACGATCCAATCGCGGAGCGCCGCCACGAGGCGATTCGGCTGATCAAGAATGTTCGGGTGTACGACGACCTCGAGCTGATGCTCGACGGTGAGGCTCCCTACTTTGTCGATGTCGCCAGTCCCCCGGGGATGCATCATGAGGCCGCACGCGCGGCGCTTAGAGCGGGCGCGCACGTGCTGGTCGAAAAGCCGCTTGCGCTCACGCTTGCCGACTTCGACGAACTCGCCGCGATTGCCGCGGAAAAACGGCGCGTGCTGATGTGCGTGCACAATTGGAAATACGCGCCTGCGTATGCGGCCGCGCGCCGGGCTGTCGAAGCAGGGCGGCTTGGCGAGATTCGCTTCATGTCGATCGACCGGCTGCGCACAGAGCCTGCGGGCGCGGGCGGAAGCGGCGGCAAGTGGCGCGCGTCGGCGGCGTCGGGCGGAGGGATTCTGATCGATCACGGATGGCATGTGTTCTACTTGATGTATTGGATGTTCGGCGGCGAGTCGCCGGTGTCGGTTTCGGCGCGGCTTGAATCGCCGGCGGGCGTTGACGTTGAGGACGTGGCCGACGTGCGAGTCGGGTTTGGGGCGGGGCGTGTGGCGCGTGCGCATCTGTCGTGGCGCGCGCCGGTGCGCAGAACTTCGGCGGTCATCTATGGAGAGCGCGCGTGTATCGAGATCGAGGGGGATCGGGTCCGGCTGACTGATCGGTCGGGCAAGGCTGAAGACCTGTCGGTGGATGATATCCCCGATGATTCGTACCATTCGGCGTGGTTCGGCGGAGTCGCGCAGGAGTTCGAACGAGCTGTTTCCGAAGGAACCAATTCGGCCGTCGCTGTTGCAAGGCGCAATTTGGCCGAGGCGCGCGTCGCGCTGGCACTAATCGATGCGGCGCGACAATCATCTGTCAACAGCGGCATCGAGATAAATATCCCGTAAAATCAGGTAGTTAGAGCGAAATCTCTCACCGGGAGCATTTTGGCTCGAACTGATCGCCTGACCGCTCGGACTGTCTCTCTTGACTTTCGGGAGTGTGACGGTAAAGTTGCCATTGACCGAAAGGTTAGGCGGATTATCGAGACGGGAAGCACTATGGGCGCATTGCAGGTCAAACAGCTAGGCACATCCGAGCCGCGCACACAGTCGCAGGATTCGCGAGACGAGATTCTGAAGGCGGCGATGCAGCTATTTGCAAATCGCGGATTCCATGAGACGTCGATGTCGGAAGTGGCGCGCGAGGCGCGGGTCAGCAAGGCGCTGATTTTCTGGCATTTCAAGACCAAGGAAGAGCTGTTCGTGGCGGTGCTGAACCGGTTGCTGGAGCCGTACTTCATCGATTTTGCGGAAGAAGCGGCGATGGACGAGCGCGCGCAGATTGAGAAGCTGGCGGAGTCCTACCTGTCATTCGTGCGCGACAACGCGAGCTCGGTGCGTTTTTTCCTGGCGCAGATGCTCCACGACGAGCGGCTGTCCGAGAGTCTCAACGACCAGGTGCTCAAGCTGTATAGCGGATATCGCGCGATGCTGGTCGAACTGATCGCGCGCGCGCAGCAAAAGGGCATCTGCACGCGGCGGACGGCGCCCGAATCGGCGGCGGCGTTTCTGCTGTCGGCGCTGAACGGATTGCTGATCGAATACTTGTTCATGGGCGAAAACGCCGTCGATCCGGAGGGGGCGGTAGCGATGGTCGGCGAGTGGCTGTTCGGGGCACCGCCGGGGTCATCTTCAACGGAGGGGGGCGGCGCGCCGGCCGCCTGAATTTTTCACTCTTTCACTTTCTTCAACATCCCAGGAGAACGCACGGGTATGCGCATTCCGCTTAGACAAATGATCGATCTGGGCCGCTACATACGCGCGAAGAAGCGTTCGGGGGAGAAGTATTTTCCATTGGTGCTGATGCTCGAGCCGCTGCATGCGTGCAACCTTGCATGCATCGGATGCGGGCGAATCGTCGAGTACAAGGACACGATTCGCGACATGATGCCGCTGGACGAGGCGCTGCATTCGGCCGAGGAAGCGGGCGCGCCGATCGTGTCGATCTGCGGCGGCGAGCCGCTGATGTACAAGTATATCGTGGCGCTGACGCAGGGATTGATCGAGGCTCAGAAGCGTCACGTCATGATCTGCACCAACGCGGTCCTGCTGGAGCGATTCGTGAAGCAGGTGGCGCCGAGTCCTTACCTTAGCTTCAACCTGCATCTGGACGGGATGCGCGAGACCAACGATCGCGTGACCGACAGGCAGGGGCATTTCGACACCGTCGTGAAGATGCTCAAGATGCTGAAGCAGAAGGGCTACCGGGTGCAGACCAACACGACGGTGTTCCGCGAGACCACCGCTGAAGAACTCGAAAGGATGATCAAGTACCTGACGAGCCTGGGCGTCGATGGGATGCTGCTGAGCCCCGGCTATCACTACCAGGTGCTGAGCAACAGCGAGGAGTATCTCAAGAAAGAGGAGATGCCGGCCAAGTTCCTCAAAGTCCGCGACATGGCGGACGACTACAAGATCATCAATACGCCGATATACCTGGACTACCTGATCGGCAAACGTGACATGCAGTGCAGTCCGTGGACGACGGTGACGCGCAATCCGCGAGGATGGAAGGGGCCCTGCTACCTGATAACCAACGGGCACTACAAGACGTTCAACGAGATGCATGCGGCAACGGACTGGGAGTACTACCGGACCAAACAGGATTTCCGCTGCCGCGACTGCAAGCTGCATTCGGGATTTGAAGGCACAGTGGCGCTTGATTTCGGCAAGAATCTCAAAGACTCGTGGCGGATGGTGCGGCATTACGCGGCGTGAGGGATTGCTCGCGCTGTCGAAGCGGAGAGTGCTCGCGCGCAGCTGACCAATCACCCTTGCCAGGCGGGAGGGAAACGATCGCGTGAGGAAAAATCCCGGTCAGTTTTTCAGTGCTGCCGTCGAGCCGACGTCAGCGCCGCCGGCATCCAGGCAAGAGAAACGAGACGTGTTCGACTTGCACAGATATTTGAAGGAACGCGGGCAGATTATCGAGCGAGCGCTCGTTCAAAGCGTCGAGGAACCCGCGGGCGCGGCGGCGCGCTTGCATGAGGCGATGCGCTACTCGCTGTTGGCGGGCGGCAAGCGGCTGCGGCCGGTGCTTGTGCTGGCGTCGTGCGAGGCGGTCGGAGGGAAAGTCGAGGCGGCGATGGGACTGGCGTGCGCGGTCGAGATGATTCACACCTACTCGCTGATTCACGACGACCTGCCGTGCATGGACGATGACGATATGCGCCGCGGGCGCCCGACCAATCACAAGGTCTATGGCGAAGCGATCGCGACGCTGGCGGGCGACGCGCTGCTGACGGACGCATTCAAGGTGCTCGCGCGCCCGGCGGACAACAGCGCGTCGCCGGCACTCGTGCTGGAAACGATCGCGGAGCTCGCCGGCGCGGCGGGATCAGCCGGGATGGTCGCGGGGCAGGCGATCGATCTGCTCGGCGAGGGCAAGTCGAAGACGGTCGAGGAGCTCGAAGAACTGCACGGCAAGAAAACCGGGGCGCTGTTCCTGGCGTCGGTTCGCGGCGGTGCGCGCCTGGGCGGCGCGAGTGAGGCGCAAATCGAATCGCTCGACGCATACGCGCGCGCGCTCGGGCTGGCCTTCCAGGTCGTCGATGACCTGTTGGACGTGCAAGGCACGCCCGAGCAGATGGGCAAACGGACGCAAAAGGACGTCGAGCGCGGCAAGGCGACCTATCCCGCGATATTGGGAATCGAGCGCTCGCTCGATTTGGCGCGCGAGCTCGAAACGCGAGCGCATCGCGCAATTGCCGGCTTCGGGGATAGCGCCGACGCGCTGCGCCACCTTGCAACCTTCGTCGTGGAGCGCAAGCTGTGAACGCGGCCGAAGCGTCGGTGGAAATTGCGGGGACGCATTCGCGCCAGGCCGTGCTGGTGGAGCCCGGGCGGCTCGAATTGCGCGACTACGTCGTGCCGCATCCGGGGCCGGGCGAATTGCTGATTCAAATCCGCTGCGCGTTGACTTGCGGCACCGATCTGAAGATGTTTCGGCGCGGACATCCGCTGTGGAAACTTCCGATTGCTTTCGGTCATGAGTTTTCCGGCGTGGTGATGGAAGCCGGCGAGGGCGTGACGGCATTCAAGGCCGGCGACGAAATAATGGCCGCGCCGACCGCGCCGTGTGGGATCTGTTTCTACTGCCAGCATGGGCAGGAGAATCTTTGCGACGACGCTGTGGGGCGGATGGTGCTCGGCGCGTATGCGGACATGCTGGTGCTGCCGGCGCACGTCGTTGCGCGCAACACATTTATCAAACCCGCGGACCTGCCGTTCGAAGAAGCCGCGCTGCTCGAGCCGCTTTCGTGCGTGGTCCATGCCCAGGAAATGGCGCGTCCCGAAAAGACCGAGACGGTGGCGATCATCGGCGGCGGCGCATTCAGTCTGCTGCACATGCTCGTGCTGAAGGCCGCGGGCGTGCGCGAGGTGGTGGTCGTGGGGCGAGGCGCCAAGCGCCTGAAGTGGGCGGAGGAGATGGGCGCGGACCGGGTGATCGACGCGCGCAGCGTCGACGCGACCGCGGAAATCGCACGGCTCAACGGCGGCTTCGGTCCCGACCTGGTGATCGAGTGCACGGGGCAAGTCGAGGGATGGCAGGATGCGGTGGCGCGGGTGCGGCGCGGAGGGCGGGTAGTTTTTTTCGGCGGATGTCCGGTGGGCACGGTACTCAGCGTCGACACGCGACTGATGCATTACGACAATCTGACGTTGATGGCGGCGTTTCATTTTCGGCCGCGCGACGTGCGGCGCGCTTACGAATTGCTGGAGGGGCGTGCGCTGAATGCAGGCTCGGTCATCAACGCGCGAATGCGGCTTGGCGATTTGGTGGAAGTGTTTGCGATGCTCGAGCGCGGCGTGGTCCTGAAATGCGCCGTGATTCCATAGTGGATTGCGGTGAGGTTGCGGCGGGTTCCGGGGGGACGCGGGCTGAGTTCAGGCAAGGGTGAAATATGAGGCAGGCTATTGAAATTGAAAGCACGGCGATTGCCATGTCGCCGCATGATGAGTTCGCCGCAAAGGTTGATTACACGGTAGATCGCGCGCAGCGCGCGCTTATCGCGCTGCAGAAGCCCGAGGGCTACTGGCACGCGCCGCTGGAGGCGAATGCGGAGATGAACGCGGAGTTCATCATCTTTAACCATTTCATGGACACGGTCGATCGCGAGGTCGAAGCGCCTCTGAAGAAGCATCTGCTGGACATTCAGAGTCCGGACGGGAGCTGGGCGCTTTACGCGGGCGGCGAAGGGCATCTCTCGACGACGATCGAAAGTTATTTTGCGCTGAAGCTCACCGGCATGCGCGCGGGTGACGAGCCGATGGCGGCGGCGCGGCGCTGGATCCTGTCCAAGGGCGGCATCGTGAACTGCGGGACGCTGGCGCGCTTCTACCTGGCGGCGATGGGCCAGATAACGTGGGAGGCGACGGCTGCGCTGCCGGTCGAACTCGCGCTTTTCCCGAACTGGTTCCCGTTCAACATTTACGAACTCGGCTCATGGGCGCGCGGAACGCTGATGGGGCTGATGATGTTGCAGGCGGCGCGTCCCGAGAAAAAGATCGACTACCAGCGCGGAGTGCTGGAGTTGTTCATCCAGCCGCCGCATTTCACGAAGTTCAAACAGCCGCGCGGAAAGAAATTGCTGTCTCTGCGCAATGCGCTGAATCTCGCCGACCAGGCGCTGCGATTCTACGATCGGCACAAAATCAAATCGATCCGCGCGCGCGCGCTGCGCCAAACGGAAAACTGGCTCATCGAACATCAGGCGGCCAACGGCTCATGGGGCGGAATCGAGCCATGCTACCTGCTGAGCGCGATGGCTCTGAAAGCCAACGGCTACCGCAACGACCATCCCGTGCTGAAGAAAGCGATCGAGGCGTCGCACGAACTCATTTGGCACTTCAAGGACTACGACATGTACATGCCGTGCGTGTCGGTCAACTGGGACACGGCGCTCGCGGGCCGGGCGCTGCTGGATTCGGGATTGCCGGGCGACCATCCGGTGCTGAAGCGAACGTCGCAATGGTTTATCGATCATCAGATTTTCAAGAAGGGCGATTGGTCGGTAAAGCGGCCCGACCTCGAACCGGGCGGATGGGCGTTCGAGTTTTACAACGACTGGTATCCCGACGTGGACGATTCGGCGGTAATTCTGTCGGTGATGGCGGACTCGGCAGCTGATGACGGCGCGGCCAGGGAGCGCGCAATCCGCGCTGGTGCGAACTGGGTAATGGGAATGCAATCGAAAGACGGCGGCTTTGCGGCGTTCGACGCCGACAACGATTCAACCTGGCTCAATCATCTGCCGCTCGCGGACGTGGAAGCGGTGACGGATCCGTCGTGTCCCGATCTCACCGGGAGGGTGCTCGAGATGATGGCGTCGGTCGGCTATCGCACCGAGCATCCGGCGGCGAAGCGCGCCATCGAATGGCTCAAGCGAAATCAGTCGCCAGCGGGCGGATGGTGGGGACGGTGGGGTATCAACTATATCTACGGCACATTCTCGGCGCTGTCGGGCTTGCGCGCGATCGGCGTCGATGTCAACGAGCCGTGGATCAAGCGGGCGGTCGAGTGGCTCAAGTCGAAGCAGAATCCCGACGGCGGCTGGGGCGAGAGCCCGCTGTCGGACAAAGATCCCGCGTGGCGCGGGCGCGGCAGCAGCACGGCGTCGCAGACGGCGTGGGCGCTGATCGGATTGATCGCGGGCGAGTCAGGGATCAGCGAACACGCGATGCGCGGCGTCCAGTGGCTCTCAGAGCGGCAGAACGATGAGGGCGCGTGGGACGAGAGGGAATCGACCGGCAACGGATTCCCAAATCATTTTTATCTTCGCTACCACATGTACGCGCATTACTTTCCGCTGATGGCGCTCGGGCGGTTCCGCCGGCGGCTGGCGGAGACGGCGTCACATTGAGCGCATCGCGATGAAGGCGATTTCCATTCTCGGCTCGACCGGATCAGTCGGCGTCACCACGCTGGACGTGGCCGCCCGATTCAGCGACCGATTTCGCGTCGTCGCGATGGCCGCGGGACGCAACCTGGATCTGCTGACGGAGCAGGTAAAGCGCTTTCATCCCGAACTCGTCTCGGTGGCGACGCCCGAACTCGCGCGCGAACTGGCGGCGCGCGTCGGTGCGCAGCGCGTGACGATCGTTCATGGACTCGAAGGCGCGATTGCCGTCGCAACGCATCCCGCGGCGAAGCTGGTGATGTCGGCGCTGGTCGGTGCGATGGGATTGCAGCCGACGCTGGCCGCCATCAAGGCCGGCAAGGACATCGCGTTTGCCAACAAGGAAGTGCTGGTCATTGCGGGCGAGTTGATCACGGCGGCGGTGCGGGAGAATCGCGTGCGGCTGCTGCCGGTGGACAGCGAGCACAACGCGGTTTTTCAATGCCTGGAAGGACGCGGGCGCGAGTCGTTGAAGCGGGTCATTTTGACCGCGTCGGGGGGACCGTTTCGCGAGCTGGCGGCCGATAGTTTCGAATCGATCACAGTCGAGCAGGCGCTGAAGCATCCGACCTGGCGTATGGGCAGCAAGATTACGATCGATTCGGCGACGCTGATGAACAAGGGGCTCGAGGTGATCGAGGCGCGGTGGCTGTTCGACCTCAAGGCCGCCGAGGTCTCGGTGGTGATTCATCCGCAGAGCGTGATCCATTCGATGGTCGAAATGATCGATGGGTCGGTGATCGCGGAGATGGCGATACCCGACATGGCGATTCCGGTGGCTTACGCGCTTGCGTATCCGGAGCGGCTGCCGATGACGCATCTGAAGCCGCTGTCACTGGTGGAAAATTCGCTGTTGACGTTTGAAGAACCCGACCTGAGACGCTTCCCGTGTCTGCGGCTGGCGTACGAGGCGCTCGCGGCGGGGCACACGATGCCCGCGTGCCTCAACGCCGCCAACGAGGAACTGGTGGCGGGCTTCCTGGCGGGGCGCGTGCGCTTCATGGACATCCCGCGCCATATCGAAACGGTGATGCAACGGCATCACAACTCGGCGGCGCGAACGATCGAAGATCTGCTGGAGACCGATGGATGGGCGCGGGCCGCGGCGCGCGAACTTATCGGAGCGCGACCGGTCGCAGCCTGAGACGATGGCAAACGCGCGGGCCAACGTGCAAAGCGAAGGAACCTCGTATGCTGTGAGTGCAGCGCGGGACGCGTCGCCGCCGGCGGGAGCGTTCGACGTAGCGAGCGCGTACCAGTTCTGCGCGCGGCTGGCAAAATCGCACTACGAAAATTTCACGGTCGCGTCGTGGCTGATGCCCCGCGAGATGCGCCCGCACATGTATGCGATTTACGCGTACGCGCGGATGGCGGACGACTTTGCCGACGAGCATCATGACCTCGCGATGCTCGACGAATGGGAGCGCGAGCTCGACCTGGCGTACGCCGGCACGCCGCGCCATCCGGTATTTATTGCGCTCGCCGACACGGTGCGCCGCTTCGAAATTCCGCGCGAGCCGTTCAAAGACCTTTTGACTGCGTTTCGATCCGACGTGAACTTCAAGGGCTTCGACACGCTCGACGATCTGCTCGGCTATTCGCGCTACTCGGCGAATCCGGTTGGACGGCTGGTGCTTTACCTGTTCGGCTACAGCGACGCCGAACGGCAGCACCTGTCGGACCTGGTCTGCAGTGGATTGCAGCTCGCCAATTTCTGGCAGGACGTTGCAGTCGATCTCGACAAGGGACGAATCTATCTTCCGCGCCGCGACATGGAACGCTTCGGAGTCACGCCGGCGGACCTGGCCGCGCATACGTCGTCGCGCGAGTTCGTGGATTTGATGCGTCATGAAGCGGGAGTCGCGCAAGCGATGCTTGTTGAGGGGGGAGAATTGCACAAGTGCGTGAACAAGCGGCTCAGGCGCGACATCGTGATGTTCGCGGGCGGCGGGCTGGCGATTATCCGCGCGATCGATCGCGTCAACTACGACGTGTTCCGGATGCGTCCGGAACTTGCGAAATTCGACTACCTGAAACTCGGATGGAGCGCGCTGCGTGGACGGCTTGAAGTCTGACAGCAGCGCCGCCGGGATCGAAGAAGTCGCCGGCCGCGACGACGCGTCGCTCGATGCCGACTACGAACGCTGTGCGCAGATCACGCGGCGCTCGCGGTCGAGCTTTTACTACGCGTTCATTTTGCTGCCGCCCGAACGGCGCCGCGCGCTCCACGCCGTCTATGCATTCTGCCGTTTCATCGACGATATCGCCGACGACGAAGCGATTCGCGAGCCGGCGCTGCTGCTGAGGCGGTGGCGCGAGGAACTTGACCGCGTGTATGCGGGCGTGCCGACGCGCGCGCTCTCTCGCGCGCTCGCCGACAGCGCGCGGCGATTTACAATTCAGCGGGGTCTTTTCGAGGAGATCATCGCCGGCGTGGAGATGGATCTCTCGCACAAGCGCTATCAAACGTTTGAAGAGCTGCGGCCGTACTGCTATCGCGTCGCGTCGGCGCTGGGCCTCATCTGCATCGAGATTTTCAGCTACCGCAATCCGTCGGCGAAGTTGTACGCGGAGAATCTCGGACTGGCGCTTCAGTTGACCAATATTATCCGCGACGTGGGCGAAGACGCCGCGCGCGGCCGCATTTATCTTCCGCTGGAAGACCTCGCGCGATTCAACGTGAGCGAGGATGAAATTCTCGGCGGCGTGTACTCGCCGAACTTCGTCAACCTGATGGAATTCGAGGCGAAACGCGCGCAGCAACTTTACGCGAAGGCGCGGAGCGCGCTCGCGCCGGAAGATCGCGCGACGCTGCTGACGGCCGAGGCGATGCGGCTTATCTATGCCGCGTTGCTCGAACGGATCATCAAGTCGAACTATCGCGTGCTCGACCGCCGCCACAGCCTGTCTGCGCCGCACAAGCTCTACCTGGTCGGCCGCGCGTGGGCGGTGGGACGCTTCGGCGCGCCGCAAGGATAAGTCGGATGCGCGTGGCGAATCAGATGGCAGCGGCGATCAAAGACGCGGTCGTGATCGGCGCCGGGTTCGCGGGACTCAGCGCCGCGGTTGCGCTCGCGGAGCGGGGCGTGCGGGTCACAGTGCTCGAAGGAAAACCCGCGCCCGGCGGGCGTGCGTATTCGTTCACCGATCCGGACACGGGCGATTTCGTCGACAACGGACAGCACGTCCTGATGGGTTGTTACGGTGAGACGCTCGACTTCCTCAAGCGGATCGGCGCCTACGACCAGTTGGTATTTCACGAAGATTTGGAAATCGAAATGCTCGCGGGTCCCGGCCACAGCGCGATCCTGAAAACGGCGCGGCTGCCCGGACCTCTGCACATGACGGCTGCGTTGCTCGGATACCGGCATCTGAGTATCGCGGAGCGGGTTGCTGTTATGCGCGGCGGACTGCGCATGCTCGCGATGAGACGGTTCGGCGATGGCGAATTGCGTCGTCTCACCGTCGCGCAGCTGATGGATCGCATCGGGCAATCAGAACAAGCGCGCCGGTGCTTCTGGTATCCGCTGTCGATCGCGACGCTGAACGACGAGCCGCAATCGTCGTCGGCGCAGTTGTTGGCCGAGGTCCTGAAGCGCGGGTTCTTTTCGCGTCGCCGCGACTCGGCGTTCGTTTATTCGCGCGTCGGGCTGAGCGACCTGTACTGCACCGGCGCGCAGCGGGTGATCGAGCGCGCCGGCGGGAGGGTTGTTTCGCATTCGATCGTGGAGATGCTGGAACCTGGCGCTCGAGGGGATGTCGCAAGCGTGCGGCTGCGCGACGGGCGGCGAATCGAGGCGTCGGCCTTCATCAGCGCGGTCCCGGCGCCTCAGTTACTGCGTTTCCTGCCTGAAAGTGCGGTTGCCGATCCGTTTTTCTCGCGCTTCACGGGTCTTTCGAGCTCGCCAATCATCTGCGTTCACGTGTGGCTCGATCGCGAAGTGACTAATTCACCGTTCATCGGCTTTATCGGCACTACTACTCAATGGCTATTCAACAAACGTCAAATATTCGCGCAGCGCGGCGAGGCGCATCCGGGTTACCTGAGCTTTGTAATCAGCGGCGCGCGAAAGCTGGTCGATCGCAGCAGCCAGGAAATCCTGGATATCGTGATTAACGATCTCCACGCGATGATTCCCGCATCGCGCGGAGCCGGAGTCGTGAAGTCGCTGGTGCTCAAGGAGAAAAACGCTACGATGGCCCCGGACCTTCGATCGCATGAACTGCGTCCGACGGCGAAAACGCCGATCGCGAACTTCTTCCTGGCCGGTGACTGGATACAAACCGGTCTGCCGGCAACGATTGAGAGCGCGGTGATTTCGGGACGGGCCGCAGCCGTTGCCGTCTCCGAGCGAAGTGCTGAATAGCTATTGATGGAATTCGATGACTACTAAGTTAGCGCTGGTGACAGGCGGCAACGGATTCGTGGGATGCCACGTCGTGCGCGCGCTCCTTGCCCGGGGCGATCGCGTGCGAGTGATGGCGCGCGAGAACGCGGATTTAAGTGCGCTGGTTGGTTTGCCGGTCGAGATCGTGTGGGGCGATCTTCGGTACTTCGATTCCGTGGACCGCGCGGTCAAGGGATGCAACGAGGTTTATCACGTCGCCGCCGATTACCGGCTGTGGCTGACCGATCCGGCGCCGATGTATGCGACCAACGTCGGGGGCACGCAGCATGTTATCCGGGCCGCAGCCAACGCGCGCGTTTCGCGGATCGTTCACACCAGCACGGTGGGGGCGCTCGGAATTCCGCACGGCGGGGTGGGGCGCGAAGACACGCCGTCGTCGCTCGCCGAGATGACGGGTCATTACAAGAGGTCGAAGTATATGGCTGAGCAGGCGGCGCTGGAAGCCGCCCGCGCGGGCGCGCCGGTTGTGATCGTGAATCCATCGACGCCGATCGGCGCGCTCGACTTAAAGCCGACTCCGACCGGCCGAATCATCGTGGACTTCCTCAATCGGCGGATGCCGGCGTACGTGGAGACCGGCCTCAACATCGTCGATGTCGAAGATGTCGCGCGCGCCCATTTGCTGGCGGCGGAGCGCGGCCGAATCGGCGAGAAGTATATTCTCGGCGGCGAAAATCTCACGCTCAGGGAATTTCTCGGGCGGCTCGCCATGATTTCCGGGCTGCCCGCGCCAAAGATGAGGATTCCGTACGCGGTCGCGTTGGGGTACGCGCTCGGCGCCGAAGCGTATGCGCGCACCGTCACACGCCGGGCGCCGCGCGCCAGCCTGACCGAAGTGCGGATGGCGCGAAAGCGGATGTTCTTCGACTCATCGAAGGCGCGCGCAGAGTTGGGTTATTCGCCAGGGCCGATCGATGCGGCGCTGGCGGCAGCGATAGAATTCTTCAGATCCAAGGGGACGGCCAGGAGCGCCGCGTAAACCACGCCATGCATTTAATACTGTCCACGATCATGCTGCGCCCGTACGTGTTCATCTTTCTGGCGAGTTTTCTGTTTATCGCGATCGTGAACTTCGGTCTGCGCACTACTGTTTTGTTTACGGTCCTGACCTACGCCGCCTCGCTCGCGTGCGAGTGGTCTTCAGTTCACAACGGATTCCCGTTCGGGCTGTATCACTATATTGACGCGAGCCGCGGGCGCGAGCTTTGGGTGTTCGGCGTTCCGTTCATGGATTCGTTGTCTTTCACGTTCCTGGCTTTTGCCAGCTATACGGTCGCGCTGTTGCTCAGTTCGCCGTTGTATCGGCGGGGTGCTGATTTTCGGATTCTCGACACATGGCAAATTCGCCGTGCGCCGCGAGTATGGCTGATGGCAGCGCTGTTCATGATGATGGTGGACATGGTCGTCGATCCACTGAGCGTGCTCGGCGACAGATGGTTCCTCGGCAAAATTTTCTGGTACGATCCGCCAGGGCCGCACTTCGGCGTGCCGATCAGCAACTACCTGGGATGGTATTTCGTCGCCGCGATCACGATTGCGATTTTCCAGTGGCTCGACGCGATGCTTAATCGCGGCTCGGCGAAGCTGGCGCGTTCGCTTCCCGCGATGCGGTCGCGTGCGCTGCTTGGTCCGGCGCTCTATGCGGGGATCGTGATCTTCGGAATCACGATGCTGTTCCGAATCAACGCGCCGGAAATCGGATGGGCTGCCGTGTTCATCTACCTGCCCTTCACGGCCCTGGCGATTCATATCCTGAGCCGCCGCGAATCCTACGGCGACCGCGCGGCGATCGAGCGCCATCTTGCAGACTTTCCCTACGAGCGCGTTCTTCCTGTCTGGAGGCCGACGAGCGCGCGCACAGGCGAGCCGCGCCGCGCCACAGCCTGGCGAGCATCGAGAGCTCCAGAGGAAGCTGCAAAAGTTCGCATTCGCCAAGTGTGACAAGCGTCGGTCATCGAGCTGCGACGACGTTAACCGGAGGTGACTCAGCATGCTGCTCAAGGACAAAGTCGCGTTGATCACGGGTGCGGGTTCGGGAATCGGCCGCGCCAGCGCGATTCGGTTCGCGCAAGAAGGCGCGAAGCTGATGCTCGCCGACGTACGCGCCGAGTCGGCGAGCAATACCGCGGCTGAGATCGAAAGGGCTGGCGGCGTTGCGAAGTCAGTGTCGGTGGACGTGCGCGTCGGCGCCGAAGTCGAGCGGATGGTCAATGAAACGGTCAGCGCGTTCGGCCGCCTCGACATCCTGTTCAACAACGCCGGCGTCTTCGTGCCCAAAAACGTGGTGGACACGAGCGAGGAAGAATGGGACTGGGTCGTGGACGTATGTCTGAAGGGCGTATTCTTCGGCTGCAAGTATGCGATCCCGCAAATGATCAAGCAGGGCGGCGGCGTCATCGTCAACACCGCCAGCGGCGCGGGAATCAAGGGCGTGCCGGATCTGGCCGCCTACCAGGCGGCGAAGGGCGGCGTCGTGATCATGTCGAAAGGAATCGCGCTCGACTTCGCGCGCGACAAGATTCGATGCGTGTCGATCTGCCCGGGCGTGATCGAGACGCCGATCGCCGAGAATTGCAACATCGTTCCCGCCGGCGCGTCGCAGTTGGTTTGGGAACGCACCGTAAACATGCATCCGCTCGGGCGCAACGGAAAGCCGGAAGAGGTCGCTGCGCTGGCGGCGTTCCTGGCGTCGGATGAGGCGGGGTTCATCACGGGCGTCGCGGTGCCAATTGACGGCGGGCTCAGCGCGGGCGCTTTCACTCCACCGGCTCGCGAGCACGCCTAGCCGCCGGAACCTCGCCGTCGTGCGCGATAGCCGTCAGTGCGTCGGCGATTGCGGCGGTTGCGCGCGAGAGGTTTCGAATCATCCGCGGCAGCTTAAGCATCGTTGCCGGATTGCGGATCAGGTAGGACGTCGCGACGAGCGGCCGGATGTTGCCGTCCTGGTCGGCCATCGCCGCGCCGACTATTTCGTCGTCAACTTCGTCGAGCACCGCCCGGATCGCGACGAACGGGATCCCGCGCGCGGCGGCTTCTGCGGCAATCGCCGCGGTTTCCATGTCCACCGCGATCGCACCGGTGCTTTCCTTGGCGCGTCGCTTCTCGGCGCCGGTGGCGAGCACGCGATGCGATGTCAAAATCGCGCCGGTCGAGTACGCGATACCCGCGATCGCAAGCGAGCGGCCGATCGCGCGGATGTGCGCGTCGCCGACGGCCGTCACTTGCTCGGCAACCTGGCCGTCGGCGTGAATCGTCAGAGTGCGGTCGGAGAGGACGAGATCGCCCGGCTTCAGCCCGCTCGAAAGCGCGCCGGCGACGCCGGTCCCGATTACCAACTCGGCGCCGGGTATCAGATCGAACGCGCGGCGCGCGGCATCTCTTGCGCGGCTGCGGCCGATTCCGTGGCCAACGACAGTGAATTGTTTGCCGCCGATCTCCGCGCGAAAGCCATGCAAGCCGTCGAGAGCGAGCGGAGAGCGGTTGCGGAGCCGGCGCTTGAAAGGCGCGATCTCGCGCGCGAAAGCGTAAAAGAGAAGAATCAATCGCGTGGTCTCATTTTGGACTTCTTTTTCCGAGCGCGCGCTTGAGCGAACCATCCGATGCTAGCAGAATTGTGCCGGTGGTTTTCACTTTTTCACTGGTCCAGCAGGGCCGTTATCCGTCATCCGTGGCGATTCGCGGTGGCGCAGTTTGAAGCGCCTGATCGTTAACGCCGACGACTTCGGCTTGTCGCCCGAGGTCAACGCCGCCGTCGTGCGGGCGAGTCGCGACGGAATTTTGCGCAGTGCGAGCCTGATGGTCGCGGAGCCCGCCGCGCCGGCCGCTGCTCAAATAGCGCGCGAAAATCCCGCGCTCGACGTGGGGTTGCATGTGGTGGTCTGCCGGGGACGCAGCCTCCTCGATGCGTCGCGGCTCGGCGCCGCGGTGCGCGCGTCGGGAGAGTTCATCGACAATCCGGTGGCTGCGGGGATGCGATATTTCTTCGACCGATCGATGCGCGCTGCGATGACCGGCGAACTGCGCGCGCAAGTCGAGCGGCATCTCGAGCTGATCGGCTACCTCAACCATATCGACGGGCACTTGAATTTCCACGTCCACCCGTTATTCGCCGATATTTTGGTTGACCTCGCCGTCGAATATAAAGTGCCATGCATCAGGCTTCCGCGCGAGCGCGTGATGACGACGCTGCGGCTGCGCCGGGACAATGCGCCGCGCAAGCTCGTCGAATCGATCATCTTTCGCACCCTGTCGCGCCGAACCCGCCGGATGATGGCGGAGCGCGGCCTCACCTCGACCGACGCACTGTTTGGACTTCATCAGAGCGGTCATCTGAGCGAGGACTACGTCGTGGGTGTGATCGATCGTATCCGCGATGGCGCCACGGAAATGTATTTCCATCCGGCCGCCGATATCGGCGGAGTCCCGCCTGCGGTCGAGGCGCAACTCGAGGTCGAGATTCTCACCAGCCGGCGCGTGCGCGATGCGATCGATCGGAATGGAATCGAACTGATCACGTTCGCCGATCTTGCAAAGGGCAATCCCGCCGCTTGATTCAACTTTGCATCTGGCGTTCCCTGTGAGTGGTGCCAAAAAAAAACTTCCCGAGCGGGAGGCCGGCGTCCTGGCGGAGGTAAAGATTCGACCGGCAGAGCGCAACGACCTGCCGCGCCTGACGGAAATTTACAACTACTACGTCGTCAACACGCCCATCACCTTCGACTTGAAACCACTCTCGGTGCACCAGCGCGCGCGATGGTTCGATGAGCATGCCGGCACGAAACGGTATCGCATGTTCGTCGCGGAAGACGCCGGCCGGGTCGTCGGCTATGCGTGCACGGGACCGTTTCGCGACAAGGCGGCGTACGACACGAGCGTCGAGACGTCCGTTTACTGCGCGCATGACGCGAAGGGGCGGGGAATCGGTGCGATGATGTACCGGGTGCTGTTCGACGCGCTGAAGAACGAGGACATTCATCGCCTGTTGGCGGGCATCACGATTCCCAACGACGCGTCGATCAAGCTGCATCGAAGGTTCGGCTTCACCGAGATTGGCGTCTTCAGCGAATGCGGCCGCAAGCTCGACCGTTACTGGGACGTCGTGTGGATGCAGCGCCCGCTCCGGCTCGGCGCCGTGCCATAAGAGCGGTGGTGGTCAAGTTCGATTCGTGTGAGTCGTTTCAGTTCACGACCGAAGCGAGGACCATGTCTGAGAGCCGCTGAAGACGGTCGAAATTGCGCGATTCCTCCAGCAGTCCAGCGGTCAGGCACACGAACGTCAAATCCCGCTCCGGATCGACCCAGAACATCGTCGAGCCAGCGCCGAGACCGCCGAACGTCGAGGGCGACGCCGTCGTGCCGAACGGGTGCGGGAAGATACCGGTCCCGCGGATGAAAAAGCTCAATCCGAGATAAGCGGGGAATTCGCCCCATCCGCGCGCCTCGAAGGCATAGCTGAACAGATTATTCGGGAGCGTGCCGGTGTGATTCGTTGCGGCCAGCCGGATCGATGCCGGCGACAGCACTCGAACTCCGTCGAGTTCGCCGCCGCGCCTGAGCATCTCGGCCCATCGCAAGATATCGCCTGCTGTGGAAACTGCACCGCCGGCCGGAATTTCAGCCTCTGCGGTTAGCAGTGCGTTCATCGCTTCGAGCAATTCGGGCTGGAAGACTCCGGGAGTTCGGTCCCGCACCACTATTGGAACGAACCGCGCGGCGAGATCCTTGCGCCGACCCAGGGCGGTGTCTTTCATGGCCAATGGCTCAAAGAATTCCTGCGCGAGAATGTCGCGGAACGACCGACGCCCGCCGTCAAGTCTCCGCACCACTTCCGCCAGCACGGCGTGCGCGGTAAGCGCACTGTAGCTGACGGCGCTGCCGGGAACAGAATCGGGGAGTTGCTGGCACGCGGCCGCTACAAAAACCTCAAGGTTGCCGAACAACTCCGGCGGGAGCACGGGAGTTGCCATCATCCCGCCCGTGTGCGTCAGCAGATGAGCAACTGAGATCCGCTGCTTGCCCTTGACTCCGAACTCCGGGATCACGTCTGCGATCTTCGTTGTCAGCAGAAGCTCACCCCGTTCCACGCGCGCCAGGACTGCCGCGGTGGTCATCGTCTTGGTAATCGACATGATCGCGAAAATGTCATCGGTGCGCGCGGCGCGGCTGCTGGCCCTATCGGCGAAGCCGACTGCCTCATGAGCCGCCACCACCCCGCCCCGAGCGACGGCGTACACAACTCCATCGTAGCGGTTGCTCGCGACATCCTGCCGTATCGCGGCGGCGACCCGTTCGAGTCGTGCTGGATCGATTCCGATTTCTGCGGGCTTGCCGGTCTTCATTGAATACCTCCTGCCAAGGACACAACCGAATTTTCAACATATAGCCTAAAAGTAAACTTAAACCAGTGCCTGCGGCTCGCCACCGAATCAATTGCTCGCGCCACGGCGCGGTTTGAACTAGGCTATGCATCTGCGGGGCGCGCGCCCCGCGCGATTTTTCACTTTTTCACGCCCGACTGCATACGGTGAAAAAGTGAAAAAGTGAAAAGTGAAAAGTGAAAAAGGAAGAGAGACCAGATGCCCGATCAGGATGGAGCTCCAATCGCTGATGCTTCGGATGATTATCGACTGCCGAAAAACGTCACGCCCAAGCGCTACGAAATTCGTCTGACGCCCGATCTCAGCGCGTTCACGTTTCAGGGCGAGGTGAATATCGCCGTCGTCGTCAACGATGCGACCGACGACGTCGTGCTGAACGCGCTCGAGCTGGAAATCGACAAGGTGACCGCGGATCGCGGCGGAAAATCTCTGGCCGCGAAGACCGAGCTGGAACCGGCCAAAGAACGTGCGCATCTCCGATTCGCCGAGAAACTTTCGCCGGGCGAATGGCGGCTTAAGATTGCGTTCCGTGGAATCCTGAATGACAAGCTGCACGGCTTCTATCGCAGCCAATACCAGGACGCGTCGGGCAAGACCCACCTCGCCGCGACGACGCAGTTCGAATCCACCGACGCGCGCCGCGCGTTTCCGTGCTGGGACGAGCCGGAGCTCAAGGCGAGCTATAAAGTGACGCTGGTTGTCGATGAGCACCTGGCCGCCATCTCCAACGGCGGACAGGAGAGCGAGCGCAAGCTGGCGGGCGCCAAGAAGGAGGTCGTCTTCAAGGAGACGATCCCGATGTCCACCTACCTGGTCGCGTTCATCGTCGGCGAGTTCGATGCGACCGCGCCGGTCGATGCGGGCACGCCGCTCAGGATCGTTCACGTTCCCGGCAAAGAGTCGCTGACCGGTTGGGCGCGGCAGATTGGCGCGTTCTCGCTCAAATATTTCGCCGATTACTACGGGCTCAAGTATCCCGGCGACAAGCTCGACCTGATAGCGATTCCCGATTTCGCCTCGGGTGCGATGGAAAATCTGGGCGCGATCACGTTTCGCGAGACGGCGCTGCTCGCCGACGAAAAATCCGCGTCGCGCGCCGAGCTCGAGCGCATCGCCGACGTCGTGTCGCACGAAAACGCGCACATGTGGTTCGGCGATCTCGTCACCATGCGATGGTGGAACGGGATCTGGCTCAACGAGGCGTTCGCCACCTTCATGGAGATGCTGGCCGTTCACGCGTGGAAGCCGCAGTGGAAGCGATGGGACAGCTTCAGCGTCTCGCGCGCGGCGGCGATGTCGATAGACGGGCTGCGCAGCACGCGCCCGATTGAATACACGGTGCGCAGTCCCGAAGACTGCCGCGCGATGTTCGACATCCTGACCTATGAGAAGGGCGCGGCCGTGCTGCGGATGCTCGAGCAGTTCCTCGGCGCCAACGTCTTTCGCGACGGAATTCGCCTCTACCTGAACAAGCATCAATTCAACAACACCGAGACCGGCGACCTGTGGGACGCGCTCGAATCGGCGTCGCGCGATCCCGTGCGCAAAGTGATGGACTCGTGGATCCTCCAGCCCGGCTTTCCGATCATCGAGGCGGCGCCGGCTGCCAACGGCAGCGGACTCAAGCTCTCGCAGCGCCGCTTCTTCTATCTCGTCGAGGACAACCACCAGCTTTGGCATGTGCCCGTGATGGTTCGCGCGAAGACCGACCAGGGCGTTTCGACCCATAAGCTGCTGCTCGCCACTGGCGAGACGACTCTCGATATCCCGGGCAAGCTCGAATGGGCGCTGTTGAACGAGGGCGGCCACGGCTTCTATCGCGTGCATTATGCGCCGGCGCTGCTCGCTGCGATCACGAAGAATCTCGGCGCGCTCCAGCCGATCGAACGCTTCGGGCTGGTCAGCGATACCTGGGCGGCGACCGTCGCGGGACTTGGCCCGCTCAGCGAGTTCCTCAAGATGGCGCGGCTGTTCACCGGCGAGACCGACATCAACGTGTGGCGCGCGTTGATCGGTGCGTTTGCATACCTCGACATGATCGCCTCCGACGCCGACCGGCCCGCGCTGGCCGCCGCGGTGCGCGAGATCGTCGGTCCCGCCGCTGCGCGGCTGGGCTGGGAGCCAAAGTCCGGCGAGAGCGAGCTCGTGCACCAGTTGCGCGGCACGCTTATCGGCGCGCTCGGCACGCTTGGCGACGATCCCCAGGTTCACGAGCGCGCGCGCGACCTGTATGCGCGCTTCGAGGACAATCCCGATTCCGCGGATCGCGACCTGATGCCCGCGCTGGTGAATATCCTCGCGTATTGCGGCGACGCCGCGCGTTACGAGGAGTTCAAGCGAAAGTTCAAAGCGCCGCGCACGCCGCAGGAAGAACAGCGCTTCCTGTTTGCGCTGGCAAATTTCCGCGATCGCGATCTGCTGAAAAAAACCATGGAGATGACGCTCGACGGGCAGGTGCGAACCCAGAACGCGCCGTACCTGATGCATTCGCTGCTGCTCAACCCCGCCTGCCGCTACCAGGCGTGGGACTTTGCGCGCGCGCATTGGGACGAGATGATTCAGAAGTATCCCGACAACGCGATGCCGCGGATGTGCGAAGCCGCGGTCGCGCTCCTGGATCGCGAAGACGAGGTCAAGAAGTTCTTCGCCGAGCATCGCGTGCGGCTCGGCGGCAAGATTATAGATCAGCACCTCGAGCGGCTGAGCGTCGCGGTCGGCTTCCGCCGCCGCGAAGGCGCAAACCTGGATGCAACGCTCAAGGGATAACCAACAGCACCGAATAGTATCTCGGCGCCCGCGGGCTCTCGATTTTCAATCCCCGCAGACGCCGCAGCGCCTCCGCCAACCTCAAGTAACGCTTTAAGGTTTGTTTTCGGCGGGTTCGCGCCGCGCTCAGCGCGCCTGGATCATCCGCGCCGGCCGTGGCTGTTCGTGGCCGAGAATCGGATGCGGCCGGTACGGCTTCTCCAGCGCGGCAACTTCGTCAGCGGTGAGCTTCACGTCGACGGCCGCGATCGCCTCCTTGAGATGAGAGAGCCTGGTCGCGCCGATGATCGGTGCGGTGACGCCGGGCGCCTGCAGAATCCACGCGCATGCGATCTGCGACGGCGTGACGCTGCGCTGCCTGGCGATCTGTTCGACCACGCTCAGCACTTCGAAGTCGTACTCGCGGAAGTACATATTCTTGGCGAAGTCGTCGGTCTTGGCGCGTGCGGTTGGACCGGCGCCGCCCTTGTCGCGATTGCCCGCCAGAAATCCGCGCGCGAGCGGACTCCATGGAATCAACCCGACGCCGTTGTCGATGCAAAGCGAATTCATCTCGCGCTCCTCCTCGCGATAGACGAGGTTGTAATGGTTTTGCATCGCGACGAACCGGTGCCATCCGTTTTCCTTCTGCAGATGAAGCGCCTTGGCGAATTGCCACGCGGCCATCGAGCTCGCGCCCAGGTAGCGCACTTTTCCCGCGCGCACCAATGAGTCCAGCGCCTCCAGCGTTTCCTCGATCGGCGTCGTGTAGTCCCAGCGGTGGATTTGGTAGAGATCGACGAAATCCATCTTGAGGCGGCGCAGCGACGCGTCGCACGCTTCGAGAATATTCTTGCGGCTGAGCCCCGCGCGATTGAGACCCGACGCCATCGGGCCGTGCACTTTGGTCGCGACCACGATCTCGTCGCGCTTGGCCATCTCGCCGAGCCATCGCCCGGTGACCTCCTCGCTCACGCCGATTGAATAGACGTTGGCCGTGTCGAAGAAGTTGATCCCCGACTCGACGGCGGCGGCGAAATGTTCGCGCGCCTCGTCCATCGTCAGCACCCAATCGCGCCATTTCTTGTCGCCATAGCTCATGCATCCGAGGCAGATGCGTGAGACGGTGATTCCGGTCTTGCCCAATTTTGAGTACTGCATGATTTCTCCGAATTGTTTTTTGCTTTTTGTTTTTGTTTCTTGTTGGGTTCCGAGTTCCGCGCCCGCACGGCCAAACTCCGGCGCTCGCTCGCGTATGTCAAGGCCGGATTGATCTGCGGGCGGCCTCAGGGCGGGGCGGGCTTCGCCACCGCGGGATGCCGCGGGCGGATGTCGTAACCGTGGTCATGAATAAAATTCGCGCGCAGGTGCGCGAACAGGACGGCGTCGATCAACACCGCAATAAAGATGACGGCGATGAAGACGTACTTTCCCGGCTGAGGCCTGTCGTTCGTGGACATAAGAATCATTAATAGCATGACGCCCGCTTTGGGCATCCTGTTTCATTGCCTTGGCCGGCATATTAGGATGCAGGAAAGCCCGCTGGCCGATTGGTCAGGCGGAGGATTTACCGAAGATTAGCGAATTAAGCGGAAGGTGTCGCTGTCGCACGCCCGAAAGATGCGGCGCCGGAGGGAGTCTATGCGGGTTCTGTTCGTACATCCGAGTCCGCTTATGTACAGCGAGATTTATTTGCGGCTCGAACCGCTGGGGATGGAGCGGGTGGCGGCGGCAGCGCGCGCGGCCGGCCACGACGTGAGGATTATCGACCTGCAAATTTTCAAGCATCGCGATCTGTTTGCCGAACTCGAAAGCTTCCGGCCAAATGCGGTGGGTTTCTCGCTCAATTATCTCGCCAACGTGCCCGAGGTGATCGATCTCGCCAAAGACGTGAAGCGGCTGATGAAGGATTGTTTCGTTTTCACCGGCGGGCACAGCGGTTCGTTCGTCGCGGACGAAATCCTGGAGCATGCCGATGGCGCAATCGACGCGGTCATCCGCGGCGAGGGCGAGACCGCGACGCCGATGCTGCTCGACGCGATCGGCACCGGCTCGATCGCGAAAGTTCCCGGCGTCATGACGATGCAAGGGGCGGGACCGACGCCGGTCATGCTCGACGATCTCGACAAGTTTTTTCCGGCGCGCGACCTGGGGCGCCGGCGCAACAAGTACTTTATCGGCGTGCTCGACCCGTGCGCGTCGATCGAGTTCACGCGCGGCTGCCCGTGGGATTGTTCGTTCTGCAGCGCGTGGACGTTCTACGGCCGCAGTTACCGCAAATCGACGCCGGAAGCCGCCGCCGAAGACATGTTGTCGATCAAGGAGCCCAACGTCTTCATCGTCGATGACGTCGCGTTCGTCCATCCCGAGCACGGGTTTGCGATCGGTCACGAAATCGAAAAGCGCAAGATCAAAAAGCAGTACTACCTCGAGACCCGCGCCGACGTGCTGTGCCGCAATCCGGAAGTGTTCCGCTACTGGCGCAAGCTCGGCATGGAGTACATGTTCCTCGGCCTGGAAGCGATCGACGAGGAGGGACTGAAGCTGCATCGCAAGCGCTCGTCGATGGGCGTCAACTTCAAGGCGCTCGAGGTCGCGCGCGAGCTCGGCCTGATCGTCGCGATCAACCTGATCGCGGACCCGTCATGGGACGAGAAGCGCTTCGAGGTGATCCGCGAATGGGCGATCAGCGTCCCGGAGGTCGTTCATCTGACGGTCGCGACGCCGTATCCCGGCACGGAGTTGTGGTTCACGGAATCGCGCAAGCTGACGACGCTGGACTACCGGCTCTACGACATCCAGCATGCGGTGCTGCCGACCAAGCTGCCGCTGCTTCAGTTCTACCAGGAACTGGTAAAGACGCAGGACGTGCTCAACCGCAAGCACCTTGGCTTCGCGGCGCTCAAGTCGATGGCGGCCATCGTGGGCAAGCTCGCGCTCAAGGGACAGACCAACTTCATCAAGATGCTGTGGAAGTTCAACAGCGTGTACAATCCCGACCGGCAGCTCGCCGAGCATTCGCGGGAAGTGAAGTACGCGATGCGCCCGCCGTCGATGCATAGCGACGGGCGTCCGGCAGCCGACAAACTTTACATTCACATGCCGAAGCCGTCGCATCCGGATGCTCCGGAACCGGCCGCGGGCGACACCGCCGCGACGGGCGGCGGCCGGTGAGGTAGCCGACGAATAGTGCTACAGTCGAAGACTGCTATGAAGTTGAGAGTGGAGTTCGATCGGGAAACGGATGGTCGCTGGATCGCCGAGGTCCCCGAGTTGCCGGGCGTGCTTGCATACGGCAAGACCCGTGCAGCGGCGCTCGCGGCTGTTGAGGCGCTGGCGCTCCGCGTTATTGCCGACAGGATCGAAAATGGGGAGCTTACTGCCCTGCCTGATGTGCTTTTTCAATCTGAGTACGGGCGAAGTTAAGATTGCTTGGTGCAGTGCGGGCCGATAGAGGCTCGGCGAACTGTCTGCGTCGTGCGCTGTCGCGCTTACCCACCACATACGAAGACCATCCGTCGGACGGCTCGGCCAGAAAGCCGCTATCCATGATGGCGCTCCGATGACTCCCCGCCGTTAGGCGTCGCCGTCCTCTTCGCATCCGCAGACAATTCAGTTTCAGCAACATTGGAACAATTCTCAGTGAGAGTCTTCGGCCGATGAGATCTCTTCGTTTCAAGGACATGCGCGGCTTCTCGAATGCTCTGGATTAATATTCCGAATCACCTCGTATTAACTTGATCTTTGCCCTCATAATGGGCTAACTCTCTTAAATGGGCGATCCCTTTGAGCGTAGGGAAAGCGTAGAGGATAACGTGAGCGAGTGGTCGGCCACAAAGGCAAGTCGAGTCGTGGGCGGATTGCTGCGAATCGGCTGGAGCGTCAAGCGCACTCGCGGCTCTCATCGCACACTTGAGCGTTCTGGATTCCCCGATTACGTCTTCGCCTTTCACGACAGCGAGGAGATTGGTCCACGGATGTTAGCACAATCGCGAAGAAAACCGGGCTGAGGCCGGAAGACCTCTAGCCGGGTCGATGACCTCATCTCACCTTCTCCAGAATTTTCGGGGTGCCGCGCGGATCAATTCGTAAGTTCAATTTGTAACAACCGGCGAGCGCCCGTCCGATCTCGTGCGGCGAATCTTCCTCAATGAAGTGGATGCCCTTGACCGTCAACTCGCGCTGATTGGCACACCATCCTAAAAGGCACCAGAGTGTCCTAAGTGCGGGGCGCGGGTGTCCTGATTGAGTTTGAGGCGAGGGTCGTCGGTCGCGCATCGATAAACCACCAGACTAAGATTGTCAAAAGCCAGATCGGGAACAGAAAAAATAAGAGGCGGCCTGGGTGGCCTGAGAGAAGAGGGCATCCGGCAAGCGCCAGAAGTGCGACCGCAGCCACGATCGGAACTGTGAAGATCGCGTCCTGCCGAGACGGTAGTGGCCGGTTTTGAACGGCTGAGATAATCCTAAGGGAAAAGAACGCCGCGAAACCCACCAGAAAAAGATTCACATTACTCGGGAACGCGGCTTGGGTTAGGTACCAAGTCCCTATAATGAGCACCGAGAGCGAAAACCCACGCCAGCTATGTGGACCCGAAAGGTGAGGTACGACCTTTACGTGATACAAATAGAAATCTTCGAGGAATACTGCGATGAGAAAGGCAACTCCCCAAAGCACGGGCGAGTCCAGGTGAAGGACTGTATCGTTGATGCGGGGCAGCGTAGCCCCAACAGTCACCGCATACAGGAGGTCGACGAACAGCCCTCGCTCAGCCATCTCGGTTCCCTACAAGCGCAAGCTCTGTTTTGAGCGTTTTAATTTCAGTCCCCAGGTATTCTGCGGATGTCCCAAGTCAGTTGCATTCAGGAAATTGCCCTCAACGGGTGATCCGACTGATACGACGCCGGCGGCGAACGCGCAAGCGGCGATGAAGGTTTGCTCTCGCGCGGTGTTTTGTTGTTTGCCCTCGCGGGCGGTGCGGGCGCAAAATCGCGGTAGTCAGCAAACTTGACGCGTAAAAACCCTGGCGTATCGCGAGGAGCAATCCGATGGCCGAGAATCGCAGGCGAAAGTTCTGGGGATGGGGCTACGAGGACCAGGGGCTGACTCCCGAGCAGCAAAAGCATTTGGCCGAGCGAATCGCCCAGCGATTTGGGCTCGGGCCACTCGAGCTCACGCCGGCGCCAAAGGAAAGCGAGCTGAATCTGCGCGCGCCGCGCGTGAAACCACCGGCGGCGCTCGAGGCGATTTGCTCGACCAGCACCCACGATCGCGCCGGCCACACCTACGGCAAGGGATCGCGCGATCTCAGGCGGGCGTTCCGCCGCTACTATCCGAATCCGATCGACGTGGTCGCGTTTCCGCGCGATGAGAAAGAACTGACTGCGGTGCTCGAATGGTGCGACGGCGCGCAGATTGCAGCGGTGCCATACGGTGGCGGCTCGAGCGTCGTCGGCGGAGTCGAACCACCCGAGGGCGACCGCCATCGCGGCGCGGTCTCGATCGATTTGACACATTTGGACAAAGTCGTGGAAGTTGACCGGGTCTCGCGCGCCGCACGAATTCAGGCCGGGGTGTATGGTCCCGCGCTCGACGCGCAGTTGAAGCCGCATGGCCTTACGATTCGTCATTTTCCGCAGTCATTCGAATTCTCGACGCTCGGCGGATGGATCGCGACGCGGTCGGGCGGGCATTTCGCGACGCTATACACGCATATCGATGACTTCGTCGAATCGCTACGCGTCGTGACTCCAACTGGAATCGTCGAATCGCGCCGCTTGCCCGGCTCGGGCGCAGGTCCCAGCCCGGACCGGATGTTCATCGGCTCCGAAGGAATTCTCGGCATTATCACCGAGGCCTGGATGCGACTTCAGGATCGGCCGACGTTTCGCGCGGGTGCGTCGGTTCCGTTTCCAAGCATGATCGAGGCGGCAGAGGCGGTGCGCCAGATTTCGCAGGCTGGGCTGTATCCCGCGAATTGCCGGGTTCTCGACGAAGGCGAGGCCTTCAATTCAGGCGCGGGCAGCGGCGATGAGGCCGTGCTGGTGCTCGCATTCGAGTCGGCAGACCATCCACTGGAAGCATGGATGAAGCGTGCGCTGGAGTGCTGCGCGGATCACGGCGGGAAAATCCCGGCGGACGCCGCGAAGACCCGCACCGACGCCGACGCGACGCACGAAGGATCGGCGGGGGCGTGGCGCAACGCGTTTCTGAGCGCGCCCTACCTGATGGACACACTGGCCGCGATGGGAATGGTGAGTGACACGTTCGAGACCGCAATCACGTGGGAGCGATTCCCGGAATTTCATCGCCAGGTGATGGAGTGCGCGCGCGATACGATAGCCCGAGTATGCGGCAAGGGCTCGGTCACGTGCCGATTTACGCACGGTTATCCCGACGGGCCGGCGCCGTACTACACGGTTCTGGCGCCGGGCAAACGCGGCTCCGAGATCGAGCAGTGGGACGAAATAAAGGCGGCGGTCTCGGACAAGCTGATAGCGCTCGGTGGCACGATCACGCATCATCACTCGGTCGGCCGGTATCATCGGCCGTGGTACGACCGCCAGCGTCCGGACGGATTCGCGCGCGCGCTGAAGGCGGCGAAACGCGCGCTCGATCCGCGCGGGATTCTCAACCCGGGCGTGCTGATCGATCCGGATTGAGCGGCGCCTGCGCTAGTCGTCGAGGTTGAGTTGTTTTTTCGCCGCGTCGCTTATCATGTGCGGCGTCCATGGCGGATCCCACACGATCTCGACGCATGCGTCGTCGCAGCCGGGAATGCCGAGCAACTTGTCCTGGATCTCCTGCGTGATCATCATGCCCATTTGGCAGCCGGGCGCGGTGAGCGTCATCGTAACATTGACGACGCGGTTGTTGATCGCGACGCCGTAGATGAGTCCCAGATCCACGAGATTGACCGGAATCTCCGGGTCGTAGCACTCGCGCAGCACTTCGTAAACGTCTGCTTCGGTCGGTGCGGGCGAATTCTCCATAGCGCAGAGTCTAGTATATAAGAGGGTGGGTGTGCGCGAAATCCGCGGTCTCGCAACGTGCGGCGCGCGCATTCAGCGGAGGTCCGATATGCTCGACAAAGAAGAACTCTACGACCAGGCGGTCGACGCATACGCCGACGATAAGTTCGACGAAGCGATCGAGTTGTACAAACAAGCGCTTGAAATCGATCCGAAATACACCGATGCGCTCCACGGAATGACGATGTGCTACCAGGCCAAGGGAGATCTCGACGCAGCGATCGAGCTGACAAAAAAATATATCGCGCAGGAACCGGAAGACATCCTGGCGTACACCAACCTCAGCATGTTCTATCAGAAAAAGGGCATGGTGCCGGAAGCGGAAGCGGCCGGCGCCCAGGCGCGGCGACTCGATTGGAAGCGACAACTCAAGGAAGGCAAGAAGTAGGGGGGCGCGGTGAAGCTCAAGGACAAAGTTGTACTGATCACCGGCGGAGGCTCGGGCCTCGGGCGCGAGATGGGGCTGACGTTCGCGCGCGAGGGCGCGAAAATCGGCGTCAACGACATCAGGCCCGAATCGGCGCAAAACGTCGTGACTGAAATCGAGCGCGCGGGCGGCAAGGCGCGGCCGTTCGTCGCGGACGTGTCGAGCAGCACGGCGGTGCGGAAGATGTTCGCCGACTTCATCGCCGCGTTCGGCACGATCGACATCCTGATCAACAACGCGGGCATCGGACGCACTCGCGAATCGAGCGAGGTGATTCCGACTTACCAGAAGACCGACGAGGATTGGCGCAAGATGCTCGCGACACATCTCGACTCGACGTTTTTCTGCACCCGCGAGGCGCTCAAGGTGATGATCCCGAAACAGTCGGGACGCATCATCAATATGGGATCGGTCGCCGGTACCACGGGGCTGGCCTTCGCGTCGGACTACTGCGCGGCGAAGGGCGGGATCATCGCGTTCACCAAGTCGGTGGCGCGCGAAGTGGTCACGATGGGGATTCTTGTCAATTGCATCGCGCCGGGATTCATCGACACGCCGATGACCGCGTTCATCGAGGGCGAGTTCCGCAAGCAGCTGGAAGCGATGACGCCGATGGGGCGCTTCGGCGAGCCAAGCGACGTCGCGGCCGCGGCGCTTTTCCTCGCTTGCGAGGATTCGAAGTTCATGGTCGGCCAGGTGCTCAGCCCCAACGGCGGCTATGTGATTTGAACTCCGAGGATTGAGCGGGCCGGCTGGATGATCCCACGATGCTGACGCGGTCCGCGGGAATTCTGATTCCACTGTTCTCGATCCGCACGCGCGACAGTCTCGGGCGCGGGGAAATACTGGATCTCGCGCCGATGATGGATTTCGCGCTGTCGATGGGTCATCGGGTAATCCAACTGCTGCCGTTGGACGAGACCGGCCCCGACGATCTCAGCCCATACAGCGCGATGAGCGTGATGGCGATCGATCCAATGTACATCTCGGTTAGCAGGCTGACCGGCGTCGGGCGGGTCGTGCTGAGGCGCGCGCGCGCGGTGGTGGGGAAGGCGCGCTTTGTGCCACGTTCGATCATACGGCGGGAAAAATTTGCACTGCTCGAGCGCGCCTACCGGGCGACTCGAGCGCGCGGCGGCGGCTGCGAAGGTGCGCAACTCGATGCGTTCATCGAGGCCAACTCGTACTGGCTGCGCGACTACGCGTTGTTTCGCGCGCTCAAGGAGCGCTTCAACTGGACCAGTTGGGAAACGTGGCCGGCGCAAATTGCGCAGCGCGATCCCGCCGCCCTCGCAGCCGCGCGCCGCGAACTGGCCGAGCCGATCGAGATGTACGGTTATTGGCAGTTCATCGCGCACCGGCAATGGTCGCAGATGCGCGCCTACGCATCGTCGCACGGCGCACTGATCGGCGGAGACCTCGCGTTCTCGCCATGCCGCGACAGCGCCGAGGTGTGGGCGGACCAGGACGAGTTCGATCTGTCGCGCACCGTCGGCGCGCCGCCCGACGATTTCAATCCCAAGGGACAGCGATGGGGCCTGCCGATCCCCAACTGGATTCAAATGCGCGCGCATGGATTCAAGCTGCTGCGCGCGCGTGCGCGTCACGCCAGTTCGCTTTACGATTTGATTCGAATCGATCACGTCGTTGGGCTTTATCGAACTTTCAATTTCGGTTCGGACCCGGACGCGGCGGGAACTTTCACACCGGCGGACGAAGCGGATCAGCGGCTCCAGGGCGAAGAGGTGATCCACGCGATCAAACAAGAAGTTGGCGCGAGGGAACTGATCGCTGAAGACTTGGGCACTGTGCCGCCGTGGGTGCGCGAATCGCTCACGCGCCTGGGCATACCCGGCTACAAAGTGATGCAGTGGGAACGCAACTGGGGCCAAGCCGACGAACCATTTCTCAGCCCCGCGGCCTATCCCGAACTTTCGGTCGCGACTACGGGTACGCATGACACCGAACCTCTGACTGTGTGGTGGCGCGCGCAGCCGGTTGCCGAGCGTGAGAAATTCGTGCGCGCACTTGGTCTCGAGAGCCAGGTGAATCCGCGCCGAATGCTCGGGGAAGCGGCGCACGATGCGATTCTGGCCGCGCTGTACGCGGCGCCGTCGCGGCTCGTGATAATTCCGATCCAGGATTTGTTTGGCTGGAGTGCGCGAATCAATCGGCCCGGAACGATCAGCGATTCGAACTGGACCTATCGAATCCCGCTGACGCTGGAACGAATGCGCCGCAGCCGCGCGATACAATCGCGCGTCGCCAGGCTGCGCGAGATCGCCATCCGCAGCGGACGCTTCAGCAGCTAGATTCTCCGATACTCCGTCAGCCGCATCGATCGCGACCGGCGCTCAAGTTGTGGCGCGCCCGCGGCTTGAACTATAAGCAACACTTGGCCGCGAAATCTGATCGGCAATACTCGGGGAGCAATTTTCCCGGAGGCATCGATGGGATCCGGCTCTTCTTTTTTGTTCAACTGACTAGCTCTTCTTGCCTAGTGCCCGCGCTGTCTGCTATGGACGGTTTCGCGTCAACCTGTCATCTGTGGGCCAGGCGATCCTGGAGGACAATGAAACATCTGGCTAGCGCATTGGCGGTGTGTTTCCTGGTGACTTCGTGTGCGCAAGCGGTTAAACCCGTAGCGGTTTACATTCCGATGGTTAATGGTGAGTCGGAGCACGACGAAGTCGTGCTCCCCACCGGCGATGTCGAGGACATCTACCCAAATAAGGCTACTCCGCACGAGACGATTTTCCACAAAGCAAACGGCGGGAAAATCGATGCAATCTGCCTGAATGAGAAGTGCTCCGACGTGCATCTGCAGATCTCGGAAAGTAAGGTGTTCCCCGACGGTGCTTATCAATTGCTCCAGACCGACGATCCGATGCTCATCATGGTCCGCGACGTGGAGGGGACCCGCACGCTTGGTTATCTTGCCAAGAATCACGGAGGGGGTTCTCAATTCTTCCCCGACTTGCAACAAGCGCAAGCCTATGAGCACAAGGGCGATACCGCTCGAACCATCGGGAAAGTTGTCGGAGGAACTTTGCTGGTCGCCGCACTCGTCGTCCTGGCGGGCGCCGCAGCCGCCGCTGACGCACGCGCCAACACGGTCACCACTCGCTGCACGAGCTACCGCAACAGCACCACGTGTACGAGTTACTAGTAACCGCGTGCGTCAGTCTAAACAGCACGGATTTCGTTTGCTCTATTCCAAGTGACGGGCGGACCCCGACGCACCATTGGAAGGAATCCGCATACGCGATTTAAGCGTGGTGCACAGCGACGAAATTCTCGGCGGATTTGGATTTGGCGCCGGCGGGGTTTTCGAGCTGAGAGCCAATCGGATCGTCAATTGAATCAACCCTCGATCAGCCGCGCGCTGAAATTCGCCATTTTTGCCGCCGCAATCGCGATCGTGCAGGGATGCGCCGCGCGACAGCCCTCGCCCTCAAAGCCCGCGCCCGCAGCCGCAGCCGTTCCGAGCGCGAAACCAACGCCCACCGGAGCTCCGCTGGGCACGCATGCGCCGTTTGCAATCACGGCGGGCCTCGACGGCAATCTGTGGTTCACCGAGTACCAGGGCGACGGCATCGGACGGATGACCCCGTACGGTGCCACCAAACGCTTTCAGATCGATCCCGACGGATTCGCCGAACGGATCACCGCGGGCCCCGACGGCGCAGTCTGGTTCACCGATACGGCCGGCAACCGCATCGGCCGGGCGGGCCCCGATGGAAAAATCGCGTACGTCAAATTGCCCCACTCGAGCAGCGGACCGGCGGGAATCACCTCGGGCCCTGACGGCAATCTCTGGTTCACCGAGCACTCGGGCGATCGCATCGGGCGGCTCAGCACCACCGGCACTCTGACCGAGATCGAGCTGCCCAAGGGCGCCGGTCCCGCCGAAATAGTCGCCGGCAGCGACGGCAACCTGTGGTTCGCCGAGGATAAGGTCAATCGCATCGCGCGCGTCACCGTCTCGGGCTCGGTGAAGGAATTCCAAATCCTGACTCCCGACAGCCGCCCTGCGATGATGACACTCGGCGCCGACGGTAACGTCTGGTTTACCGAACCGCGGGCCAACAAAATTGGCAGAATCACGCCTGATGGCTACATCTCGGAGTTCGCATTGCCCAATCCCGGTGTGCCGCTTGGAATCGCGGCGGGCGCCGACAAAAATCTCTGGGTCACGGTGATTCGTGCGCAACTGATCTATCGCGTGACGCCGAAGGGAGATTTCACATCGTTCCCCACGCCTGAAAAGTCGATGGCCACTTTCATCACGGCCGGTCCTGACGGCAGCCTGTGGTTCACCGAGCCCAACGGCAAGATAGGCCGTCTCACGACCTCGGGAGAGGTCAGGGAATTCGTCTTCTCCAATCCCTACAGCGAGTCCAAGTGAGCGCAAAGGCGACGGTCGTGGCGCAAGCGATGGCGCATCTGTTCCGTTCGCCGGGTTTTGCGCTATAAGCGCCCTATACGAACCAAAACGCTGGGCGCGTTTGGATTCCGGCATTATGCCGCAAGGGAGATATTGAACGATGGGCAAGCTCGACGGAAAGGTAGCCGCCATCACCGGCGGCGGTCGCGGCATCGGCCGCGGCATCGCGAGGGCATTCGCCGCGCAGGGATGCGCACTGGTAGTCAACGATCTTGGCGTCACGGTCGCGGGCCAGAAGGAAACTCAATCGCCCGCCGACGGCGTGGTCAAGGAAATCAAGGCCGCGGGCGGCAACGCCGTTTCCAATCACATGGATATCGCCACCGTCGAAGGCGGCGAGGGCCTCATCAACCAGGCGATCAAGGAATTCGGCAAGCTCGATATCCTGGTTAACGTCGCCGGCATCCTGCGCGACCGCATGATCTTCAACATGTCCGAACAGGAATGGGACGACGTGATCCGCGTGCACCTCAAGGGGCACTACTGCACGATCCGTCCCGCGTCGGCGTATATGCGCGAGCACAAGTACGGCAGGATTATCAACTTCTCTTCCAACTCTGCGCTTGGCAGTCCCGGCCAACCCAACTACGCCGCCGCCAAGGCGGGAATCCTGGGCCTGACGTACTCGAGCGCGAACTCGCTGCACAAGTATGGAATCACGGTAAATGCGATCATGCCGGGAGCGGCGACGCGCATGACCGACACGATTCCCGCGGGCAGGATGCCCGGCGCAACCGGAATCCCGCAGTCCGAACAGGTCGAGGGCACCCCGCGCGATCCCGCCAACGTCGCGCCGATCGTGGTTTTTCTCGCCAGCGACGACGCCGCGAACGTCACCGGGCAATGCTTTGGCGCGTCGGGCTTTCGCATCATACGCTATCGGCACATCGTTCCCGACAAGATTCTGTATAACAACGGCCCGTGGAACGTTGACGAACTGTTCGAGCGGCTCAAGTCCACGCTGCTGGTCGATCTGAGCCAGCCGCGAATGTAGCGGCGTTTTTTTCCGAGTTTGTTCCCCTTCAGGAAGGGGTTAGGCTTACCCGCCGTCAATGACTCTGCGGCTTGGCGGCGGGCCGTTCAATGTCAAAACTCGCGTCGAGGAATTTAATAACTCGCGCGGCGTACCCGTTGGGGTCCTCGTAGATCGCATCGCCGTGGCCGCCCGACGGCACCGTCCACATCTGCGCGTTGAAGCCGGCCGCGTCGAGCAGCGCTTTGCCGTCCGCGACCGGCGTGATCTTGTCGTCGCGATTCTGGATGATGAGCAATGAGCAAGTGCCCAGGTTGCCCGCGTCGGTGACCGGCGAGATTTTGTACAGCGAGCGCCCGAACCATAGCTGCGCTTCCCACATTACCGTGCCGGTGAACGCGGGATTGAGCCGTGACAGCGACGGGCTGCGCATGAACAGTTGCGCGAGGTTCGCGTAGGAACTGTCGGCGACAATTGCGGTGAAGACCGGCTGCTCGGCCTGCGCCATGATCGCGCCGGCGGCGCCCTCGGATATTCCGAGCGCGGCGATTTTATCGAAGCCGTCGTCGCCAAGCGTGCGCGCGGTCGCCAGCGCGAATTTGCGCTTCAGCATCCCCCAGTTGATTCCGTAGCTCGGATTGTTGGCGCTGTAGGTTGCGACCACGGTGTAGCCGGCGCCCAGCAGAAACCTGGCGTAAGGAATCATGGCGACTTCCGGTGCTCCCGCCGCCGGCAGGATCACCACTACTTCGCGGCGTTTGCCCGGGAAATACCATCCGACCACGCTGACCTTGCGGTGGCGGATACCATCCTCTTCGACCACGCCGCAATCCAATCGCTCCGGCTCGACGCCGAGCGCGGCCCCGATGTCTGTCAGCGAGCCCCGCTTGAACGAGGGAACGTGTTGTCCGAAAACGTCCTGCGCGCCGCGCCGAAGAAAGTCCGGGTACATCAACGATCGCGCGACGAAGAGGGCTGCCCCCATCCAGAGAATGATCGGGATGCCCAGCAGGATTGCGCCGATGCCAAAGATGCGCCGCGGCCTGTGCTTGGGCGCCGCCGGCGGAGATTGGGAAGGTTCGCTCATCGGCTATGCTTGTGCACGATCGCACACGCCTCCGCAAGCGCGCTTGTGAGCGTTTCATCCGCCACTTATGCTGCCTCACAGCAAGGCGACGCTCATGTCCGATTGGGATCCGGAACTCTACAACCGCTTTCGCCGCTACCGCGCGGAACCGGTCGAGCATATCCTGTCGCACCTTCAATTCAGCGACGACGAACAAATCATCGACCTCGGCTGCGGCTCCGGCGAGAACACGATCGAACTGGCGCGACGCAGCCCGCATGGATCGGCGCGCGGCGTCGACGGCTCACCCGCGATGATCGAGGCGGCTTCAAAGCTGCTTGACGGCGAGCCCGCTGAGCTCAAAGCGCGCGTCTCGTTCGAGTTGCTCAACGTGCCTGAGTTTCGCGCCGACCGTGCATACACGCTGATCTTCTCGAACGCCACTTTTCATTGGATTCCCGACAAGTTGGCGCTGTTCGCAGCGTGCTTCGACGCGCTGCGCCCCGGCGGAAGGATCGTGGTCCAGATGCCCGCCAACGAGACCGAGACCGCGAAGATGGAAATCGGGCGGCTCGCGCGCGAGGCGCCATGGAGCGGGATGCTGGGCGGGCGCGAACGTGCGTTTGACGAAGAGCCGCCGAAGTTTTACGCCGCGATGCTGGCGCGGCTCGGCTACGATCGCATCGACTGCTATCACCTGACGTTTCATCATCCGATGGAGCGGCCCGCCGACGTCGTTCAATGGTACCGCTCGACCGGCCTGCGGCCTTTTCTCGACGCGCTCCCGAAAGATCGTCACGACGAATTTCTTGCCCAGTTGACGGCGCGGCTCAACTCGGCTTACGGCACTTCCGGGCCGATGACGTTCGACTTCAAGCGGCTGTTTATCTGGGGCCGCCGCCCTGGACCTTAAGATGGCTCGCGCGCGCAATCGTCCCGCACTCGTCGCGCACGGCGGCGCCGGTTCCGCCGGTCCTGGTGCGGAGCGCGCTGAGCGACGCCGCGCGATGATGGCTGCGATGCGCCTGGGCGCAAGAATTCTTCGGGCCAGCGGCAGCGCGCTCGAGGCCGTGGTCGCGACCGTCGCGGCGCTGGAGGATCATCCGCTCTTCAATGCCGGCTACGGCTCGTTGCTCAACTCCCAGGGCAACGTCGAAATGGATGCATCCGTGATGTTCGCCGAGCCTGTCGCTCTCCCGGCCGCGCTCAGACCTGCTTCACGAGGCAAGCGCTCAGGCCATACCGACCATTCCAACGGATCCGACTACAGTGTCTCAGCCGGCGCGGTTGCCGCGGTCAGCCGCGTGCGAAACCCAATAGTGCTCGCGCGCGCCGTGATGGAACATTCGCCGCACATCCTGATGGCGGGCGCCGGCGCGGAAAGCTTCGCCCGCAAGGCCGGCATCCGGCTCGTGCGGCCCGAGGAAATGGTTACCGAGCGCGCACGCGAACGATGGCGCGCGCGAAAGCAGCAGAGCGAGATGCTCGAGGCCGAGCGCGCCGCGCGCGCCGCGATGGGACACGGCACGGTAGGCGCGGCCGCCGTCGATGTGCACGGCGGCATCGCGGCTGCGACCTCAACCGGCGGCGTGCCCGGCAAACTCTTTGGACGCGTCGGCGATTCCGCGCTGATCGGCGCCGGCACTTTCGCCCACGGGTTCGGAGCCGCCTCTGCCACCGGGCAGGGCGAGGCGATCATTCTGACCGCGCTGTGCCGCGAGGCGGTGTTGGCGCTCGCGGACGGCTCGCCGCGCCCCGTCGCGCGCGAGGCGATCCTCGAAATGATCGACGCGACGGGCGCGGAAGCCGGAGTAATACTCGTCGACCGCCGCGGCAGAATCGGCTACGGGCACAACGCCGCCTCGATGCAGGTGGCGAGATACGATCGCGCGGGCGGACTGCGCCATCTGTGGCTCAAGCCGATCGCGACGGGCCGCCGTCCGTGACTATCGAGCGTCCCGATACGACGGCGGCTGCCGGTCGCGCCGCGGTCATGCAACCCGCAACACTTGCGATTGCCTCGCTGTTCGCCTTCATCGTTCTCGTACAGGGAATCAGTGCGCCGTTTCAGAAGGACGCGGAGCCGCAATCGGCCCAGTGGATTCAAAGCATCGTGCGCGACGGACACTGGCTGATACCGGACGACGCGTACGGCTACACCGATCGCAAACCCCCGCTCTTCTACTGGCTCTCGGCGCTAGTCGCCAAGGCGACCGGCGCCACCGTCGACGAGGTTCGCGCGCGCGCCGTGTCCGTGGTGGCAGGCACCGCGCTTGCGACCGCGGTGCTCGCCTGGACGGCCGCCAACGTCGGCGCATCCGAAGGATGGCTTGCGTTTCTGTTCACGCTCGGCGCCTACGGGTTCGCGTCGCGCGCGACCGAAGCGCTGACCGACATGCTGCTCACGTTTCTTTTGTTTGCAGCGTATTGCACGCTCGCAACTTTAGTTGACAACTCGCAGCCGCAAGCGCGAGCCGCGCCGCGCCGGCCGATACAGGCAGGCTTGATCCTCGGGCTGGCAGTGCTGGCCAAGGGTCCGGTTGCAATCGTACTGTGTGCGCTCGCCGCCTCGGTCTATCTGCTGATCGAGCGGCGCAACCCGATCGTGCTGCTGCGTCAACGATGGCCGTGGCAGGTCGTCGCGATTGCGGTTGGATTGGGCGCGGTCTGGTACGTGCCGGCCGCGATCGTCGGCGGAGATAAAATCCTCAGGATCATCGTCGCGGAGAATTTTGGACATTTCATGCCGGCCACGCTCGGCGGGACGGGCGAGAGTTCTCGACCCTTCTATTTCATCGCCGCGCGCCTGTTGGGCGGCGCTTTTCCGATGACCCTGCTGATTCTACCGGCCGCGCTCGCCTTCTTTACGGGCGAGATTTCGGCGGGGAAGCGGCGCGCGGTGCTCTACCAGGTCAGCATGTCGCTCGCGGTGTTGCTATTTTTCTCGATTGCAAGCGTCAAGCGCGACGACTACATCCTGCCCGCGCTCCCGGGAATCGCGATTCTGTGCGCGTCGGTGTTCACGCTGGACGTACGCGGCGCCGCGGCGAAGTTGCGCGACGTGATCGTCGCACTATTCGTGCTGAGTCCAATTTGGTTGGGTCTCTTAGGCCTGTTCCTCCGCCGCAACGCCCCCCACATAAATCTTCAATCGAGCGACGCGGCTTACTATTCGATCATTCTTGCCAACGTCGGAACGTTTGGGCGAGGGTTCCTCGCATGTGCAGCGGGATGGTTGGTCGCGATTGGCATCGCGATATTCGCGATAATCCGGCGAAGCGCGATTGTAAGCGGCGCCGCGTTTGGCGTCACCGCGCTTTCCTTGAGCCTGTTCGCGACTGTGGGGCTGCGACCCCTCCTCGCCGCTACGCGCAGTGTGAAGAGTTTCGTTCCGATCATCGTGGATCACGTCAAAGGCGATCAGTTGTGCATTCCGTCGGGTATCAACTACGAGCTGTCGTACTACTACGGCGCCGCGGTGCCCGATCTTGCCAATCCTCGATGCGCGAGTGCTGCTGCCGGCAAGGTGGTTTATCTGATCGCGACTCCGCGCGAGCTGGACGCGATGACGCCCGAGTATCGGACGCGGCTCAAGCTCATCGCGAAGTCCAATCTCATCGGTGGCGGCGGGCCGCCGGCGCTGTATGAAATCTCGCCAAGCGGCGCGAACGGGGGTTTGAAAGGCTCAGGCGGAGCGGCTAAATAGAGAATCGATGGCTGATCGGGTTGAACATGCTGAACATGCGATGAGTGCGCTGATGCGCTTCGTCGTCTCGCTCATAATTCCGCTGTGGGCGCTCGCGATGCTCGCGCTCGGCGTCGAGTACCGCTCTCTTTGGTGGCTCGGATGCGGGCTGGTGGTCGGCGCAGTTGGACTTATCCTGCTGGTCGGCAACCCGTTGGCGGGACCGGTGCTCGACGTGCGCGAAAGTTGGCGGCCCTTATCGCGGCCCAAGCCCGGCGCTCACGAAAACAAAAGTCCCACCTGACGGCGGCAAAAGCCGCGCCAGCAGGCTCATTTGCGAGCCGTTCACGGGGAGCATATTCTTTAAATCGGATGCCTATTTTCGAGTACGAATGCTCGCGATGCGGGCTCGTCAGCTCGCACGTGATAATGGGTTCGTCGCGCCGCCGCGAGCGTCGCGGCTGTCCCGAGTGCGGGTCGGCGCGGCTGCGACGCGTGATGTCGTCGTTCGCGGTGGTCGAGAGCGAGTCGTCGCGGATTGCGAGTTTCGACGCGTCGAAGCCGCGCGACGATTCGTTCTATCGCGACTCGCGCAACGTTGGACTGTGGGCGAAGAAGCGGGCCAAGGAGATGGGCGTCGATCTCGGATCGAAATTCGAGGCTACGGTCGAGAAAGCACGCAGCGGCAAGCTGATCAAGGAGATGACCTGACGGCGCGCGACGAAGAGGCGGGACTATGACGGGTGATAACAAGGATCGGCTGGGCAGCAAGCTGCACGATGTCGAGGCGGCGCGCGAAGATCAGTGGGCGCGAGAGCGCGATGCCGACCTGCTCGAGAAGATGCGCGAGCGCTTAAGCAGGACGGCCTGTCCGCATTGCAAGCAGTTTTTGGTGGCGAAAACCGAGGCCGGAGTACCAATGCACGTGTGCCCCGCAGGGCACGGCGCGTGGCTCGACGCGCCGGCATTGAAGACGGTGCTGAAGGAGCGCAAATAGCCGTTGCCGTTGGTTGGCAGCGCGCCGGTTTAAATTAAGAATTACTTAAGCGAAATCGACCGCTGGTAAAGCGGTGCTTCTTGACAGCTTAGCCCAGTCCAATTAATGAGGACTCGGTAACATAAAATGTATCTCAATTTCGGCGTGCCGCTGGCCCTTTCGATCATCGCGATCGGCTTCGTGGCGTTGATGCTCGGTCTGCAGAAGCTGCTGGCGCCGCAAAATCCGTACGATCGAAAGCTGACTCCTTACGAATGCGGCGAGCCGCCGACCGGCCGCGCGTGGATCAATTTCAACGTCCGCTTCTACCTGATCGCGCTGATTTTCGTGGTGTTCGAGGTCGAGATCGCGTTCGTTTATCCGATTGCCGCAGTTTACCTGGAGTGGGTGCGTTCGGGCCGCCGCCTTTACGCGCTCAGTGAAATGTTAATTTTTCTGCTGATCCTGTTCGTCGGCCTGGTTTATGTGTGGGTCAAGCACGACCTGGAATGGATCAAGAAGGTCCCGGTCGAAGATTGAGGTTTATCTTATGCCCCTGCTGAATACGCTCCCGGATTACGTTCTGACCACCAAGACGGATGAACTGCTGAACTGGATGCGCAAATCGAGCATCTGGTACATGCTGTTCGGCCTGGCCTGTTGCGCGATCGAGCTGATGCATACGGGCGGCCCGCGCGCGGACCTCGATCGTTTCGGCGCGGTGCCGCGCGCTTCGGCGCGTCAGTCGGATCTGATGATCGTAGCGGGAACGCTGACGCTGAAAATGGCGCTGAGGACGCGGCTGCTTTACGATCAGATGCCTGACCCGAAATACGCCATCGCGATGGGTTCGTGCGCGAGCTGCGGCGGACTGTTCCAACTGGCCTACTCGGTTTGCGACGGGGTGGACAAAATCCTGCCGGTCGATGTGTACGTTCCGGGCTGCCCGCCGCGTCCCGAGGCGCTGACCGAAGGCCTGCTCAAGCTGCAAGAGAAAATCATGACCGAGCGCTGGCTGGTGCGCTCGCCCAACGGCAAGCAGGTCGCAGCAGCCTGAGCAAATGGAGGCGCTCCAAATACTCGAGCGGGTCAAGAATCGGTTCGGCGATCGGGTGCTGGAAATATCCGAGAAAAAGCCGGATCCATTCGCGGTGATTGACCCCAACGCGATCGTCGAGGTCGGCCGTTTCATGAATGAGGACCCCGAGCTCGCGATGGACTGCCTGTCCAACGAGAGCGGCGTCGATTACAAGGACCGCGTCGAGGTGGTCTATCACCTGTTCTCGTACCAGCATCGCCACGGCGCGGTGCTGAAGGTGAAGCTGCCGCGCGACAACCCGAGCGTGGCGACGCTCGAGGGCGTGTGGAAGTCGGCCAACTGGATGGAGCGCGAAATATTCGACCTGCTGGGCGTCAACTTCGAAGGGCATAGCGACATGCGGCGAATCCTGATGCCGGAGGACTGGATCGGTCACCCGCTGCGCAAGGATTTCGTCGAGCCGCCCGAATACCACGGAATCTCAACGGTCAGGGAGAGCCCGATAGTCCGGCTCGACACGAAAAAGAAATGAGCACGCTGCGCACCGAAGAAATGACGCTCAACATGGGCCCGCAGCATCCGTCGACGCACGGGGTGCTGCGCTTCGTGGTGCGCGCCGACGGCGAGGTGATGCGCGAGGCGATTCCGGACGTCGGCTACCTGCACCGGTCGATCGAAAAGATTGCCGAAAAGGTCGGCTACCGCGGCTTCATGCCGTACACCGATCGCGTCGATTACGTGTGCGCGATGTTCACCAACCAGGGCTGGGGCATGGTGTGCGAGAAGCTGGCGGGAATCGAAGTGCCCAAGCGCGGCGAGTACTGCCGGGTGATCGCGGCGGAGTTCAACCGAATCGCGTCGCATCTGCTGTCGGTGGGCGCGATGGCGATGGATATCGGCGCGATGACGCCGTTCGCGCACGTGATCCGCGAGCGCGAGATGATCAACGATTTGATCGAGGAGCTGTGCGGCGCGCGGCTGACGTTCAACTACATGCGAATCGGCGGCGTGGCGTGGGATCTGCCGCCCGGATGGCGCGAGAAGGCGCTTAAGTACCTGGATCATTTCGACCCGATCCTCGAGGAATACAACGCGCTCATCTCGTGGAACAAAATCTACATCGAGCGGCTGGCGAACGTCGGAGTGATAACGCCGGCGGACGCGATCAACTACAACCTGGTCGGGCCGAATCTGCGCGCGTGCGGGATCAAGTGGGACATCCGCAAGGATATTCCATATTCGGTGTATCCCGAGTTCGAGTTCGAGGTGCCGGTCGGCAACGGCCAGTGGGGCAAGCTCGGCGACTCGATGGATCGATACGTGGTGCGGATTCGCGAGATGGCGGAGTCGTCGAAAATTCTGCGCCAGGCGCTGGAGAAGATCCCGCCGGGCGCGGTGCTGGCGAAAGTGGTGCGCAATTTCAAGCCGCCGGCCGGCGAATGCCAGATTCGCGTCGAGAGCGGACGCGGCGACATGGGCTGGTACCTGGTCAGCGATGGCACCGGGTATCCGTGGCGGGTTCACGTGCGCACGGGATCGTTCGCGGCGATGGGTATCATCCAGAAGCTGAGCGCGGGATTGATGATCGCGGACCTGGTCACGCTGATCGCGAGCCTGGACGTGATTGCGCCGGAGATCGATCGCTAGGCATTGATGCAGACGCTGATTCAAAATCTGATTGCGTCGGGCGCGTTCGGCAAGAACCCGCCGAGGGACCTGGTCGCCGCGATCGTGGTGTTCGTGATGAGCCTTGTCGTGTTCCTGGCCATCGCGCTTCCGTTTGCGGGAATCGTTACCTGGGTCGAGCGGCGGGTGTGGGCGCGAATCCAGTCGCGGGTGGGTCCAAACCGCGTCGGTCCGCAGGGCTTTCTGCAGTGGCTGGCGGACGGAGTGAAAATCGTCTGCAAGGAAGACATCGTCCCCGACGAAGCCGACGCGCGCCTGTTCAAGCTGGCGCCGTTCCTGGTGATGCTGGCGTTCACCCTGCCGTGGGCGGTGATGCCGTTCTCGTCGTCGCTGATACTGGCCGACCTGAACGTGGGCATCCTTTACATGACGGCGGTGACGGCGCTTACGGTGGTGGGCGTGCTGATGGCGGGATGGGCGTCGAACAACAAGTGGTCGCTGATCGGCGGAGTCCGCTCGGCGGCGCAAATAGTCAGTTACGAAATACCGGCGGGGCTTTCGATCTTCCCGGTCGTGCTGATGACGGGCACGCTGTCGATGCAGGGAATCATCCGCGGGCAGGGCTGGGCGCCGCAGCATTGGTTCCTGTTCGCCAATCCATTCACGTTCGTGGCGGCCAACATCCTCTATATGTCGTCGCTCGCCGAGGCTAACCGCACGCCGTTCGATTTGCCCGAAGCCGAATCCGAACTGGTGGCAGGTTTTGCGACTGAGTATAGCGGCTGGCGCTACGCGTGTTTCTCCATGGCGGAATGGGGAAACCTGTTTATCATCGGCGCGATAATCACGACGTTGTTCCTTGGCGGATGGCAATTTCCGCACGTGACGAACAATGTAGTTGCAATGAACGTGCTGGAACTGATTACGTTCAGCGTCAAAGTACTATTCCTGGTGTTCCTTTCGATGTGGATACGCGCGACGCTGCCGCGGGTCCGAATCGATCAGCTGATGACAGCATGCTGGAAGTACTTCGTGCCGATATCGTTTGTGAATATGATCGGCACCGCGGTGTGGGTAGCTATATGGCCCGACGGCAACGTGGCGATGGGCTATATCATGTTCGCCGGGGCGATCGCGCTCGGGGCAATATTCATTCAGCGGGTTATATACTATCTCAGGCGTTCGCAGATGGAAGTTTACTTGAATCCGACTATATAGAGGCTATTGATGAGCGCGGTTTCGGAATACGCACATAATATAAAGGACACGGTCTCGACGATCTTCGAGGGCATGGCGGTCACGGCGTCGCATTTCATGCGCAAGCCGTACACGGTGCAATATCCGGATCGGATGCCGGTGCGCGTGCAGGACACGCTGCCGTTCCGTTATCGCGGGATTCTGGAAGTCGATCTCGAAATCTGCACGGGATGCCTGGCGTGCGAGCGCGCCTGTCCGATCGATTGCATCGTCATCGTCGCCGACAAGGATCAGCAAACGCGCCAGCTGCTGCTGTCGCAGTTCGATATAGACATCGCCAAGTGCATGTACTGCGGCCTGTGCAGCGAGGCGTGTCCAACCGGATCGATACATCATACGACGGAGTTCGAGGGCGCTGACTATTCGCTGGAGAGCCTGATTCGCCGCTTCGTCAAGGATCCGGTGATAGCGTACAAGGCCAAGAAGGGGCCGGAGACGGATCCGAGAATCGCGCCAATCCTGAGTCGCGGCATGGCCTACCTCGATCAATGGGCGCAACCTGGAGGTGAGAAGCCGGCCGGAGAAGAGCCGGCGTAGCGCACGCGCGGGTCTGCAACGCGGGGAAGGGCGAATCGATGCTCGCACAGGTAATATTCTATGCGCTGGCTGCGTTGACGGTGGGGTCGGCCGCGCTGGTGGCGTTCTCGCGCAACATAGTTTATTCGACCTTTGCGCTGCTGGGCGCATTAATGGGCGTAGTGGGTATCTACATTCTGCTCGCGGCGGATTTCGTCGCGATGGTGCAGCTACTCGTTTACGTCGGCGGAATACTGGTACTGACTATCTTCGCGGTGATGCTGACGGCGGGAATCGCCGACGTGAAGGTATCGAATCGCACGGTGGGAACCGGACCCGCGATTGTAGTAGCAGGAGTCGCGGCGATTGTGATGCTGTATGCGGTGATGCGAACGCAGTGGCATCAGGCGGCTGCATTCACTCCCGCGCCGACAACCTACGCGATCGGAAACGCGTTCTTGGGCGATTACGTGCTGCCGTTCGAGGTCGCGTCGCTGGTGCTGTTGGCGGCGCTGATCGGCGCGATTGTCATTTCGAGTCACGAAGTCAGGGAATAGGGGAGCGGGAGGACCGGGATGGGCGGGGGAATAACGCTGAACGATTTCCTGGTTCTGAGCCTGATAATATTTTCGCTCGGGCTGGTAACGGTTCTGACGCGCCGAAACGCGATTGGAATCCTGATGGGCGTCGAGCTGATACTCAACTCCGCCAACATCAACTACCTTGCGTTCGCGTATTACGGCGGCGGCAAATACGACGGCCAGATTTTTGCGATTTTCGTAATCATGCTGGCGGCGGCAGAGGCGGTGATCGGACTGGCCGTGGTGCTGGCGATTTATCAGAACTTCAAGACGATCGATGTCGATGCGGCCGAGACGCTGCGCGGATAGCTGAGCGATGGATCATCCGATTGCAGTTAGCTTCATCCGATTGATCGTGGCGCTGCCGCTGCTTGGCGCGGCGATCAATTTCATTGCGGGCGCGTGGCTCCAGAAGACGTTCGGCAAGCGCGCGATCAGTTTGATTGGATGCGGCGTCGTTATTGCGGCGTTCATCCTTGCGGTGCGCGCGTTTATCGCGATGCTCGCGATCCCGCCGGAAAACCGCTTCATGCTCGACGACCTGTGGAAGTGGTTCGACGTCGGCGGCCTGAGCCTGGACATCGCGTTCTGGCTCGATCCGTTGTCGATGGTGATGACGCTGATAGTCACCGGCGTGGGCGGCCTGATCCACATCTACTCGATTGGCTACATGCACGACGACGACGCCTACTGGCGTTTTTTCGGATGGCTCAACCTGTTCACGTTCGCGATGCTGGTGCTGGTGTTGGGCGACAACCTGTGGCTGATGTTCGTGGGCTGGGAAGGCGTGGGGCTGTGCTCGTTCGCGCTGATCGGGTTCTGGTACAAGGTGACGGCGAACACGACGGCGGGCAACAAGGCGTTCATCGTCAACCGGATCGGCGACCTGGCATTCGTGATCGCGCTGTTCAGTTTGTTCGCGGGACTGCAGTCGATCGGGCACGCGACGCTGGTGACGCGCGAGATCGCGAGATACGCGCCGCTGCTTGCGGGAGTGCCGCTGAATCTCGCGGGCTATCAGTCGGCGTATCCCCTGGTCGGCTTCGTGACGCTGTTGATGTTCATCGGGGCGACGGGAAAGTCGGCGCAGATTCCGCTGTACGTGTGGCTGCCGGACGCGATGGCGGGACCGACGCCGGTGAGCGCGCTGATACATGCGGCGACGATGGTGACGGCGGGCGTGTATATGGTGGCGCGGCTGAACTTTTTGTTTTCGATGTCGCCGTTCACGATGGAGGTGATCGCGCTGGTCGGCGGACTGACGGCGCTGTTCGCGGCGACGATTGGCGTGGCGCAAAACGACATCAAGAAAGTGCTCGCGTACTCGACGGTGAGCCAGCTCGGATACATGTTCGCGGCGCTGGGCGTCGGCGCATACGCGGCCGCCGTGTTCCATCTGATGACGCATGCGTTCTTCAAGGCGTGCCTGTTCCTGGGAGCGGGGTCGGTGATCCACGCGATGGGTGGAGAGCAGGACATGCGCAAGATGGGCGGGCTGCGGCACAAGATGCCGGTGACGTTCGTGACGTTCATGGCGGCGACGCTGGCTATTTCGGGCGTGCCGCCGTTCGCGGGATTCATGTCGAAGGACGAGATCATCTGGCAGGCAACCTCGCACGGGCACCCGGTGGTGTGGGCGATGCTGCTGATTGGCGCGGGAATCACGGTGTTCTACATGTTTCGCCAGGTGTACATGACGTTCTTCGGCGAATTTCGCGGCACGCACGAGCAGGAGCATCATGTCCACGAATCGCCACCGTCGATCGCGTACGTGCTGATCGCGCTGGGCGCGCTGTCGGTAGTCGGCGGATTCGTGATGATTCCGGAATTCATCGGGACATTCAAACCGTTCGAGGCATTTCTCGATCCCGTATTCAGCTCCGAAGTGACGCGCCGGATAACCGAAGCCGGAATACATAGTCACGCGACCGAAGCCGCATTCGGATTTGTCACGTTCACGATAGTGCTAATCGGATGGCTGGTATCGGATCTGATGTATCGGCAGCACAAACTGGATCCCGCGCGCTTTAGTCAGATGCTCGACGGAGTGCCATACGAATGGGTATACAACAAATACTACGTCGATGAATTCTACAATCGAGTGATTATACAGCCATATATGTTTGCGACGCGGGCGTTGGCATGGTTCGACTCCAACATCATCGACGGAGTCGTAAACCTCGCGGCAAGCATCATAGTATTTCTGTCGTGGCTGTCGGGACTATTCGACCACTACGTAGTCGACGGGCTGGTGAATTTCGCCTCGAACCTGACGCTCGACGTGGGCGGCAGGCTGCGACGGCTGGAGACTGGCTCGATCAATGGATACCTATACGGACTTCTGGCCGCGGTAATGCTGATATTGCTGGTGCGCGCGGTGGCAAGGGCATGACAGATTCGGCGGCGGCGCCGCTGCAAGTCAAACGGGAAGAGCGAAACTGAAATGAGTCACGCGCTTACGCTGATAACCTTTGTTCCGATCGTCGGGATGGTGCTGATTCTCGCGCTGCCCGACGCGATGAAGAACGCATTCAAGTGGATCGCGGTGGCGGCGACGATACCGCAACTCTTGATCGCGATTCATCTGTACGAGCACTTCGACACGACGACCAGCGCGGTTCAGTTCGCCGAGAAGGCGTCGTGGATGCCCTCGTACCACATTACTTACTTCATGGGCGTGGACGGAATCAGCATCTCGATGGTGCTGCTGACGGCCCTCATCATGTTCATCTCGGTGTTCGCGAGCTTTGGCATAAATCGCGCGGAGAAGGGCTACTACGCGATGCTGCTGATGCTCGACACGGGGATGATGGGCGTGTTCGTGTCGCTCGATTTCTTCCTGTTTTATATTTTTTGGGAAGTGATGCTGCTGCCGATGTATTTTCTTATCGGCATCTGGGGCGGTCCGCGACGCGAGTACGCGGCGATCAAATTCTTTCTCTACACGCTACTGGGTTCGGTGCTAATCCTGCTGGCGATGCTCGCACTATATTACTACGGCGCGACTCCGACCTTTGACTTGACCGAGCTGGCGGCGAATTCGAGTCATTACTCAATCGGGTTCCAGCGAATAGTGTGGCTCGCACTGTTTATCGGTTTCGCGATCAAGATTCCGGCCTTCCCGTTCCATACCTGGTTGCCCGACGCGCACGTGGAAGCGCCCACGGCGATTTCCGTGATTCTTGCGGGTGTGCTGCTGAAAATGGGCACCTATGGCATTCTGCGCGTCAATTTCGCGGTGCTGCCTGCCGCCACTTACCAGCTTGCGTGGCTGTTCCTTGGAGTGATCGGCACTATCAACATCGTGTATGGCGCGATGTGCGCGATGGCGCAGACTGACTACAAGAAACTGATTGCATATTCGTCGATTAGCCACATGGGTTACGTGATGCTGGGGATGGCGGCGTTCACGACGGCGGGAATCAACGGCGCGGTGCTGCAGATGTTCAATCACGGAACGATCACCGCGATGCTCTTTATCCTGGTCGGCGTGATCTACGATCGCGCGCATCATCGCGAGATAAACGGCTTCGGCGGTTTGGCGCAGCAGATGCCGATATATACGGCGATTACGGGGTTCGCGTTTTTCGCCGGAATGGGACTGCCGGGGATGTCGGCATTTATTTCCGAAGTGCTGGTGCTGCTCGGCGCGTGGCAGACGCATCCGTTTATGGTGGTATTCGGCGCGGCGACCGCGGTCCTGACGGCAGGCTATCTGCTGTGGACCTTCCAGCGAATCTACCTTGGGCCGCTGAACGAAAAATACAAGGACTTTCCCGATTTGTCGTTCCGGGAGGCGTTCACGCTGGTGCCGCTCGGGATCATCGTGCTGATACTCGGCGTCTATCCGCACGCGATTCTCGGCCTGCTCAACACCTCGCTGGTTCACCTCAACCAGGTTGTGCTGTCGACTTCGGGCGCAGCCGTCGCGATGGTTCGCTGAGACTCAAGGCAGGTCGGACGGAAGCAGATGGATCTCGGAAATCTCGCGAGCCTGAAACATTTCATCCCGGAAATGATCCTGGTGGCCGGCGTCCTGGCGATCGTGCTCATCGACCTGGCGGTACGCGACAAGTCGCGTCTCGGCGCATTGGCTCTGATAGCGGCCGCAGCGTCATTGCTGGCGATTGGCCTGGAGCCGGCGCTGTCGGGCGCGTGGCTGTTTCATCGGATGTTGGTATTCGATTCGTTTGCGATTTACTTCCGCACGCTGATCGCGCTGGCCGCGGTGGTGGCTATCTGGATGTCGATTGGCTCGAAGGAAGTGAAGAGCTGCGACCAGGGCGAGTACTACGCGATATTGCTGGCGAGCACGTTCGCGATGTTTCTGATGGCGGAGTCGGCGAACCTGCTGATGGCGTACCTGGCGCTGGAGTTCGTCAGCCTGACCTCGTACATCCTGACGGGTTTTTTGCGGCATAACCGGCGCTCGCTCGAAGCCGCGCTCAAGTACTTGATCTACGGGGGCGTCGCGTCGGGCACGATGATTTACGGCATGAGCTGGATTTTCGGCATCACCGGCTCACTCGACTTCAGCGTGATCAACAAGGCGCTCTCGACGCCGGGGCATCTGCCGGTGCTCGCGGTATTCATCGCGCTGGTGCTGATCCTGACCGGAATGGGCTACAAGGTGGCGTCGGTGCCGTTCCATATGTGGGCGCCGGACGTTTACACCGGCGCGCCGATTCCAATCACGACTTTTCTGGCGATCGGCTCGAAGGCCGCGGGCTTTGCGCTGCTGACGCGCTTTTTCTTTCCGGCGATTTCGCATCTGGCGGCGGGCGGGAGCTGGACGGCGCTTGCCGGCGTCGATTGGCCGCAACTGCTGCTCTTCGTTTGCATCATCACGATGACGCTTGGCAACCTCGCGGCGCTTCAGCAGACCAACATGAAGCGGCTGCTGGCGTACTCGAGTATCGCGCAGGCAGGATACGCGCTGATGGGATTCGTCGTGCTGTCGAACGACGGGATTCGGGCGATGCTGTTTTACCTGTTTGCCTACTATGTAATGGATGCGGGCGCCTTCATGGTGGTGATGATCGTGGCAAACTCGACGGGGCGCGAGGATGTGGACGCGTACCGCGGGCTGGCGTGGCGCGGCGGAATCGTTCCGGCGGTCGCACTGACTATCTTCCTGTTCTCGTTGACAGGCATTCCGCTGACGGTTGGATTCATTGGGAAGTTCTATTTGCTTGCCGCCGCGATTCGCGGCCAATTCTACATATTGGCTATTGTTGGAATACTCAATTCAGTAGTGTCTCTGTATTACTACCTGAAGCCGATTAGGCTGATGTTCTTCGAACAGCCGCGCGGCGACGAAGGCACGGTGCGTTTCGAGGCGTGGAATTACAGCCTGATGGGAGTGCTGGCCTGCGCGACAATCGTGTTTGGGGTATACTGGTCGCCGATCATCTCGTTTGCGAACCGCTCGCTGAGTTTCTTCACCGGCCCCGCCTGAGCGGAGGCCGGGGATTACTCGTTACTCGAAAACGATCGTGCGGTTGTGGTGCAGCAGCACCTGCTTTTTGAGGTGGGCGCGCACGGCCTTTGCCAGGACCATCACTTCGAGATCCTTGCCCTTGCGCGCCAGGTCGGCGACGGTGTCGCGATGCGTCATCGGCGCGGTGGCCTGGGCGATTATCGGGCCGGCGTCGAGCTCTTCGGTCACGTAGTGCGCGGTCGCGCCGATTAGCTTGACGCCGCGGTCGTGCGCCTGCTTGTGCGGCCGCTGGCCGGCGAAGGCGGGCAGGAAGCTGTGGTGAATGTTGATGGTCGGCTTGTTCCACGCGCGAAGAAATTCGCCCGACAGCACCTGCATGTAGCGCGCGAGCACGACGGTGTCCGCACGGAGTCCGGCGAGATGCTTCAGCAGTGCGGCTTCAGACTCCGATTTGCGATCCTTCGCGACCGCGATGACCGTGAAGGGCGCCTCGAACGGGCGCGCGAGCGGTTCGAGATCGGGATGATTGCTGACCACGCCGACCACGTCGCCGTCGAGCTCGCCGAAACGATGGCGGCTCAGCAGATCCATCATGCAGTGCGGCAGGCGCGAAACCATGATGACAATCCGGTCCCGCTTGGCGGCGTCGAAGAGATCCCACTTGAGCCGCTCCCACGGCAGCAGCGACGGCATCGACGCGTCGAGTTCTTTGGACAGCTCGCTGACGGGGAGTCGCAGGCTTTCGAAGTGGACGCGCCAGAAGAAGTGGCCGTCCTCGTCGTCGGAGTACTGGTCGGAGGTGATAATATTGCATCCGAGAGCGAACAGGTGGGTGGCGACGCGGGCTATGATGCCGGGACGGTCGATGCATGAGATGAGGAGAGTAGCTTTGCCTTCGGCCACGCTGATTACTCCGGGGGCGAATAGTAATTTTGAACTCTAATGTCTCGGCGCGCAAATAAACAAACCGACGCTGTCGGAATTCTGTACGTAGTCGCGACGCCGATCGGCAATCCAGACGACATTTCCGCGCGCGCGATTCGCACGCTCGAGGAGGTCAGCCTGATCGCATGCGAGGACACCCGGCGAACCGGGCGGATGCTCGCGCGTCATCAGATTCGCACGCCCACCGTCAGCCACTTCGAGCATAACGAGGAGCGGCGCGTGCCGGAGCTGATCGCGAGGCTGAAGGCGGGAGAAAAAATCGCGCTCGTCACCGATGCGGGCACGCCGGCGATTTCGGATCCGGGCTTTCGACTGGTGCGGGCGGCGTGGGAGGCAAACGTGCGCGTGATCGCGGTGCCGGGAGCGTCGGCGGCAATCGCAGCGCTGTCGATCGCCGGAATCCCGACCGACAGGTTCACGTTCGAGGGATTTATCCCGGCACGCGACGCGGCGCGGCGCAGCGCGCTGGAAGAACTCCGCCGCGAGCCGCGCACGATGGTTTTCTACGAGGCGGCGCGCCGGCTGGCCGATACGCTCGGTGAGATGACGGCCGCATTCGGAGAATCGCGGGATGCGGCGGTGGTGAGCGAAATCACCAAGACTTACGAGGCGACGGTGCGCGGGACGCTGGCTGAACTGGAACGCCGTTTTCGCGCGAAGCCCGCGCTCGGAGAGATCACGATCATCGTCGCAGGCGCGCCCGATACGTCGAGCACCGCCGGCGCGGACGCGGGTTCGGTCACCGTTGACGTGGCTGAAGCGCTCGAAGTTCTGCGTGAGGCGGGACTTGGGCTCAAGCAGGCGAGCGCGGTGATCGCGCGGCTGACGGGGATGGGGCGTCGCGAAGTGTACCAGAATGCCCTCAAATCGCGCTCTGATGAGTCCAGTGATGAGTGACCGGTGGACAGCATCCTATCCCCGCGCTTGCAGTCGCATCGAGGGTGCGGTTCAATGAAAGCGAGGAGCGGAGCGGGGATGGCGATGAGGCCTAAGGCCCGGCAAATGGCTGGTCAGGCCGCATCGGGTGGCGCAAACGGCCCGATTGCGGTGCTGGTGGTCCATGGACCCAACCTGAATCTGCTCGGCGAACGCGAGCCGGAAATTTACGGCCGAACCCACCTCGCTGATATCAACAAGGAACTCAAGCAACTGGGACGCGAACTCGAGATGAAGGTTGAGACGTTTCAGTCGAACAGCGAAGGCGGGATCGTCGAGCGAATTCAGAAGGCGCGCGGCAAGTGCGACGTACTAATCATCAATCCCGGCGCATATACGCACACCAGCATTGCGATTCGCGACGCGATACAGGCAGTGAACATCCCGGTGATCGAAGTGCATCTGTCCAACGTGTATCGGCGCGAGGCGTTTCGGCATCATTCGACGATTTCGGACATCGCGCACGGTCGAATCATGGGATTTGGCGCCGAGAGCTATAGCCTGGCTCTCAGAGCCGCGCGCACGATGGCCCAGGAGTCGCGCCGACGGAGCGCATGAGCGATGCCGGCCAACGATCAAGCGCGCAGGCGAGTCGTCGTTGCGGAAAGACACGGAGAGCAGATGGAAGTACGCGAACTGAAAACCCTTCTGGTCCTGATGCGCGACTACGGGCTGGTTGAGCTCGAGATAGAAGACAAGAAGGGCAAGGTGCGGCTGGTCCGCGGCGGCGGGCGCGCGTCGGTGGACGTGACCGAGGCGGGTTCGGAGGCGCACGTGGCGGCGCGCGCGGGCTCGCCGATCAAGATGGCGATGAGGCACGTGGAGGCGACCGAAGAGGAAGGCTCGAAGGCGGCGGGCAGAATCGAGCTGGCGCCGAATCAGAAGCTGATCGAAAGCCCGATGGTGGGTACGTTTTACCGGGCCGGCTCGCCGGACGCGGCGCCATTCGTCGAGGAAGGATCCTCGGTGCGCAAGGGCCAGCCGCTGTGCATCATCGAGGCGATGAAGATGATGAACGAGATCGAATCGCCGGCAGCGGGGCGGGTGGTAAGAATCATCGCCGAGAATGGCAATCCTATTGAGTACGGTCAGCCGCTGATGATCATCGAAGTGATTTGAGAAGGCGGAGCGCTCGTCGATGTTCAAGAAACTGCTGGTCGCAAATCGCGGGACAATCGCAATCCGGATAATCCGCGCATGCCGCGAGCTGGGGATTTCGACGGTGGCGGTTTACTCCACGGCGGACAAGGACGCGCTGCACGTGCGGATGGCGGACGAGTCGGTATGCATCGGACCGCCGGCTGCTGAAGACAGCTACATGAACATCCCGGCGATTCTAAGCGCGGCCACCACCTTCGGCGCCGACGCGGTGCATCCGGGCTACGGCTTTCTGTCCGAGAATGGCGACTTCGCGGAGGCATGCCAGCGCTCGGGGCTGAGCTTCGTGGGTCCGCGGGCGCGTCATATCAGGCTGATGGGCGACAAGCCGCGCGCACGGCGAATCATGAAGCGCGCGGGCGTGCCTGTTCTGCCGGGCAGCGAGGGCACTGGAGTTACGGAGTTGCGGGAGGCGCAAGCGGACGCGAAGCGGCTGGGCTACCCGGTGCTGATCAAGGCGGCGGCGGGCGGCGGCGGCAAGGGGATGCGAATCGTTCGCGATGGAGCAGAGCTGACGCGCCTGTTTCCGCAGGCGCAGGGGGAATCCGAGTTGTCGTTCAACTCGCGCAAGATGTACCTGGAGAAATACCTGGAGCGAGTGCGTCACGTCGAGTTCCAGATTCTTGCCGACCTGCACCGCAACGCGATTCATCTTGGCGAGCGCGACTGCTCGATTCAGCGCCGTCATCAGAAGCTGATCGAGGAATCGCCGTGCCCGATTCTGACCGCCCGGCTGCGCGAAAAGATGGGCAAGGCGGCGGTGCGCGCGGCCGAGGTGGTCGGCTATTCGAACGTCGGCACGGTGGAATTTCTGCTGGCGGGCGGCGGCGTATTTTATTTTATAGAAATGAACACCCGGATCCAGGTCGAGCACGGCGTGACCGAGATGGTCACGGGGGTTGACCTGGTGAAGGAAAGTATCCGGATGGCGATGGGTGAGAAGCTTGGGCTGAAGCAGCGGCAGGTGAAGTTCGACGGTGCGTCGATGGAGTTTCGCATCTATGCCGAAGATCCGGAGCGTCACATTCCCTCGCCGGGCGTGGTGACCAATCATCATCCGCCGGGCGGGCTGGGCGTGCGCGTGGAGACGGCGCTGTACGACGGCTATCGCGTGCCGGTGCAGTACGATCCGCTGATCGCAAAGCTGATAGTGCATGCCGAGACGCGGCCCGAAGTGATCGCGCGGGCCAAGGCGGCGCTGCGCGAGTATGTAATCGACGGCATCAAGACCAACATCCCGCTGCATCTGAAGATTCTGCAGGATCCGGATTTCAATCGCGGCGAATTCTCCACCGATTTTCTAAGCCGCTATGTACCGGCCGAGCCCGAAGCCGCGCATCACGCGCCGGTGAGCAAGGCCTCTTGACCGCAACGCTCCGCGCCATGCTTGATAGAGCCCAGTGGAGAGGCGTCATGCCTCGGCCCATGAGTCGGATAAAGAACTTGAAAAAAATTAAACGAGCATTTCTTGCACTGATAATCGGGGTGATCGCGAGCGTGCCGGCTGCGGCGCAGGAGGGCATGAATCCGCTGATTCCCGGCGGCAACAGCGCACCTCCGGGCCGCGCGCCCAAGGCAGTGGTCGCCAATCCGCTGTACGATTTCGGCGCCGCGCTCGAAGGCACGATGGTCAGTCACACCTTCACGATCAAAAACAACGGCCAGGGCTATCTGGATATTCGCGGCGTGAAGACCTCATGCGGATGCACGACGGGAAATCCCTCGAAGATGCACATCGCGCCGGGCGACGAGAGCGAAATCGCCGTCTCCTTCGACACGCACTTTCAGAAGGGTCACCAGGTGCGCACCATCACCGCGCTCACCAACGATCCCGACAATCCACAGGTCGCGATGACGATGCAGGGGATCGTCAAGAAGCAGGTCGAGGCGCAGCCGGCTGAAATCTCATTTGGCAACGTGAGGAAGGGGACCCAGGACACCAGGGAGGTGGTGGTCAACGATCTCAATCCGGGGCGTGAGCCGTTCCAGGTCGGTCCGGTGAGCAACTCGAATTCTTCGATCAAGGTGGTGCAGGGAAAGCGTCCCGACGGCAAGCCGGGCGCGCTGCTCAAGGTATCGCTGCTCAAAACGATGCCGGTGGGGCAGTTCGACGACACGATCAAGATCACAACCAATCGCGTGCCGTTGCAGGTTGACGTGTTCGGAACCGTGACGGGAGATTTGAATGTCGATCCCACGCAGGTTTCGTTCGGTATCGTTCCGCGCGGCCAGGACATCGTGAGAATTTTCAAGCTGAGCAATCAGGGTCCCCATCCGGTAAAGGTACTCGAGGTATCGAGCAGCAGCCCGGCCGTCGCCGCGACCGCGGAGCCGGTCACGCCGGGCAAGGAATACAAGGTGACGGTTACGCTCAGGCATGGCACACCCGACGGGCAGCTGCGGGGGAATTTGACGATCAAGACGGACGACCCGGATCAGGCGACGCTGAACGTACCGTTCTACGCAATCGTGGGGCAGTTCAAGACCTGATCGAGGTTCGACGCGAACAGGGGAACTGGGCTGAAATGGCTCGGCGCGAGAAATCTCGGATCGTTTCCTGGTTGCTGGACCGGATGAGCGATTGGGCCGTCGGTCTGCTCACCAAGCCTCTCAAGAGTTACGCGCTCCACATCCCGAACGACATTGCCGCGCTCAAGCGTCACATTCGCAAGGGCGACGTCGTATTGGTGGAGGGAAACGAGCGAATCAGCGAATGCATCAAGTACCTGACGCAAAGCTCGTGGTCGCACTCGGCGTTGTACGTCGGTGACGAGCCGATTCGGCGCGATCCCGAGATGAAGGCGCCGCTGGTCGCGCAATTCGGCGGGGAAGCGAACTTCCTGATGGTCGAGGCGATCGTGGAGGCGGGCGTGGTGCTCTCGCCGTTGGCCAAGTATCGCGACTTCAACATCCGCGTGTGCCGGCCGTTCAACCTGTCGGCGGCGGACCTGGCCGAAGTGATGGACGAGGCGATTCGCAGCGTGGGCGATACCTACGATCTGCGCAACGTAATCGATCTGGCGCGCTACTTTCTGCCGTTGAAACTGGTGCCCCCGCGCTTTCGCCGCCGGGCGCTGCAGTTCGGAAGCGGCGAGCCGACGCGCGCCATCTGTTCGAGCGTGGTCGCGTCGTCGTTTAATCGCGTCAAGTTTCCGATCGTGCCGAACTACGAGCAGTTGCCGCCGCCGCCGCCCAGGCGCAGACTGTGGCCGATAGGCTCGAAGACCGCCGGCGCGTTGCAATACGGCACGCTCAGGACGGTCTCGCCGACGCTGATCACGCCGCGCGATTTCGATCTGTCGCCCTATTTCGAGATCATCAAATTCAATATCATCGAGAACATGCGTTTCGACTATCATAAGATTTCGTGGGCCGACGCCGCACCACCTGCGCCGGTGAAGAAAGGCGCGTGACGGCGGGAACATCGGAACCATCGCAAGCAGGGGAGCATTCATTGAGCGACGAACAAGGGCACGCACGCGGCCGGCGAGAACTTCTCGAAAAGACAATCGCGAAGATTCTGCATCGCCATTGCAATTTCGGATGGGCGAACTACTACATCCCGAGCGAGAAGTTCCCGAGCCTCATCAAAGAGCTGGTCGAGGTGACGAGCCCGGGCGGACAGGCCGGTCACGATGAATTGGTGCAGTTTTTTCTTGGCATGCAGCGGTTGTCGTCGATCCAGGACCGGGTGGCGAAACTCGAGCAGGAATTTTCCGTGTACAAGCGCGCCTGAGGCCGCGTCCTCAAAGCGATTGGTGCAATTTGGCGCTCAGTTCAGGCCAAGTCAGGCCAAGATTAGCCGGGTGGTCGCGGGATAAATGGCATCAGGGGATTTGTAATCCTCTGCGTGGCGGGAAAGCGGGGCGATTCGGCGATGATGGCGCGCGAGAAGGCGGCAACGGGCTGACTGGCGACCGCAGGGGCGGCTCGATAACTTCAGAGCGGATAAATTCGCCGGGGTGCGGCGGGTTCTATTCGCCCGCGGGCAGTGAACAGCGTGAAAGCCGGGGTGCTTGGGGCAATCAGGCCGCCGCATAGCCAGCTGGTTCGTCAGCAAAGGCCGCCAGGTCTATGTGACGGCCGTCTTGGTTTGGCCACGCGGCCGTCTTGGTTTGGCCAGCCCCCCGGCTCGTGATCGCCTGAAACCGCTGCTAAATTGCCGCTGACGCTATTAGCTTCGCTTACGATCATCTACGATCAATTAACAATAGGACGCGAAAAAGCCCCGACTTCGGGCCTCACTGGCGGGACAAAACCAGGTAAACGTATCGCTCAGCGCAGTGCAAATGTCGTGCGATTTCGACGGGCGTGAGCATCTCGCGCCGGAGCCTTCCGATCTCTTCGTCTAGCGGCACTAATCGCTGCGGGAAGGTGACGCGGCCTCCGAACGCCGCGCAGACCTTGCGCGCGATCTCTTCGCCGAGCCTCGCGGCCAGCCGTGAAAACGCCGGATCTGCGGCCGCCGGAACATAAATTCTCTCGCCGCCGAGTACCTCGACGACGCGCGCGGCGTCCGCTTGACCGAGCGTTCTGATCAACGCTTCGCGCGAGACCCAGCCACGACTATCGCCCCGCTTTCCCGCCAATCTTGAACCCCACCGCGAGGATCGCTTTTCTGCTCGAAACTTTTATCCGCCCGCCGCGGGCGCATCCGAACTAAAATTCAGCGCGCGCGCCTCGATCTCCGTGGTGAAACCGGCCGAGCGGGAAAGCTTGTGGCGTGCTGTCATGATGAAGTAATTGCCGTCGTAGGTTCCCCACCCGTGGAGCGTGACGATCGCGCCGCCCGTCAGCACGACGTTGCCGGGAATTTCCAGCCGCGTCGTCGCCTGGAGCATGTTGCGGCGATGCAGCTCCGCTTGTGCCTTCAGCGCGGCCTGTTGGCCGTTCTCGCATCGGCGTATCAGTTTGATGGTGTCGCCGGTCGGGACGGGCGGCGAAGCCTCGGCCGTGTGAGTGCTCCTTCTGAAATTTACGCTGTTTTCGCTGGCGCTTTTTCGCAGGCTCGCTTTTCGGCTTTGGCCGTGACACCCGACTATTCGCGCCAGTATTCCTGCTCGGCGACTGCCTGTCGCTGTAATCGCGCGGTCCATCCGAAGTTAACACTGCCCAAGCTTGAACTCTTCGCCCGTGGGCGGCGTGAAGGCTGGAGCGTTTGGGGCAATCAGGCCGCCGCGTAGCCGACTGATTCGTCAGCAAGGGCCATCAAGTCTATGTCACGGGATCAATTGCAGGTTTGCGCCGGCGTTCACAGCCACCCCTTCAGAGCGACGAGCTCCTAAAGCGCGGTTCGATCGTCCGAGAGAAGAGAGCGCGCTGCCAAGCGCGTTCAGCACCGCCTACTGCATTTTTTCCGTCAGCCGCCCAGCCCGCTGTCCAAATCACAAGTACGGCGGCCTCCTCAGCCCGCTCCACAGCGCTGCCCCAGGCCGACATCGCCGCGCATCGCGCGGCGCCGCCGGACCGTGCTGCATCCTCAGCACTGCTTGCCAGAATTAACGCCGATTGGAGTTCTCCTGCCGTAGCCCGATCGCAGGCGTGGTCGCGGGCAACCTGAATCGCTCTGCGGGGCCGATCGTCTCCGGGAAATTCCCTCTCGTAAAGATACAAGACCCGCTCCGCGCAGTCGCAGGCGAACAGGCGCAGATCCGAGCGGAGGTCTCGTACCGCGAGAAGCCGTCTCTCCCTGCTAACCTGAACGAACCCCGTTTCAACATCGCCTTCTGTGGAAATAGGCTCTGAAACCTCCACCAAACATGCAATCGGTCCGTCCGCTTGCAAGAGCGCATCCCAGAGCGTCGGTGATGAACGGTAACCGATCTGGCTTATGGTCTCCCCCTCACCAGCGTCTATCGAGACAGGCGTGTAAGCTCGAATTTCTCCGATGCGCCAGGGGACCGAGTTCCCGGCGATCACATCCTCGTCTGAGTGAAGGTCTTCGTAAGTAAAGTGGTAAGCGCGGAGCATTGCGTCTCTTCTCAAGGAGGAGTGAGTGCCGAGCTTATGGGAGCTATCTCCTATGGGCCCGGTACTCCGTCGGCTCAAGACCAAAGTTGTCGCGCAGTCGCCCCCTTATCCTATAGAACAATGGCGGATGCTGCCCGAAACGGTACACCCTGTAAAGGTAGTAACTGCCGGGATGTTGTTCGGAGCACCTTACCTCCCGCCGTGTTAAGTAGAAGGGGCTGGCGGCGGCACCTCGCGTCGTCTTTACTTCGATACGTATTTCAGCTCCATTCGCGGGGTTGAAGGAAAGTATGTCGTAGCCCTTTTCGTCGCCCCCTTTTTCTATAGCCACGTGTCGAACTCGCTTCTTGAGGTCAATGCGACCTGCGGCCAAAAGACGCGCTTTTTCGTACTTATACACGAGGAGTTCGCCATCGGTCCCGAGTTTAGCGTCGGGAGGCGGCGGTGAGCTTCCGGAGCCGCTAGGCGGTTCGCCTTTCAACTTGGCCTTCTTCGGTGGCGGTTCCTCGCGCAACGCGTCGTCGTAAATCGGCCTTTCGCGCCTGGGCTTTTTGAGGTTGCGTTCAAGCCAGTCGCAAACTTCTTTCTGGCCGACTTTTCTCTCGTTAAACTTATAGATCGCGTGTGTGCTTCCGCCATTGTAGCCCGGTATGTGGCGCGTGAGTTCGTCTGGGAATTGCGGCTTGGACTTAAACGGGGCAAGATTCCTGCGCATTTGATAGTGCAAAGGCGAGCCGTCGTTAGCGTCGATAACCCCGCGCTCTTTTTTCGCCTTCGAGACCACGATGCCCCATCCGACAACAAATCTCTTGCGTCCGTGCGCGACCAGAACAATGTCCTGTTCATTGACCCTGTCGGCAAACCACTCACCGCCACGCCCATGTCGCTTCCTGGCCTTGGGTCCGTATCCCATGAACGCGGCTTTCTCGCGCGGAATCACCTCAAGCCACTGATTGAGGGTTCCCGAACCACTGCCATTGACATTCGGCGAGACTACCCAAAACTGCCGTTGCCTCATCGTCCCTCTCCTGAACTTGATTCGATGTGACTGTACGGGTGCTGTTACCCGCGCTCAATCGCGCCTTTCCTTCGGCCAAGCTCAGGGGGCGGGCTTTCCGCCGCCTTTGAGTGGAATCCGGCCGCCGGACGGCTTTTCGACCTCGGCGTCGGTCGTAACGATAAGCTGGCCGGGGTCGCTCTCGCCCTTTGTCACCGCCGACGGCGTGAACTTGATCGCAATCGAACATGAATGCCCGGCCCCAAGCAGTTGCCCCACAAAGCAGGTCGATGTCGCCGTGTCCCAGGCATAGTCATTGCCACTGACGGAAATGCCCTCGATCAGCACCTGCGACTTGTTCGCCTTCTTCGCACTGATTTTCCCGGACTTCACAGTCGTTGAGCCGACCCGTCGCCTTCCGAAGCCAATCTGTGCGGGCGAAATCACGATTGTGGCGGCAACCGGCGTCACGGTCGCGGTCGGGGTAGCGGTGAGCGTCGCGGTTGGCGTCGCCGTCGGAGTTGAGGTTGCGGTCGCGGTCGCCGTTGCGGTGGCCGTTGCCGTCGCAGTCGGCGTCGCGGTAACAGTAGCCGTTGGAGTTGCAGTCTGAGTCGCCGTGGCCGTGGCGGTCGCTGTCCGCGTCGCGGTAGCAGTCGGCGACACAGTTGCGGTCGCGGTCGGGCTTGGGATGCCCACCGCGTAGAGGTAAGCGCCTAACGAGGGGTTGTCCAGAGAGGCGATGTAAATGGTCCCATCGGCGCTGATCGCCGGTGAGGAGTACCGAAAATCGCTATTGCCGGTCGCGAACGTCCACTTTTCTATGGCACCGCTGGTGCCGTTATCGGTCACCGCATAGAGGGTGCCCCCGGAACCGACGTAAATGGTCCCGTCGGCGCCGACCGCCGGCGAGGAGTCCGTACTATAGCCGATGTTAAATGCCCACTTCTGCGTGACAGTGACTTGTCCTCCGTCGGTCAACGCGTACAGGTAGCCGTCCGCCGCGGAGGCGACGTAGATGGTCCCATCAGCGCCGATCGCCGGCGAGGAGTCACCCCCACAGTTTGGAAACGCCCACTTCTGCGTGACAGTGCCTTGCCCTCCGTCGGTCAACGCGTAGAGGTGGCCGTCTTCGGAGTCGACGTAAATCGTCCCATCGGCGGCGATCGCCGGCGAGGAGTTGATACCATAACCCGCGGTGGCGTCGAACTCCCACTTCAGCGTGCCGTCGGGGTTGACCGCTAAGAGAGCGCCGAAATAGTAGCCGAAATAGACGGTCCCGTCAGTGCCGATCGCTGGCGAGGAGTACACAGGCCCGCTGTCAAACCACCACTTCTGGCTGCCGTCGGGATTGACCGCGTAGAGGCCATCATAAGAGCCGACGTAAATGGTCCCATCAGACCCGATCGCTGGCGAGGATTCCACAAAAGGGAGGGAACCCCAGCTTGAGAACGCCCACTTCAGCGTGCCGTCGGGATTGACCGCGTAGAGGTAGTCCTCAGAGGCGACGTAAATGGTCCCATCGGCGCCGATCGCTGGCGTGGATTCCACGAAACCACCATCGACACTTGAGAACGCCCACTTCAGCGTGCCGTCAGGATTGACCGCATCGAGGCTGGCCAGAGAGCCGACGTAAATGGTCCCATCAGAGCCGATCGCCGCCGAGGCCCACATCGCAGTATCCGTTTCAAGCGCCCACTTCTGCAAGCCGGGGTTGGCGCTGGTGTCATATGGGCTAAGCCCGGTATGCGCGAGATTGTAACGGAACATCGGCCACGGCGCGGTGGCCAACTGCGCGTGCGATATGCTCAGGGCCGCGACGGCCATAATCGCAAACGCGGCGACGCCCAACATCGCGATCGCGCCAATCCGGATTCCCCCCCCGGACTCCCTCATCGCTCCTTCCTCCCTGGTTGGGTTGCTGATTCGCCTTCACCCGCTTAGCTGGCGTCGTCACGAAAGCTCGCGCCTAACAGTATCTATTGGGACTTCTGCGGCTTCTCCCCTTCGAGATGAGCACTGGGAGACTGCTCAGTTGTCGGCGTACGGTTCGAGTCTGCGATTTCAACGACCGCCTTGCCTGCTGCTGCGTCTCCTGGCCGTTTAGGCTTGTGTTGATGGTGTCGGAGCTTAGGCGGCCCGATTTTTTCCCTTGCATCATCCGAGAATAGGTCGTGAATAGCACCGGCAATATCTTCGACATCAAGAAGAACTCCTTCAGAGTTATGAATCTTGCGCCGCATGAGGGAGAGCACCTGCTCGTCGAAAAGGAACCGACCGACCGATTCCGGGTTCAATGCCGCAGTCCTCTCCCAAAAAGCTTCTTGTTCTCCCTTCTTGATAGCCTGTTTATGAAGCAATGCTAATCGCTCTGCGTTCGCGTCGAAACTTGCGTCGGACAGATCGATGGAAAACGCTTTCTCGTAGTCAATGCCGTCATCGAATGTCAGATGGTACAAGTTCCAAACCACGCCGTTCGTCAAAACGACCCAGTGAAAATTGTTCTCGGACGCATACAGTTCTGCCTGCTCGACATGGCGGTCTCGCAGTTTCTCGCCTGCGGCTTTGGCTTCTACGAGCAACTTAGTCACACCGTCAAGCTTTAAGACGATGTCAACGAACTTATTCTTGAGATGAGCCTCACGGCTAAGTTCGCCTATGGCGTCCCACCCAAGAACACCTTCGAAAATCCTGATGAGGAGCAATACCGTGTCCGCCTCGTTCAGGCTGTCCTTTTGTGCTTGTAGAAGATACGGGAGCATCTTCTTGAGAGGTTTCCTGATATCGATCGGCATTGGTTTTTTTCCTGAGCTCCCCAAGCGATGGCTTATGAAAGCATTCTCCCCAGAATTCCCATTTTGAATCCTGATTCACTCTCGCACCAACACCAGCGGCTTGCAAACGCGGAGGTTCGAGCCCGGTGTTGAGTCCAGGAGGCTTCCCGACGACCTCAACTTTTGCCTTTCGTCCTCGCCCAAAACGCCCCAATAGAGCCGTGTCTTCAATGGCTTAACCATTCCTCAAAACTTTCGGTTGATAATATTTCGTTCCGCTGTAAGCACCATCCGTGAGTTTCTCGTACCCGTAGCGACCCGGCGCTTGGTCCGCCGGAGCAGACGGAGGGAACTTCCGACGAATGGCTTCGACACCTTACCAGGGCAGGCGCCGGCCGCCGCTCCACCTCTGCGCGGCCTGCCGCACGATCCCGCAACGCGATTTATTCTTTTCCAATACACGAATATGGTGTAAGATAGGTGTATGAGAACCAACATCAACATTGATGATCGGCTTTTGTCGCAAGCCCGCAAGCTGACCCGCCTGCGCACCAAACGCGAGGTCGTGCAGCGCGCACTCGAATTGCTGGTCGAGACAGAAACGCGCAAAGACATCCTGCGCTATCGCGGCAGCGGCGTTTGGCAGGGCGATTTGAAAGCCATGCGCAGGAACCGCATTTGATCTTGGTCGACAGTTCGGTCTGGATTGACTTTCTCAACCGCAATCGCGGACGCGCGGGCGACGAGTTGGAACGTTTGATCCGCTCGGGCGCACCGCTGGTGCTGGCGGGCGTGATCGTGACCGAGGTTCTGCAGGGCCTCAGACGCGATGTGGCCGAGATCGCGCGGCTTTTGGCCGGCTGGCCTCTGATCGAGCCGGGCGGGTTCGCCACCTACGCAGCCGCCGCCAGCATCTTTCGCCAGGCTCGCCGGCGAGGCCTGACCCTGTCCACCGTGGACGCCTTGCTGGCTTGTCTCGCCATCGAGTATCAGGCCGCCTTGTTCACCCTCGACAAGGACTTCGAGCGTCTCGCCTTCCCCGGCTTGCGGTTGCACCATCCCGGCGACACTGGCCGCACCTGAGGCCAGTCAGATTTTGCTCTTGCGCTAAAGGCGCATCGCTCGGCGCTCTCCCCGAATCGAACTGGATTCAACGGCCGATTGATACTACAAGTTTGTTCCGCTGCCTGACGAACGAAATTTCAGATGGAGGCGCTATCCATGGACGCTTTTGAAGCGATTCTCTCCCGCCGGGTGCAGCGCGCGTTCTCGGACAAACCGGTGGAGCCCGAAAAACTCTCGAAGATCGTCGAGGCCGGGCGCCATGCGATGAGTGCGCGCAACATGCAGCCGTGGCAGTTTGTCGTGATTCAAAATCCCGACCGGCTTAAAGAGATTGGTGCGCTATGCTCGACGGGCCGCTTCGTTGCCGAGGCGCCATCGGCGATCGTGGTGCTCAAGGACGTCGCCAACGCGCGGTGGGCCGACGTGGATTGCGGGCAGGCCGTGCAGAACATGGCAAACGCGGGATGGGCACTGGGCCTCGGCACTTGCTGGGTCGGCAACTTCGACGGGGCGAAGATTGGCGCGCTGCTTGGCGTCAAGGACGGATGGGCAGTGTTCACGATTCTGCCGTTCGGCTACAGCGACCCGAAGAATCCACCGCAGGCGCGGCCGCTCAAACCGCGGAGCGAGATGGTGCATTATGAGCGCGTGGGAAATCCCAAGCCGTGACGATCTGGTAGACTCTTAACGCTGAAAAAAGGTTTTGCGATGGCGATAAAACAGCAAATTCCACCCGAAGCGTACGCAACGTTGCAGGCTAATCCCGACGCGCTCTATCTCGACGTCCGCACCGAAGGAGAATTTGCGGCCGGACACGCGGCCGGCGCGATCAATATCCCGGTCATGGTTGCCAAGGGCCCGGGGCAGATGCAGTTGAATCTCGACTTTGTCGAGGTCGCCGAGAAGGTAATTCCGCGCGGCAAGAAACTCGTCGTCGGATGCATGGTGGGCGGACGTTCGCAGCGCGCGTGCGAGATGCTCGAAGAGGCCGGATTCACCGATCTGACCAACGTGGTCGGCGGCTTTGGTGGCCAGCGCGACGCGTCGGGGCAGGTGGTCGTCGCGGGATGGAGAGACGCGGGACTGCCGGTGACGACCGAGCTGGGCGACGCCGCCTACGCGGCGCAGCGGACCAAGGCGGGCCTGTAATGGCGATACGCCTGACCCGGATTTACACACGCACGGGCGACAAGGGGAATACGGCGCTGGTCGGCGGCAGGCGCGTGCCCAAGGAGAGCGCGCGGCTGGAGGCCTATGGAACGACCGATGAGCTGAATTCGATTATCGGAATCGTTCGCACCTACCTGCCGCAATATCGCGACGGGTTCGGCGCCGACTTCGAGTCATATTCGGACATCCTGCGGCGGATACAAAACGAATTGTTCGACGTCGGCAGCGAACTCGCCACGCCGCCCGACGGCGAATATCCGCAGATGCACAAGATGGGCGCCGGCGAGATCAAGCGGCTCGAAGAAGAGATGGACGCGATGGAGAAGGAGCTGGAGGGGCTTAAATCTTTCACGCTTCCCGGCGGCGGCGTGCTCAACGCGTTCCTGCATCAGGCGCGCACGGTGTGCAGGCGTGCGGAGCGCGAATGCTGGCGGCTGAAGCGCGAGGAAGACATCAGCGACAATCTCATCATCTATGTGAACCGGCTGAGCGATCATCTGTTCGTGCAGTCGCGATGGGTTGCGAAGCGGCTCGGCGAGCCCGAATTTCTGTGGGACCGGGCGCTGCGGATCGAGGAGAATAAGAAGACGGCGCGCGCGGCGAAGAGTAAGCCGAGCCGCGGCGGCAGCGTGAAATCCTGAGTGAGGGAAATTTGGCGATGGCTGAATCCAGCGAAAGGAAAATCTATCTTCGACAGGCTCAGGTCGGCCCGATGGCGAATTTTGTGTACCTGATCGGCGATCCGGTCACGCGCAAGCTCGCGGTCGTCGATCCCGCATGGGAGGTCGATGCGATACGCACATTTGCCGAGGGGGAAGGTTACCAGATCGACAAAATCCTGCTGACGCACTATCACCCCGATCATCTGGGCGGGCACATGATGGGCCAGAATATCGAGGGCGCCGCCAAGCTGCTCGAACACGTGAAGGTCAAGGTCTATGTGAACAAGCACGAGGCTGGCGGGGTGAAGCAGGTCGCGGGATTGTCGGACTCCGACATGGTCAAGGTCGATGCGGGCGACACGGTCAAAGTCGGCGAGCTCGAGGTGAAGTTCCTGCATACTCCCGGGCATACGCCGGGCTCGCAATGCTTCCTGGTCGAGGGCAACCTGATTTCCGGCGACACGCTGTTCGTGAACTCGTGCGGACGGGTGGACCTGCCGGATTCGGATCCCGAGGCGATGTATCACAGCCTGAACGATACGCTGCGCAATCTCGACGACTCGACGGTGGTGTATCCGGGGCACGCGTACTCGTCGGAATCGAGCACGACGATCGGCGATCAGAAGCGTCACAACATGTACATGCGATTCCCTACGCTCGACGATTTTCTCGAAGCGATGGGCTACCCGCGCCGCTAGCCGGGGATTCGCGCAAGGGTCGTGAACTCCAGCCATGCGTGAGGATTCGCACAAGCTCGCCGCGCAAGCCGAAAAGCTGCGCGACGAGATCGACCGCGCCAACTATCGCTACTACGTCCTCGACGATCCGGAAATTTCCGACGCCGAATACGACAAGCTGATGCGCCGGCTCCAGGCGCTCGAACGGGAGCATCCCGCGCTTGCCACGCCCGATTCGCCCACGCAGCGGGTGGGTGCGGCGCCGAGCGAAAAATTCGGCGCCGTGGCGCATCGGCGGCCGATGATGTCGCTCGCCAACGCGATGGACGCCGAGGAGATGCGCGAGTTCGACAAACGCGTCAAGCGGCTGCTGAAATCCGACGCCGAAATCGAGTACGTTGCCGAGATCAAGCTCGACGGACTCGGTATCGAGCTGGTTTACGAAGACGGGCGGTTGATCGTCGGCTCGACCCGCGGCGACGGAATCAACGGCGAGGACGTCACCCAGAATATCCGCACGATCAAGAGCGTGCCGCTCAGATTGCGCCGTCCCGAGCACGGCAAAATCCCGCGCCTCCTCGAAGTGCGCGGCGAAGTGATTATTCCGCGGACCGGGTTTGCAAGGTTGAACCAGGAGCGCGACGAGGCCGGCGAGCCGGTGTTCGCCAATCCGCGCAACGCAGCGGCGGGAGCGCTTCGCCAGCTCGATCCAAAGATCACCGCGTCGCGGCCGCTCGACGTTTTCCTGTACGCCCCTGGCGTGATCGAGGGCGTCGCGTTCAAATCGCAGTGGGAATTTCTGCAAGGGATCAAAGCGCTGGGGTTGCGCGTGAATCCGTTGTCGCGCGTATCCGGGGGCATCGACGCGATCCTCGGATACTGGAACGAAATCACCGAAAAACGGCACGCGCTGGACTACGAGGCCGATGGCGTGGTGGCCAAGGTGAACTCGTACGCGCTCCAGGAACAGCTCGGCGAGGTGTCGCGTTCGCCACGCTGGGCGATTGCCTACAAGTTCAAGGCGCAGCAGGCGGAGACGGTGGTCGAGAAGATCGACGTGCAGGTCGGCAGAATCGGCTCACTCACGCCGGTCGGAAAACTTCGTCCCGTGCAGCTCGCCGGCGTGACGATTTCGAATACTTCGCTGCACAACCTAGACGAGATCAGGCGCAAGGACATCCGCGAGCGCGACACCGTGCTGATCGAGCGCGCCGGCGACGTGATTCCGTACGTCATTCGGGTCACCAGGGAAGCGCATCCGCGCGCGAAGCCGTTTGAGATGCCCACCCATTGCCCGGAATGCGGCGCGGCGATCGTCCACGAGGAGGGCGAGGTCGGTTACTTCTGCGTCAATGCGAATTGCCCGGCGCGGATGCGCGAATCGATTCGCCATTTCGCGTCGAAGGGCTGCCTCGATATCGAAGGGCTGGGCGACAAGCTGGTCGCGCAACTCGTCGAGAAGGGGTTGGTGAAGGAGATGGACGATCTATTCGGGCTGACCAGGGAGCAACTCGCCGGGCTCGAGCGAATGGCCGACAAGAGCGCGCACAACGTGCTGGACGCGATTGCGGCGGCGCGCAAGACTTCGCTCGACAGGTTTATCAACGGGCTTGGGATACGGCACGTCGGCGAGCATACCGCCCGTCAACTGGCGTTGAAGTTCAAGACGATGGACGCGCTGGCGACCGCCTCGGAGGACGATTTGCTCGGCGTGCGCGATATCGGGACGGAAGTAGCGCACAGCATCCGCGACTACTTCGACGAGCCCCGAAATCTGAAGACCGTCAAGCGGCTGATCAAAATCCTGGATGTCGAAGCGCCGGCCCAGGTCGAGGGGCGCGGCCCAATCCGCGACAAGACGTTCGTGCTGACCGGGACGCTCGAATCGATGACGCGGGAGGAGGCCGAGCGCGAAATCATGGCGGCAGGGGGGCGAGTCACGTCGTCGGTCAGCCGCAAGACGGACTTCGTGGTCGCGGGCGCGGAGCCGGGCTCGAAGCTGAAGAAGGCAAAGGACTTGGGAGTGAGGGTGCTCGACGAGAAAGGGCTCGCGTCGATTCTTGCGGGCGAATCGTCCTGACTTGGGCGAGGTATTGGAGGCATGACGACTCAAAAACAATCGGGTCGCGCCAGGCTGCATCTGATAATCAGCGGGCGGGTGCAGGGAGTCGGCTTTCGATTCTCGGCCTACGACCAGGCAAACGATCTCGCGCTTGCCGGATGGGCGCGCAATCTCCCGGGCGGCGAGGTCGAAATCGTCGCGGAAGGCAGCAAGGAGAGTTTGCAGATTTTCGCGGCGTGGGCGCATCTGGGCACGCCGTCGGCGCATGTAACTGAGGTACGCGAAGACTGTCTGGATTTTATGGGGGAATTCACCGAGTTTCGGATTCGCTGATGGGGCGGGCAGAAAAGTGGGGCTTTAACGGCCCGGTTAGATTAGCTATGCTTTAAACCCGCGTGTTTGAATATTTGTCGGACTTCGAGATATCGGAGTAATTTTCAATCAGGCTCTAACCACAAGGAGATTGGACTGAGATGGCTGTACCACCTGAGGCGGCTGAGCAAGCTGCCGAGTCGCATGAATCCGCCGCGTCCGCGCCCAAGCCGCATCTGAAGCGCGACCATGTCGTTATCCGGTTTGCGGGCGACTCGGGCGATGGAATGCAGTTGACGGGGATGCAATTCACGTCGGAATCGGCGCTGGCCGGTAACGACATAGCAACACTGCCCGACTATCCCGCTGAAATCCGCGCGCCGCAGGGTACGCTGGCCGGGGTCAGCGGCTTTCAGCTGAATTTTTCAAGCAACGAGGTCTTCACCCCCGGCGACGAGCCCAACGTGCTGGTCGCGATGAATCCCGCGGCGCTGCGGACCAACGTCGAGGATCTTCAGCCCAACGCCGTCATAATCGTGGACCGCGAGGCGTTCAACGAATCCAACATCAAGCGCGCCGGCTACGCGAGCAATCCGCTGACGGATCATTCGCTCGACAAATTCCAGGTGATCGAAGTCGATGTGAGCAAGCTCACGTCGCTGGCGGTGCACGGGCTGGGGCTCAATAATCGCGCGGCGTTCCGATGCCGCAACATGTTCGTGCTCGGGATGCTGTCGTGGCTGTTTCAGCGGCCGATCGACAGCACGATCGTCTCCCTCAAGAACCGCTTCAAGAAGGCGCCCGAACTGATCGAGGCCAATATTCGCGTGCTCACGGCCGGGTACAACTACGGCGAGACGACCGAGATGTTCGCGAGTTCGTACGAGGTGCCTGCCGCGCGAATCGCCCCCGGCCTCTATCGCAATATCACGGGCAATAGCGCGACCGCGCTGGGTTTCGTGGCGGCCGCGGTAAAGGCAGGTCGTCCGCTGTTTCTGGGCTCGTATCCGATTACCCCCGCCAGCGATATCCTGCACGACCTCTCGGGCTACAAGAATTTCCCGGTCTATACTTTCCAGGCCGAGGACGAGATCGCCGGCGTATGCTCGGCGATTGGCGCGGCATTCGGCGGAGCGATCGCAATCACCACGACTTCGGGCCCCGGCATGGACTTGAAGGCCGAGGCGGTCGGGCTGGCAATGAAGGTTGAGCTGCCGATCGTGATTACCGACGTCCAGCGCGCCGGACCGTCCACCGGGATGCCGACCAAGCCCGAGCAGGCCGATTTGCTGCAGTCGATGTACGGACGCCATGGCGAGGCGCCAGTTCCGATTATCGCGGCCTCGACGCCGGCCGACTGCTTCGATTGCGCATACGAGGCGGTGCGAATCGCGGTCAAGTACATGACGCCGGTCATCCTGCTCACCGACGGCCAGTTGGCCAACGGTGCGGAGCCGTGGCTGCTGCCCGACCCGGAGCAGCTTGCGCCGATCAAAGTTGAATTTGCGACCAATCCAGAGGGTTTCTTGCCCTACGCCCGCGATGCGGAAACGTTGTCGCGTCCGTGGGCGGTGCCGGGAACCAAGGGTCTCGAGCATCGCATCGGAGGGCTGTCGGGCGAAAACCTGACCGGCAACGTGAGCCATTCGCCGGCCAACAACGAGCTGATGGTGCGGACGCGGGCGCGCAAGATTGCCGGTATCGTGCGCGAGATTCCGCCGACCGAAGTGTTCGGCGATGCCGGCGGCGGCGACCTGGTCGTGCTCGGATGGGGCTCGAGCTTCGGTCCGATTCGCGAAGCCGTCAAGCATGTGCGCGCCAAGGGCAAGAAAGTCTCGCACGTGCATCTGCGCTACCTGAATCCTCTGCCCCGCGACCTGGGCGAGACGCTCAAGCGTTTCAAGCAGGTGATGGTCGCGGAAATGAACATGGGACAACTGCTCAAGCTGATCCGCGCCGAATACCTGATCGACGCCTTCGGATTCAACAAAATCCAGGGCCGTCCGTTCAAAGTCAGCGAGATGGAAAACCGCATCAACCGGGTACTGGAGGGCTGATCGAAAATGGCAACCGTTCTTAACCGCAAGGATTTCGTCTCCGACCAGGAAGTGCGCTGGTGCCCCGGATGCGGCGACTACGCGATTCTGGCCGCGGTGCAAAAGACGATGCCCGAGTTCGGCATCGCGCCGGAGAATACGGTCTTCATCTCAGGGATCGGATGCTCGAGCCGGTTTCCGTACTACATGAATACCTACGGCTTCCACACCATTCACGGCCGCGCGCCGGCGATCGCCACGGGGCTTAAAATTTCACGGCCCGATCTCGACGTGTGGGTGGTGACCGGCGATGGCGACGGGCTCTCGATCGGGGGCAATCATCTAATCCACACGCTCAGGCGCAACGTCGATATAAAGATTCTGCTCTTCAACAATCGAATCTACGGACTCACCAAGGGCCAATACTCGCCGACCTCGGAAGTGGGCAAAATTACCAAGTCCACGCCGGCCGGTTCGGTTGATTTTCCGTTCAATCCGATTACGGTGGCGCTCGGCACGCATGGGACCTTCGTTGCGCGCTCGATCGACATCGAGCAGAAGCATCTCGGCGAGATGCTCAAGCGCGCGCATGCGCATCGCGGCACGTCGTTCATCGAGATTCTGCAGAACTGCAGCATCTTCAACGAGGGCGCTTTCAACGATGTCACCGACAAAGCGCTCAAGGCGGACCATCAGCTGGTTCTCGAGCACGGCAAACCGCTCATCTTCGGCAAGAATCGCGACATGGGAATCAGGATGAACGGAATGCGCCCCGAGGCAGTGCGCCTGAGCGCAACCGTCACGGAGAAGGACCTCGTCGTGCACGACGAGACCAATCTCTCGCTGGCGTTCATGCTTGGCCACTTCGAGCCTCCTCTGCCGACCCCGGTGGGAGTGTTCTACGCGGTGTCGCAGCCGACTTACGACGGAGCTGTCAACCAGCAGCTCGCGGACGCCAAGGCCAAGCAGGGCGCGGGCGACTTGAAGGAGCTGCTGAGCAAGGGCGATACCTGGACCGTGAACTGATCCGCGAACATTTTGTAGCGAATGCACGAAGGCCCGCGAGCGCATCTCGCGGGCCTTTTTTTTGAGTATCGAGTCTGCCCGGCCGGTAATCGGAAGATCTTCAGAAGCTGAGGCGTTTGAAGCGGCTTTCGGGGATAAGCCGGATCGCGCCCATGATGAAGCGCCAGAACCACGGGGTGTACACGACTTCGGCGCGCCTGCGATACGCCGCGTATATCAAATCGGCGGCTTTGGCCGGTGAAATCGTGAGGATGGCGCCCTCGCGTCCCCAGGTCATTCGAGTATCCACCGTGCCGAGCTTCACCGTCATCACATGCACGCCGCTGGCGGCCAGCCGCCCGCGCAGGCCTTGCGCAAAGATGGCGAGCGCGCCTTTGGCCGAGCCGTACACATAATTGCGTGCGCGGCCGCGCTCACCGGCGACCGATCCGATCACGATGATGAAGCCGGAGAGTTGCTGTTCGAGATGACGGGCGGCCAGCGTAATCAAGGACACGGCGCCGGTGAAATTCTGATGAATCGTGGCAAGCGCGGCGCCGGGGTCGGTCTGGGCGGCGTCTTCGTCGCCGAGCGTGCCGAAGCATACGACGACCCCGTCGAGTCCGCCGAGCCGGCCCGCGGCGTGGCGGATGAACTCGTCGTGCGAGGCGAAATCCGACGCGTCGAAGGTCCCGGAAAGAGCGGTCACTCCCGCGCGAACGCTGACATCTTCCGCAACCCGCCGCGCCTCATCGCCGTCGCGGGCGGCCAGGTACAATCGCGCTCCGTCGGATGCGAAGCGAAGCGCGAGTGCGCGCGCGATCGGGCTGGTGGCGCCAAGAATAAGAATTTTTGTCATCGTACGATAGAGCTTGCGCCGTCTTTCAGGCGGGACACATCCCAAGCCTGCGCGACAGGCTCGACGAGAAGCGGTTGTCGGGATCGGCGACGGCCTTCGCCGCCTGCCACTTGGCGAGATTCGGATACATCGCGCGAAACGTCTCCGGAGAAAGGCGCGCATCCTTGGCCAGGTACACGCGCCCACTGCGCTTCAGCACCATCGCGTCGATCGAGTCGAGAAATTCCAGCAGTCCTTCCGTCATCGGGAAGTCCAGTGCGAGCGTATAACCGGGCATCGGGAAGGAAAGCAGGCCGTCCTGTGCGCCGAACTTTTTGAGTACGGCGAGAAACGATCCACGCCGGCTCCGGCTGATCGTCTCCAGCACTTCAACCAGGCCCGCGCGGCTCTCGTCGGGCGGCCACACGCATTGATACTGCACGAAGCCGCGTTTGCCATAGATTCGATTCCAGTTCCGGATCGAATCGAGCGGGTAGAAAAAACTTTGGTAGTCGAAGATGGTGTGCGCGGCGGTCTCGCGATGAAGGGCGTAATAGACCGCGTTGAACGCCTTGACGGTAAGCCGATTCAGCGCAAATCCAGGCAGGTCGAACGGAACCATTGGGCTGAGCCGCGGTCTCGTGCCCAGCGGATCCTGCGCCAGATTTCGGGGCAGCCGGTCGAGCGTCGCAAAGTTGCCGACGTTAAGCACCGAGCGGCCCAGCGCGCCCAGCCGGCTGGCGCAATCGATCCACGCGACCGAATAGCCCCACTCGGCGTCGGCGCGCTCGAAGGCCTCGATCGCGGCGTCGATATTGCCCGCGCGGATCAACTTCCCGTCGAGATAAGCGCTCTCGACGCGCCGCATCCTTAGTTCAAGTTCGAGGATCACGCCGGTCAGACCCATCCCGCCGACCGTCGCCCGGAACAGCTCGGCGTTTTCCTCGCGCGAGCATCTAAGCACCTCGCCCGACGCGATCATCAGGTCGAAGCTGGTCACGTGCGAGGCCAATGAGGAGTCGCGATGGTGATTCTTGCCGTGCACGTCGGCGGCGATCGATCCGCCAAGCGTGACGAAGCGGGTGCCCGGCGTGACCGGCGGAAAGAAACCGCGCGGGAGAAAGACGTCGATCAACTCCGCAATCGTGACGCCGGCCTCGCATCGCAGGATGCCGGTGGCAGCGTCGAAGGAGAGCATCCGATTGAGCCGCGTCAGATCGACGACGCGATTTTGATCGTTCAGCGCCGCATCGCCGTAGGCGCGGCCGGCGCCGCGCGCGATTAGCGAGCTCGCGTCGGCGGTCACCACCGCTTGCAGTTCGGCGATTTTCTCGGGCCGGTAGATGTCGCTCTCTGAGAGCGGATAGCGGCCCCATCCGGTGAGTAACGCATGGCGCGGTTTCGCCGTCGCGCTGGATTCGTGTCGATTGTCCATTTGTGTCTTCGAGTCTGTAAGCGCGGCCGCCGTCGCGGACGGCCCGCAAATACGCATTGAAGCTAACAGGAACAAGGGCGGGCGAGAAACAGTGAACCAGCCGCGACCCGCGCGCTTCAGCGGCGCGTGGGCAGAATTTTCATTTCAGAAGAGATCCACCATCTGCGGCGAGTTGCTGGCGTTGTCGGTGATCATCACCACGCCCGACGAATAACCTAGCGCCGACGGATTGAACTCCACCGTGATGACGCACGACGAGCCGCCCACCAGCTGCGCGCCGCAGGTGGTGCTGGCGACCGAGAAGCCGCCGCCGTCCTGAAGAATCAGAATGCTCGCGATGGTCGCGGTGCCGCTGCCACTCGGGTTGCTGAGCGTCACCGTCTGGCTTGAGCTCGTACCCTCAATCTCCGAGCTCGAGAAGCTCAAGTACGGTGGCGACACGTCGAGCGGACCGACCGGTGCGGTCGGTGTCGCCGTTGCGGTCGCCGTCGGGGTGACGGTTGCAGTCGGCGTTGAAGTTGGCGTCGCCGTCGCAGTCTTGGTCGCCGTCGCAGTCTTGGTCGCCGTCGCAGTTGCGGTGGTGGTCGCTGTCGCCGTTGCGGTCGGGGTCGCGGTTGAGGTTGCCGTCGGGGTCGCCGTTGCTGTCGCAGTCGGCGTGACGGTTGCAGTCGCCGTTGAAGTTGGCGTCGCCGT
>DLMJ01000049.1 GCA_002479255.1 Candidatus Binatus soli | reverse complement strand
AAAGGTTCTGACGACGTACACCCGACGGCAAGGTCCTCTTGACTGGAGGGCTCAAAAAATTCTCTTCCCCCGCGCTGAACACCGCGGAAGTGTACGACCCCGTGGCCGATACCTTCACCGCCCTCACCGCCAAGATGACGACTGCTCGTAATCAACACGCGGCGACCCTGCTCCCCAACGGCCTCGTCCTCATTACCGGCGGGTCGCCTGATGAAAACGGCGACGGTCTCGACACCGCGGAAGTGTACGACCCCACAGCGAATAAATTCACGGCCCTCACCGCCACGTTGACCACGCCTCGTGGTGGTCGCACTGCCACTCTGCTTCCCAACGGCCAGGTTCTCTTAACCGGCGGGTTTTCTAACGACGGCTCTCTCAACACCGCGGAAGTGTACGACCCCACGGACCAGACCTTCACCGCCCTCGCCACCACGATGACGACAGCTCGTAGTGGTCACACTGCGACCCTGCTCCCGGACGGCCAGGTCCTCTTGACCGGAGGTTCTAGTAACCACACCACTTTTAACTCTGCGGAAGTGTACGACCCCGTGCACAATACCTTCACGGCCCTGACCGCCACGATGACGACTGCTCGTGCTGGTCACACCGCGACCCTGCTCCCCGACAACCAGGTCCTCTTGACCGGTGGGCTTATTTGGGGCACCAGCACCTTCACCGTTCTCAAGACGGCGGAAGTGTACGACCCTGTGGCCAATACCTTCACAGCCCTCAACGCCACGATGACGACTGCTCGCGCTTTCCACAGGGCGGCCCTGCTCCCCAACGATCTGGTCCTCATTACCGGCGGTGGTTATGGCAAATCCACCAGCTCCGTCACCATTCTAGACACCGCGGAAGTGTACGATCCGTAAGAAGGCGAATAGATTGATCGATGGCGGGCGCGCCCACGAAACGGAGAATTGTGCACCATGCCCGCTCCGCTGCCCGACGGGCTGCATCATCAATGCGTTAGGATCTGATTTTCGGTTATGACAGGTCTCCGCTGCGGGCCAGCGCCGCGCGAATGAAACGCGAGCGGACCTGCTCTCGGGCGAGTATTCGCTGCGCCGGCGGCAGCGCGAGGAGCGTGCGGAAGACCGCGTTGAGGAAACCCGCGCCGCGCCCGGCCCCCTCATCGAAGATAAGCTGCGCGAGCCGGCCGCGCTCGATCACCATGCGCAGCGTGCGCTCGAGCGTGTCCTTCGGGACGTAGGGGCGCTCGGGACCGCGCTGCATGCGCATCGCACGCTTGCGGCACGCGTCGGCGCACAGGCCGCATCCGATACAGCGATCTTCGTCGACGAGCGGATGCAGCTCGTTGGTGCGCCGCGCCTGGCTGCGCTCGGGACGCATCGTGATCGCACCGACCGGGCACGCCCGCGCGCATCGCGCGCATCCGGCGCACTTGTGGGGATCGGAGTGCGGCTTGAAACCGCTGGGGTTTACCCCCTGCAGATCATACCGGTTGATCGACTGAAGCTGGGTGCAGCAGCATGCGCAGCAGCTGCAGATGTAGGTCGGCTGCTGTTGAACGTTGTCGGCGATATGGACCAGGCCACGCTCGCGCCCGGCGGCGAGGAGCTCGAGCGCCTCCGAGCGCTCGATGGCGCGGCCGAACTTGCGACGGATGACGAAGTCCGCGCCGCCGTTGAGCGACATGCATATCTCCTGCGGCGCGTCGCAGGCGGTGCCGAGGTGCCCGGCCTTGTGGCGGCAGTAGCAGAGCGAAACGGAGCGGGATTGTGCGTCGCCAACGATCGCGGTCGCGCGCTCATAGTCCAGCACCTCGGGGACGTCGTCAGCGAGCCCCGACTCGTGGACCAGCGCGCGCCCGATCACGGTCTCTTCGCCAAAGACCTCGCGCATGAACGTGTCATCGCCGTGGACGTAGGCGTCGAGCGCCTCGGCCATGCGCTTTTTCGGGATCGAGTCCTCCGTGCGCATCATCGAGAACTCGAAGAACCCGACCACTGGCGGCGCCAGCACGTACTTGGTCTCCCCGGTCTCGGGATGGACGAGGTCGAGCACCAGGCCGCGGTCACAGAGCGCATCCAGGCGGGGCTTGAGCGCCTGGGGGGCGAGGTTGAGACGATTGGCGATCCCGTCAAGCCCGGTGGGCATGACCGGCATCCGCGAGGCGAGGTCGGCTTCCTCGGGGCTGTACAGGATCTCGAGGATTTCCTTCCAGCCATTCCAGGCGCGCGGGTCGCGCGGCTCCGGGAGCGCGATCTGGGTAGCCTCCAAGCGGCGCACGAACGCGCGGTACTCATCCTTAAGATGGCCCAAATGCCCCATCCGAACCTCCCGCCAGACCGTTAAACGGGGATTTCCGTTTTGACGCTCCGATTCCAACTCGGCGTATAGACCCAATGGCCTCGCTCTGCAAGGTTTTAGCCGGTTTTGGTCAACCGGGTTCCAGCGGCGCCGGGAGGAGCCGGTTTGGCGGTCTACGAGAGGTCGCAATCTCTTGCGCGAATCGCCCGGCCATCTTGCTATCGCCGTTGCGTTCGGCAATTTTCATACTCATTCAGCGCTCTGAGGCCCGTGGGATCTCCCCCTTGCCGGGAAACACATCAACTATTCGAAAGATGCGGGCGTAAAGCTCTGCTTTTTCGGCGGCATTCATGACGGCGAATTCAAGCAACGAAAACGAAACTCGCGACACGATCCTGGACGGGCGTATCATGCTGATCCAGCCCAGGCATGGTTACCGCTTCTCGGTCGAGGCGATTTTGCTCGGCCGCTTCGCGCGCGCGAGTATGCGCGAGCGAGTGCTGGAGTTGGGCGCGGGCTGCGGCGTCGTCGCGATCGTGATGGCCGCCCTTTATCGACCGCGCGAAGTCGTTGCGATCGAGATCCAGCCGCCGCTGGCGGCCATGATCGCTCGTAGCGCCGCGATCAACGGCATCGAGTCGGTGAATGCGGTTTGCGCCGATCTTCGGCAGAGAAAAATCGCGGGCGTCGAGCCGGCAAGTTTCGACCTGGTCGTCGCGAATCCTCCCTATCGCGCGGCGGCCGCCGGCCGCGAGAATCCCGACCGCGGCCGCCGCCTGGCACGCGGCGAAAGCAACGCGGTGCTCATGGATTTCGTCGCGGCCGCGCGCCGCTACGCGCGCAGCGGAGGGCGGGTTGCGTTCGTCTTCACCGCACGCAGAAGCGCCGAGCTGATTTCCGCGATGCGCTCGAAGCAGCTCGAGCCCAAGCGCATCCGTTTCGTTCATCCGCGGATTGCGATGCCGGCATCGGTGATGTTGATCGAAGCCCGCGCCGGCGGCGGAATCGAAGTAACTATCGAGCCGCCGTTGATTCTCTACGAACGCCCGGGGATATACACCAGCGAAGCGCGCGCAATACTCAGTTCGCCCTGACTGAGCAATAGTACATTCGAAATTGTACTATGGTAAATATCATCACCAACAAGCGCGACAAGCGTATACGAACCAATGGCGAATAGCGCTCCGATCATTTCGATGCAAGAGCTCGGACTCAGTAGCTCCGTATCATGGCTCTCGACAATTGGATTTGCCGTAGCATGGCTGGCGATAATGTTGGCCTATAGCCCATTAGCGGACAGGCTGGCGACACGATGGGTTGATAAGCCGCCAATCCTGGACGCGTTTCGCGCGCTGCAGCAATCCAGGAGCAAACTCTTGATTGGGATCGTAGTGGCTTGGGCCCTCGGGGGATTTTTGGAGGAACTTATCTTCCGGGGAATCATCCTTCAATCGATTGAAGCACTACTGTCGGCATGGCTCGTCGCGCCGATGGCGACTGGTATCGCGGTATGTGCCGCCGCGGCGGGAGCGGGTCTCATTCACTTATACCAAGGTCTGCGAGCCGTGATCATCGTAACTCAGCTCTCAGTTCTATTTGGCCTGCTATTTGTCGTAAGCGGGCACAACCTGTGGGCTGTCATATTGTGTCATGGGCTGTACGACACGATCGCGTTCGTCAGGTTTGCCAACAAAAAATCCAAGTACTCAAGACTTGACGGTGATTCGTAGCCAGGTGTTGAGGAGTCGCTTGCGCGTAACGTTAATGGGCCACTATTACTCAGACGTCAGGAATTCGCTCGCTTGATCCGCGACGTAACCGGGCATTTCCATCGGCATAAAATGACCCGCGCCGGCCACATCGATCACGCGTCCGTTCTTGAGCTGCCTCGCGACTTTTCCGGATAGCGCCACGCCGAGCGAATCGCCGCGCGCGCCGAACATTATCAATAGCGGCGCCGTGCAGCGGAGAATTCGCCCGAGCCCGTCGAAATCGCGCGACGTCTCGTAGAATTTTGCCTCGACCTCGGGCGCGCATTTGAGTTCGCGCCTGCCATCGCTGGTCGGGCGCGTACCGAACTGGCAATAGTCGTGCAGAATATCCTTCTGCCAGGTGCTATATGGCGGCTTGTCGTGGAAGCTCGAGTACATCGCCTCGACGCTGTCGAAAATGCGCCTGCGCTTCAGCGTCCGCTCGATGAACGGATTGCGCCATCCGAGTTCCGGCGCGGTCGGCGACTCGAAGATTACCGGCTCGACCAGGATCGCGCGTGAGATCAGGTCCGGGCGCTCGCAAGCAAGCCCGCCGATCGCCGTCGCGCCGGCGGAATGGCCGACCGCCCGGACGCCAGACCATCCCATGGCAGTTATAAACCCTTCGAGGTCCCGCATCGTCGAGTCCCAGCTATAGTCGCCGTCGGGTGGCGCCGAACTGTCGCCGTGGCCGCGCTGGTCGTAGCCGTACACGTGGCCGATCGCGCGCAGCTGCTCTGCGAGCGGCCGGTAGATGCGGGCGAGAAATCCGGTCGCGTGCAGGATCACGATTGGCGCACCGTCGCCGCCCCAGTCCAGCGTATGGATTCGGATGCCGTTGACGTTCATGAAGCTCGACGCCGGTTCACTGAATGTCGAGTTGATGCTGCGGGGTTCGATTTTTTCCATGTCTTGAGGAATCGATTGTCAGGGCGTGACTTGCGCGATGTCAAGGGTGCGGCCGCACCGCGCGTTGCGCGCCCATGCGCTTTGCGATTAGCTCATCGTTCATGACTCGGCTGGCAGCGCACGGAAAATACCTTCTCGACGGCGCGCAAAAATTCTACCTTCGCGGCGTTTCGTACGGGCCGTTTGCTCCGAATTCCCGCGGCGAAAGGTATCCCGAGCCCGAACGCACCGCCGCCGACTTCGCCCTGATGAACAGGCTCGGCGCCAATCTGATTCGTCTGTACGTTCCACCGCCGCCGTGGATGGTCGAGGAGGCGCAGAAGGCTGGACTGCGCATGATGCTCGGCATCCCGTGGCCGTTTCACATGGCGTTTTTGGATTCACGCGACATGATGCGCGAAATCCGCGACGCGATCCGCAAGACGGTTCTCGAGACGCGCGAATTCGGCGAAACCATCGCAGCCTACAGCGTCGGCAACGAGATTCGATCGGATATCGTGCGCTGGCACGGGCCGCGCGCCGTCAGCCGCTTTCTCGCCGAACTCCGTGACCTCGGAAAACAGATCGATCCCGGCGCGCTTTTCACCTATTCGAACTATCCGTCGGCCGAATATCTCGATCTGAGTTTTCTCGATTTCATTTCGTTTAACGTGTATCTGCATCGCGAGGAAGACTTCCGCCGCTACTTGACGCATCTGATGGGACAAGCTGGGGAACTGCCGTTGGTGCTCAGCGAAACCGGCATGGATACGGTTCGCGAAGGCGAGCAACATCAGGCCGAACTCCTTTCATGGCAGTGCCGCGCGGCATTCGAACTCGGATTGTCCGGCTTCATCGTGTTCGCGTTCACCGACGAATGGCACACCGGCGGATCCGAGATTACCGACTGGGCATTTGGACTGACCCGCCGCGATCGCTCGCCCAAACTCGCGTTCGATGCGGTCGCCAAAGTCTTCGGCGGCAATCTGCCGCCCCCGCTTGAGGCCGCTCCCAAAGCGACCGTGGTGGTGGCCGCCTACAATGCGGCATCGACGCTTGGTGAATGTCTCTCCTCGATTCGCGAGCTCAACTATCCAGACTACGAAACAATCGTCATCGACGACGGATCGACCGATTCGACTTCTGAAATCGCCGGCCGATCCGGGGTCCGCGCGATTCGCATCGAGCACAATGGCCTCGCCGCCGCGCGCAACGCAGGCGTCGGCGCCGCATCCGGCGAAGTCGTCGCGTTCATCGATGCCGACGCGCGTGCCGATCGCGACTGGCTGTATCATCTGGTCGAGACGATCGAGCGCCGCGATGCGGCCGCGGCGGCCGGCCCGAATTTCGCCCCCGCTCCCGCATCTGCTCGCGCCGCCGCGATGGCTGCCGCGCCCGGACTGCCGCGCGAGGTGCGTGCCGGCGACGATCGCCTCGCGCAGCTGTGCGGATGCAACATGGCGATTACCAAAGCCGCGCTGCTGAAGGTCGGCGGCTTCGATCCGATGTTTGCCACCGCCGGCGACGACGTGGATCTTTCCTGGCGCCTTGCGGCGTCGGCTGAAACGCTCGCGTACGCGCCTGGAGCGGTCGTGATTCATGAGCGGCGTGCGACGCTCGCTGCCTACCTCCGCCAGCAACGCGGCTACGGCGCCGGCGAAGGCTTGCTGCTGCGCAAATATCCGCTCCGGATCGCAGACCAGGACGGGATCTACGCGGGGCCGTCATGGATCGGCTCGATGCTCGGCGGCGCGCGCGTCTATTACGGCGCTTTCGGCCGCGGCCTCTTTCAGACCGTCTATTCGGCGGACAACTCGTACGCCGACCTGCCGCTGACCATTCAATGGGTCGGGTTGTCGCTGATTCTTCTGATCCTTGGCGGGGTCAATCGGTTGCCGGGCGTGCTCGGCGCTGGTGGAATCGCGCTCTCGATGCTGGCCGCGGCGGCGGGCGCAGCGTCGGCGCCCTTGCCGCGCGCGCATTGCGGCCCGGCGGCGCGAATCTATCTCTGGATTCTCAATCTGTTCGGCCCTGCCGTTCGCAGTCTTGCGCGCGAGCGCGTCAGATGGCGATTTGAGCCCGCGACCGCCGGCGGAGATTACAACGGTCCGGTTGAATTAAACGGCCAGGTCGAGTTCGTCATGTCAGGCGGCGCTGCGCGAATCGATTCCGCGACGATACTTGCCGCCATCCGCGAAGCACTGGTTCGCCGCGGCGTTGCAGTGGCCGAGACCGACGGCTTCCAGTCCTACGACCTCGAGATCGTGGTTGCGCCGACGATTCGCGTGCCGATAAACGCGTTGCTCCGGAACGACGGGAGCATCGCGCTGCTCTGGCGTCTTCGATCGGCGCCGCGCCGGGCGCTGATCGCCGCGGCGATCGCGCTGCTGGTCTTGCTGGCCGCGGGATTCTCGCTTCGCGCGGGAATCCTCGGCGTATTATGGGCCGCAATCGTAGTCGGGCTGTTGGCGATCAATCGCGCGCGGCGTATTCCCGCGATCATCAAAGTCTGCGCAGTCGAGGTAGCCGGGTCGCTTGGAATCTCAATGGCAAAGCGCTCGGAAGACGAAACGTAAATGCGCACGCTGGAACTTTACGGCCACGTTATTCGCAGGATGCGCCCGCATCTGGGCCGTCTCGCGATCGCAATCGGCGGTGTGCTGCTTGCCTCGGCGACCGAGGTGCTCAAGCCGTGGCCGCTCAAGATTGTAATCGACAATGTGCTGCGTGGCGCGCCGTTGGTGAGCAAATGGATTGCGCCGATGCCGCGCGGCGAGCTTCTGGCAGCCGCGTGCATCAGCCTCGTCATCTTGTACGCGCTGCTCGGCCTGCTCAACGTCATGACGAATTACGTCACCGTTTCGATCGGCCAGCGGATGGTCAACGAGTTGCGCGCGCGCCTGTTCGATCATTTGCAGCGCCTTTCGCTGTCATTTCATCGCCGGCGCGAAGTCGGCGACTTGATGGTGCGCATCACCTACGACACCTACTCGATTCAAACGATCGCCATGAATGGATTCTTCCCGGTGTTGTCGTCGCTGATTCTGCTGGGTGGGATGTTCGTCGTGATGATCAGGATGGACGCGACGCTGACGCTCGTGGCGCTCGCGATCATACCGCTCCTGATTCTGCTGATCATGTCGATCAGCGGTCGAATCGACGCGATCGCGGGCGGCGCGCGAATCAAGGAGAGCCGTCTGTTCACCGTCGCGCAGAGCGCGCTCGCCGCGATTCACGTCGTGCAGGCCTTCACGCGAGAGGGCGAGTCGTACCGCGAGTTCGTCGAATCGAGCAGCGAAAGTCTGGAGGCGACCCTGCGTCTGTACACCCTGCAAACGATTTACGCCGGCGCGGTCGGCGTGTTGATCGCGTGCGGCACGGCGATCGTGATTTACCTCGGCGCGCAGCACGTCCTTGATGGGCGGCTCACCATCGGTGACCTGATCGTTTTTACGACTTACCTCGCCTCGCTCTACGCGCCGGTGAACCAGATTTCGCAAACCTACGGACAGATCGAAGGCGCGAAGGCGGGACTCAGGCGATGCCTCGAGTTGCTCGCAATCGATCCTGAAATCAAGGACCGTGCGGGCGCGCAGACGCTTGGCCGCTCGCGTGGCGAGATCGAATTCGACAATGTCGTGTTCGGCTACGATCCGGGCCGAACCGTGCTCAAGGGGATCAGCTTCAAGGCTGCGCCAGGCGAGACCATCGCGATCGTCGGTCCGAGCGGCTCCGGAAAAACCACGATGGCCAGTCTGCTCGCGCGTTTTTACGAACCCCAGCAGGGCGTGATCAAGATTGACGGCAACGATACCCGATACCTCACCCTCGATTCGATCCGCAGCAACATCGCGATGGTCCTGCAGCCGCCGCTCGTGCTCGGCGATACTTTGCGCGTCAACGTCGCGTTCGGGAAGCCGGCGGTTGACGACGCGAAAGTGCTCCGCGCGATCGAAATGGCGCGGCTCGGACCCGTGCTCGCCAAGTTGCCGGACGGCCTGAACGAAGTGTTGGGGCAGGGCGGACACAGTCTTTCCGAAGGGGAGGCGCAGCGCGTCACGATCGCGCGCGCGTTGCTGAAGGACGCTCCGATTCTGATCATGGATGAACCGACCAGCGCGCTGGATTCTGAAACCGAATCGATGGTGCTCGCCGCCGTGCGCGAGGCGATGCGGGGACGGACCACGCTGGTGATTGCGCACCGGCTCTCGACGGTTCAGAACGCCGATCGAATACTCGTGCTGCGCGATGGCGTAATTGCCGAGCAGGGATCGTTCAACGAGTTACTGGCTCGAGGCGGCTTCTTCAGCTACCTCTACAACATTCAGGCGTGGAGCCGCGAAGCCGCCGGCTAAAGATTCACGGCGCTTGGCGCTGCGCGCATTTGGCGGGAAGATAGATGCTTACAATTGGTCTCACTGGTGGAATCGGTTCGGGCAAGAGCACCGTCGCGGGGATCCTCGGCGAATTCGGTGCGCCGATTCTCGACGCCGACAAAATCGCGCACACCACTTACGCTCCCGGCGGTCCCGCCTACGACGCAGTCGTCGCGGCCTTCGGCGCGGATATTGTTGCTCCCGATCGCACAATCGATCGCAAGAAACTCGGTTCCATCGTGTTTGGAAATCCCGAACAACTGGACAGGCTGACGTCGATCGTATGGCCCGCCACGTCCGAGAGCATCCGCCGCAACGTCGCCGAATTGCGCGCGAGCGGCGTGAAGATGCCGATCGTTGTCGAGGCTGCGATTCTGATCGAAGCAAATTGGCAACCGCTGTTTGACGAAATCTGGCTGGTGCGCGCCTCGCGCGAGCAAGTGGTTGGCCGAATCGAGCGCCAACGCGGGCTGAAACCGGCTGAAACCGAGGCGCGAATCCGCGCGCAGTTGCCCGACGAGCAACGCGCGAAGCATGCCAGCCTCGTGATCGAGAACAATGGATCGCTCGACGAGTTGCGCGACCTGCTGAAATCGGCGTGGTCCGATGCGCTCAAGCGAAACGGTTAGGCACGAAGCGCCGCCAGCACCGCGAACGTAACGACTTCGACCAGCGCACATCCTCCCGCCAGCGTATAGCCCGAGGCCCCGCCCATGCGGCGGCTGAGCATCAGACGCATCGCAAGAATGGTCAGCGCCAGCGCGACGATCACCGCCAGCCCGACGTTTTGATACAGCCCCATCGTGAGTCCTAGAGCGACCGCGCTGGAGACGGCGAACTCGCGAAACGAGATGCCGCCTTCATACGGGATGCCGAGGCCCCAATGCTCCAGCGGTTTCAGCCCGTAGCCGATCGGAATGATCGCCCATCGCGACAGCATCATCGCCATCACGATCGCCGCCGCCCGTCCCGCGTCGTCGGTGATTCGCGACAAGCACCAAACCTCGAATGCGAACGCTACGATCGATGCGCCCGCACCGACCGGTCCGATTCGCGCCAGTCCGGTCGAGGCTGGCCGTGCGCCCCGCCGAATCACCTCGACCGTGTCAGCGACTCCGCGATTTGCCAGCCCCAGCGACAGCCCCGCTCCTGCGATCAGCACGACGAACGAGCGTCCGACCGGTCCGGATACCAAGCCGGCGGTTCGATCGGCAATTGCGAGAATTACGCCGAGGATGAATCCGACAATCGGGAAATAGACCATCGCGCGCGAGCGCTGCGCGGCGTTGCCCTGCGATCTTTCGTCGAGGATCGGCCACAGTGTGAGCGTCGCGGCTGCCAGCACGGCTTCGAACAGCAACTCGCGCGCACTTGGAAGACTCGTATCGCTCGCCGATTCCATCGCGACCCCGGTTGAATAGCTGATTACAACAGATCGCGGCGGCGCTACGATAGGCAGTGAAAAGTGAAAAAGTGAAAAGTGAAAAAGTGATTACTCGGAAAAGAAATCGGAACCGCACTGTGCCATGAAAATTCTGGTAATGGGCGCGGGCGCGGTCGGATCCTACTTCGGTGCGCGGCTGCGGGCGTCTGGCGAGGACGTCGTATTGTGTGCACGCGGCGAAAATTTGCGCGCGATTCGCGAGCGCGGCCTCGACATCACGAGTATTCGCGGCGATTTACGAATCGATGTCGTAGCGACTGACAAGCCGCGCGACTTCGCACCGTACGATCTGATTTTGTTCTGCGTGAAGGCCTACGACACCGACGCCGCCGCCGATGCTGTGTCAGGATGCCTCAAGCCGGGCGGCGCGATTCTGACGCTTCAGAACGGCGTCGAGAATGAGGCAAGGCTCGCCGGGATCTTCGGCCGTGAGGCAGTCATGGGCGGGAACGCGCGCGTGGGAGTCGAGATGGTCGCGCCGGGCAAAATTGTTCATCTGAGCACCGGCGACATCGACTTCGGCGAACTCGACGGCCGCGAGACGGATCGTGTCAGGGCGATCGCCGACGTGTTTCGACGCGCGGGGATTCTCGGCCAGACCTCGGCCGACATCATGACTGCGCGATGGGACAAGCTCGTCTGGAATGGCGCGCTCAACACCGTGACGACGCTGACCCGCCGGCGCGTCGGGGAAATTCTCGATGACCCCGAAGGCCTGAAACTCCTGCGCACGCTGATGCGGGAGATTGTCGAGGTTGCGCGCGCCGAGGGCGCGCTGATTTCCGACGACCGCATCGACGCGTACATCGCTCACTCGCAGAAGAACTTGCGCGCGCTCAAGACCTCGACCCAGCAGGACCTCGAGCGCGGCAAAGCGCTGGAATATGAGGCGCTCAGCGGCGCCGTCGTGCGCGCGGCGCGCCGCCACGGCCTGAGCGTTCCCGCGGTCGAAACCGTCTATGCGCTTTTGCGATTGCTCGACGGCGCCCCGAAGCCGCGCAGCTAGCTAAGCGCGTCGTCTTCAGCGCTTCTCGAACTGTTTGTTGCCGAACAGTATCTCCCACGATTTCTGGTCATGGGCCGGTTGATTCGCCGCCGCCGCCGCGCGCATCCTTTCGACAACCTCGCTCATCACGGCAAACCCGCGCTGGGTCGCGGGCCGCGCGCGCAGCTCGTCGTACCATTTCTTCAGGTTCGGAAAATCTTCGAGGTTCTGTCCCTGCATCGAATGCGGCACCAGCCACGGGTAGGTCGCGATATCGGCGATCGAGTAATCGCCCGCCAGGTACTTCGCTTCGCCCAGCCGCTTGTCGATCACTCCGTAAATGCGCTTTGCTTCGTTGGTGTAGCGGTTGATCGCGTACTCGAGTTTCTCGGGCGCGTAGCGGCGGAAGTGATGCGCCTGGCCGAGCATCGGGCCGACGCTCGCCATCTGAAACATCAGCCACTCAATCACGTTGTACTTTCCGCGCGTGTCCGACGGCATCAGCTTGCCGGTCTTCTCGGCCAGGTACATCAGAATCGCGCCCGACTCGAAAATCGAAATCGGTTTTCCATCTGGACCGTCGGGATCGGTGATCGCGGGCATTTTGTTGTTCGGGCTGATTTTCAGGAACTCGGGCTTGAACTGATCGCCCGTACCGATATTGACCGGGATCACATTGTACTTGAGGCCGACTTCCTCGAGCATCCACGTGATCTTGTAGCCGTTGGGCGTTGGCCAGAAATATACGTCGATCATCCGCGACTCCTTGTATGATTTAGTCGAACCGAAGCGTCCGTTTCACATTGCAACTTTGATCAGTCCGGCGCGCGACGCAAACTGAAAACGCAACTAGCGCGGCACCAGATCCAATTCCGCCTCGGCCGACGACTGCGCGCGGCTATAACTCGGGTCGAGTGCATGATACTCGCCGCGGCTCCAGGGGCCGATCATATCGTCGTAGTGACGCGCCGCCGGGTGATCCGATTCGCCGCTGTGATTCATTCCGAGCGCGCCTTCGGGGTCGGCAAGGTCGGCGATGAACCGGTACGACGAAATCTGCGTGACCTTGAATTGATCCGGCGCATCGCCCAAATCGAACCACGAGTTGTTGACCGTATGCCGTCCGCCTTCGGTCTGGTATGGCCCGCGGTTGAAGTACCATCCGAGCACGCCGCCGCGCTCGCCCAGCGGATGCGTAAATTCGATCGTCGTCAACGCGCCCCATCGCCACTTGTCGCGATCGTTGCCGAGCCGGGAAGCCAGCAGCGCGAGCGAGTCCTTCAGACTCGCGCGCAGCGTCGCGCTCGCGCCGCCGGCTCCTCGCGGCCACAGCGCACTTGCGGGTCGTACGATTATGTCTTCGCTCGCCGGATATGTTCCGGTGTCCTCGAGCAGCATGAACGATTTGTAATCGTCGCCGAGAAGAGGCTTAAATACGCGCCTCGCCATCGTCACTTCGGTCGCCGCGACAATCGCGGCAGGCCTGCTGTTCGCCGTCATTGCACCGTCCCATCCGCGGATTTCGCCAAGCGCCCACCGCACGTCTTCGTCGTCGCCGTCGCCGGCCTGTACGAGCGCGTCGCGCAGCTTGAGCGCGAAGATCGATACGCGGTCGCGCTGGATCGATTTGAAATGGTCCGCCGTCATCTTGTCGCCCGCGCGGATCAGGTCCGAGATACGATCGAAGCGCCACGGCGCGACCCAACTTCCATTCCAGGGTACGTCGGCCAGGCGATTGTTCGCAGTGACGATGAAATGCGAGGGCGGATTCTCGATATGCGGCAAACTGTCGAACGGGATCATTCCGTTCCATTCGAAATTTCCCGTGAATCCCGCGGTCGGGTATTTGCCGTCGAAGCCGGTGCGATTCGGTATCGCGCCAACGATATGCCATCCGATATTTCCCGAATCATCGCCCCAAACGAGATTGAGCGGCGTCGTCGTGAAGGTGCGATAGGATTCGACCAGCTCCTTTCCCGTGCGCGCGGTGGCCGAGCCGAATCCAAACGCTGCCGACGGCCCGGGAGTCAGTCCCGCAAATCGCAAGGACAGCGCGTAATTCCCCCGCATCTTGACGCCGCTCAGCGGGTTGTCCTCGCGCGCAAGCACGTCGCTGACTATAGGGCCGTGCCGCGTCGAAAGGATCGTCCGCGTCACGTCGCTCGCGTCTCTGACGTGAATCGTCACGTCGCGCCGCTCCAGCGGAAGCCATTTTCCCTGAAACTCGTAATTCATCCCGTCGGCCGAGAGATGCTCGAGGCTGAGATCCATCACATCCGCGCACACGCTCGTCACGCCCCACGCGACATGCCCGTTGGTGCCGATCGCGACTGCCGGGGAACCCGCCGCGAGCGCGCCCGACGTGAAGCCGTCGGGAGTGACCAGCACCGCCTCGTACCAAATCGACGGGATCGATTGCGGCAGATGCGGGTCGCTCGCGAGCATCGGCTTGCCGGACATCGACTTGGTGCCATCGACCACCCAGTTATTGCTCGCGGGGATGCCCATATGCCCGATGCGCGCGAAGCCGGGCGTGAGATGGAACGACAGCTTTGCGCCGCCGAACAGCGCGGTTGTCTCGGGCGGCGGCGCCTCCAGCGGCAGCGACGGATACACCGGCATCAGCGCAGCGATCTCGCTCGGCGCCATCTTCGGCGCGAGGTTGATATACACCGACTCCTCGGTCGCGTTGTAACCGAGCAGCATCGCAATCGTCAGCGCGCCTGCTTCGAGGTCTTCGGCCGTGTAATGCGCCGGCTTGATGCCGAGCAGCCGAAACGCGGGCTCCAGACTGTCCTGATGGCCGTCGATATATGCGTTGATTCCGCCGACGAACGCGTCCACTTGCGCGCGCATCTCGGGCGGATAGGTCGCGACACTGTCGCGTGCGAATTTCTCAGGATCGAACAGCCGATAGACATAATCGCTTTCGACCAGGTCGGCGCCAAACACTTCGGCCAGACCGCCCTCGGCCAGCCGCCGGCGCATCTCGAGCTGGAACAGCCTGTCCTGCGCCTGCGTGTAGCCCAGCGCCCGCGCGAGGTCGAGCCGGTTCTGTGCATAGATATGCGGCACGCCGGCCGTGTCGCGAATCACCTTGACCGGCGCAGTCAGCCCGGCGAGATGGACGACGCCCGACTCCGGCGCGAGCCCGCTCTGGGTCGCTTGGTAGAACAACCCCGTCATCACGGCCACAAAAATGAACGCGACCACGAGTCCGACCACCGCGCGTCTGCGCGCGCGCGGCGAACGATACTGACGGCGCCGGGGACCTTCGCTTGGATGTTCCGCCATCGGTGGGTTCACACTGGATCGGCGGAGACTCGGCGCGCAAGCCTAGGTTGGCACCGAGTCGGCGTCGCCCTTGCGCACGCCCATCAGGTAGGCCTGGATAAATTCGTCAATCGCGCCGTCGAGCACCGCGCCGGTGTTGCCGACCTCGATGCCGGTGCGATGGTCCTTGACCATCTGATAGGGCTGCAGCACGTAAGAACGAATCTGACTGCCCCAGGCGATATCTTTTTTGTCCTTGCTGAACTTCTCGAGCTCTTCTTTTTTCTTGCGCTGCTCGAGTTCGAACAGCCGCGCGCGCAATATCTTCATCGCCATCGCGCGGTTCTTGTGCTGCGAGCGTTCATTCTGGCAGGTCACAACGATGTTGGTCGGGAGATGTGTGAATCGTACGGCGGAGTCGGTCTTGTTGACGTGCTGGCCGCCCGCACCCGATGCGCGGAACGTATCGATTCTCAAGTCGGCGGGATTGATCGTTATCTCGACCTTGTCGTCAACCGCCGGAAAAACAAAGACCGATGCGAACGAGGTATGGCGCCGCGCGTTGGCGTCGTACGGCGAGATTCGCACCAGCCGATGAATCCCGGTCTCGGCCCGTAAATATCCGTACGCGAAGTCTCCTTCGACCGTGACGGTTGCGCTCTTGATTCCCGCGCCGTCGCCCGGCTGCAAGTCTGCAATCTCGGTTTTGAAGCCGCGCCGCTCGGCCCATCGAAGATAAAGGCGCAGCAACATCTCGGCCCAGTCCTGCGCCTCCATGCCGCCGGCGCCGGGATGTATCGAAACGATCGCGCCGAGGCGATCGTGCTCGCCGCCGAGCATCAGCCGCAGTTCCTGGCGCTCGAGCTCGGCTCGCGACGCCTCCAGGGCGGCGGCAGTCTCGCGCGCCGCTTCGGAATCGTCGGCGCCTTCTTCTTCGGCCATCTGCAGGAACACGCGCGCCTCGTCCAGCTTGTCGCGGAGCATCTTGTAGCCCCCCAGCTGAGCGCGAATCTGTTCCTGCTCCCTGAGCGCCGCTTGTGCGGTCTCCTGCCGATCCCAGAAATCGGGCTTGGCAGATTGTTCGACGAGTTGGTTCTGGCGGCCGGTCAGTGCGGGGACGTCAAAGACGCCTCCCGAGCTTTTCGGCGCGGTCGTCAAACTCGGAAAGCTGCTGTCTCATGTCGCTGAGCATCGGAAAATCATACCTCACGCCGGCGCCGCCCGCCGGCCAATGTCAGTATTATGTCACGAAACGCTACTCGGATTAATGGGGCCTGCGGTTTGTAGGTAGCCGCCGCGATCGAGCGGCTTCAACCGGGGCGGAGCGTGGCCATCGCCACGCGAGCAGTAATCCAATCGCCGTCAGCACGAAGCAAATCTCCGCAAATAAATCGCCCACGATCGTGTACACGGTCCGCACCGGCCGCCACGACACGTCCACCATCACCGTGCCACGCTTGAACAGCGGCGTGCGATTCGTGATTTGCCCCGACGGCTTGATGAGCGCGCTGATTCCCGTGTTCGCCACCCGTACCATCGGGACCTTCGTTTCGACCGAGCGCATCGCCGCCATTGCGAGCACCTGGTATGGCGCTGAACTTTCGCCGTACCACGCGTCGTTGGTGATGTTCACGAGCACATCGGCGCCCCGGTTCACCTCGCGCCGCGTGAAATCGGCAAAGATACTCTCGTAACAGATCAAGATTCCGAGCTGCGCGCCTTTGACGTTGAACAGCGTCTGCTCTTCGCCGGGAACCAAATCGCCGAAGCCCTCCACGACGCGGTTGACGAAGTAGCCGAGGATCGAGCGAGCCGGGACATACTCGCCGAATGGCACCAGCTCGATCTTGTCGTAATGCGCGGCCACTTCGCCCTTGGCCGACACCAGGTACGCGCGATTGTAAAATCCCAGGCGCCCGTCCTGGCGCGCCAGCGCCGGTGCTCCGAACAACACCGGCTCGCCGATATTGCGCGCGAGCGTCAGCAGCGCAGTGCGATACGCTGCGTCGTTTGCGAGCTCGGCGGGATATTGATCATCGGGCTCGAACAGGAACGCCGCCGCTGCCTCGGGCCAGACGATGAGGTCGGCGCCGCGCTTCGCCGCGCTCGCGGTTTCGTCCTGGTAGACTTTGTAGCTCTCGGGCAGGAACTTCGGATCCCACTTGAGCGATTGCGGGATATTTCCCTGCACCATCGCGACCTTGAAACTCCCCGCGTGCGGTGCGTTCTCGAGATTGCTGATCCGCCACGCGCCAAACCCGCACAGCGCGATCATTATCGCGGTCAACGCGCTCAGGCTGATGGCCTGCAAGCGATAGACGCCGCGGCGGAAAATCACGACATACACCACGGCGTTGAAGAACACGATCAACGCCGAAACGCCGTAAACGCCGGTGAACTCCGCGAATTGGATCAATTCCAGATTGCGGTAAGCCGCGTATCCGAGCAGATTCCACGGGAAACCGATCGGGGCATAGGTGCGAATCCATTCGACCGCCGTCCACGCAACCGGCATCGTGAGCACGGCCGGAATTCGCATCCGCCGCGCGACGAATTCACCCGCCCAAATGGCAGCCGCCGTGTCGGTCGCGACGATGCCCGCCAGCAGCAGCATCGGAAAGATCGCGAACGTCATGCGCACGTCGGCGAAGTCGTGCAGCGGAATCGGGATCCAGTAGAGCGATACGACGTACGAGGCGAAACCTTGCAGGTATGCCCACGCGAATACGCGCCGCATGCTTTCGCCTTCGATCGCGTAAAAGAGCGGCACCAAGGCCACCCACGCCAGCAGTCCGTAATCGAACTTCGGAAATGCCAGTCCCAGCGCGAGACCGCTGGCTACGGCGAGCGCCGCGCGCGTTGCATTGTTCGACGACATCGTCAGGCGGGCGGCGCAAACATCTCGGCGATCGGAATCACGCCGGCGCAAGGCGGCCGGCCGTTGAAGCGCTCGAAAATCTCGTCCACGTCCTTCCAGGTTTCGACCAGCGCGGCCGCCAGCGGCGGCTCGAACGCGAGATCGCCGGCGGCGCGCCATTCGCGCTCGAAGCTCCAATCGACCGGCGGATTCTTGTCGATTTCGATCGATACCACACGCCAACTCTCTTCCGGAGCGAGGATTTTTTCCGCCTCGCGCCATGGCAGGTAAATAACCGGGCGCGCACCCATCGTGAAAGCATACCGCTTGTCCACCGCGATCCCGAATGGTTCATAACGGCGACGATTGCGCCGGTCGAGGATCGTGCGCAGTTCCGCAATCGGCACGTCGAACATGCAAACTGCGGGACGCGCGCCGCGGACCATTCGGCTTCCGCCACGAATAACGCCATCCTTGAGAATCGCCACCAGGTTGTCCAGGGCAGACGCAGCCGTCGAGGCGCGCGTGAAATGCGTCAGCATCGCGACCGCGGGAATCCTGGCGGGCTCGCGCTTCATCGCGACGATTCGCGCCGGCCGGCGACTTTGCGTTTGCGTTGATCGCCGGCCTTGCGCCGCGACCGGACGACGCGTCTTTCGCCGATCTTCGCCGCCAGCGTTCGCTCGCGCGCAAGCATCCGCCGCGCGTCGGCTGCCGAGCGTTCGTGGTCGTAACCGATCAAATGCAGAAATCCGTGAATCAGAAGCCGGCGCAATCGCGACGCGGGGCTCACGCGGAACTCGCGCGCCTGCCGGATTGCCGTATCGATCGAGATCACCACGTCTCCGACCGGAAGTCCCGGACTGTTCTTTACGCTGCGGGGATCCAATGGCGCGGCGCCTGCTTGTTCAATCTGCGAGAAAGAAAGAACGTCGGTGGCCGCATCGATTCCCCGAAAATCACGATTCAGCCTGCGCATCGCGCGATCGGTTGTGAGCGTAAGCGACAATTCGCATTCCGCAAGCCCCGCCGCGCGCATCAGCCGATCCGCATCGGCGCGAAGCCCGTGCGCGTAGCATCGTCCGCGCGCCGTCGCGCATCGGAACTCCACCGCCACGCGCTTCAATCCCGACGGTTACCGTCAGTTTGCGGCGCCGACGCCGGTCCTTCAGCGTTGAACGATTCGTACGCCTTGATGATCGATTGCACCAGCCGATGCCGTACGACGTCGCGGTCGTTGAACCTCACGAAGGAAATCCCCGGCGTGTTGCCGAGCACGATGCTTGCTTCCTTGAGGCCCGACAGCTTGCCGCTGGGTAAATCGATTTGCGTGACATCGCCGGTGATGACCGCCTGGGAATTGTAGCCGAGCCGCGTCAGGAACATCTTCATTTGCTCGGAGGTCGTGTTTTGCGCCTCATCGAGAATGATGAACGAGTCGTTGAGCGTGCGCCCGCGCATGAACGCGAGCGGCGCGACTTCGATCGTCCCGCGCTCGAGCATCCGCCGCGCCCGATCGAAATCCACCATGTCATGCAGCGCATCGTAGAGCGGCCGCAGGTACGGATTCACTTTCTCCGCGAGGTCGCCCGGCAGGAAGCCCAGCTTCTCGCCCGCTTCGACCGCCGGCCGGCACAGCACCATTCGCGTGACCTGGTTCTTCATCAACGCGGCCAGCGCCATCGCCATCGCAAGGTACGTCTTGCCGGTGCCCGCGGGACCGATTCCGAAAACGATATCGTGGCTGCGAATCGAGTCGATGTAAAGTTTCTGGTTGATGCTCTTGGGAGAGATGACGCGCTTGTTCGGGGAGATGTAAACCGTGTCGAGAAAAATATCCTTCAGCTCGGCGTTGCGGTCGCCGCGAATAATCCGGATCGCATACTCGACGTCGCTCGGAAAGATCGGGTAGCCGTGCTTCAGCAGATCGTAAATCTCGCCGATCACCTTGCCCGCGAGCGCCTGCTCGGCGTGCGCGCCCGAAATTTTAAGCGAGGTTCCGGTCACGCCAATCCGGACTCCCAGCGTCGCCTCGACGGTGCGGACGTGGGCGTCGTGCTGGCCGAGCAAATCGGTGAACAGGCGCGGATCGTCGAAATGGAGTTCGAGCGAATCTTCAGTGGCTAACTGGGAAATCGCCGGGGCCTCTTGAGGTACTGATTTCGTCTCTGTCGCCCGCCGGCCATGCAGTCGTTCACGCACCGGCGAAAATAATCGTAATCATTTCGCCGGGCGTATGAAAGCGCTACCGAAATGCTAGTGCTGCCAGCGCGGCGACTTTGGCCAGCGCCTCGTCGAGCTTCGACGCGTCGCGGCCACCGGCCTGCGCGAGGTCCGGCCGCCCGCCGCCCGTGCCGCCGACGATCGGCGCGATATTCTTGATGATGTCGCCCGCTTTGATCTTCGCCGTCAGGTCAGGCGTCACCGCGACCAGCAGCGCCACCTTGCCCTCGCCGAGGTCGGAGCCGAGCGCGACCACCGCGGAGCCGTGCTTTTGACGCATCCGATCCGCCATCTCGCGCATCGTGCGCGGATCGACTCCGTCGAGCTTGCGCGTCACGACCTTGACGCCGCTGATCTGGCGCACTTCTTCTTCGGCCGCCGCGCCGCCGGCGCCCGCGGCCAGCTTCTGCTCCATCGCGCGGAGCTTTTTCTCCAGCTCCTTTTCGCGCGCCAGAAGTTTTTCAAGCCGCTCGATCGCCGCGCCGTCGCGCGCGCCGAGCTGCGCGCCGATTTCCTCGAGGATCTTCTCGCGCTTGCGAATCGTTTCGAGCGCGCCCTGTCCCGTCACCGCTTCGATCCGCCGCACTCCCGCCGCGACGCCCGATTCCGCTTCGAGTTTGAAAACGCCGACGTCGCCGGTGCGCGAGATATGCGTGCCGCCGCATAGCTCGACCGAAAAATCGCCCATCCTGACCACGCGCACGCGGTCGCCGTACTTGTCGCCGAAAAATGCGAGCGCGCCCGCCTTGATTGCGTCGTCGTACGCCATCTCCTCGGTCGTCACTTCGGCGTTCTCGCGGATGCGCGCGTTGATCTCTTCCTCGATCGTCGCCAGAGCGTCGTCCTTGACCGGCCCCTGATGCGCGAAGTCAAAGCGTAGCTTGTCCGGATCGACCAGCGAGCCCGCCTGATGCACGGTATTGCCCAGTATGTCGCGCAATGCGTAATGCAAAATGTGCGTCGCGGAATGATTGAGCATGGCGGCGTCGCGCCTGATTCGATCGACCTTGAGCTTGACGCGCGCGCCGCGTGCGAAGTCGCCGGCCTCGCCGTGGATAATCCGCCCGACATGAACTATCGAGCCTTCGGCCTTGCGTGTGTCCGACACTTCGAGAATTGCGCCTGACGCGGCCTCGATTACTCCGCGGTCTCCCACCTGCCCGCCGCCCTCGGGATAGAAGGGCGTCTCCGCGACGACGACCGCTACGTGCTCCCCGTCCTTGCCTCCCGCCGCGAGCACTTCGGACTCGCCCTCGTAACTGCGATAGCCGACGAATCGCGACGCAGTTCCTGCCCCGAGGCTGATCTCCGGTGCGACCGCGTCATCCTTGCGTGCGGCGCGCCCGCGCTCTTTCTGCTCGTCCATCAGCCGGTTGAAGCCCGCGACATCCACATCGACGTGATGTTCACGAAGCACGTCTTGCGTCAGGTCTAAGGGAAACCCGTATGTGTCGTGTAGCCGGAACGCCAGCTCTCCAGGAAATCTTCGGCCATGGTTTCGCTCTAGCCAGCCAGCTATTAATTCCAATCCGCGGTCAAGAGTCTGATCGAAGCGGAAGGACTCGGCAGCCGTAACCTCGCCAATTTCCCCCGCTTTTTCTCGCAGTTCAGGATAAGCATCGCCCATTGCTTCGACTACGATGCCGCAAACGCCTTGCAGAATATCGCCGTGTATCCCAATCCTCCGGCCATGACGAATCGCTCTACGCATCAGCCGCCGCAGCACGTACTCGCGATCGGTGTTGCCTGGTTTGATGCCGTCCGCTATCAGGAAACTGATTGCGCGCGCATGGTCCGCGATCGCTCGGAAAGAAATATCTTTCTCGGCATCGGCCCCGTACTTGACCGGCTGTCCGTAGATTTCACCTCTCAGCTCTACCTGGCGGATGATTGTCTGGAACAAATCGATGTCGTAGTTGCCGAGGATGACCTGCTTGCCGAGCCTTTTGCTTTCCTCGATGCTCTGCAATGCGGCCGCAACACGCTCGAGCCCGGTGCCTGTATCGACGTGCTTCTTCGCCAGCGGCATCAGCGCGCCCGACGCATCGCGGTTGTATTGAATGAAGACCAGGTTGCCGATCTCGATGAATCGCTCGCATCCATCGACGTTCACGAAACATTTCTGCCCCGGATGATTTTTTTCCGGATTGCACGCGCCTTCGCCGCGGTCGATGCTGATTTCCGAGTTGGGACCGCACGGCCCCGTCTCACCCATCTCCCAGAAATTATCTTTGTCGCCGAATCGCAGAATCCGCTCGCGCGGCAGCACGCCCATTTTCAGCCAGATGTCCTCGGCCTCTTTGTCGTCCTTGTGAACGGTCGCATAGAGCAGCTTCGGATCGATTTCCCAGACCTTGGTGATCAGCTCCCAATGCCACCGAATCGCTTCTTGCTTGTAATAGTCGCCGAACGACCAGTTGCCGAGCATTTCGAAAAAAGTGTGATGGTAAGTGTCGCGGCCGACCGCTTCGAGATCGTTATGCTTGCCCGAGATGCGCAGGCATTTCTGACAATCCGCCACGCGCAGGTGCTGGGGCGAGCGCACGCCCAGGAAATAATCCTTGAACTGCACCATCCCGGCGTTGGTGAACAGCAACGTGGGATCGCCCTTGGGAATCAGCGACGCCGACGGCACGATCGTATGACCGTGCGCGGCGAAGAAATCGAGAAACGATTGCCTTATCTTTGCAGTAGTCCAGCGCATGCAGTCCTGATTCTATTTGAGCGACGGCCCGGAAAGAATAATCGCAGGGGTGACCTCTGGCCGTTGGCACGGCTGGCCAGTATTAAGAGGCCGCGCTCCGTTGTCGCGCGCGGCCTCTACCAACGGCTTAATACTGCGCTGCCGTCGCCACGGCTTGGACTGCGGCGAGTGGTTGGCCCGGCGCGCAAGGTCGGCCAAACTGGATCCATGGATATCAGCATCGACGCGCCCACCCGCACCGGAGAGCACTTCTCCTTCACCAATTTTTTTCTTTCCCATAAAGGTGATCTGACGCTGGCTTTTTCAGCGTTCGTTTACCTCGTGAGCCTGGCCGCCCTGATGCTTACGCATTGGAGAACCTCGTCGGAGATTGCGGTCTCGATGGCGGAGGCGGCGCTCATCGGCGGTCTATGCGACTACATCGCGCTCAAGATGATCTTCGAGCGGCGGTGGTACCTGCCCAACTCCGGCGTGCTGCCGCGTAATCGCGCGAAGCTGATCGACGGAATCGCCGCCACCATCGAGAACGAATGGCTCACGCCACAGATGATCGGGCGCAAGCTCAGCGATATGGATCTAGTCGGCCGTCTCGGCACGTATCTACAGGAGCTCAAGCTGCACGACGTGCTGGGGCAGGCAGGGCTCGAGCGGATACTGAGCAATGCGATCGAATACCTGGAATCACCGGAGAAACGCGATCGCCTTGAAGCCGTCCTCAAGCGGATGCTTCCGAAGACGGTCACGCGAATCTACGCGGTGATGAGTCGGCTCGGCGCGGATTCGATCGGCGCGCGTATCGCGGCGAATTTGCGCAAAAGACTTCCCGAGCTGCAAAACGACCCCGAGCTGCGCGACACGCTCGAAAGCGCAATTCACGAGTTTGGGAGTCAGCTTCACGATCCCGACAGCTACGCAAATCAATTTGCACAGCGATTGATCGACAACCTGGTGCGCAGGACCGTCGAATCAAGCCGCGGTCAGATAACGCAAATGGTCCGCGAGAATCTGGCGCGGCTCTCTGACGACCAGATCAGAATTCAGATCGAATCGAAGACGCGCACGCACCTGGACTGGATTCGCGTCAACGGCGGCCTGTTCGGCGCCTTCTTCGGGCTGCTCTTCGCGCTATCGCGAATCCTTTCGCACAACGGCCCCGCAATCCTCGCCCACTTCCACCTCGCGATGTAACGCGTTACACGACCGTCAAGGAATTGATGAATTTCCTGTCGCCGAGCGAAGTCGCCGAGCCCATCAACGAGCTTTCTTAATCGATGGACTTGTGGAAGCGCGCCACGCTGGCCAGCAGCAGAACCGAGGTCAGCAGGGCGAGCGCCAGCATCTGGGGCCACAGGATGCCGAGGCCCACGCCTTTGAGGAAAGTGCCGCGTAAGATAACTAGAAAATACCGTAGCGGATTGGCGTAGGTGATCATCTGCATGGCCTTGGGCATGCTCGTGATCGGGAAGGCGAAGCCCGAGAGCGTGAAAGCCGGGTTGAGGAAGAAGAACCCCAAGACGAAGGCTTGCTGCTGGGTCGATGAGAGTGTGGAGATGAGCAGGCCCACGTTCAGGGTGCTCATAAGGAACAGAACGACGCCCAGCAGCAGCACCAGCGGGTTGCCGCGAAAGGGCACCTGGAACCAGAGGGTTCCGACCACCGCCACCAGCACAACGTCCGCCAGGCCCACCACGAAAAAAGGAATGGTCTTACCGAGGATCAACTCGAAGGGCCTGATCGGCGTAACCATGATCTGTTCGAGTGTCCCGATTTCGCGTTCGCGGACGATCGCGAACGCGGTCAGGGTCACTACCATCATAAGCGTGATGCTGCCGATAACTCCCGGGACGAAAAACCATTGACTGTTGAGGTCGGGGTTGTACCACGGCCGTTGCTCGAGGCTTATCTGCGGAACGGTTGCAGCGAGTGCGGGCATCATCTGATTGAGTCGATCGCGCGCGTAGTCCTGGGAAAACTGATTGGCGATCTGGTTGACGTATCCGACGGCGATCAGGGCGGTATTGGAATTGGTGCCGTCGACGATGACCTGCAAATGCGCGGTCTGTCCCTTGCGCAGCAGCTCGGCGAAGCCGGGTTCGATCTTGAGCGCCATCGGGATGTCGCTACTGCCGATGAGCGATTTCAACTCATGCTCATTGGAAAGGACCTTCGCGACTTCAAACCGGCCTGTAAACGTGAAGCGGCTCAAGAGGTCACGGCTTTCCTGGCTATGGTCAAAGTCCATCACCGCGATCTGGACCCGGTTCACCTCAAATGTGGCTGCGTAGCCGTAGATGAGCATCTGGAGGATCGGCGGAACTATCAATCGAAACCTCGCGTACTTGTCGCGCCTTAGCTGTAGGAACTCCTTGACGATCATGCACCAGATGCGGTCGAACATGGCTTTCCTCTACTGCAGGCTTTTGTGAAACGCGCGCGTGGCAAAAAAGCCGATGACCAGCGCGTAGATGGTCATTGCCACGATCTCCGGAACAAGGTCGTTAATGCCCGCGCCGCCGAGAAAAATACGTTTGAGGGCGCTCACGTAATAGCGGCTATAGACCAGGTAAGTGATAGCTCGTATGGGCGCCGGCATCTGATCGATCGGAAAGGCGAAGCCCGACAGCATCGAGGTAGGCAGCAGCGTGACCAGCACCGCGTACTGGCTTGCGCCGAGCTGGCTCTTGGTCGCAACCGAGATCATGTAGCCGATGCCGAGAATCACGATCAGGAACAAGATTGTCGTGAAAAAGAACGCCCCCAATCCGCCGCGGAAGGGCACCCCGAACCAGCCGACCGCGAAGACCGCGCAGAGTGCGGCGTCGAGCAATCCGATACCCACGTAGGGAACCAGCTTTCCCACCATTATCTCCAGCGCGGTTACCGGACTGGCGATCAGCTGCTCCATGGTGCCACGTTCCCACTCGCGCGCGATCGTAAGCGATGACAGCAAAGCGCCCATCAGCGCCATCACCAGCGCGACAGTTCCCGGTATGATGAAATTTTTGCTTTCCAGGTCTTCGTTGAACCAGGTGCGGTAGTCGACACTGAGAGGGTTGCTTGCATCCTGGGCAAGACCATGACGTCCAAACCATTCAAGCTGCACGTTGCTGGCATAGGTTGCCACCACCGCCTGGGCGTAACCCTCGGCGAGTTGGGCGCTGTTGTCGTCGGTCCCGTCAACTATAGCTTGGACACTGGTCCGGCCGGCATCGTCAAGACGCTCGGAGAAGTTCCAGGGGATCACAATACCGAGCTTGCATTGGTCGGCATCGATAGCCCGCACGAGGGCGTGATAGTTGTTAACGGCCTTGATCACGTCGAAGTAAGGCGATGCTTGAAATGCCTTGAGCAGAGCCTGACTGTCCTGGCTCCCTTCCTGGTCCAGGACGTACACAGGTATATGGTTGGCATCGAGCCGCGCCCCGTAGCCGAGCAACAGGATCTGAATCAGGGGCAGGAAGAGCACAATGATCAGGCTATGCGGATCCCGCCGAATCTGGGTGAATTCCTTGCGGCTCATGGCCGCTGTTCGTCGCAGATTCATTGAGGAGGCTCACTGCTGAGGGCCCGGCTTCCAGTAAGAGAGACAAAGGCGTCCTCAAGCGATGGGCTGATGGGTTCGATTCGGCCGACTCGGACGTCGTGACCCGCCAGGAAGGCGGGGAGTTCTGTCACAGGATCCCGCCCGGCGCTGACTACCACATGCAGGGCGGCGCCGAAGACCGAGGCGTCGATCACGCCGGGCGCCTGCTTGATGGCCGCGAGTCCGCCACCGAGCGGGCTGCATTCGATCAATAACAAATCGCCTTTTACGGCGGTCTGCTTGATTTCCGTTGGGGTTCCCATCTCCACTATCCGGCCCTCGTCTATCAAGGCCAGCCGGTTACAGTATTCCGCCTCGTCCATGTAGTGGGTGGTGACCAGGATCGTCACTCCTTCGCGCGACATCTGGTGAATCAGTTCCCAGAACTGACGGCGCGAAAGCGGATCGACTCCGGCGGTGGGTTCGTCGAGAAAGAGCACCCGCGGGCGGTGCAGTACGGCGCAGCCCAAAGCGAGTCGCTGTTTCCAACCGCCTGACAGCTCGCCCGTCAGCAATTGCTCGCTGCCTGCGAGCCCGGACATTTTGATTGCCCAGGCGATGCGCTCGTCGAGCGCGCGCCCCTTGACCCCGTAAAGGCCGGCGAAGAATTGAAGGTTCTCGATCGCAGTCAGATCGTTGTAGAGAGAAAATTTTTGCGACATGTACCCGATGTGCCGGCGGACATCTTCAGCCTGGCGCGCGACGTCAAAGCCGACGACCGTGGCGGACCCTGAGCTGGGAGTCAGGAGGCCGCAGAGCATCCGTATGATGGTGGATTTTCCCGATCCGTTAGGCCCCAGCAGACCGAAGATCTCGCCGGAGCGGATTTCAAAGCTGACCTGGTTGACGGCGGTGAAGGCGCCGAACCGCTTCACCAGCTGATCGACTACGATTGACGGTACGTCGTTCATTGCTCACGAGCCTTGCTGCGTTTCTTGCTGCGAGATTACGTAAACAAAAACGTCCTCGACGCTCGCCGCTATGCGCCGCGGCTCGCCGAACGGAACTCCCGCGTGTTCAAATCCCGCGCGCAATTGCGCAAGGCGGCGGTCAGGATCATCCACCACCACATGGAGCGTGTCGCCCATAGCCGTTGCGCTCAAAATACCCTGCTCACCGGCGACCGCCGTTTGGAGCGCCTGGGGATCGGGCGAGCTGATCGACAAGACCGCACCGGGCAGCATGTTCTTAAGCTCGTCGGGAGTGCCAAAGAAGAGACGGCGGCCTTGATACATCAGCAGCAGCCGGTGGCAGCGCTCGGCCTCATCGAGATAAGCGGTCGAGACCAGCACCGTTACCCCCTCGAAGACCAGCGAGTAAAGGATGCTCCAAAGCTCACGGCGCGAGACGGGATCGACCCCGGTAGTGGGCTCATCGAGCAGCAGCAGTTGCGGCGTGTGGATCAGGGCACAGGCAATGCCAAGCTTGCGCTTCATACCTCCGGAGAGCTGGCCGGCAAGCCGGTTTCGAAAACGGCTCATACCCGAAGCTTCAAGCAGCTGATCTTCCCGTTGTTGCCTCACGGTCCGGCTGACTTCGAAGATGTCGGCATAGAAGCGGATGTTCTCGGTGACCGTCAGATCCTCATAGAGGCCGAATTGCTGGGGCATATAACTGATCCGGCTCTTGACGGCTTCCGGCTGCACCAGAACATCCTGCCCGGCGACAAGGACGGCGCCGGCATCGGCGGAGAGAACTCCCGCGAGAATCCGCAGCGTCGTCGTTTTCCCCGCGCCGTCGGGACCCACCAATCCAAGGATCTCCCCTTTGCGCGCGTTGAAGCTCAGGTTGTCGACTGCCACCACGCCCGCGAAGCGCTTCGTCAATCCATCGACCTGTACGATTTCGTCGCTCATTGCGATCCCGGCGGACTCAGTTCAACGGTGGCGTCGGCCGGCATTCCCGGCTTGAGCTCGTGGCTTTGGTTCTCGATGTCGATCCTGATCCGGTAGACCAGCGTCACCCTTTCGGCGTGGGTTTCGACGCTCTTCGGCGTGAATTCGGCGTTTTCCGAGATCATCGAGATGCGGCCGACATACTTGCGCCCCGGATAGCTGTCGGTCGTGATCAGCGCGGCCTGCCCGAAGCGAACGCGGCCGATATCGGTTTCGTTGACATAGGCGCGCAGCCACACGTGGTCGAGGTCAGCCAGGGTGAATACCGGCGTCCCCGGCTGCATGTCTTCACCCAGTTCCGCATTTCGCACCAGAACGACGCCCGAGAAGGGGGCGTATAAGGTTGTGTACCCAAGGATGATCCTGGCGAGCTTCAGACCCTCTTGCGCGCTCTTGATGTTGGCCTGCGCGACGCTGATGCTTTCCTCGGCCGCCGCTTGCAGAGCCTGGTCGCGCAGAATCGCCGCGCGCGATTGCTCCAGCGCGGTCTTGGCAAGGTCACGGATCTGAGTCGGAGCAACGTTATTTTGCCAAAGCTCCTGCTCGCGCTGATAGTCTATGGTCTTCTCCCAAAGATCGGCCTGATCGATGGCCACCGTGCGCTTGGCGGCTTCCAGATTGCGCAAAGCAAGCGCGAGTTGACGTTGCTGGACCAACAGAGCTGCCTCGTCCACCACAACCTGCTGCCGGTAGTCGTGGTCCTCCAGGCGCGCCAGCAGAGTGCCGGCTTTTACCCACTGGCCCTCGTCAAACGGAAGCTCGACGATCCGCGACTGCACCGTCTTGAAGCTGAGCACGCTTTCGTGTGCCTCGATGTCGCCGGAGACCACCAGCTCATTTGTGGTCGGTTGCCGCCACAGCCAAAAGTAGGCGGCGGCCACGGCCGCCGTGGCGACCAGCAGCGCGATGGCTGAAATCCCTAAATTCTTCCGACGAGATGCCACGTCCGATCCCCTTACCATTGCGCGAAATTCGTCTCTGCGCTGGCACAAATAGCAACATTAGCTCGATCGTGCGATCGATCAGTGCGCCTTTACCCGCTCGTCTGCCGATTTGCTAGGGTAGTCACGATGGACCAAACATTCCATTCGAAAGCAGCTTCCTTCAACACCGGTCGCCAGCCGCAATCCGGCCGAATCGTCATCGTCCTCATGATTGACGGACTCTCGGAAACGATGCTCGATTCAGTCGCAACTCCCAATTTTGCCAGGATTCGGACCGAAGGCGTGTGGACCCATCACTTGACCCCGGTCTTCCCTTCGATATCCGAGCCGAACTGGGTTTCAGCTTCCACCGGATGCTGGCCCGAAAATCATGGTGTGGTCAGCGCCCAGTTCATCGATCCTCGCCTGGGGCTGTTCAATCATGACGTCGATGCGGACTGGCTCGCCGGAGGCGAACTGCTGCATCAGGTCGCCGAGCGCCAGGGGGTCCGGACGGCCGCACTCGGATGGTTTGGGCGATACTCGAAGACTCGCGGAGCGCTGGCGACCTATGTATCGCCTGAGCGGAAAGTGCCGTGGCAACTCTCGGAGTATGCCAGTGAGCCGAAACGGACGGATGAGATCATCCACTATCTGGAAATGCCCGGAGATCTGCGGCCGCGCCTGATCCTTGGATACTTCGCTCAGCCGGACGAGGTAGTTCATAGCGACGGGCTCCATTCCGAGCGCGCGCGTGAGGCGATCATCCGGGCCGACAGTGAAGTGGGCAGGCTGCTGGAGGCTATCGATCGGCTCCCTCACCGGGACCAGGTCACGTTGTTCGTCATGTCGGACCATGGCCATCTCCCGGTCACGCACCTCATCAATGTTCGGCGAATCCTGAGCCGGCATGGTATTCGCGGGCGCGACGTAACCACCGGGACTACCAGTTTCGTCTACTTTGACGACAAGTCGCAGGTCGATCGCGCCTGCCAGGCGCTCGCCACGTATCACGAGTTCGACGTGCTTCGCCGCGACAATCAGCCGCAATTCGCGCAGCTCGGGCAGAGCGACCGGGTAGGGGACCTGATTCTTTCGGCGCATCCGGGTTACTACATGGTCGACCCTGATCTCGCGCCCTGGTATCTGAAACCATTGGCGACATTTGGCCGCGACATCTATCCGAGTCCCTTTATGGGTGTCGGATTAGTATCGGCTCACGGCTATCCTCCCGACACGCCGGGTATCCATGGGATTCTCTACGGTTGGGGGAGCGGGCTCCCGCGCGGCCGTGAGATCAAGGGCGCGCGCATGATCGATGTTCATCCAACGGTGACCCGTTTCCTGGGAATCGAACCTGGACGCTCGGTCGACGGCCTCCCTCTTGAGTTTTAAACGCCGATCACCGGCTGTGCTTTGATTTGAAGACGGGCCCGCGCGAGTTGCCTGCTACGTCGAGGGCGGTGTGCGAATGGTGAGGTGGCTGCTGCGCTTGCCTACGCCAGTTGGTTCACGAATTGGCTTTTAACTGGCCACAAAGCCGAGGCTGAAGGATTTACTCAAGATTGCAGGGCGGATCATATTTCGCAATAAGGTCTTGCTCTTTCGCTTTTCTTAATCTTTCGTTGGCTTCTGCATGAATGCAGATATGCGTCGCGCGCTCGCGCCTTACGCAAGGCCATTTCTCATGTTTTGGGATGCGAATCCCAAGCTGGTCGGTTTCGCCAATATATACGGGGGTATGTGTGCCCACGTTGGTTTGGTGAGAAAAAATATAGATGGCGCCGAAATCATCTTTGAACTTTGTGTCTAGAGCGTAAATTTCAAAGACGTATTTGTTGCCGCTGCTCCCGACGAATGTCACTTGACCAAGAGATGCCATATTGATTCCCCGATTTTAGAAGTATCGTGATTTCTATCGCTGTGGCAGGCTCGCGGCAAGGAATCGGGCGCATGACAGGCCGCGCGCTTAGCAATGCCATCTTGGCATTGATAGCGAGCCGATGTGACAGGTCGGCGGGACAGGATTAGTCAATGACAGTCGTCGAACCAATCGGACTTTAGGTGAATGAAGGAATTTGCGACTTTGGCAAGCTCGGCTCCGTGGCCAGATGGTGGACAAGCTGCATAGACTTTCTTCGCAAGCCTCTGCCGCACGAACTCCACAGCGTCCGTATAGTCTCCGTCTGCGGACAAGATGTACGCTGCGTCATATTCGTTCCGCATCGCCATTACCACCAGATCAACGGCAAGGTGAACATCGACCGCTTTTTCGACCCAGACCACCGTCTTTTCGTGTCTTTTCCCCAAATCAATCAGGTCTTTGAATACCTGCGGATCGATTTTTGTTTTAAGTGCATGCATGTAACCGAGCAATTCCTTGGCCGCTTCGCTTTCGGTTTCGCGAGGCTCGATTCGTCCAAAGTGAACGGTTATTCGTGAATCGGTTTTCTTTAGAGCGTCGGTGAATTTCCGCTGATCCGCATAGACTTTAGCTCCCTGCCGCTGATCAACTTGGCCGATGTAGTATCGGGTACCGGCCCAATCCCGTGAAGGCCCGATTAACTTCTGTGAGATTTTGGCATAGTCGAGGTGAAAGAGATCGGTTATCCCCGAACTCTTGAGGTAGTGGTACCAGTTGTTGCCGTCTATGAAGAGAACAGCTCGATCCGACATCCCCGCTATCCCCAAAAAAAACCCCGGCGTGTGGCTTTCGCCAGACCCCGGGGGCGTAAAAAGATTGCCTCCCGTAGAAGACAATCCAAACTCATTACCCCACCACAGCGCCTCGCTTGTTGCGCTTCGCTTGGGGGGCGTAAAATAATTCCGGGGAAGTTGGCCGAATGGGTATATGCCACTGGTCTCAAAAACCAGCGAGTCCCATGGGGCTCCGGGGGTTCGAATCCCCCTCTTCCCGTCTTTGATCACAATTAGCGCGATTTTAGGGGGGCTGTAAGATATACCGAAATATGATATAAATCAACGACTAGAGAACGGACTTGTGCATACCGCATGCATGCAAACAAGGTAGGTAGGACGCCAAGAGGCCAGAAATGAGCCAAATCAAAACCCTGTTGCAAAAACACAAGGAGGAGCGGGCTCAATTAGAACGCGATTTTCACGCTAAACGGGAAAAACTCGACTTTCTGATTGAAACTCTAGAGGGTGCCCTTTCTGAAGCCACTCCGAAACGACGGGGTCGCCGAAAAACTGGTCAATCTGCTGCTGATTTAGCAGAAAAAGTCCTTGATTCTCGGCCCGAAGGAATGTTCATACCCTCGCTCTTGGCCGAACTCAAAAAGCTTGGATACGAAACGCAATCAGAGAACGCAACCAATACACTCAATGCCGCTCTACATAGAGAGAAAGACCGTTTTGTCCGCATAGAAGACCGTTGGATTCTAAAGAAAAATCAAGCAATTGGAGAGACGCAAGAGCCTGAACAAATTTCCAAATCAGCCTCTATTGATGCGGCTGAACTTCCGGCTTTCCTTATCAGTATTCTTGCGGACGGCAAGGGACGGACAACAGAACAACTTGCCAGAGAAGCTGCCGCACGCGGTTGGCAATTTGGAAAGAAGAGTCCGAATCGCGTTGTTCATTTCGGCCTAATCAACGCAGCAAAACGAAAACTTGTCGAGCGACGCTTTGGGATTTGGTACAAGCTTCCCAGGCACCTTGCCGCAGTGGAGCGGGTGGCAGTTGATCGAATGGAGCCTGCGCTGTTAAGCAAGGCTCGATGATGTGCCCTTCCTCCGATCACCCGCTGTGCTTTGATTTGAAGACGGACCCGCGCGAGTTGCCTGCTACGGGCACTCTACTTTCCCTTCAGACGCGGATCGTCACTAGCGATGCACTGTGCATCAGATGATGCCAACAGCTCCGGAGTGAAGCCGTCGCACCTGTTGTTTGGGTTTTTCTTGTCCCGCGTTCGCAATGTGGTCCATCTCTTGTAAGTGGACAGTTCGTTCTTGCACTGCTCGGCGGTATCGAACACTCCTTGAATTGTCCATTTCGAAAGCGGTGTATTGCTATCAGGACAGCCCTCCAATCCCTGGATTCGTTGCCAGAATGAAGGAGTTGGGTACGGTGGTATCATCAGATACCAGCCCACGAGCGCGAGCGCAGCGTCGTGACGGGGTTTCATGACTCTTTGTCTTTCTGCCTCGCTTCCCATTCATCCACGATTCGCACCATATCTTCAAGCGACCAGAGCCGGTCGGTACTGTCTTAATTCGGCGCTGAGTGTCTGAATTTGAAATCGTCAGTGTCTTAATTTGCGGGATTAGCCGGGATGAAGTGGGATCGCGAACTAGTCTTTGCGGTCCCGTTCCGAGCACCCGACAGGGGCGCCTGCTGATTTGGGGTTGAGTATCATAAGTTGAAACTCGCGAATCTCCTCATTTCCCTTGAGTCTGGGGTCATCGCCCGCAACGCATTTTGCGTTGGCGATTAAAGCCTGCTCCATTGCCTGGATTCTCTTTCGATCGCGGCCTCTCTTTGCATTGCCTTCACTCTTGTCTTTACTCTTGAATTTATTGAGAAAAGCTTGGCAGTCCTGCATTGAATCGCTGTAGTGCCCGATCATCCATTTCGATAAAGGTGCTTTAAGATCGACCCGCAACTCACCGGTAAGATAGTGCAGTTGTCCGCAGTCTGATTCCGACGTTTTCGCGCCCATCGGCGGACTCACAGTTTCAACGAACTTCTTGTTTTGAACCAGCGGCATCATCAGATACCAGCCCACAAGTGCGAGCGCAATTGCGTGGCGGGGTTTCATGACCCTTTGTCTTTTTGCCTCGCTTCCCATTCATCCACGATTCGCACCATATCTTCAAGCGACCAGAGCCGGTCCGTGCTGGCTTAATTTGCCCTTGAGTGTCTGAATTTGGAACCGCGAGTGGCTGAATTTGCCGGGATCAACCGGGATCGGGTGGGATTGAACGAGATCACTTTTCCTTGAGGCGCGGATCGTCGGAAGCGATGCATAACAGGGCCGCCACTGCTGCTGCCATTAGTCTCGCCGTAATTCGCTCTTTGGGGATAACGGCGGGGTCTCCGAACGCGGACTTAAAGGCCTGTCGATCAGCCTCGCATTCTTCTTTAGTGGCGTATTCCTTATCCCCAAAATTCGTCCACGGTGTAGACGGACCAGTACTTGTGGGTCCGGGACCGGGAAATGGATTGTTTGGGTAGTACTGATCTCCATATTTTCCGCCTCGCGGTGGCTGCACCAGATACCAGCCGACAAGTGCGAGCGCGGCAGCGCGGCGGGTTTTCATGTTGACGTTGGTTGCCTGCTACGGGCACTCGCCTTTCCCGATGCGCGCTTCGATCGCGTCGAGCGCGGCCTCGCAATCGGCGACCGCGTCGACTACTTCGTGCGCGCCGGCGGCACAGAGCGCAATCCGCGCATTCTTGAGCCGAGTCGCCTGCTCTGCGGGCGCCAGCACGGCGAACTCTTCGGCAGACAGGCCGATCATGTTGCCGGTGCGGGCGACCCCAATCGTCCACACACCCGCGCGCAGTCCTTCCTCGATATCGACGGATGTGTCGCCGACTTTCACGATGGCCTCGAGCGGCTCGACCTGGAGCCGGATGGCGTTGGCGAAGATCATCCAGGGATGCGGGCGGCCGCCACCGACGTCATCCGGAGTGATCGCGCAGTCGGGATGGTACCCCTGCGCGGCGGCGGGCCGCAGGATCATGTCGAGCATCGCGCGCGTGTATCCGGTGGTGCTTCCGATCTTGATTCCGCGTTTGCGGATACGCGCGACGGTTCCCGCGACTCCATCGATCACAGCGGAATATTTTACCAGGCATTCGAGTTGAAGCGGCACGAAGCTCGCGAACAGACTCTCGACGTCCGCTTCGGTCGGCTCGTGGCCGACGGCGGCGCGCCACCTGGCCAAGACGTTTGGCCCGAACAGAATTTTTCTGATGTGGTCCTTTTTGAGGACGCCCATGTCGTGGCGCGCTTCTTCCTCCGAAATGGGAACGCCTCGCTTCGCAAACACCTGCTGCAGAACGCGGACCGGGGCGAGGCTGCCGTGATCGACGGTCGTTCCCGCCCAATCGAAAATGACGGCCTTCACCGGTCCCGAGTATGATTTCGTCATCATATGCTCATCTCGCGAATCATCTGCTCGGCCAAGCCGAACGACAGGATTGTATTCACGATTTGCGAGTGGGTTTGCGTGCCACGGCTCGTTTCGAAGTGATTCTTGGCGATGCGGACTCTGCTTTTGGCTGGAGTTCGTAAACGGAGATGTGAACCGGGCTCGCCGCTGTGAACGGGCTTCGGTCCCATCCGCCGTATCGCTCCCGCAGCCGCATTCCGGAAAGGCGCGCCATCAGGTCCAACTCGCTCGGATACGCGAAGCGCAATTGCACCGGATACATCTGCACTCCGCCCGCGGTGAACAGGATGTGCTGTGCGCGGACAGTCTGGTTCACGACATCGTTGATCGCCAAATCGAGCAGGACGTGATCGGTTCCGACATCAACCGCCGTGAAACGCTGGCGCTGCGCAAGAATCGAATGGTCGGGATTGAATGCGTCGACTACGAACGCGCCCGCCGGAAGAATGCGCTTGGCCACGCGCTGAAAGCATCGTAGTTGTTCGTCCTGATTTCGAAGCGCGAAAAGAGTGTTGAACACGATGTAGACAAGACCGAAGCCGCCGCCGGAAACCTTCACATCGGCGAAGTTGCCCATTACGACCGGGATGTCCGCGCCGCCCGGTTTGTCACGCATCTTCGCGACCATCGCCGGCGACGCATCGATTCCCATCACCCGCACGCCGCGCGCGGCCAGCGATATCGCTATTCTGCCGGTGCCGATTCCGAGTTCGAGAGCCCGGCGCTTGCCCGCGAGCGGCGCCAGAAAATCCGCGACCGTTTCGGGATTGTCGCGCCTCCCGTAAAAGCGGTCGTAGACTTCGGCGATTCGCTCTCCGTAAGTGGTTTCGTCGTACTCGGCCATGCCTGGACGAAATCAAAATAGCTCCGTGGCGTCAAACGGAAAGATCGCGCGCGGTGTCGATTCGGCCGCTTTTGGACATTCGCAACCAGCCGCATTTTCCGGCTAGAATCGCCGCCCATGCCTGTCAGCGTCGCGCAATCGCCGCTTGAACTTATCGGCAACACGCCCGTCGTGCGGCTCAATCGCATTCCCGGCAAGGACGACGCCGAAGTATGGGCGAAGCTCGAGTATTTCAATCCCGGCGGCAGCGTCAAGGACCGAATCTGCCCGGCGATGGTCGAGGCGGCTGAAAAATCCGGCCGGCTAAAGCCGGGCGATACGATCGTCGAGCCGACCTCGGGCAACACCGGGATCGGTCTGGCGCTGGTCGCGGCGGTGAAAGGCTACAAGCTGATCCTTACGATGCCCGACACGATGAGCGAGGAACGGCGCTCGTTGCTGGTCGCTTACGGCGCGGAGCTGGTGCTGACGCCGGGCACGCGCGGGATGCACGGCGCGATCGCGAAGGCCGAGGAACTGTGCCGCGAGAATCCCGGCTACTTCATGCCGCAGCAATTCAGCAACGCCGCCAATCCCGACATCCACTATCGATCCACCGGGCCCGAGTTGCTCGAACAGCTCCCGCGCGTCGACGCGTTCATCTCCAGCGTAGGGACGGGCGGAACGATCACCGGCGCGGACCACTATTTGCGTGAGCATCTCGACAAAAAAATCCTGATCGTCGCCGTCGAGCCGAAAAATTCGCCGGTGTTGTCGGGCGGCAAGCCGGGCTTTCACAAGATTCAGGGAATCGGCGCCGGCTTCGTGCCGGGCAATCTCGACACCAAAGTTTACGATGAGATAATCGCCGTCAGCGACGAAGATGCGGCCCTGTACGCGCGCCGTCTCGCGCGCGAAGAGGGCACGCTGGTCGGTATCTCGTCCGGCGCAAGCTGCTACGCGGCTATCCAGATAGCCAGGCGGCTTGGCAAGGGCAGCGTCGTGGTCGTGGTTTTCTGCGACACCGGCGAGCGATATCTAACGACCGATCTTTTCCAGGCCGCGGGAATCTAGCAGGCAGGCTGATTCGATGGACACAATTTGAAAACGCTGGACGCGAAGCTTGACCGGATGCGCGCGATATTTGCGCCGATGCGCAGCCTTATCGTGGCGTTTTCCGGAGGCGTCGATTCCACCTTGGTGCTGAAAGTTGCGCACGACGCGCTTGGCGACTCCGTGCTCGCGCTGACGACGACTTCGCCCACGATGCCCGACGAGGACCGCGACTCGGCGCTGGCGATGGCGCGCCTGATCGGCGCGCGCCACCTGATCGTCGAATCCAATGAACTCGAGATTCCGGGCTACGCGGCAAATCCGCTCAACCGATGCTACCTGTGCAAGCACAATCTGTTTACGGTCTGCGAGGCAAAGGCCGCGCAACTTGGTATTGAGGAGATAGCGGACGGGCTTAACCTGGACGACCTGCACGACTATCGCCCCGGGATGCAGGCGGCGAGCGAGAAACGCGTGCGCCATCCGATCGTCGAAGCCGAAATGACCAAGGCCGATGTTCGCGCGCTCTCGCGCTCGATGGGGTTGCCGGCCTGGGATCGTCCCGCGTCGCCGTGCCTGTCGTCGCGCTTTCCGTACGGCACCGAGATAACACCCGAGCGGCTCAAGAAAGTCGCGGCGGGTGAGAAGCTGCTTCATTCGATGGGCTTTGCAGTCGCACGCGTGCGCTACCATGGCGAGGTCGCGCGGTTGGAGCTCGAACAAAGCCAGATCGCGCGCATCTTCGAGCGGCGTATTCGCGAAACCATCGATCGCGAGTTCAAAAAAATCGGCTTTAGATTCGTCGCGATCGATCTGAAGGGCTTTCGCTCCGGCTCGCTCAATGAAGGCCTGATTGTGAATGCAGTAGAGCCGGCGAATCCGATGCGCCCGCCCGACTAGGTAGATCAGCCGTCCTTGTGAGCGGCTACGATTGCCTCGACGATCGCCAAATCGGATGGCGTCGTGATCTTGATGTTCGCGGTCGAGCCTTCGACCACTTCGACGCGAACTCCCGTCCGTTCGACCAAATCCGCGTCATCGGTCGCGACAACTCCCTCGCTGAATCCGCGTCGATGCGCCGCGACCAGCACCGCGCGGCGAAATGCCTGCGGAGTTTGCGCTTGCCATAGCCCGGCCCGCGCGACGGTCGCCGCGATCGCGCTGTCAGCGACGCGCTTCAAAGTGTCGGCCACCGGTATCGCCGCGATCGCACCGCCGGCTCGCGCCGCCGCCGCCAGGCACGCCTCGAAAATTGCCGGCGTCGCCAGCGGGCGCGCCGCGTCATGCACTATCACCAGTTCGCTCTCCGAACTGGTCAGTCCGAGCGCGATTCGAACCGAATCCTGGCGCTCGATGCCGCCCGGTGTAATCTTGACCGCCACGCCAAGCCCGGCAGCCGCGGCTTCGGCGCGCGCCGCGCTTTCGAATCCCTCGGGCACTGTTATCACAACTTCGCCAATCGAATTGACTTGTCCGACGGCGCCAAGCGAATACGAGAGCATCGTGCGGCCGCCGATCTTCACGAACGCCTTGGGCACGTCCGACCCAAGCCGCACGCCGGTTCCCGCCGCAACGATGATCGCCGAAGCTTTCAATTTACGGCCGTGCCCGAGGAAATTGCCGCGAGCAGGATTATTCGCTTTCGCTGTTTCACGGGTTCACTTTTTCACTGTTTCACTGTTTCACTGTTTCGCGGTTTCGCGGTTTCGCCATGCCAGCGAGATTCGCACACCGAATCTTCGCCTTCAACAAAATCGCAGGCCCCTTCGACAAAAGGAAAGGCCGGGAGAAAATCCCGGCCTTATTCGCACAATTGGATTGATGGCGGCGGCTAGTTCGCGAAGATCGTCTTCAGTTCTTCCATGATTTTCTCTTCAGGATGCGCCTTAGCGATCGACAATTCCTTGACGAGCAAGGATCGCGCCGTGTCGAGCATCTTGCGCTCGCCGAACGACAATTCCTTGTCGCTCTTGAGCACCAGCAGGTCGCGCAGCACCTTGGCGATTTCCAGCGGAGAACCAGTCTTGATCTTCTCCGTATATTCGCGATAGCGGCGATTCCATGTTTGCGTGTCAACCTCGACCTTGCGCTGGCGGAGGATACGGTAAATTTTTTCCACCATATCTTTTCCGATAACGCGCCGAAGTCCGACCGACTCGACGTTCTCGGTCGGGATCATGATGGTCATCTTCTCGGTGCCGAGGATTCGGAGCATGTAGAAACGTCGCTCCGTCCCGGAGATGACCCGCATCTGGATGTCTTCGATGACGGCCACCCCATGGGCGGGGTAGACCACTTTTTCACCCTTCTTGAACGGCAAATTCATCGCGCTAATGGCACTCGATGGCAGGCTCTGGATTTCGGACAGGGTTGACGACCACGGGGTTCATCACCGATCCGATCAGCCTGGAATGTGAGCACATTATGACACAAACTTACTTGATTTGTAAGCCCAGTCTGAAAAGAAAGTGAAGCTGGCCGGACTGGATAGAACAATGTTCGGAATTAACCGTCGAATCAAGTCAGTCGAACCGCAGTTCCATAATGATCGCATCTTCACCGGGACCGTAGTAATGCCGTCTCAAACGCCGTTCTTCGAACTCAAATTTGCGATAAAGCTGCCGCGCAGGCAGATTTGAACGGCGAACTTCCAGCGTAACCACGCCGACGCCAGCCGATTTTGCCTCGGCGATTGCTTCGGCTAGCAACACGGTGCCGATCCCGAGTCGGCGCGAATCCGGATGCACGGCGATATTGAGGATGTGGCATTCGTCGGCGATCAGCCATCGGCAGAGAAAGCCGGCAATCTTTCCGTTGTCGTTGTCGTCCCGCCCATGCTCGTGGCTCGCCGCCGGGACCGCGACCATGATGCGCGAGAACGGCAGAGTCAGTTCACGTTGAAAGGAGGCCGGGGTCCAAGGGGCAGGGAAGGCGAGCCGCTCGATCTCGAGGATACGGGGCAGGTCGCGATCTGTGGCGTCCCGAATGTGGATCGCCATCTCAACCAAACTCAAGTGCACTGTCTGCGCGCCCAATCCGCCGGTCCAGCTCGTACGCCGGTTTAAGCTCGCGAGAATTTTTCAGGCGGCGTGCTGAAACTGGGCCGCCTCCGCCTTGAGAACGACGACCTCGAGCACCTTGTCGCGCATCCGATGCTTGAACGCGCTCACCGGCTTGCCGAACTCGATTCGGGTCATGAAATCGGCCGGGAACGCCGACGAGACGTAGGACAATCGGCGGATCGTCTCGCCACGCACGCTCGCGTTGATCGAAAGCACGTTGTCGCCGAGCATGATGTTGTAATCGTAGTCGGGCATCTCGTCGGGCAGATCCCACAACCGCTTGAGCGATGACAGCGGCAGCTTGCGCGGCATCTCGAGCCGAACCAGGTATGCGTTGGCATACTCGGCGACGGTGTAAACGGTCCCGTAGCGGCGATCGCGCTCGGTCTTGTCTTCATGCATGGCGCCCTCGAACCCGTCGAACGCCACCTTGCGCTCTGTTCTCCTGCCCGCGCCCCCCGCACGTGCGAGGATGGAGCCGATCGGTGCGAGCGCGAGTCCGTACCAGCATCCACGATACGTCAGCTCGCTGGCGGGCTTGGCGTGAATCACTCCCTCGCGCAACCGCCACGCGGCCTCGGCCGACGCAATCAATATGCCGAGCATGATCCATCCGCCGGTACTTTGCGAAAACAGCCGGTCGCCGAGCACCACAACCGCAAATGCAGTCATGATTACGGGGTACAGAATCAGATTCAGAATCATGTTGAGCGCGGTCGAGCGGACTCTCGAAAATCCTCCGCTGCTGCCCACTGCCTCTTCGAGTTGCGCCTTTACGCCGACCGGCATCGCGCCGAGAATCGGCTCGGCAAGCCGAAACGCGATCCGCACCGGCGTCGGCGCTATGCGAACCGGCGAAGCGTTAACTGAAGCCAGGACGGCATCGAAATCAGCTTCGAGCTCGCTGGGGAAATGTTTCTCGCCAATTGGTCCTGGCAACGCACCGACGTCATTGGGCAAACGCATCATCGCGAGACCCGGTGCCGGCGCGGTTGCTGCTGGCGCCGCTGCCGGCGTTGGCGCTGGCTTGGGTGCGGACGCTGCTGGCGCCGCCGCAGGTTTCGCAGGCTCCGCGGCGGGCTTGGGTGCGGACGCTACTGGCGCGACTGCAGGTTTTGCAGCCTCCGCCGGCGCGGGCTTGGGTGCGGACGCCGCTGGCGCGACCGCAGGTTTTCCAGCCTCCGTCGCGGGCTTGGGCGCAGGCTCCGCCGCTGGCTTGGGCGCGGCCGCCGCTTCCGCGCCGGTGGCGACCGCCTGTTTGCGAAAACGCGACGGCGCGTCGTCGGGGAACCTCTCGTCGGGATGCAACTGCCTCGCGCGCGCGAGCAGCACGCCTTCACTCTCCACGTTGGCCGGGTCGGGGATGCAGCAATCTACCGGACACACCGTCGCGCACGCTTCATGGTCGTAAAAGCCGACGCATTCGGTGCACTTCGACGGCACGATGTAATAGATGTCCTGTCCGATCGCGGGACTCGTCGCGCCGTTGAGCTCCCACGACACTCCGCCCGCGTAAATCGCCGTGTTCGGACACTCCGGCTCGCACGCTCCGCAATTGATGCATTCGCTCGTGATCGTCGTCGCCATCTTGTAACCGGATCCCAGTTAAATGATGTTGGAAAACCCGACAGGGAAAGCCCGCAACAGCACTGGCTTGCCGAAGCTGACCATAACCGCTGAAAGTTTTGCCTGTCAATCATACACAATTCAGTTCATCTAATCGCGTAGCGAGCGCGATGTTCCGAAGAGAACCGGCCCGGGACTATATCGCCTTGCGTTCGTAAACGGGTTTTGCAAGTATTACCGGGATTACTCGTCCAGCCCTGACAATTGAATCTGTACGAACAGTGTACCGGGACTGGCTGTTGACTTGAACTACTGGAGGAGAGCTCGGATGAAGACAATCGTAAAGTTGCTCGGTGTCGTGGCCGTGACAGCGTTCATGACCGCGTGCGGTCCTGACATGAAGACGATCAACAGCGCCAGCGAAAAAGCTGAAGCGGATGCGACCAAGACGGAAGCATCGGCGAACGCGGCGGAAGCTTCGGCCAATCAGGCTGCGACTGCCGCTCAGCAGGCCGAGACTGCGGCCAGCGGCGCGGAGGATGCGGTCCGTCGTGCTAACGACGCAGTGTCGCGCCTGGAAGCGGCGTTCTCGACTTCGGTTACGAAGTAATCGACCAGACCCGGTTACAGAACCAGCCATGTGAAGCGGTGGCGGAAGGAGCAATCTCCTTCCGTCACCGCTTAGTCTTGTGCGTGATCGCAGTTGTCGTCGATCGGGGGCCGCGCGGTTACTCGTCCGACGAGTCTGTAGCGGCGGGATTCGCCGCGTGCCTGAGCGCCTTGCGAACCCGCTCGCGCAACGTGTCGTTGCGCTCGATTCGTCCCTCAAGCTCCCTGAACTGCGCAACCGTGAGACCTTGTTTCGAAGCGGCTTGCTCGATCGTCAGGTTGTGGTCTTTCTGCATCACCTCGTAAACGCTGATGTACTTGTCGACCTGGCTGGTCGGAACGTCCTTGTCATCATCGTCGGTCTCTTCCTGGGCCACTGGGGCCGCAGACTGCGCTGCGAGTTGAAGAATTTGCTGTTGACGTTGGGATTTAATCTGGCGAGAGCTGTCGGTTGACGCGACCGGCGCCGGCCACGCGAGCGAAGCCGGCATCATCCCGATTGCTCCACAGATTATCGCCATCACCGCGATCGCCGCGCCGGCGCGCTTGCCCGTGATCGGCTCATTGATTTGGTGCACCTTGATAGCCTCCGCCAGAAATCCAGCCAGCTTGCGACGGTACATCCTTGCACGCCGCGCGAACTTCATAAAGATACTTGGGGTGTGGCGACAGCCCCTTGCATTGCCTGATGCGATGCTTAAATTGCAAACGGTCCAGCGGCCACCGGTGTGGTGGTCTGCTCAGGCTGAATCGATGACGAGATAGCAAGAACGGAGATATATCTACATGCCAGCCAAAACGGTTGAGCTGCACGAGAGAGCGCGGGCCGGAATTGTCAAGGGCGCGACGCTGGTGATGGAAGCAGCGCGCGTAACGCTTGGCCCCAGGGGCCGCAACGTGATGATCCAGAGGAGTTTCGGCTCGCCGATCGTAACCAAGGACGGCGTGACCGTGGTCAAGGAAATCGAACTCGAGAACCGCTTCGAGAACATGGGCGCGAAGCTGATTCGCGAGGTCGCGCAGAAGACCTCCGACGTCGCCGGCGATGGCACCACGACCGCGACGGTGCTGGCGGGAGCGATCGTGCGCGAGGGGATCAAGCTGCTGGCGGCGGGATTCCCCGCGATGGAACTGCGGCGCGGAATCGACGCCGCGGTGGTCAAGGTGGTCGCAACTATCAAGGAGATGTCGCGGCCGGTGAAGGAGCGCGAGCGGCTGGAGCAGGTCGCGACGGTAGCGGCCAATGGCGACAAGTCGATTGGCAAAATTGTTGCCGACGCGATGGACAAGGTCGGCAAGGAAGGCGTGATCACCGTCGAAGAAGCGCGCGGCCTGGATACGGTGCTCGATCTCGTCGAAGGAATGCGCTTCGATCGCGGTTATCTGTCGCCGTACTTCGTCACCAACGTCGACAAGTTGACGGTCGAACTCGACGAGCCGCTGATTCTGTTCCACGAAAAGAAACTTTCGAACCTGCGCGAAATCCTGCCGCTGCTCGAGAGCGTCGTGCAGACCGGACGCCAACTCCTGATAATCGCGGAGGACGTCGACAGCGAGGCGCTGGCCGCGTTGGTCGTCAACAAACTGCGCGGAACGATCAAAGTCGCGGCCGTGAAGGCGCCGGGCTTCGGCGATCGACGCAAGGAAATGCTGCAGGACATGGCGATTCTGACCGGCGGCACTCTGATCGCCGAGGAACTCGGCGCCAAGATCGAGAAGGTCGAGATCGCCGCGCTCGGCAAGTGCAAGAAAGTTCTGATCGACAAGGACAATACGACAATAATTGGCGGCGCCGGCAAGAAGTCCGAAATCCAGGGACGAATCGAATTGATCCGCCGCCAGATCGAACAAACCACCTCGGACTACGACCGCGAGAAGCTGCAAGAGCGGCTGGCCAAGCTCACCGGCGGCGTCGCCGTGATCAAGGTTGGCGCGGCGACCGAAGTCGAACTGAAGGAAAAGAAGGCGCGCGTTGACGATGCCGTTCATGCGCTCCGCGCCGCGGTCGAGGAGGGAATCGTGCCCGGCGGTGGCGTCGCGCTCGTGCGCGCGATCGCGGCGGTGAAGTCGCTCAGACTCGATGACGACAAAAAGGCCGGCGCGGGAATCGTTGCGGCTGCGATGGCGGAACCGCTCAAGCAGATCGCGCGTAACGCCGGTCACGAACCGGAAATCGTTCTCAACGCAGTGCTCGAAGGCAAAGGTGATTTCGGTTTCAATGCCGCCACCGAAGTTTACGAAGATCTCGTCAAAGCGGGCGTGATCGATCCGGCCAAGGTGGTCCGTTCCGCGCTCGAGAACGCGGCCAGCGCCGCATCGATGATACTGACGACTGAGGCCGCCGTGGCTGAAGCGCCGAAGAAGCCGGCGCCGATGGCGGGGATGCCCGGCGGCGGTGGGATGGGCGGCGGCATGGGTGGCATGGGCGGCGGCATGGGCGGAATGGACGACTACGGCGACGACTTCTAGTCGCTCGGCGAGTATTGGCGATCGCCAGTGGAACGGTGCCGGTGGGAACCAAGAAAGCGCTTTGTCGGGAACCAGATGCCAAGTGCATCAAATAGTCGTTTTCGCGCTCTCATTATAGTCACATCGTAAACTCTCAAGAGTAGCTACGACAACTCCGACGAGCGCGAGAAGATTAGCAATGAGGCCGAATATCCCGCTGTGAGTGGACGTAAATGGAATCGACATCACTGGTTCACCCGTGACTTTTGATCGCATCTTCATAACGCGCCGTCGCGATACGCAAGATACATATAGCTAGTCCATCAATGGTATTTTTCTTCGAACATTTCGCACGATGAAGGCTTGCAAGGGACTGGGAGTTTGTGAGACAAAGATGAGTGTCTTAAATGCAGGGGCCGTGAATTACTTAGCAACGCTTCTGCGCATTCCTTAGGAGGAAGAAATGGAAGGGTTAATGAGAAAATCTTCAAAACTGGTTGGTCTTGCCGGGGCTGTGTTGGCCCTTTCGTTGCTCGCGGGATGTGCGTCGAACGAGCCGGATCCGGCACAGCGCGCCGTCAACGCGGCGAACCGCGCTGATCAGGCTGCGGCCCGCGCGGACTCGGCGGCCCAGAAATCCGCGGCGGCTGCTGCGCAGGCTCAGGCGGCTGCGAGCCGCGTAGAGCAGGCGGCCAGCGATGCGAAGGCGGCTGCGGATCGTGCAGAGGCGATCGCGTCGAAGACGATTTCGGAACATCATGAGGCGCACCGCGCTGCTCGTCGCCACAGGAAGGCGGCCGCAGCAGGCGCAGCGGCTGGCGAAGCAGCTGGTGCTGAGGCAGGCGCAGCGGCAGGTGCAGCGGCTGGTGGCGCAACGGCTCCGGCTCCGGCTCCCGCTACTCCGTAATTTCGCTCAGGCTTGATAATCACGAGGGCGGTTGCATCCGCAGCCGCCCTCGTTCGACTTTGCCTCTTCCCTCGCCGGACTGATTACTCAGTTACGGCTTCAGATTTGCTGATCAGCAGTGCCACGCGTACGCGGCTCGGCGGCGAGTTGCGTAGTAACTCAACTCGCAAATGTGACTATTACTTTCAGCGATTCGGGCTTTTGCGCGGTCGCAAACGCCTCGGTGATCTGCGCCAGCGGAAAGCGATGCGTCACCAGTTCGGCGGCGTTGATCACGCCGCGCTCGACCAGCGACAATGCCCGGCGCGTTTCGTCGGGTCCGCATGAATAGCTCGGAATGAGCCGGGTCTCGTTGAAGTAGAGATCGTGCGGTTTGACGAGCAGTTCATCGTCGGGCGGCGTCGCCGTGAATTGGACGACGGTCGCGCCCCTTCCGGCGGCGGCAATGCCCGCGGCGATTGCTTTCGAAGTGCCGGGTCCGACGATCACGACGTCGGCCATCGCGCCGTTGGTGACTTCGCGCACTTGCTCGATCATGTTGTCGCCCTCGACGACGATTCCACAATCAGCTCCGAGTTCGACCGCGCGGTTGGCGCGCGAATGGAACAGGTCCGCGCCGATTATCATCCCGGCGCCGAGATGCCGCGCCAACTTCACGTGCATCATGCCCATGATGCCGAGACCGATGACCAGAATTGTCTCGCCGGCCTTCAGGCCCGAGCGCTTTAGTGACTTGACGACGCAGGCGGCGGGCTCGATGAGCACGCCGTCGGCGTCGTCCATCGAGTCGGGGAGCCGTAGCGTGTCGCGTTGATTGGCCGCGCTCACGAGAAAAAACTCCGCCATCCCGCCCGGAACGATGTTGGTCGAGCGCCAGGTCGCGCACTGCACGTATTCGCCGCGCCTGCACGCCGCGCATTGAAAGCAGGGCGCATGATGGTGCACGAAAACGCGGTCGCCGGCCTTGAATCCGCGCACCGCCGCGCCGGTCTGCTCGACGACGCCGACCGGTTCGTGGCCGAGCACGAGCGGCGCCTTGCGCTTCATGTACCAGGGCATGATGTCGCCCGAGCAGATGCCGCACGCGCTCGCGCGGATCAGAATGTCGCCGTCGCCGACCTCGGGCCGGGCGCATTCCTCGACGCGGATGTCGCCGAAATCGTAGAGCCGTGCTACCCGCATAGATGATGGAACTTTGTGGTCCGCGCGCGCGCTTGTCAACGCCACGCGGCGCTGACGGGCAAAAATGAACCGTGCCGCGCGAACGACGCGCCGTGTTAGAATCGCATCATGGCACGGCCGAAATGCCCGCCGATAGCCGCCGACATAATCACGGAGATCGGCGACAAAGTCGTTTTGATCGAGCGCAGGAATTTTCCACTCGGATGGGCGATTCCCGGCGGATTCGTCGATTTTGGCGAGACCGTCGAGGATGCCGCGGTTCGCGAGGCACGCGAGGAGACCTCGCTCGAAGTCGCGATTCGCGCGATCCTCGGCGTTTATTCGCGGCCCGATCGGGATCCCCGCGGCCAGACGATCACGGTGGTGTATGTCGCGCGCGCATCGGGGACGCCGCGCGCCGCCGATGACGCGAAGAACGCCGCGCTGTGCGATCCGCGCAATCCGCCCACTCCGCTCGCGTTCGATCACGCGGAGATTCTCGCCGACTACGTGCGCTGGCTCGAGACCGGTGAATTTCCCGCTCCGTGGCGCAAGCGCCGGGGCTAGGGCGCAAGCCGCCGAGCTTCACCGCGCGGCGAATCCGAATGACCGGAAGCCGCGGCTTCGAGGTGGGCGAACCTGCCCGCTCGGCCGTCGCTGCTAGCGCTTGAGCTTCGCGACGGCGCGTTCGATGCGATCGAATGCCTGGTTCAGATTCTCCATCGAAGTGGCATACGAAATCCTGACGTGATCCGGCGCGCCGAAGTCGTTGCCGCCGACCAGCGAAACGTGCGCCTGGTCGAGCAAAAAAACCGCGAGCCCGTCGCCGTCGGTGATTTCCTTGTCGCCAAAGCGGCTGCCGAGCAACTCCGATACGTTGGGGAAAACGTAAAACGCTCCCTGCGGTATATTGGGCAGCTTGAAGCCCGGGATGCGCCGCACGCGCTCGACCACCAGCGCGTTGCGTTTGCGAAAGGCCTCGAGCATCGGTTTGAGCTCGTCCTGTGGGCCGGTCAGCGCCTCGATCGCGGCGGCTTGCGCGATGGAATTGGGATTGCCGCTGTTCTGGCTCTGCAAGCGTCCGGCAGCCGCGATCGCTTCCTTCGGCCCGGCCGCAAATCCGATCCGCCATCCCGTCATCGCGTAGGTCTTCGACAGCGAGTTGAACACGATGCCGTGGGACTTGAGCCGCGGCTCGAGATGGAAGATGTGCGGTGCGAGCCCGTCGAACACGATGTGCTCGTAAACGTCGTCGGACATCACCCAGATGCCGGTGTCGACCAGCACTTTGGCGATGGCAGTGAGCTGTTCGGGCCCGTACACGGCGCCGGTTGGATTGGACGGCGAGTTGAGAATGATCCCGCGGGTGCGTGGCGTAATCGCGCGGCGCAAAGTTTCGGGCTCGAGCAGGAAGCCTGTCCGTTCGGGGCACGGCACGAACTTGGACTCGGCGCCCGCCAGAGAGACCATCGCGGCGAAGCTCACCCACGCCGGAGTCGGGATGATCACTTCATCGCCTTCGTCGAACAGCGCGGCGATCACGTTGGCCTCGGCCTGCTTGCATCCGGCCGACGCGATTATCTCGCCCGGCTCGTAGTCGAGGTTATTGTCGCGCTTGAGCTTGAGCTTGATCGCATTTTTGAGCGCCGCGGTTCCACCCACCGGCGTGTACTTGGTTTGGCCCGCGGCGAGCGCTTTCCCGGCGGCCTCCTTGATGCGCTCGGGGGTGTCGAAGTCGGGCTCGCCGGCACCCAGCGAGATGACGTCGATTCCGGCGAGCTTCATTTCGGTGGCGCGGGCGTCGGCCGCCAATGTCGCGGACGGTTTGATAGCGGCAATTCTGCGATTGAGCTTCAGCATTGGTTAAATCCAGATGTCGAATGATCCGCGCATGGCGCAGGCCAGGCACGGATAGATTGTATCTTTCCCGGCGGTTTGAAAAAACCGCCTGTTAAAATGCGCTGCCACGCTTTTCAAATCACACGGCTCAAGCGACTTTGAGTTTTGCGCGCAGCCGCTCGATCACGAGTTCCGGGACCAGCTCCGGCAAGCGCTTGCCATATCCTGCGACTTCCTTGATCAAGTGCGAGGAACTGAAGAACAGCCGCGGATTGGAGAACATGAAGACGGTTTCGACGCTCGGGCTCATCTGCTTGTTCATCTGCGCCATCTGCAGCTCGTAATCGAAATCCGTCACGGCGCGCAGTGAGCGAATCAACACCTTGGCGCCGATTCGTTCCGCGTAATCGACCGACAGTCCGCTGAACTTGTCCACGCGGGCGCGCGGCTCGAGGTCGCGGATGACTTCGCGGATCATTTCGACGCGTTCGTCGGCGGAAAACAGCGCCGCATCCTTGTGCGGGTTGTAGGTGACCGCAACGATCACCTCGTCGAAGATCGCGACGCTGCGCCGGATGACGTCAACGTGTCCGTTGTGGATCGGGTCGAAGCTGCCGGGGTAGACCGCGATCAACGGGGAACGCTCTTTGCTTTTGTTGGTCATTTTCCTGGGGCCATCACTCCGCACTCGGCGCCGGATTGAGTCGGCGGTAAAAGGCGATCCGGTGATCGCCGATGGTTGCAACAAACGCGCGCTCATGGGCTTTGGGAGCTGGTAGCGCTGCAGGCGCGCGCTTCGATTGCTCCACTACCACCCATCCGCCGGGCGCGACGAGCTGGAATTCACCAAGCAGAGCCAGCACCTCCGCGCTCATGTCATCCTTGAACGGCGCGTCAACGAAGACCAGGTCGAAAGACTCGTGCGAGCGCTGGAGTTCGCCGAGTGCGCGACGCACGTCGGACACGACCATGCGGGCCCGATCGCCCAGTTCAAGCTCGGCAAGATTGGCGCGAATCGCCGCGGCGGCGTCGCGCGAGGAATCCACAAACGTCACGTGTGCGGCGCCGCGCGAGAGCGATTCGATTCCCAGCGAGCCGCTGCCGGCGAAGATGTCGAGCACGCGCACCCCGCTAAGATCCATCCGCACCGCCAGCCGCGAGAAAATCGACTCGCGCGCCCGCGCCGAAGTGGGGCGGGTGTGCAGGCCGCGCGGCGCCTTGAGCCGCCTGCCGTGAGCTTGTCCCGCAATAATTCGCATCGCATCAGTTTTCTTCGAGGCGTGTTTTGATCGAACCGGCGAACGCGTTTTGAGCGAATCGGCCAACGCCTCTTGCCTCGAAGTCGCGAACGATAGATAACCCGTTCTGCCCGGATCCCGCAAGTTCGCGGCCAAGGTTAAGCCGCGCAAGCTTGCGCCTCTGGCGGATTGGCGAAATTTTAGCTAGCAATCATTAAGATTCCTGAACTCAAGAACTTTGATGTTAAAGGACCAGTAATACGCCCGCCATGCCTGCAAACCAGCCACCCAAGTTTTCCGACGCCGCGCTTGCTGAGTACCGGCAACTGCTTGGTCGGTACCCGACGCAGCGGGCTGCGCTGCTGCCGACGCTGTGGATCGCGCAGCGCGAGTTCGGATGGCTCAGCGATGAGACGCTGGACTACGTCGCGCATTTGATGGAACTGCCGCCCGCGCACGTGCGCGCGGTGGTGTCATTCTACACGATGCTCCATCGCAAGCCGGTCGGCCGCTACCTGCTCGACGTGTGCACGAATCTCTCGTGCCGGCTGCGCGGCGCCGACAAAATCGTGGGCTGCATCCGGCGCCGGCTGAATATCGAGATGGGCGAGACGACCCCCGACGGCAAGTTCACGCTGGGCTCGGCCGAATGCATGGCGTCATGCGGGACCGCGCCGATGCTCCAGCTCAATCAGGACGCGTACGTCGAAAACCTCACCGAAGAAAGCATCCTCAAACTCATCGACGAGCTTGCCGGCCGTGACAATTGAGTTAATCGCCGGCGCGATCAAAGCGATCCTGATGATCCTGGCCGGATTGAGTCTGTCGCTGTTCCTGCTCTATTTCGAGCGCAAGGGCAGCGCGCTGATCCAGGACCGAATCGGATCGAATCGCGCCACGGTAACCGGACTCGGCAAGCGCATGGGGATGCCCAACCTCGGAATCATCAACACCACCATCGCCGACCCGATCAAAATGTTCACCAAGGAAGACTTCGTTCCGGCTGGCGCTGACAAATTTCTGCACACGCTGGCGCCGTTCCTATCGCTGTTCCCGGTTATGATCACGTTCGTCGTGATCCCGTTTGGCGACACGATTTCGATTTCCGGCCATCGCATCGATCTCGAGGCGGCCAATCTCAACGCCGGCGCGCTCTATCTGCTCGCGACGATCGGCCTTGGCGTGTATGGCACCGCGTTCGCAGGATGGTCCTCGAACAATCGATGGGCGCTGCTCGGCGGGATTCGCGCGACGGCGCAGATGATCTCGTACGAGCTTGCGATGGGACTCGCAATCGTGTCGGTGATCATGACTTTCGGCACCCTGAACTTGCAGGAAATTGTGCGCGGGCAGGGCGGTGTGTGGTTCGGATTTTTGCCGCGCTGGGCAATTTTCACGCAGCCGCTCGCCTTCATTCTCCTGCTCGTGGCGGGCGCTGCGGAGACCAAGCGCATTCCGTTCGACCTGCCAGAGAGCGAGTCGGAACTGATCCAGGGTTTTTTCATCGAATACTCCGGCGGCAAGCAGGCGGTCTTCATGCTGACCGACTTTGCCGAGCAGGCCCTCGTCGCGATGCTGCTGACAACGTTTTTCCTCGGCGGATGGCAGATTCCGTGGCTCATGCGCGACGGATTTCATCTCCCGGGCGGCGCATTTCTTGCCCTCCCCGCACTGGCGGTCTCACTGATGGGCGTAGTCGCATTCCTGTTCAAGGTCGTCGCGCTGTGCATGTTTCTCGGCATGGTGCGATGGACTATGCCGCGCTTCCGCTACGATCAGTTGATGCGTCTGGGATGGAAAGGACTGGTGCCGCTCGGGCTGTTCAACGTGCTGGTAACCGCATTCGTCGTGGTGGCAACCGGGAGAGTCCAGTGATGCCGCCGTTCCTGTATATCTTTCTCGGCGCGTTGGCGATCGTCTCGGCGCTCGGCGTTATCGTCCAGCGCAATCCGATTCATTCGCTGCTCGCCTTGATCGCAACGCTGATGACCGTAGCCGTTCTGTTTATTGGCGAAGACGCCGTTGTGGTCGGTTTCCTGCAAATCATCGTCTATGCCGGCGCGATCATGGTTCTGTTCCTGTTCGTGATTTGGCTGTTGAATCTTCAAGTCGAGACCGGTCCGACGGGTCATCTCGCGCTCAAGTTATTCGGCTCCCTCACAGCGGCTCTGCTGGCGACTGAGCTGTTTTTTATCCTCGCTCCCCCTCATCTGCAGGTGAAGTTCACTCACGAACCCGTGGGCTACGGTTCGCTCGCAAGCCTCGCCGGGAAGCTGTTCACCGACTACCTGGTCGCTTTCGAGGTGACCTCCGTGCTGCTGCTGGCCGCGGTGGTCGGTTCGGTCGCGCTGGCGCGGCGGCTGCCGGGCACGGATGACCCGCGCGCTGCGAGGAAGACCGCATCATGATTCCGCTCACCTACATGATGTCGCTGAGCGCGATCATCTTCGCGATCGGCGTGGCCGGCGTGATCATCCGCCGCAACATTCTCGTGATGTTCATGTCGATTGAGTTGATGCTCAATGCCGTAAATCTCGCCTTCATCGCGATCGGCAGCCGGCTCGGTTCGATGGACGGCCAGGTGATCGTTTTCTTCGTAATGACGGTCGCGGCGGCCGAAGCGGCGGTTGGCCTGGGCATCATCATCTCGATTTTCCGCAATCGTGAAACCGTCCACGCCGACGACCTGACTCTGATGAGATGGTGATCAATACCAATGACGGTTGAGTTTCCAGCACTCGCGCTTATCCTGCTGTTCCCGGCGCTCGGCGTCCTATTCAACCTGTTCCTCGGGCCCAGGTATGGACGCGGCGCGGTCAACGTCGTCGGACCGGGTGTCGTGTTCGTCGCGTTCGGCGTTGCGACGTGGGCATTTTTGACGCTGCTCGCGATGCCCCCGGGCGGCGCGCTTGCCGTGCACCTGTGGGGATGGATCGAGGCAGGGAGATTTCACACCGAGTTAGGCCTGCGCCTCGACGCGTTGTCGGGCGTGATGGTGATGATAGTCACTGGGGTCGGCGCACTAATTCATCTTTACTCAGTCGGATACATGGCGCACGACGAGGACTTTGCGCGCTTCTTTACCTACATGAACTTGTTTGCGTTCTCGATGCTCATACTAATTCTTGCGGACAACTTGCTAATGATGTTCGTGGGATGGGAGGGTGTCGGGCTATGTTCCTACTTGCTAATCGCATTTTGGTACACGAACCCCCAGTTCGCCTATAATGGCCGCAAGGCATTTGTCGTCAACCGAATTGGCGACGCGGGCTTTTTGCTCGGGATCTTCACCATCGTCGCCACGCTCGGTGCGCACGACGTCTGGACGCTGGACTTCGTCGAGCTTCGCCAGCACGCGGCTCTGCTCGGCGGCGCCGCCGCGACCGCGGCCGGCTTCCTGCTCTTCATCGGCGCGACCGGCAAGTCGGCCCAGATTCCGCTCTACGTATGGCTGCCCGACGCGATGGTCGGCCCGACTCCTGTCAGCGCACTGATCCACGCGGCGACGATGGTCACCGCGGGCGTGTACATGATCGCGCGGCTCGGTTTCATCTACACGATGGCGCCCGCCGCACTCGGTCTGGTTGCGACAATTGGCGGATTAACGGCGCTGTTCGCCGCGACCATCGCGCTCGTCCAGCCCGACATCAAGAAGGTGCTCGCTTACTCGACCATCAGTCAGCTCGGCTACATGTTTCTCGGCGTGGGCTCCGGCGCGTATGCGTCGGGCATCTTCCACCTCATGACCCACGCGTTCTTCAAGGGCTTGCTGTTCTTGTGCGCCGGCTCGGTGATTCACGCGCTCGGCGGCGAGCAGGACATGAACAAGATGGGCGGATTGCGGCGCAAGCTGCCGATCACGTTCTGGACGATGTTCATCGCGACGCTCGCGATCGCCGCCGTGCCTCCGTTCTCCGGCTATTTCTCCAAGGACCTGATCCTCGAAGCCGCGTACGATTCGGGACATTCGTGGCTCTGGTTCCTCGGCGTGATCACCGCCGGGCTCACGTCGTTCTATATGTTCCGGCTGATCTTCATGACGTTCTTTGGCGAATCGCGCGTCGATTCTGAAAAAGAGCATCACCTGCACGAATCGCCGGCCGTAATGGCTATTCCGTTGATCGTACTGGCTATTCTCGCGACGGTTGGCGGATGGGTAAATCTTCCCGGCGGACTATTGTGGGGAAATGCGTTCGTGCGATTCCTCACGCCGGCCGTCGGTGCTTTCAAACCGATTGTCGAGGCGAGCCCGACTTCCCTGTCTCTCGCCGCGAGCATCGCCTCGGCGCTCGGAATAGCGCTCGCATACCTGTTCTATCTGCGCTTGCCGGGAGTCCCGATGCTTCTTGCGTGGCGGCTGAAGGATCTCTACAACTTGCTACTCAACAAGTACTATATCGACCAACTGTATAATTTTATTGTCACGCGTCCGCTGTTCTGGGTATCGGACAATGTGCTCAACCGCGCGATCGACAGCTTTGTGATCGATGGCGCCGCCGACGGCGCCGGCCTTGCCGTCCGGACTTCGGGCCAGATAGCGCGTCGCGCTGAAACCGGCAACGTCCAGCACTATGCATTTGTTTATCTACTCGGCGCACTGGGCATTGTGGCTTATTACCTGTTCCTGGTGACGCACTGATGAACGGCGGCTTGCTCACAGCGTTGATTTTCCTGCCGCTGATCGGCGCGCTCTTCATCCTGATGCAGAGCGAAGAGCGTGCGATTTGGAACTCGGCGTTCATTTTTTCGCTGCTTCCGCTGGCGCTGAGTTTCTATGTCCTGGCGGAATTCAATCCGCACGTCGCGGAGTACCAGCTCGCCGAACAATATGACTGGATTCCCGCATTCGGCATTACATACCATATCGGTATCGACGGCATTAGCCTGTTTCTCGTTCTTCTGACTACTATTCTGATTACTCTGTCGCTGCTTTACTCTGGCGGCGGCGATATCGAGGAGCGTCCGCGCGAATTCTGCTTCTTCATGCTTGTGCTGGAGACCGGGCTGCTCGGCGCGCTGCTCTCGGTCGATCTGTTCCTGTTTTATATATTTTGGGAAGTGATGCTGATTCCAATGTACTTCCTGATAGGCATGTGGGGACATGGCCGCAAGATTTACGCCGCCATCAAGTTCGTATTGTTCACGGCGGTTGGGTCGCTGCTGATGCTGGTCGCGATCCTGTACTTGGTGTACTCGGCGCACGAGCATTTCAACCGGACCAGCTTCGATTTGCCGCTGCTCTACCAGGTGCCGCTCACTGTTACCGAGGGCCGTTGGCTGTTTGCAGCGTTCGCGTTGGCTTTCGCGATTAAGGTGCCGATGTGGCCGGTGCATACCTGGCTGCCCGATGCTCACACCAACGCGCCGACCGCCGGCTCGGTCATTCTGGCCGGCGTGATGCTCAAGATGGGCACCTACGGCTTCCTGCGCTTCGCCGTTCCGCTGTTCCCCACCGTCGCCGTCGAGGCGATTCCGCTGTTCATGGCGCTCGCCATAATCGGGATCATCTACGGAGCGTTGGTCGCGATGATGCAGCCCGACCTGAAGAGGTTGATTGCATACTCATCGGTTAGTCACATGGGGTTTGTGATGCTGGGAATTTTCGCGCTTAACCCCGAGGGTGTCGATGGCGCGATTTACCAGATGCTCAATCATGGCGTTTCCACCGGCGGATTATTTTTGCTGGTTGGAATGCTCTACATGCGGCGCCATACGCGCGAGATTTCCGAGTTCGGCGGTCTGTGGAAGCGCGTGCCCGTTTACGCCGCAGTCTTCATGGTCGTGATGCTCTCGTCGATCGGCCTGCCCGGGCTCAACGGCTTTGTCGGCGAGTTTCTGATCATGCTCGGGGCGTTCCTGCGAATTAGGCTGGCTGCTGTTTTCGCAGTTGTGGGTGTGATCCTGGGTGCGCTCTACATGCTCTGGACCTACGAGCGCGTGATGTTCGGACCGATCACCAGGGCGGTGAACGAAACGATCGGCGATCTGACCGGTCGCGAGATTGCGGTGATGGCGCCGGTGATCGCGTTGATGCTGTTCATGGGACTTTTCCCGCGTCCGCTGATCAGCAGGATCGAACCGTCGGTGACTGCAATGCTCGCGAGAGCAAATGTCGCGCAGGCTCGTCTCGAGCTTGAACGACAGCCGAATCGTCTGGCTGCTCTTTCGCCGGCTCGGCAGATATCAAACCGCAAACCCGAGATGGCGGCGGCCGCACGATGAGTCCTTTTAACCTGGCTGCAATCAACTTCGTCTGGCTGCCAATCCTGCCACTGGTCGTGGTCACCGTGGCCGCGATGGCGGTGCTGCTGGCTGGAGTGCGCGTCGACGACAGCGAAAGCGAAGGGCTGGGGTTGCTGACGCTGGCGTCGCTCGCGGTTGCGTTCGTATTCACGCTTGGAATCCTGGGACAGTACGGTGTCGCTTTTGCGGGCGCGATCTCGGTCGACAGTTTTTCGGCATTTTTCGAACTGGTGATTTTGATCGCCGCGATGTTCACCGTGATGATGTCGCTCGATTACGCCGCCGAGAACCGTATTCCCGGCGCCGAATACTATTCGTTGCTGCTGTTTTCCGTGCTCGGCATGATGCTGATGGCGGCGGCTGGGGACCTGATAGTCATCTTCCTCGGTCTCGAGACGATGTCGATTACGGTTTACGTGCTGGCGGGAATCATGCGCCGCAACGCCAAATCGAATGAAGCGGCAATAAAATATTTTTTGCTGGGCGCGTTCTCGACCGGCTTCCTGCTCTATGGAATCGCGCTGGTGTACGGCGCGACGGGCACTATCAAGCTTGGCCCGATTCATGACGCACTCGCTTCGGGCGCGATGGGATCGAATCCGCTGCTGCTGGCCGGAATCGGCATGATGGTGATCGGGTTTGGCTTCAAGGTCGCCGCAGTGCCATTTCATATGTGGGCGCCGGACGTTTATGAGGGCGCGCCGACTCCGGTGACCGCCTTCATGGCGGTGGGCGTGAAGCTCGCCGCGTTCGCCGCCTTTATTCGCGTCTTCATGGTCGATTTTGCGTCCGTCGGCGCGCACTGGCAGACAGTGCTGTGGGTAATCGCGGCGTTGACGATGACGGGCGGAAATCTAATCGCCGTCGTCCAGACCAATATCAAGCGGATGCTTGCATACTCGGCGATTGCGCACGCGGGCTACCTGTTGCTTGGCATGGCGGCAGGAGTGCGATCGGGGCCGGCGATTCTTTACTATCTTCTCGGCTATACATTCACAAACCTGGGCGCGTTCTCAGTAGTAATCGCGCTCGAACGGCGCGGCGAAGCAGGTAATCAGATTAGCGACTTTCGCGGCCTGGCGGCGCGCCAGCCGTTGCTCGCCGGCGCAATGGCTATCTTTCTGTTGTCGTTGACCGGGGTTCCTCCGATGGCCGGCTTCGTTGGCAAGTTCTACATCTTCAGCGAGGCGTTGCATCAGGGATACGTGGGACTGGTAATAATCGCTGTACTCAATAGTGTAGTCTCTGCCTATTACTACTTTTATGTGCTGGTCGCGATGTATATGCAGGAGGGCGGTGTCGAAGTTGAGCGCCTGAGTGCGCGGCCTGCGCTGGTGGCGGCAGTCGGACTGGCAGCGCTCGCTACGATCCTGATCGGGGTTTATCCCCAGCCGTATATCGCGTCCGCCGCCAACGCATTTCATTCCGCCAGCGGCGCCGAAGGAAGCCACTCCGCCGCGCTCGAACCGTAGCCGCGTCTTTCGAGCGCTGTTACTTGCGGCGCGAGGGCTTCTTTGCGGATTTCATCGGCGGCTTCGTCGCCGCCTTCGGCTTGGCCTGCGCTCCCGGCTTCGGCGCCGTCGTGGCGACAACGCTGCCCGCCGTTTGGCTATTCGCAGCGCCTGCGTATGCGTCGGCTTCGATCTCGATCATCATGTCGGGATTAGCCAGCCGGCGCACTTCAACGACCGTGGACGCGGGAGGCGAGTCAGCGAAGAATTCCTTGTGCGCGCGCGCCGCTTCCGCAAAACGTCCCATGTCGGTGACGAACATCCGCGTGCGAATGACGTGATGCATCGCGAGCCCCGCGCGCTCGAGCGCGGCACGAATATTGACCAGCGCCTGGCGCGCCTGCACATACATCTGTCCCGCGCCGACGATTAGCCCACGCTCGTCGGTGGCGGTGGTGCCCGAGACGGCGACAATGTCGCCGGCCCTTACCAGCCGCGAATAGCCGACGTTCGGTTCCCACGGCGTATTGGTCGAGATTCGCCAAATCGCGCTCATCGTAATCTCCCTCCCCGCGGGCGAAGCACGATGCAGCCCCGACTCTGTGCTCAGCTATCGCGGCCGGGGTAGGTCTCTTCAAGCTCCCGCGCCACCGAGCGCATCGGCGGACCTACCAGCCGTCCCGAGGGCATCAGCCAGTTGAGAATTCGCGTGAGCGGCCGCACACCCGCGACCGGACGCTCCGCGCTTCGCACCATGTCGAGTTCATGCTCGACGATTCGAGAATTGTGCCGATTTGCGAGCCCAATGCCCGCGAAAATAACGCGCCGTTCTTCCACCGCTTACCTCCACCTCATCCGCCCCTAAAAATCTAAGGCGCCAAACAAAGATCGCCAAATAATGATCGAATCATACAGATGCCCACGAAATAGTCAAAAAATTTCTTTGCCGGTCCCCCGCGATTCGCGCCGACAGGCGGAAAATGCGACGCGAAATGCGCGCTTGAAGTTACGCCGCGCCTATCGTATTCTTGGCGCGTTTCGAGTTTCTGCGTTCAAGTGAGCACCGAGCAATCAAGGAGAAAGCGATGCGCAAGGTTCTGCTTCTGGCACTAATTTCTATGTTCTTCGCCACGGCTTGCAACAAAACCGAAGAGACGGCTCCTGCCCCTCCCGAGGCTGCCGCGTCTGCGGCCGCGCCCGCCGAGGCGGCCAGCCCCGCCGCGGCGGCAACCGGCGCGACGGGCGAGACCGGCGCTCCGGGAGCACCTGGCGCACCGGGAGCACCTGGCGCGCCCGGAGCACCTGGCGCTCCGGCTAGTCCGTAGCATTGCCTGGTGCTTGATGCGTTGCGGTGACCGATCAATGCGGTCACCCTGACGACGACGTACCTTTCTCGTTCCTAGCGGGTTCCCGCGCGCCGTCTAGAGCCGTCGGCGCGCGGGAGACTCGTTGACCGGGCGCTGGTGGGGAGGAACCCGCCGAATCCCTGACTCGGACCCTATTGGGTCCGTGCTCGAGTCTCGGCGTGCGTCATTTCCGCAAATAAACTCTCAGTCCGCCCGCAGAATCGCGGCCGACTCCCGCGATCTATTGCTCTTCATCGGGCTCCTTCTCATATCTGCTGCCCGCAGTTTCATCCGGGGGGGCTTCTTTGTGCGGTTCCGGGCTCGCACCCGCTTCGGGCGCCGCGTGATGCTCTTCGCCGCGAATTATCTCGACCGCGCGATGCGCCGCTTCTCCCGCAAGCTTCTTCAGTTCCTCCGATTTGCGCGCCAGCTCCGCGGTCGTCCGCGACAACTGTGACCTCAGCTCCGCAGACTTCTTCGCATACTCCGCCCTGAGCTCCGCCATCTTGGCAATCGCCTGCTGGCGGGCCGCGTCGCGCTTGCTGGCGTCGCCCAGCGCCGACCTCAGATCCGTGGCGAGCTTGCGTCCCTGCTCGCGCAGCGCCGCAATCTGCGATGCCAGTCGCATGCGGGCCTTTTGCGCCTCGCTCTTGACGCGGGCTTCGATCTTTCGCGCCCTGGTCTCGCGTTCGAGCTTGACCCGCAGCATCTTGACGGTCTTGCGCAGTTGCTCGAGTTGCCTGAACGCGGGATTCACAGCCTTCTTCCGTTTCGCGGTCTTTTTCTTTGTCGGCATCCGTCGCCTCCCGTTGTAAAGCGTTTTCCTGGAACCAGTGCTAGCTAAGTCCTGTTTGCAACTAAGATCAACGAGGACTCAAAGCTGAATTTTTCCGGGCTGGTTTTTCCACACGACGCTAGTGCTACCATGCGTTCGCCATGGCGACCACCGTACCCGGACCTGCCCCTTCCTCCGAGCACTTGAAGCCGGGTCTTTCACTCTTCGACTCCGTGACCTTGGTGGCCGGCTCGATGATTGGCTCGGGCATCTTCATCGTTTCTGCAGATATCACCCGTCAGGTCGGTACTCCCGCCGCGCTGCTGATGGTCTGGTTGGTGGCGGGCGTGATGACCATTGCGGGGGCGCTCGCGTACGGCGAACTCGCCGCGATGATGCCCCAGGCGGGCGGGCAATACGTCTATCTGCGCGAGGCCTACGGCGGAATGTGGGCGTTCATGTTCGGATGGACGCTGTTGCTCGTCATCCAGACCGGCACGATCGCGGCCGTCGCAGTCGCGTTTGCGCGATTCGCGGGCGTTATGTGGCCCGTGCTCGGTTCGAACCTCTGGATCGGCGCCGGCGGCGCCGGACTGTCGGGCGAGCGCGCGGGCGCGATCGTTGTGATCGCGGTCCTCACCGCGGCCAATCTGCGCGGCCTCAATATGGGCAGGTGGCTGCAAAACTCCTTCACCACGGCCAAAATTCTCTCGCTATGCCTGATAGTCGTGGTCGGATGCCTGATCGCGCCGAATCCAGTTGCGATTCGCGCCAATTTCGGCAGCCCGACCGCATTCCTCGGCGCCGGTCCCATGTCAATTGCTGGTGCGGGCGTGTTCGGCGCCGCGATGGTGGGTGCGCTCTTCTCAGCCGACGCATGGGCGAGCGTCACCTTCGCGGCGGCCGAGGTCCGCAATCCCAAACGCGATCTTCCTCTGGCGCTTGCCTTTGGAACCGGCGTGGTGATTGCGCTCTATATCCTCACCAACGTCGCCTATCTCTGTGAGCTGCCCGCGTCGGGAAATGCGGACGCAGCGAGTGTAGTGGGGCGCGGAATCGCGCATGCATCCAGCGATCGCGTAGCCGCCGCGGCGATGCAAGTCGTGTGGGGCGGCGCGGGCGCGAAGATCACCGCAATCCTCGTGATGATCTCCGGCTTTGGATGCGCCAACGGACTGATCCTCACGGGTGCGCGCGTGATTTACGCGATGTCCCGGGACCGGGTCTTCTTCGCCGCCGCCGGACGTCTCAATCGCGCCAGCGTGCCCGCCGTCGCGCTGGTGATGCAGGGGATTTGGGCGGCGGTTCTAACCTTGTCTGGCACTTATTCCGAACTCCTGGATTACGTGATCTTCGCGCAGTTGATGTTTTACGTGCTGACAGTGTCGGCCGTGTTCGTGCTGCGCCGGCGGATCCCAGGCACCCTGCGTCCGTACCGTGCGTGGGGTTATCCTCTGGTGCCGGCGCTCTACGTCGTCGCGGCCTCGGCCTTGATGGTCGATTTGTTGATTCTGAAGCCCCGCTTCACTTGGCCGGGATTGCTGATCGCGCTGAGCGGCGTGCCGATCTATTACTGGACGACCGCCCGCTCCCGGGTAATTCAATAAGCCTTACCCCGGTGCAGGGACCGGGGCCCCTGCTCACCTGTTGACGTCGGGAGTCGAATTATCGGTGCTTTCCTGCGTCGTGGCGATCGGCGCCCCCGCCTCCGCGCAGTCGGATTGCGACAGTTTGCCGCTGCGGAACTCCCGCACAATTGTGGTCAGGATGTACGCGCTACGCTCGGGCGACTGATTGCCGGCGAGTTTGAAGAATTCAGCCGCGTTGTGCGCCGCTTCGGTCGCATCGTGGTCGTTCTTCGGCATTCCGTAGATCTGAAATACCTTGCACAGCGATTCGATTCCATCCTTGCGGTCGCCTTCGGTAGCCGGAACGCCGGAACTTTGAGCCGAAGGCGCATTTTCGCTCGTTCCGCTCGTCGCACCACCGAGGCCGCGCCACAGTACGCGAACGAAGAGAAAGATCAGAAGCAACACGACCAGCGCGGCGATCGATCGTCCTGCCCTCTGGGCGGGTGAAAGCTCGCTCCACGGAATTAACTCGAATCCGCCCTTGCCCTTGTCCTTGTCGCCGTCGCTTGGGGGTGGCGGCGGCGGCGTGTGGATCACCGGCGTGCGAATTTCCGGCTTGAACGGCTGCGGAGACGATCCGCGTATCGGCGGCGAAGAAATGGGATTGCCTGTCGGTCTCGCCAGCGGAGTCGCACAGTAACCGCAGAATACCATGCCCTCCGCGTTATCTTTGCCGCATTGCCTGCATGCAGCCATCAGATCACCTTGGCTTCATTACCAAATTTCCGCGCAACCAGTGAACCAGTGAGAAAGTGAAAAAGTGAACCTGGCCCCTGCTACTGATGCGCCGTCGCCGCGAGCACCGCCTTCACCATCGGCTCCAGCTCGCCCGTCTCGTGCATCTCGCGAATAATATCGCAGCCGCCGACGAACTTGCCGTCGATATAAACCTGGGGAATCGTCGGCCAGTTGCTGTAACGCTTGATCGCGTCGCGCAGTTCGGGATCGCTGAGCACGTCGGCGGTCGCGAACGGCACGCCCAACTGCTCGAAAATAGCAACCGTCGCCGCCGAGAAACCGCATTGCGGAAAGCTGCGGTCGCCCTTCATGAAAATCATGACCTTGTTTTCTTTGACTGCCGATTCGATTTTTTCGATTATGTCCGCCATTTGATTCCTCTACCTTCGGTTCTGATACTGCGCCGGCGTCAACGTCTTGAGCGTGAGCGCATGCACCTGCACCCGCATCGCGTCGCCCAGCGCCTGATAGACCAGTTGATGCCGCTCGATTAGACCCTTGCCCTCGAAACTTGGGCTCACCACAATCGCCTCGAAATGGTCTCCGCCGCCGGTGTAGTCGCGCACCTCGACCTGCGCGTCGGGAATCCCGCGCGCAATCATCGTCTCAATTTCCTTCGGGTCCATCGCTCAAAAAAAGAGAAAATATATCTCTCGCTCGATTCTGGGCCTTGCTGCGATTCAACCCAGCATCTTAACCCGCATCACAATCGCGAATCCACAAGCAGCGGCCAGCCCCTGCGGTTTCGGTAACTTGAAATTAGCTCCCTGCTTTTCTGAAGTTGATCGTGAATCCGAAGCGCATCGGAAACGTCTCCGCGTGTTCGAGATTCGCCGCTTTGGCAAGCGCGGCGATTTCGCGCTCGGTCATCGCGTCGGGATCGCCGGCAAGCTCGGTGATCGACAGGAGACCGCCGGGGCGGAGTGCGTCGCGCAATTGAGCCACGCAGGCCGCGGCATCGGGGACCTCGCCCAGCACCGCGACCAGAAAGGCGGCGTCGAAGACCTCGCGCGCAAACGGCAGCGCGGTCGCGCTGGCCCGGGCGAAACTGACGTTGGCGACACCCGCCCGCCGGATTCGCGCGCGTGCCTTCTCCAGCATCTCGCGTTGCAGGTCCACCAGGCACAGATGACCGCTGGGAACGCGGCGTGCAATGGAAACGCTGAAAAACCCGGGACCGGGGCCCAGCTCCAGCGCCCGCGAGTCCGCGCTCAGATGAAGACGCGCAGCCAACTCGCGCGGCGAGAAGATCAGATTGCGCAGCGGATTGAGCAGAATGAAGGCGAGCTGATGCGGGTACGTGCCGCGTCCCTTGAACCGGTCCCAGACCTCGCGCCACCCGCTCGTCGCCATGGAAACCTCACGCAGGTTTACAGGGACCAGCCCCTGCACCTTTCATAGGAGGTAAAATCACACAGGAAGCAACGAAAGCGAAACCCAGTGTGGGTTTCGCTCACTTAGAAATTAATGTCCACGACGTGGCCGTTGCCTTGCTCAGGTTTGCTCGACGAGCCGTGACCCTTGATGCCGTCGAGCAGCAGCTTTGCGTTCGCGCTGATCTCGCCCGGACGGCCTGCGCCTACTATTCGCGAAACCATCTTGCCGTCGGGCCCGAGGAACAGTGTCGTCGGTATCGCCTCGACTCCCATGTTATCGACCAGCCGCCCGTCGGCCAGCGCGATTGGATAATTGATCCGGAACTCTTTGACAAACGGCGCGACCGCACGCAGCCCGTCGCCCTGGATCAGGTCGCACGAGACCCCGATTATCACCAGGCCGCGCGACTTGTTGTACTTCTGGTAGAGCGCGACCAGTTCGGGAATCTGCTTGCGGCACGGCCCGCACCAGGTCGCCCAGAAATCGACGATCACAGGATGGCCCCGGTAATGGCTCAGGTCGATTTCTCTGCCGTCGAGGCCGGGCGCGCTGAAATCCAGGCCCTCATCCACCGGCGACGGGTTCGCTTGCGGCGTGTCGAGCCGCAGCAGGGGCTTGGGCTCTTCGCGCGTCAGGAAATTGAAGTTGAAGAATGCACCCACGATCAGCGCCAGCGCGATTGTTATGGCGAGCGAGCGGATTACCTGTTGCCTGCCGGTCATACCTGCTCGACTACCGTCGCGATACCCTGGCCCATCCCGATACACATCGTCGCCACTCCGAGCGCCACTCCACGCCGGCGCATCTCATGCGTCAAGGTCACCACCAGCCGCGCCCCGGAGCATCCCAGCGGATGCCCGAGCGCGACGGCGCCGCCGTTCACGTTGAGCCGCTGTTCGTCGATCTTGAGTTCGGTGTTGCAGGCGAGGACCTGCGCCGCGAACGCCTCGTTGATTTCGAACAGATCGATGTCGCCGATTTTGAGTCCGGCGCGCGCCAGCGCCTTACGCGTCGAGGGCACCGGACCCCATCCCATTATTTCCGGACGGACTCCCGCCACCGCGGTCGCGCGAATCTTCGCCATCGGTTTGAATCCAAGTGACCGCGCACGCTCCGCGCTCATCAGCAGCACGGCGGCCGCGCCGTCGCTCAACTGCGAGGAGTTGCCGGCCGTCACCTGGCCGTCGGGCTTGAATGAAGGCTTGAGCCCGGCCAGCTTTTCCAAAGTCGTTTCCGCGCGCGGTCCCTGGTCGATTTCCACGACGGCGCCGTCCGGCAGCTTGACCGGCGCGATTTCTTCTTTGAAGCGTTCGCGCGCCGCCACCGCACGCATGTTCGAGCGTAGCGAGAATGCGTCCGAATCCTCGCGCGTGATCTTGTACATCCCGGCCAGCCGCTCGGCCGTCAGGCCCATGAAGAACATGTCTTGCGGGAACATCTCGAGCAGCTTGGGATTGGGCACAATCCCCGATCCCATCGCGACGTGCGTCATGTGCTCGACGCCGCCCGCGATCGCGACTTCGCCCGCGCCGGTCATTATTTCCATCGCTGCGAAGTTGACCGCCTGCAGGCTCGAGCCGCATTGACGATCGAGCGTCGTGCCCGCGACTTCGACCGGCAGTCCCGACAGCAATCCGATCATTCTGCCGACGTTCAAGCCCTGCTCGGCGGTCTGATTGGCGCATCCCCAGACCAGATCCTCGATTTCTTTCGGATCGAGCTTCGGATTTTTTTCGAGCAGTCGGCGGATACAGATCACGCCGAGATCGTCGGCGCGGATGTCCCTGTAGTAGCCCTTGTCCTTGCCGGCTTTGCCAATCGGCACCCGGACTCCATCGACGATAACGACTTCGCGCACGCTGTTCTCCTCCTGCGGCCTTGCGTCGATTCGCGCGGCCGCTAATCGTTAAATTAGACCTATATGATACTACGCCGGCGCAGTTCTGACAGCCGCTGAGAGTCGTAGCCCAGCACGCTTGCCAGCACCTCGTCGGTGTTCTCGCCCAGCTGCGGCGCGCGAGTCGAGGGGATATCGGTGTCGCCATCGACAGCGCTCTTGAGCGGCGAGCCGGGCACGATCAGGCCGTCAAAATCCGGATGCTCCGCGTGCAGGATCATGTTGCGCGCCGCCAGATGCGGATCGCGGGTGACTTCCTCGACGTTGGCGATCGGAGCGCACGGGACCGACGCGTCGGCGAGCAGGCGCAACCAATGCTCACGCGGCCTGGTCGCGAAGATGCGCGCCAGGATGGTCTCAAGCTCGGGATGGTGCGCGGTGCGATCGGAGTTGGTCAGAAATCGCGAATCGTCTTTGAGTTGCGGCATCGCGATCACGTCGCAAAAGCGCAGCCAGATCGCCTCATTGCCGGCGCCCATCACAAAGTAGTCGTCGGCGGCGCGAAACTGTTGAAACGGCGTGATCGACGGATGCCGCGAGCCGAGCCGCCCCGGAATCTTGCCCGACACCGAGTAGCGCGCCAGCGCGTCCTCGAGCATCGCCACCTGGCAATCGAGCATCGCGATATCGATGTGATTACCGACCCCGTCACGATCGCGCACCCGCAACGCCGACATGATCGCAATCACGCCGTACAGCGCCGCCGACAGATCGCCCACCGAGACGCCGCATCGGACCGGCTCGCCGCCCGGATTGCCGGTGATACTCATGGTGCCGCCGAGCGCCTGCGCCACGATGTCGTAGGCGGGTGCGGAAGTCATCGGCCCGGTCTGTCCGAAACCCGAGATCGAGCACAAAATTATCTTCGGATTGGCGGCTTTGAGTTGCGCATAGCCGAGCTTGAAACGATCCATCGTGCCCGGCGAAAAATTCTCGACCACTACATCCGATTTTGCCGCCAGCTCGACAAAGATCGCGGCGCCCTCTTCGATCCGCAAGTCGAGCGTGACGCTGCGCTTGCCGCGATTGACGCTGTAGAAGTAGCCTGAGTCGCCCGACGGCATCATCGGCGCAAAGCTGCGCGAGTCGTCGCCGCAGCCCGGCATCTCAATTTTGATTACCTCGGCGCCGAGGTCCGCCAGATTCATCGTGCAGAACGGACCGGCCAATACGCGCGTCAGGTCCAGCACGCGGACACCGCGCAGCGGCTTTTGATCGATCATCGATGGTTATCCTTGCGCAAGGCCTGCCGGGTCCCGCTGAATGTTCCAGCTATGCCTTAAGCCGAACGGCGATTTCCCGTGCGGCGGTGCTCGACGCATCGTAGCCGACTCAATGAACCGAGAGAATCTTGTCAACTAAAGTTTCCGAAGGCGAAAACAGGCCCGCTCCGGCGCGATCGAAGCACGGCTGGCAGTCTGTGCCGGTGACATCGAAAGTACCACACGCTAGTCTTTCATCGACTGATTTTACTAAAGGTCGGCGACAAAGGATGGAGAACATGGCGGACCAAATCGTTTTGTATGAAACTCGATACCCGGCCGCGATAATCACGCTCAACAACCCGGACCATCGCAACGCCCTGAGTTCCGCAATGATCGACGCTCTCATGGCCGCGATTGCGCGCGCCGAAGAGGATCGGCGCGTGCGCACCCTTGTCTTCACGGGTACGGGTTCCGCATTTTCAGCCGGGATGGACCTCGGCGAGCTGCGCACAATCCTCGACCAGCTACGCATCGACGATTCCGGAAAGGTCTGGGAGGGTGCACTTCGCGGCGAGGCGTTGATCGAGCGCGTATATCGCCTGGGCAAGCCTTCCATAGCCGCCGTCAATGGAATCGCGGTCGGCAACGGCGCCGGCTTCTTGAGTGCCTGCGATTTGGCAGTCGCCGCCGATAACGCACGAATTGGCTACACCGAAATGAAGCACGGGATTCAGGCGGGGATGGTAATCCTCCATCTGATGCGATTGGTGGGTGAACGCGTCGCGAGATATCTGCTGCTCACCGGCGAACTGGTGACCGCCGATCAGGCGAAGGCGCTCGGACTGATCAATAAGGTCGTACCCCCCGGCCAGCTAATGGACTCGGCGCTTGCATGGGCAGATGCGATCGCGATGAATGCGCCAAAAGCGGAGGCCATTACCAAGTCACTGATGTGCAAATTTTCCGGCCAGGCGATAGCCATGACTATGACAGAGTACACCGCAGCGCCCCACATCAGCGACGAAACCCGTTCGGGACTCGAGTCCTTTTTTGATAAGAAACCGGTGCCTTGGTCGTTGAAGCCGTCATGATTTCTGATAGAGGGCGAGGCCCAACACTCCGAGCACGGCGATAATCACACCGACGATCACTATTGGCTTCGTTCGTTTATGACTCCGCGGATTTGAGCCCGGCTGGAGGCCTCATGATTGCGTGAATCGCGATCCCGATTAGCAAGATGGCGCCACCCGCGATTCCGAACGCCTGCCACAGCGGTAGCCATTCATGAAGCAGCAGTATCGCGGCGCACACAATGCATACCGCGCCGCAAATCATCACTGCGGTCACCGTTAGAGTAGCTATTGCATTAACTAGTTGCGTCTCCAGCGCCGCGCCCATGCTGGTCTGCAGCATACGGGCCTCGGACTGAAGGATGCGCGATACATCGTCCACCGCCCTGCTCACCAGCGTCGGCCAATCGTGCAAGGTCTCCGGCGCGCCGTCAGCGGCGTGAGATTGTTTCTCTGTCATAGGATCAGCCGTGCATCTCGTGTTCGCGACGCTTTAACCCTGGTCGTTTGACGCGTGTTTTGAGATTGCGAAGCCGAGCAATGCTGCGATCACGATCGGACCCGCGCCGCGGTTGTTGACGATCGAGCCGAACAGAAAGCCCAACGCCCCAGCCATCAGCGAGGCTCCTACGGGATGGCTCTCGATGACATGATCGGGACGCATCCCGCCTTCCGCGCGTCCAACTTTCGCATTGACCTCGGTCAAGGTGTCGCGCAGGTCCTGGCGCGCGTCGTTGCGTTCAATCTGGATCGCGGAAATCTGTTTTTCCGTCGTCATGTTTTCTATTGCCATGGCTTTCGCCGCGAGCTTTTGCGCGATCCGGGTTCTGGTTGTCGGGATTGTCGGTGACCAGACCGACGATGAAATTGGTGGCGGCCCCGCGCAGCGCGATCCGTCCCACGATAGCCAGTAGCGCAAGCCCGATGCGGCTGTTGAGTCCTCCGCCGAGGATGAATCCTGCTGCGCCGGCTATGGCCAGCGCGGTCAGCGGTTCCTCCCTGACGAATTCGCCGACGTCCCGTTCCCGGCGACGCAGCCTCTCATCCGCATCCGCCGAGATGGCCTCCGCTGAATTATTCACGGCACTCGCGCGCCCGCTCAGGAAATGCGCCGAACGATCCGCGCGGCGAAGTAGCCGACCGCAAACGCGGCTGCGATTGCAAGCCATGGTTCACGGCGCACGAACTCACGCAGGTCCAGGTCAAATCCCTTGTCCTTGACGAATTGCTGTGCCGCGTCGTAGCCCTCTTTGACTGCCTGGGCGGCTTTGTCTGCCGCTTCACGGCCCTGATCCATTGCGGTTCGGACGGTGGAATTTGCGGTTTCTTCGAACGTCATTCTTGTTACCCCTGATTCCTCGGGTTGCTATGCATCGTTGTTTGTTTCGATAGACTCCAGGCGCGAAAATATTTGGCGAGCACCGCGGGAGGGGGGAGTCTCCCGGATGCTCGCCTTTTCGCCCATCGCCTCGCGACGAACGCCGCTCGGCTGCTGGAAGAATGGCCGCTTATGGGGCGGCTGATTTGTTGCTTGCCGATTTACATCCAATTTCATTTGCGGGCGATCGCCGATCACTTCAGCGCCGGCATCTTGAGTCCGGGGATAGCTCCGATCAACCCGAACGTTTGCAAAATCCAAATCAACACAACCACGAACACGACAATGTTGAGTAAACTCTTGATAGCCGCGGCCATCGGGATGTAGCTGTTGATTAGCCACATCACCAAACCCACTACCACCAGGATCACAACAATATTGACTAAAGTCACCCGGGTACTCCTTGGGCACTTTCCGGACTATCACGACCCTAATCTATACGAACTTCTAAATTACGCCTGCGAGGCAAATAGGTCCACCGGACACCCTGCGGCTTAGTTACGTGGGTAACAAAACCCGACGAATTTAATTGATACCTGCCCGGCTCTAACCAAACCGTCAGAGCCCGCCGCGGCCGACCAGCAACCAGATCACCAGCACGACGAGTATGATCGGTACAACACCTCCAGTGGGACCATAGTTATTATAACCATAGTAACCACCGCCGCCTCCGAACAACAGGAGCAAGATAATGATTAATAGCAACATGACATTCTCCTTGGTCTCTTCTCTCTAGATCGACCCACCAAAATCCTCGTAGCGAACTGCGGTTGCGACGTACCCAACGAGTGCTTTACGGGGACGGATACGTCGTGGTGGTCTGCTTCTGTACGGTTCCGTTATTCGTATCAGTCGTTACCGTGGTTGTGCTCTGATTCGGAGGCGCGTAGGGCGCCGGCTGCGTATACGTCCGCTGCACGGTGCCGTTGTCATACTGGGTGGTCGTGGTCGTGCTTGAATTCGCGACCGGCGCCGGCTCCACCACCGGCGGATTCGTTGTATCGTATTCCCTGGTCGTCGTGGTTTCCGTGACATGAGTAGTAGGCGCACAGCCGACTAGCCACACCATCGCAATACCAACACAAATAGCCACTGCGGAATTAGCTGTGTATTTCATTATTCAAGCTCCTTTTAATCTTTTACTCTCTTGCCGGGCGAGATACATCCGTAGGTGCCGTGACCGAGTTAAATTGGGTTATATGAGGAACCAAAGATCGCTTCACGGGGCTTCTCACGGTCATCGCGAACTGATCCGCCGGTCGCCGTCGCCCAGCAGCTCGAGCATCTTGTGATGGTAGCGGGACAACCTCTGGCGGCCGCCCTGGTCGGGATTGTCGAATGCTCGGGTCGGAGCTGATTCGGTAGAAGGCGCGATTGTGGAAGCTCTTTCCCAGGAACTACTCGGTCAGCCATTGCCGCCAGTTAGTCATCAATCTCGGGGCGACGTATGCGTCGAGAGCGACGACCGGTTAATTGGCCGAGAAGCTTCGGGTGAAACCGTTCCTGCCGGTTCTGCTCATTTGCGTCCGCTGGCGCTGATTCGGGCCAGCTCGCTGTCGGCACAGGACTCGCCATTATCAATCCTGGCGATCAAATCGGTGAGGCGCTTCTCCTGCTGTTGACTGGTGGAGCAAAGCGCATATCCATCTAGTGACCCGCTCGGTTTGCTGAAGTCTTGGCCGAGCTCGTTTATACATTCAGGGTTCCCGTCGTGAAGATAGCGTTCCAGCTGCGGCTCGAGGGCTTTGCCTTTTCGCAGCGCCAGGCACTGATAAAGCTTTTCCGCGGGAGCGCCGAGGTAATAGCCGCTCAAGCTGGCAAACATACTGAGAGCTTCCGGCGAATCCATACGATCAAAAAGTAATAGCTCGCTGGTCACGTACTTCATATGGTCGGAATACCCGGTCCTGGGCTGCAGGTTGCGGTCCTGCGCGAAAAGGGCAAGATCCGAAACGATAGCTCGCTTGAGGAGCTCCGCCGTCGATGGCTCGGAAGCGCTGGGCGCAGCCGTCGTCGCAGTGGCCACCGGCGTGGCCTCCGGGACCGGATGATAGTGATACGACCACGACCGCGCCAAAACTGCGGAGATCCCGACCAGCAGGATGAACGATATCACCACCAAAAGCCGAATGGCGCTGGAAAGCGACCGCATGGCCTTAGCGCGCGATCTCGATATAGGCAGTGGCCATTTTCGTTTCAACCCGGCGGTTCAAATCCACCTCTTGCGAACCAGCCATACCTTCACCAGTTGAGTTAACACGACATAAAACAACAGCGTCAGCAGCAGCAGTGGCCAGTAGTGGAATGGAAGAGGCACCAGGCCCAGCCACGGTCCTATCGGGGAAGAAGGCAGCCATACCCCGACCAACATTATTGCCGCGGAAGTCATGATCAGCTGCCAACTGGCACGGCTCTGGATGAACGGTACCTTGTTGGTTCGGATGACATGAATAATCAGGGTTTGAGTTAGCAGTGACTCAACGAACCATCCCGTCTGGAACAAAGCCGCCGCATAAGTCGAGTCCGGATTGGCAAGACTCGCGTGGGCGAAACGGGCGGCCAACTCCGGTGGCGGCGCCAGTCCCAAATCGCCGCACTTAAAGATGAACCACATCATCAGATAGGTCGTATAGTCGAAAACCGAACTGCATGGCCCTATGAAGAGGATGAATCTGGCGATCTCGCTCATCGACCACGGACGGGGCTTCTCGACTTGCTCGGGATCGACCTCATCCGTTGGGATCGGCACTTGTGAGAAATCGTAGAGCAGGTTGTTGGTCAGAATCTTGATCGGCGACATCGGCAAATAGGGCAACCAGAGGCTCGCGCCGAGCACGCTGAACATGTTTCCAAAGTTGGAGCTGGCGCCCATCCGGATATATTTGAGAATGTTGGCAAAGACCTTGCGCCCCTCTATTACACCTTCTTCGAGCACCAGCAGGCTCTTCTCCAGCAAAATTGCGTCGGCGGCCTCCTTGGCGATGTCCACCGCCGTATCCACCGAAATGCCCACGTCAGCGACACGCAGGGCGGGCGCATCGTTGATGCCATCGCCCACAAACCCGACCACCCGTCCGATGCTCTGCAGCGCTCTTATGATGCGTCGCTTATCGAAGGGCGAGAGGCGAACAAACAAGATGGTGCTTTCCGCCGCCGTTGCTAACTCAGCATCACTCATGTTCTCAATCGCTGCGCCCGTCAGCACGTGGTCAATATGGAGTCCGACTTCGCCGCAAATTTTCCGTGATACTAGCTCATTGTCACCGGTTAGGACTTTGATCGTGACGCCGTGCGTTTTCAGGGCCGCGATCGCAGGGGCCGCGGTATCTTTGGGCGGATCGAGAAATGCGATGTATCCTTTCAGGGTCATCTTTTCCTCGTCCTCTTTGCTATAGACCGGCTTGGGCTCACAATCGCGATAGGCGATAGCCAGTACGCGGAAGCCGTCAGCCGATAGCTTGTCGTATTCTTCCTTGAGGTCTTCCAGAATGACTGGATCCATCGGGTAGGTCTCACCCTCGAGCTCGAACTGCGTGCAGCGGCTGAAGACCGACTCCGGCGCTCCTTTGCAGATCAAACGATGACCTCCGGCTGGAGTGGCCACCACCACGGACATCATCTTACGGCTGAAGTCGAAAGGGATCTCATCGACTTTGGAATACTCCGCAATCCGCAGATCCTCATGAAACTCGCCGTGCTGGAGGACCGCGCGGTCGAGAACGTTCTTCAAACCAGTCTGGAAATGGCTGTTCAGGAACGCCAGCTCCAGGACACCTTCGTCTTCCTGCCGGACAACGTCGCAATGTTGCTCGAGTATGACGTGGTCCATTGTGAGCGTGCCGGTCTTGTCGGTGCACAGCACATCCATCGCGCCCAGGTTCTGGATCGAGTTGAGCCTCTTGACGATCACCTTTTTGCGCGACATCAGCATCGCGCCTCTGGACAGGCACACGCTGACGATCATCGGGAGCATTTCGGGGGTGAGGCCGACCGCGACGGCAAGCGCGAACAGAAATGCTTCGCCCCATCGATGCTTGCTGAAGCCGTTGATCAGGAAGACCAGCGGCACCATCACCGCCATGAAGCGGATCATCAACCAGGTAAACCCTGAAATGCCCCGATCGAAGCTGGTCGGCGGCGGCGCCTGCGTGATCGCGCTGGCCATGGTGCCGAGATAGGTTTTCAGGCCGGTCTCTATGACTACCGCGGTAGCCGTACCGCTCTCGACGCTGGTGCCCAGGAAACACACGTTCTTGAGTTCGAGCGGCGACTTTTTGTCGGATGGCTCTGTAAGATCGAACTTTTCAACTGGAAACGATTCGCCGGTCAAGCTGGCTTGAATGAGGAAGAGGTCCTTGCACGACAGGACCCGGATGTCAGCCGGAATCATGTCGCCCGCGGAAAGCTTTACAACATCGCCGGGAACCAGCTCGGCGAGTGGAATCTCGCGCGCACTGCCCTCCCGCACCACGGTTGCGGTGACCCGAATCATCGCCTTGAGCTTTGCGGCGGCCGCGTCCGCGCGCGCTTCCTGAATGAATCGCAGAGAAACCCCTAGCACCACCATAACAACCATCAGGCCGCCACCGACCAGGTCAGACCCGGTCTCGGCTGTTGCGAAAGAGATCACCGCCAGAACTACCAGCAGGATCACCAAGGGATTTAAACAAGCTCTTAACAGCAGCGTTAGCCGCGTGAACCTACGCTCACGAGCTACAACGTTCGGACCGAACACTTCGATCCGATGCTCAGCTTCCTCTTCCGATAGTCCGTCCGGACCGCTCTGGAGTTCAGCCAGCGCCTGGTCCGCTGCAAGCGAGGCCGTTCTGGAAAGCTTGGGCGAAAACTCGGCCAAACCCTTGTCGCGCTTGGGGGCTGGGGTGATGTCTTTCGGCAGAACCGAGCTGGGAAAAGAGGCCATCGCTATCTCCACACAAGCCGTTCGAGTGTTACACTATCCTATCCGGTGCTTCACAATTCGATATGAAGCCGTAAGCCCGGCACTATGACGGGCCCCCGCGCGCGGTTATATCCTGGATTATTAATGTACTGCACATCGAACGCGCCAAACAGTCCGCGCGTGATCGGGAAGTTGTAGTAGGTCTCCATAATCTCTTCCGGACCGTACGACAGATTTCCGTCTCCTAGCAGGAACCCAAGGCCGCCCAGTGCTAGGTATTGCCGATGACGGCGCGATATGCCATTTACGACGAACGCGACTCCCCACTTGTCATTTGGGCGATGCCACCAGTCTCCGCGGACATCCCAGCCGAACAACGCGGTCTGATCGACCTCGGTATAAGCCCACGACTCATGCTGCCCTTCGTTCCAGCCCGCTCGCATGAATACCCTGACCTGTTCGTTCAACTGCTGCTCGAAGTTGAGTCCGACGCCGTACTTAAGCGCCTGGGTTCCGGGGTGTTCCTCTATATTCGGGACCGTGAGTGTTCTGTTCTTCTGGTTCTCGAACTGGTCGATCGCGAAATGGTAGTCGCCCATGTTTGCGTAGTTGGTGAAGCCAAGCACCCGGATCGCTCCAAACTTCCCCGGAATCAAGTGCAGATCGTATTCAAGTTCGTAGTTTTCGGCATGAGCGTTCTGCAGGTTCCACTCGAGGTTGATGCCGTTGGCGACCGTTGGCTCCAATGCCTCGGCAAAACGTGCGGCAAAATCGTGATCATAGTACTCGAGCACGATCGCATAGGTGTATCCACGCGTATCGGCCGCATAGTCCCATGCGCCATTGTTATCGACGGTCCAGTTCATGAACTGTAGGTGGCTGTCGCTGCCGACGGAGTTGAGGTCAAAAAAATCGGGCAGCGACACCTTGCCCACATGAATGTCGATCCGCCGAGCTGGAAGGGTCGTGAGCAATGACAGGGGAGTACGCTCTCCCTCCACGTTCTCGTCGCTCAACCGGATGACCTTGTGTAACCAGATCCGCGCCAGGTAAGGTTCGGCGCTCAATTGCGGATTCCTCACCACGTCGAGATCGACGAAACCCGCAAGCCCAAGTCCCTGGCTGAGGCCGCTCCACCCCGACGACTCCGCATCCAACACCAATTCGGTGCTGTCGTCGAACTGGAATCCGGTGTACACCGTCACGACTCGCGAGACAGATTGCTCCTCGGCGTGATCAAGGCTGTTGGGGCCACTGTACTGCGCATGAAAACGAGGGTGCAGTTGCGCGATAAAGTTAGCCTGCGCCGAGAGCCAAAATGGGCTGGTTTGAGAATGATGAAAAACCGTGTCCTGGTTGTCTGCGCCGTGATTGACCATGTCGTCCCACAGCGATTTGATTCGCGACGCTGCATTCGAGCTCCCAGCGTCCGTGGCGGGAGGCGCAGATGAATCTTCCGGTGTTGTAGCCGGCTGGTTTCCAGAAGTACCTGTCGCGCCGCCTTCAGTGACCAACTTCTCCTTTGCCGCTCGCAAACCCGCCTGGTAACCGGCGTCATAACCAAGATGGTATTCATCTTCCGGCTTGGAGCTGTCGCCCGTGCCGGTTTGCGCTCGCAGCTGAACCGCCGGCGCCAGAAGCACGCAAATCAGCATCGCCAGGCCGGTAGCGGCTGACGCACCTGTGAGGCGGATGGGTAGCAGTGCTCCCGGCTTTCGTACCTCAGACGCTCTGCCTGCTAATCCCGGCCGCTCGATAGGGCTCTGGTTCGGCATCGCGCGCTACCCTCCTTCGCTCACCGTACAGCAACACCAATTGCCACCGCACGGCGGTCGGGTCGTCGGGCTATTGACGGCAACACTTATCCCCGACACAGCGCCTGGGAGCAAATCGATAGTTGGAGCGAGAATCTGCCTTGGGCTTCTAAGAAAAAGAGCCTTCGCTTCGATATGCGGGACTACGACGAAATGGTTACGGATAGCTGCGGCTAGCTTCGACATCTTCCGGCCTCCGTGGCCGGGATGTCGTCGCTACAACGATAACTCGGTCAGGCTGAAAATTCTAAAAATACATAAAGCGGGAAAAAAATTATCTGGTTGGTTGCACCCTGTCAAGAAAAAAACACGTCGAGCTATGCATCTTATCCCCGACGTTGCGCCTGGGAGCAAATCGATAGTTATAGCGAGAATCAATCTCATTCGCGGGCGATCGCCGAACCATGACGGCAATCCCTCTCCGGGCCATCGACGCCTCCGATGGATACGCGTGGATCATTTTCCCTCAGAAGTGGACGGCATCTCCATGCAGGTCGGCGTCTTGCCTGAACCGGTGGGGCAACGCGTTTGACCAAAAGCGTCCCCTGCGGTATAGTGAGTACTCACTAATAAAGGAAAGGCGAGCACAAGGCGCGAGCACAAGGCGTGAGCACAAAGCGCGAGGGTGAAGCCCGCCGGGAGGTCGTCGATGGATTTCAACTATAGCCCCGAAGACGAGGCGTTTCGACGCGAGTTCCGCAACTGGCTCGAGGCAAATGCGCCCAAGGACCAGGAGGGCGGGAACCAGTGGCAACATCGCCTGGCATGGCATCGCAAGATGCACGCCGCGGGATGGGTCGGAATCGGCTGGCCCAAGGAATACGGCGGCCGGGGCGCTACGATCACTCAGCAGCTTATCTACAACCAGGAACTCGCCAAGGTCAATTCGCCGATGCTCGTCAACGGCCTCGGCATCATGCTGGTCGGTCCGACGCTGATGCACTGGGGTACCGACGAACAGAAGAAGCGCCACGTGCCGAAGATCCTCTCGGCCGACGAGATCTGGTGCCAGGGCTACTCCGAGCCCAACGCCGGCTCGGATGTCGCCTCGCTGCAGACCCGCGCCGTCGAGGAAGGCGATTACTTCATCATCAACGGCCAGAAGGCCTGGACCTCCGACGCGCATCGCGCCGACTGGTGTATCCTGCTCGCGCGAACCGACCCCGAGGCCCCCAAGCACAAGGGCATCAGTTATATCCTGGTCGACATGCACAGCCCGGGCGTGACCGTCCGGCCGCTGGTGCAGATAACCGGCGACGCGAACTTCAATGAAGTGTTCTTCGAGGACGTCAAGGCGCCCAAGGAGAACCTCGTGGGCGAGAAGAACCAGGGATGGCAGGTAGCAGTCACCACGCTGATGTTCGAGCGTTCAGGTCTTTTCAACGGGGGCGAGAGACTTGATACGGTGAGAGAGCTGGTGAAGCTGGCGAACACGGTCCATCGCCACGGCAAGTGCGCATGGGAAGACTGCGGCGTGCGCGAGAGAATCGCGCAATTTGCATGCGAGGCAACTGCACTGTTATACACTGGCCTGCGCCAGCTGACCCGCAGGCTCAAGGGATTGCCGCCGGGACCCGAGGGTTCAGTGATCAAGCTGGCGAACAGCGAACTCAACCTGCGGATGAACAGTTACGCGATGGAACTTTTGGGAGCCTACGGACCGCTCGAACCCGACGCACCCCACGCGATCGACCGGGGACGATGGTCATATCGGATGCTGGCGTCGCGCGCATTCACGATCGCCGGCGGCACCAGTGAAATTCAGCACAACATAATCGGCGAGCGCGTGCTGGGGCTTCCGAAAGGCTAACCGATTGGCCGGCCAAGGGCACAGGGAACCATCGAGGCTCAATGCTTGACCGTCGGTCACGCGCGACCCGCGCCGCACGGACTCGGCTATCGGCCGGGGAGCGTGAGCTTCAGATACTCCGCGCCGCGACCAAGGTCTTCGCCCGCTCCAACTATCGGGTGGCGGGCACCGCGGATATCGCTCTCGAGGCGGGAATCGCCGAGCCCACCATCTACAAGTACTTCCCCAGCAAGAAAGCGCTCTTCATCAGGATCCTCAAGCGGATAGGAGAACGAATCCTCGAGATCTGGCATCAGGAGGTTGCGGCCGATAGCGGGAACAGCCTGTCGGCGTTGAGACGGATAGGTCGCGTCTACCTGGAAAACCTGGGAACCCATTCTGATGAGCTCAAGATCCAATTCCAGGCGCTGGCCGAGTCCGACGATCCGGATATCACGCGTCAATTGCAGGAGAATCACAAGGCCTATGTCCGGTTCTTTGCCGCGCTGATCCATCGCGGGCAGTTGGAAGGTGTGGTGCGGGCGGACGTGGACCCCTACTCATCGGGATGGTTTCTCAACGGCTTCGGCTTCACTCTCACATTGGTCCAAATTTTGGGTTTCGATCAACGGATCGGCAAGCGGCAAGTCAGGCGGATGATCGATGCCTATCTGGATTGGCTCGCCGGGCAGGGGCCGTTGGCGGCGGCACGAAGGAAGAATCACCTGCGCGGTGGGCGGCAGGGGCCGCGGCCCCTGCACCCGCAGTGAAAAGACGTGAAAATCTGCGCAACGCATCTTTTCGCGACTACGCGATGGCAGGAGTGAGCAGGGCCGTTGGCACGGCTGGCCAGTGTTAAGAGACGCGCGCCCGCACACCGGCCCGCGCACGAGTAGCGAGGTCGCGCGGGGAAGGGGAAATCATTTGATTGAATGCGGAACCCGCCGTGGGTTCCGCACCTCCTTGGGCAGGGGTGACCCCTGCACCCAATGTTAAGAGAAGATGCGGGCTTCGCCCTGTTAGAAGGGGATTATGTTAGGTTCGAGACCCAAGCGAATATCTGGCATAATCCGACCGTGCCCAGAGTCGGCGATCTGTTTCTCCCGTTTTGGCGTCAACTCACGTCATTCGGGAAATTACTTCTAGGCGCGGTCGCAATGGTCGCAATCACCATCGCGACATACATCGCGGTTTTCATCAGCGACGAAATCCACGCGCATGGCGATCCTTGGTTGGTCAGCGCAACTGAGGCCCTTGTTCAGAGTCCTGAAGCGCGGGGTTATCTGAATAATGGCCTTCGTGTGGCTAGTCAGCATCCCTTCGGATTTTTTCTAATCGCGACATTTGTCGTTGTCGCCCTAAGTGCCGCGGTCAGCGCCTTTCAGGTATGGCGCGCAGTAGGACACGGTGTCGTGAACCTCTCCGAGAACGCTGCACCGACTCCAGCGACGGCGATTTCAGCCCCTGATCCGAATATCCGTTCATCGCTGCCGACTTTCAATCCAATACCCATCAGAGACCAAGAACTCTTTGCTCGTTCCGATTCGCCCATGCTTGAAGACGCTGGAAAGTGGTTACGCAAAATCGAACAGCAATGGAAGGAGTGCGTCGTATCTCTAAAGGCATTTGCTGCACAGTGGAATCAGTACGCGAGCGATTTCCCTGCTATTCAATTCCGAATTGGCATGCTCAAAGATGCCGAGCGCGACGTCGCACGATCGCGTGATGCTGTCGCGGGAGAGTTGGAATCCTTGTTGGAACTATTTGGCGGACCACAAGACCGTCATCCAAAGGAACTATGGGGACCGTTGCGAGATTATGAACGCAAAGCTCTGTATCGCGGTTTTCAGATATTAGGGAAACACTCCATCAATATCGCTTGTAGCGGAAAGACTGACTGCATCAAACGCGCGCAAGAGTTCGCCGAACTCTTTACGCAAGCGGGGTGGACGACAAAATTTTTGGGTTCGAATGCCTATGGGGCAACGGGTGCGAACGCGATTCTAGTGACAGGCAAAGAGGATGATTCCTTGGCACATAATCTGAGCAATCTGCTCCTTGCGATTCTGGGCGGAACAATAACGTCTAAACTAAATATGAGCGTGAACAGCGAGAATGACGTGTTGTTAGTCGTAGGGCCTAAGCCGCCATCAGATTGGCATTAGGCGGAAGCCTTCGGATGTTTACCACGAGCCTGCCGACGTTTGAGTTTCGTTCGACGCTTCGTCGTGATGCCGACTTTCTCAGGGTCAACGCTCAGATCGCCACAATGATAGCCGGGTATTAGCCGCGTGCCTGCGCAGGTTATTTTGGGATAGTGTCCTCGGCGTGTTCCGCCTAGCAGGAGAGCTTTGCGTAACCGGATGCTCGTGCTGAAGCGATACGCGCTGGCGCGCGAGATCCTTCGCTGCGCTCAGGATGACACAAAAAAAGTTCTAACAGGCCGGCCGTGGCGACGGCAGCGCAGTATTAAGCCATTGGCAGGGGACGCGCGCGACAACGGAGCGCGGCGTTAACACTGGGTGCAGGGGTCGCTCCTGCCATCGCGTAGTCGCGAAAAGATGCGCTGCGCAGATTTTCACGTCTTCTCACTGCGGGTGCAGGGGCCGCGGCCCCTGCCGCCCACCGCGCAGGTGATTGTTCCTTTATGTCGCCGACAACGGAGCGCGGTCGGGCAGAAAAGGGGTTAGGCGGCGGCGGGGGCGCTGGCGAGTTCGAACGCGCCGAGTTCGATGCCGTCGTGGGAGCGCAGCACTATCTTGGTCGAGAGCCGATGCTCGAGCGTCTCGAGGTCCTTCGCACCGTTATTATAGAGGTAGCGCGCGACTTCGGGATTGAGCTTGACGATCAGCATATCGCCCGCGGACTTGGAAACCGCCTCGCGCTGAATCCCGCGCAGCACTTCGGCGGCGAGAGTCGGCACCGATTTGACGACGCGCCGCCCGTCGCATCGCGGACACGTATCGGTCAGCAATTTCTCCAGGCTCTCGCGGGTGCGCTTGCGCGTCATCTGGACGAGCCCCAGTTCGGAAATTTTGAGCGCGGAGGTGCGCGCCTTGTCGCGCTTGAGCGCAATCGCCAGCGCGTCGCTGACCTTCTTGCGATCGGCCTCGCGATCCATGTCGATAAAATCAACTATGATGATTCCGCCGATGTTGCGCAGCCTAACTTGGTTTACTACTTCCTCCACTGCTTCGAGGTTGGTCTTGAAGATGGTCTCGTCCTGGCTGCGCTTGCCGACGAAGCGTCCGGTATTCACGTCGATCGCGGTCAGCGCTTCAGCTTGATCGAAAACCAGGTAGCCGCCCGACTTGAGCCATACCTTGCGGTCCAGCGCGCGCTCGATCTGCGGTTCTATATTGAAGCGATCGAACAGCGGCGCGGCCCCGTCATGGAGCGTCACCCGCGCGCGCAGCCGCGGCATATAGTTCTGCACGAACTGTACGATCCGGCTGTAGGTAGTCGGATCGTCGCACCATAGCCGGTCCACCTCGCTGGAAAAGAGGTCGCGCACGATACGCAAGGCCACGTCGAGATCGCTGTAGAGTATCGACGCGGGCGGCATGCTCTCGTTCTTGCGCACAATCGAGCTCCACAGCTTGGTCAGAAAGGCGACGTCGCGCTGGATTTCGCGCCGGCTGACGCCCTCGCACGCGGTGCGCACGATGAAACCGCCCTGCGGCGGCCTGAGTTCTCCCACGTCAGCGCGCAACCGGGCGCGTTCCTCGGCGCTGGCGATTCTACGGGACACTCCGATGTGATTGCTGGCAGGGGTATAGACGAGATGGCGCCCAGGCATCGAAATCGACGACGTCAGCCGCGCGCCCTTGGTGCCCATCGGTTCCTTGGCGATCTGAACCATGATGTCCTGGCCGCGGCGCAACTGCTGCTCGATGGGAAGCCGCGAGCGCTGCGGCGCCTGAGTCCGGCGGCCTCGGCCGCGGCGGCGTCCGCGCGATGGCCGCGCCCTGCTTTCATCGCCGTTGGCGCCGGCGCCGGCTTCGTCAGTGGAGTTCGTCTCGGCTTCGGCAAACTCGTTGTCGCCGATCGGCTCGGTCTCGACATCTTCTTCGCCGATCACTTCCGCCACGATGTTGAGTGCGGAGACTCCGTCGTAAAAATCCGAGACGTGCAGGAAGCCCGCTTTCTCCAGGCCGATATCGACAAACGCCGCTTGCATCCCGGGCAGCACGCGGGTGACCTTGCCCTTATAGATGTTACCCGCCAGTCCAACCTGGCGATTGCGCTCGAGGTAGAATTCGGCGAGTTGGTTATCCTCGAGCAGCGCCACCCGGACCTCGAGTGCGGACGCGTTAATTGCGATTTCTCGTTTCACAGATGGACTCTCTATTCTGGCAAATCCGATGTGATTGCATGTGGAAGAGCGATTGCCGGGAGTTCTCGCGCGGGCATCGCGAGCGATGAAGAAAACGCTCGCGTCCAGTGGGACATCGTTTTACCCTTTGCGTCGACAACTTGCCCACGATCATACGAGGCACGCCCGACCACCGCAAGCAAGCTTGATTAGCGCATCAATAACGGTCTTTTAATCCACCAGTATCTTGACATGGTATCGGGGGGCCGATACTCGTCATGTGATGTCTGCTGCGGCCTTCATGGTTGCGCCCAGCCTCCCGGGAGCGGGCCTGCTCAACAGCAAGGTCCTGATTCTCAATCGCTCGTACCTGCCGGTTCACGTTACGTCGGTAAAACGCGCGTTTGCGCTGCTTTATCAGGGCGTTGCGAAGGCCGTCGATGAGCAGTATCACACGTTTGACTTCGACAGCTGGCGCGACCTGTCGATAGAAATTCAGCATGAGCGGCTGGGGATAGTAAACGGCTTCATCCGGGTGCCGCGGGTCCTGTTGCTGACGGCGTACGAGCGGGTGCCCAAGCGCCACGTGCGATTCTCGCGCTTCAACATCTTCGCCCGCGACGGCAACACATGCCAGTATTGCCACAAGAAATTGCCGCGCACCGAGCTCAACCTGGACCATATCATTCCGCGCTCGCGTGGCGGGATGTCCACGTGGGAGAACATCGTATGCTCGTGCCATCACTGCAATCGCCGCAAGGGTGGCCGCACGCCTGACGAAGCCGGGATGCATCTGTTCCGCAGGCCGCGCCGCCCCGAGTGGACTCCGTTTTCGTCCGAGATGTTCAGCCTGCGGCGGTACCGGGAATGGATGCCGTACCTGTCGCAGGTCGATAGCGCTTACTGGAATACCGAGCTAATCCAGGATTAGTTTTTCACTTTTTTAACACTGGCCTCCCGTGCACGCGGTCTTAATACTGGCCAGCCGTGCCAACGGCCGAGACCCACAATTTACTGGGGTACCTGTCCTGCGACACACGATATGTTGGGGGTGCTCTTGACCCTCTGAGGGTACTTTGGGATAAGCTTGGGAAGGCGGTGGTGTGGTGGAGGCGAAGGCAGCATGCGTCTTAAGAGCCTTGAACTACTAGGCTTCAAGTCATTTCTCGATTCGACGACGATCGGCTTCGCGCCGGGGATGACGGCGGTGGTCGGTCCCAACGGATGCGGCAAATCGAACGTCGTCGACGCGATCCGATGGGTGCTCGGCGAGCAGGCGCCGACGCGGCTTCGCGGCAAGAGCGTCGAGGACCTTATCTACGCCGGCAACGAGTCGAATCCGGCGGCCGGAATGGCCGAGGTTTCTCTGGTGCTGGAGGCCGAAGAAGGCAGCCGGCTTCCCGAGCCGTATGCGGCGCTCAGCGAAGTCGCGGTGACGCGGCGCGCGTATCGCTCCGGCGAGTCGGAATATCTGCTCAACAAAATTCCGTGCCGGTTGAAGGATATCACCGAGTTCTTCATGGCGGCGCAGATTCACAGCCGCGGCTATTCGCTGGTCGAGCAGGGCCGAATCGAGGAAATTATCCAGGCCAAGCCGCACGAGCTGCGCACGCTCGTCGAGGAAGCTGCCGGCTTGTCGCTGTTCAAAGGCCGGCGCGAGATGAGCGAGCGCAAGCTCGAGCGCGTGAAGGAAAATCTTGCGCGGGTGGACGACGTGCTCAGCGAAATCGAGCGTCAACTCAGCTTCGCACGCCGGCAAGCCAAAAAAGCCGAGACCTACAAGGTCGTCAAGGCCGAGCTCGGCGAACTGGAACGTTACGCCGCGGCACGGCGGCTGATCGATCAGCGCGAAGAACTGGCGATACAAACCGGCCGCGACGCGGAGCTGAAGAGCCGGCTCGACAGCGCCCGTACCGGCGCTAGCGCGATACGCGAGCAGGCCGACGCGGCCGCGTCGGCCGCGCAGTCGGCGCGGTCCGAACTGGGCGGTGCTCAGCGCGAACTCGAGAATCTTCATTCCGGCGCTCAGGAACGCGCCCGCACGCGCGGATTTTTGCAGCGGCGGCTCGACGCGACCTCGCAGCTCGAACTCGAGCTGCGCGCGCGCCTCGTCGAACTGGAATCGAAGGCGACGCTGGCGCGCGCGAACCGCGCCGCGGCGGGCGCGATGCTCGCGCGCGAAGTTGCAGCGGGCGGCGGCGACGCCGACGCTGTCCTCAAGGAAATCTCCCTCAAGCACGAAGCTGCCAATCGCGAACTCAAGCAGGCCGAGCGCCGCGGCGAGGAATGCAAGGACGACTTGTCCGACGTCGTTCGCGAGGCGGCGGTAATTCGGGGCAGGCTGGGCGATCTAGCCGGCGAGCGCGCGGAACTCGAAAAACGCCTCGGCGCGACCACGGTTGAAACACCGGCGCTGGCAGCCGCGCTCGAGGCCGCGCGCGAACTGATGCGCGCGGCGGAAGCGGACCTGGAAGCGTCGCGCGCAGCGGCGGCCGAGCTCGAAGGAGCGCGGCGCGAGGCCGCGGAGCGCGAGATCGAGGCGCGCACGGCGCTCGATCATCTGACCGCGCGCGTCAATTCGCTGCGTGGCGTGCTGGGCGCGCGCGGCGAACTTCAATCCAATCTTTCCTCGAACGGCATCGATCTGAGGCTGCGCACGATACTTGAATCGCTCAACGGCGATCGTCCCGCCGTCGACCCTTCGATCCTCAAACAGGTCGTGCGAGCACCGCTTGGGCTGGAGCCGGCTCTCAAAGCCGTGCTTGGCGATCAGATGGACGCGGTGATAGTCGAATCGCCGGACTTCGCGCTCCGCGCAATCGAGATCCTCAAAGAAAATCGCGCGGGCCGGATGGACTTCGTGCAGGAACCCGATGCCGCCGTCGCGGCGCATCCGGCGATCGACGCACCCGGTATCGCGGGACGACTGGTCGAGATGCTCGAATTCGAGCCGCGCGTCCGGCCGGTTGCCGAGGCGATGCTGGGTCATGTGATGCTGGCCGACGACCTGCGTTCCGCGCTGGCGGCGTCGAATCTCAATGGTCACGGGACCGTTTTTGTAACGCGCGACGGCGACCTCGTATGGCCCGGCCGAATGATCAGCGGAGGCAGCGCCGAAGACAATCACGCGGCGGTGGACCTGGCGGCAACTGAAGCGGAGACGCGCGAACTGGCGCGCGCCGAAGAAGAACATCGCACGCGAGTCGGCCAATTCGCCGCGGTGCGCGCTGAACGCGAGCGCGCGGACGCCGAGCTCGAGCAGGGACGGGGGATGGCGCGCGAAGCAGAACGAGTCGCCATCGAGCGTCGCGGCGCGCTGGCCCGCGGCGAACAATCGGTCGCGCTCGCGGAAGCCCACGGCGGCAATTCCCGCCGCCGGCTGAGCGAGCTCGCCGCACTGGTGATCACGTCAAACGCGCGCCTGGAAGAACTGGCGATGGCCGAGCAAGAGGCGCGAGCGCGGCTGGGCGCGATAGCCGGCGAGATCGCGGCGCGGCGCGCGACCGCGGAGGAGATTGGCGCCGTGATGCTCGAAGCGGCCTCCAAGGTGGAGGCGCGCAAGTCGCGGCTCGGCGCGCTCGAAAGCGAACTGGCGCATGCGCGGCGCGAGGCGGGCGATCTGGAAGCGCAGTTCGACGAGCATCGCGCAACCCTGGAACGCTCGCACCTCGAACGCGCCGAGTTCGCGCGCGAACTCGAGACGCTGTCGGCGCAGGACACTGCGGCGCGCGCCCGCGAAGGCGAACTCGAAGCGGAACTTTTGCGCCTGCGCGCGGGTTGCGACGCATCCGAGCGTGCGCTGGAGGGGCGCCGCGCCGACTACAAAAATGCACAGGAGAGCTTGACGGTTCTGGAAGCCGAGGCGACAGAGTGCGGCCTCAAGCGCGAACGCGCCCGCGCGCTCAGCGAGGAGTTGGCGCGCGCGTTCATCGAGAAATTCGGCGCCGAGTTCGACGCGATGGCGGCCGAGATAATTCCCGCCCTCGACGGCAGAATTGCGGCGCATGACGACGCGCGGATCGTCGAGTTGCGCGCGAAGATGGAACGAATCGGCGAGGTGAATCTCGCCGCCGACAGCGAGGTCAAGGAGCTCGAGGAGCGCGCCGGCGTGCTCGGCGCCGAGCGCGCCGATCTGCAGAGTGCGCTCGACGATCTGACCAGGACGATCACGCATCTGAATCGCGAGGCGCGAAAACGTTTCGCCGAGACGTTCGAGGGCGCGGCGAAAAACTTTGCCGAGCTGTTCCCCAAACTGCTGCGCGGCGGCAAGGGCCGGCTGGAATTGACCGACGCCGGCGACGTGCTCGAGGCGGGAGTGAACGTGCTGGTGCAGCCGCCGGGCAAGAAGGTCAAGGAGATCGGGCTGCTGTCAGGCGGAGAGAAAGCGCTGTCCGCGATGGCGCTGATTTTCTCGCTGTTCCTGCTCAACCCGAGCCCGTTCTGCGTGATGGACGAAGTTGACGCCCCGCTGGACGAGTTCAGCCTGGCGGCGTTCACGACGCTGATGGCGGAGCTGAAACAGCGCTCGCAGTTTATCGTGATCACGCACAACCAGCGCACCATGCAGCGCGCGGATCAGATTCACGGCGTGACCATGGATCGTCCGGGCGTGTCGCGGATTATTTCGCTCAGAATCCCGCAAGCGGCGTAAGAAAACAGTGACGCAGCGGCGCGGCGATCATCCGATTGCCGCGCCGCTCTTTTGCGCTCAAAATCTTGGGGCGGCGGCTAGATCAAACTGTAGCCGCTGCCGGTGCGGCCGAATCCGATTCCGACGCCCTTTTCGATCACGCCGTACTGCTTGAGCAGCGGCTGACTGTAGGTCACCAAACCCGTCACCTTGTCGAGCGGTTCGGTGGCGAGAATGAGCGCCGACTGCGCCATCCATTGCACCGGCTCGCCGCTGGGGTCGTCGGGTCCTGTGACCAGATGATGATGAACCGTGCCCGGGGTCGCGACGACTTGCGATGGCGACACGCAAGTTACCGAGATTCCATCGTCGTAAACTTCTTCCGCGAGGCCTTGCGTGAAGCGCTCGAGCGCGGCCTTTTCGGCGCCGTAGCATACGCCGCCGCGAAAGACGGTGGCGTTCTTGTATGGTCCGCGGCCGGGTCCGATCGCCGCGCCTGAAGAAATGTTGACGATCGATCCGGACTTGCGCGGGATCATGTCCTTGAGCACCAGATGGCTCAGCATGAACGGGCCGTGAACGTTGACCGCGAACGAGCGCATCCAGCGCTTGGGAGGGAAATCCTTGACCGGGATGAAGTAGCTCAGCGCCGCGTTGTTCACCAGTACGTCAACCGGTCCGTAGAGCTGGTGCGTTTGCGCGACCAGTTTCTCGCAGTCGGCTTCCGACGAGACGTCGCAGGTGACTGCGGTTGCCTCGCCGCCCGTCTTCCTGATGCCGGCGACGGTGGTCTCAAGCGAGCCTTCCAGTGGATGCTCGCCCTCTTTGAGCGTGCGCGCGGAGCACACCACCCTGGCGCCCTCTTTGGCGAACAGTTCGGCGATTGCCTTGCCGATGCCACGGCTGGCGCCGGTTACGATTGCCACCTTGCCTTTGAGCTTGGGCATTTCCAGATGATCTCCCTTCGTGATCGAGGGTCCGCGTGATTTTGCGATCTCGTCGCGGCCCATATTTCTTATAGCCGGGAACGTAATCGAATGTGAAACCCGCCGTGGGTTTGCAGGGGGTGACCCCTGCACCCAATGTTAAGGCCGCCCGCCGCTGGCGGGCGCTCACTCTGCCAACGGCCTAATACTGCGCTGCCGTCGCCACGGCCAGGGGTCACCCCTGCGGTTTCGGAGCGGGAGCGCGACTGTTATTCTTGGCGCAGAAAAAAATTCTTCAGGATTATTTTTCCGGGCGACGCAACGTGCATCCTTTCGACATCGCGCTCATTCTGATTATCGCCGCCGGCGCCGGTTCGGGCCTGGTTTTCATTGGAGTCCTGATTCAGTGGAGCCTCCGCAAGGCGCGCCCGTCGCGTCCGCCCCGTCTGGAAGCCGAGCTGCCGCCGGCTGCCGAGATCGCGGCTGAACCGACGCCCGAAACCGCCGAGCCGGCCGTCGCTGAGCCGGCGCAATACGTCGCGCCGCCTCCGACGGTTCGCGAACCGGTCAGAATCGGGTTGGGTCTGCGCAAGACGCGCGAAAACTTTCTGGCGCGCATCAGAGCCGCGCTGACCGGAAGCGCAAAGATCGACGACATTTACGAGGGCCTTGAGGAAGCGCTGATTGCCGCCGACGTTGGCGTCGAGGCGAGCATGAAGATTGCCGCCGCGGTGCGCGCGAAGTTGGGCAACGACAATCGCCCCGACGCGATCCGCGACGCGCTCAAGGCTGAGATCGCGACGATCCTGATGTCCGCAGAGCGCCGGCCTGCCGACTCGGGCGATGCGCCGCTGGTGATCATGCTGGTCGGCGTCAACGGCGTGGGCAAAACCACGACGGTCGCGAAACTCGCGGCCCGGTTCAAGGCCGAGCGCGGCAGCGTGATCGTTGCCGCGGCAGATACGTTTCGCGCGGCCGCAATCGAGCAGCTCGAGGTATGGTGCGATCGCGCCGGCGCCGACATCATCAAGCAATCGCCGGGATCGGATCCCGCTGCGGTCGCCTTCGACGCGGTCAAAGCCGCGGTCGCGCGAAAGACGCGCACGGTCCTGATCGACACGGCGGGGCGCCTTCAAACCAAGGTCAACTTGATGGAGGAGCTCAAGAAAATTGCCCGCATAGTCGCGCGCGAGTTGCCCGGCGCCCCGCATGAGACGTGGCTCGTGCTCGACGCCAATACGGGCCAGAATGCGCTCAGCCAGGCGGCGATTTTTGGCGACGCAGTGCCGCTTACCGGAGTGGTGCTGGCAAAGCTCGACAGCACGGCGAAGGGCGGCGTGGTGGTCGCGGTCGCGGATCGGCTTAAAATTCCGGTGCGGTTCGTGGGACTGGGCGAGGCGATCGAGGATTTGCGCGAGTTCGACGCGCGTGAGTTTGTCGATGCGCTGTTTGCAAGTGACGGCGCAAGGGAGCAGAGTGCCAGCGGTTCTTATGCAGCTTGACAGGTCAGTTAATCGAAAATTAAACTAAAAGTAGAAGATTCTTTCTCATGGCGACAGATGTATTAAAGCAATTAGACGAGCGGATTCAGGCTTCCGTGGCGCGCATCCACCAATTGCGCAAGGAAAATGAGCAACTCGCCCAGAAACTCGCGGAAACCGAAAAACGCTATGCCGATGCCGCCGGCCAGGTGAAGCAGTTGAACGCCGAGCGCCAGCAGCATGAAAACGAGCGCAACGACGTGCGAAGCAGGATCGAAAAGATTCTCACCCGCTTCGACGGGATCGATCTTGGCTGAAGATGAAGGGCGTCAACGTCCAGATCATGGGACAAAGCCTGACGGTCGCCAGCGATGGCGGCGATGAGTGGGTCAAGTCCGTGGCCGAGACGGTGGACGAAAAGATCAAGGATATCCGCGCCGGGAGCCAGACGGTCAATTCAGTGAACCTGGCAATCCTGGCTGCGTTAAATTTCGCCGAAGAGCTCGAACACCTGCGCCGGGAGCATCAAGAGCTGGTGGATCGAATCGCGGCGATGAATAAACGGCTGTCCGCGGCCATCGACGGCGAATGAGCATGAATCGTCGTGACGGCGCGCGGCATCCCAGAGGTGAGCGATTTCGGACGGGGACGGGAATGGGAATTGTGGATCTCGAAAGTGGCCTAAGCGCGGTGCTTACAAGCATGGGGCCCTTGCAATATTTTTCAACCGCAACGAAGGCTTTCGCGATGGAACGTATCGCGGATACAGGCCGGCTGTCAGCCGGATCGAGAACGACAGGCGTGCGCGATGGCGCCGCGCAATCGAGTAGTTGAGCCCGCTCCCGCCATGGCAACGACTGTGGCGGACGAAAAGAAAAATCTACGCGCGATCATGACCGCGTCCCGCGATGCGCTCCCCGGCGAGCGCGCCGCGGCATGGTCGGAAATCATCGAGCGGCAAATGATCGCGAGCGAGTTCTACCGCGCCGCATCCGCGATCGTCCTCTACAAAGCTCACGGTAACGAAGTCTCGACCGACCGCATCCTGTCCGACGCGCTGGCCGCTGGTCGCGCCGTCTTCTATCCGCGCGTTGACGCGGCGGCGGGCACGATCGTCGCGCGAAGGATTCGCGATCGATCCGAACTCGCCCGCGGCGCGTATGGAATCCTCGCGCCGTCCGAGTCGTCGGAGCCTCTCGACAGCAAAAAGTTCGCGAAAATTCTCGTATGTGTTCCCGGCGTCGCCTTCGGACTCGAAGGGCAGCGGCTGGGCCGTGGCGGGGGTCACTATGATCGTTTCATCGGCCAGATGGGCCGCGAAGCGATCAGCGTGGGACTCGCCTATTCATTCCAGCTGCTCGATCGAATCCCCGAAACGGGGCTCGACCGGCGGCTAAACATCATTGTGACTGAGTCCGCCGTTCATCGAGCCTGCGAAGCGCCACTGCCAGCTCGCGGAACGCGGACCAAGGAGGTAAACCAGGGTGGCTCTAATCACCGCAATCCTGGGATTCATAGTTGGTGGCGCGGTCTTTTTCATTTGGGGAATAACGAAACAGCGTAGGGACGCCGTTAACCTGCAGGCCGCGCGCGCTCAGGCCGAAGAAATAACCAAGGAGGCTCAAACCAGGAGCCAGCTAGCAGCAAAGGAGGCCGAACTCAAGGCAAAGGATATCGTGGTCGGCGCGAAAGCCGACGCCGAGCGCGAGATGCGCGATCGCAGGCGCGAAATAGCTGCGATCGAACAGAAGCTCGAAGCACGCGAGGAGACTTTCGAAAAGCGCCAGGAAGCCTTCGAACGGCGCGAAGCCGACCTCAACCGGCGCGATCAAAGTTTGCGCTCGCGCGAGAAAAATCTCACCGATAAAGAAGAACTGCTGCAGTCACATATCGACGAGGCGCGCACCAAGCTCGAAGCCGTCGCCGGCCTGACCCGCGAGGAAGCCAAGCGCTCGCTCATGGACGAGATGATCGGCCAGGCGCGCACCGACGCTGCCAAGCACATACGAATCGTCGAAGAAGAGGCGCGCGAGGAGGCCGACCGCCGCGCCAAACGAGTCATCGCAATCGCGATCGAGCGGCTGGCCGGCGAGTTCGTCGCCGAGCGCACGGTCTCGGTGCTGGCGCTGCCCAACGACGAGATGAAGGGCCGCATCATCGGCCGCGAAGGACGCAATATCCGGGCGATCGAGGCGGCCACCGGTGTCGACATAATTATCGACGATACTCCCGAGGCGGTCGTGATTTCGTGCCACAACCCCATCCGGCGCGAAATAGCGCGCGTCGCACTCCAGCAGCTCATCTCGGATGGCCGCATTCATCCCGGTCGTATCGAGGAAGTCGTTCGCAAGGCCGAGCAGCAGGTCGAGGAATCGATCCGCGAGGCCGGTCAGCGCGCGATCATCGAGGTCGGCGTGCACGGAATCCATCCCGAACTGGTCAAGCTGCTCGGGATGCTCAAGTATCGCTACAGCTACGCGCAGAACGTGTTGATGCATTCGATCGAAGCTGCGTTCATCTGCGGCGCGATGGCCGCCGAGCTGGGGCTGAACGAAAAGCAGGCTCGTCGCGCTGCCCTGCTGCACGATATCGGCAAGGCGCTGACTCACGAGGTCGAAGGCTCGCACGCGTTGATCGGCGGTGAGATCGCCCGCAAATACGGCGAGTCGGCGAAAATCGTAAATGCGATCGCGGCGCATCATGAGGAAGTCAAGGCCGAGACGATTCTGGCGCCGCTGGTCGATGCGGCCGATGCGCTGTCGGGCGCGCGTCCGGGGGCGCGGCGCGAGGTGCTCGAGAGCTACGTCAAGCGGCTGGAGGACCTCGAGACGATCGCGAAGTCGTTCAAGGGCGTCGAAAAATGTTTCGCCGTGCAGGCCGGGCGCGAGATGCGTGTGATCGTCGAGCCCACCCAGATTTCGGACGAGGACACCGCGATGCTGGCGCGCGACGTGGCGCGCAAGATCGAAACCGATATGACCTATCCCGGGCAGATTCGGGTCACCGTCATTCGCGAGACGCGCGCGACCGAGCTCGCGAAATAACAGTTGCGCAATTCCATCCGGAGGCCCGATCGCTCGAGCGCGGTCGGGCCTCCGCGCTTTACCGCCCGCGAAGATAGAAGGTATCATCGGTCCACGATGCCCACGACGCGCGAAGTTCTCGATGCGACGATCGCATTGGAAAAACAAAGCATGGCGCTGTACGCACGCTTCGCGAAGATCTTTGCGAGCGAGCCGGGCCTGCAGGATTTCTGGTTCGCGATGGCGCGTGACGAAGCGCGGCACGTCGGCGCGCTGGACCTGGTCACCACCGTGCTCGATCAGGAATCGATGCTCGACAAGCCCAGTCCGATCTCGCTCGAAGACGCCACCATCGTGCGGCTGCGGTCGCTGCTCGAAAAGTCTCAGGGCGAGGCGATGCCCGGAATCAAGCTCGAACGCGCGCTGGAGATCGCGCTCGACGTCGAGGAAACCGAACTCGAAGATGTGGTGTCGGATCTGCTGAAGGCTTTGCAGGCGCCCGATGAGTACGAGCGATGTTTGCGCTTGCTGGTCCACGACCTGGGCGAGCTGAGCTACATGATCGAACGCCACTCGGCCAACCCGGCGTTGCTGTCGCGATGCGACGCGCTGGTCAATCGTCACGCCGAGACGCTCCGCCACACCGCGATCAAGTAGCGTCGCACGGGCTCGGTGGCGCGGGTGAGGGCCGTTGGTTATATTTGCAGACCTGCGCTGAGGAGTGGCCAAATTGGTAAGGCACCTGACTCTGGATCAGGCGATTGCAGGTTCGAGTCCTGCCTCCTCAGCCAACGATTTTTGCAAAGCGCGCGCTGCGGCGCGCGCGACGATGGTCCCATCGTCTAGTGGTTAGGACACCGGCCTCTCACGTCGGGAACGCGGGTTCGACTCCCGCTGGGATCACCAAGTAGATAAAGGGTTTTTTCACTACTTTGGCGGCTCCCAGGCCATTTGACAGCCACATTTGACAGCCACGGGATTTCAGTGAGAGTGAAACGAATTCAGGTGCTTTCAGCTGGATCACGAAAGCGCTGAACGACGCATTGCTAACGCGGTTCGTATGAGAAGCGCTCCGCGCAGAGCTAAAGAGAAGCGCAATTGAAGGAACCCGTTTCCAGCGAAGCAGAGGCCGACGATCTGCGGCTCCTGCATGTCGATGTCGAGACGACTTTTGTGATCTCCAACTCAGAGCGCATATAGCGGGAGAACGACCCAGATTGTTCATCCGGGCCGCGCCTATTCTTCGCGGGGTGCCCACAAGGCAACATCGCACGCGTTCGGCACGACGTTGGGGATCAGATCGCTCTGAGCTTACTTGCCATAGCCACGGAGGAGCCCTCATGGCGCGATCCTGATGTCCTGCCTCAATGTCTGGGAAAAGTCATCGATCTGTTGTCGCGTGGCCAACCCGTCGTGACCATCGCTCAGGGCGTCATTTACAGACTCCCGAACAGTCTGAAATGCGAGCACCCCGCGAGGATCGTGCGAGGAGATTCGGTGGAGGGCGAGCAGATGCTGGCTCGCCTCGCTGACCGGGGTCTGCCTCAGCCCATGCTTGACGCAGGTTTTAAGGGGGGCGGCGACTTCTGGGAGCCTTGGTGCGTCGCGCTCGCCGACGACGAAATTGCGTCCATCGCGTTCGCAGCTCGCATCGGCGACATCGGCGCGGAGATCGGCGTGGTGACGTTTCCGAGATCCCGTGCTCAAGGATTTGCGGCCGCCGTTACCGCCGGTTGGTCATCGCTGCCGAACCTCAGTGCCCGCGCACTCTTCTACAGCACGGCAAGGTCCAACCGATCATCTCAGCGCGTCGCCGCAAGGCTTGGTCTGCGTCTGATTGGCGCGAGTGTTCGCATCGGCTGATGACTAACCTAATGGGTTTCTATGTGCGGCAAATTTCAAACTGCGTCACTACCGAAAAACCGGGCTGGAAACGGGGCGCCTAACTTTCCTGAGAAGTGACCGGGGCGCCGTCTCCCATCCAAGTCAGCGTTCAAATTTTGCGCGAGCGCCGCGACTGTCCAGATTGGCCAAAGGGAGTTTAGGGCGGTCGCGCGCGATCGGATCGGAACTAAGCGCCGCCGAGAATCGCGTCCATCTTGTCGGCCGCGTCGCGCATCATCGCCGGCATGACGTGGCCGTACACGTTCATGGTGACGGTGATCGGGCTGTGCCCGAGGAGCTTCATGATCGCGCGCGGATGGATGCCTTGCGCGAGCAGAAGAGATGCCGCGCTGTGCCTCAGATCATGAAATCGCAAGGTGGTCGGAAGCTCGGCTTTCTTGAGCAACGCTTTGTATTCACGATGAAGAACTTTTGGCTCCACCGCTCGACCGGTCGCGCTTGTGAATACGAGTCCGGAATCTTTCCATTCGGAGCCTGCCGCTAGGCGCTCTTCGGCCTGTTTGACGCGTCGGGCCTTCAGCGCTTTGACCACTGAATCCGGGAGAGCGATCGACCGCCGGCTCCCGTCGGTCTTGGTCTCGGTTGCTTGGAGAGCACTCTTCTTTCCCTTTATGTCGGAGCCGGTGAGCAAACGCTGCAGCGACTGGCTGACGTGAAGGGTGCGCTGTTCCATATCGACATCGCTCCAGCGCAGTCCGAGCACCTCGCCTCGTCGGAGACCAAGCGTAAGTGTCGTCACGTAAACTGGCTCAAACCTCGAACCCTTTGCCTCTCCAAGCAGCTTGCGAGCGCCCTCCGGATCGAGCGGTTCGATCTGCTTTCGCGTAATACGCGGAGGAGTAACGAGCGCGGCGCTATTGCGGGCGACCAGCCCCCACTTCAATGCCTGTGCTAACGCGCTTCGCAATACGGTTCCGATATTCGCAACAGTTTGTGGCGAGCGTCCCTGCTTATTCTCCTCGGTACCGTTCTTTTTCTTTACCTTGTACGGCTGGCTCTTCTCGTCCAGCAGCTTCTGGACATGCTGAGGCGTGAGCTTGTGGAGCTGAATCTTTCCCAACGTTGGTTTGATGTGAAGGCGGGCGATTGCTGAAAAACTCTCATGGCTTCGCGGTTTCGCCTTCGCCTTGAGAGTGTGCTTCAGCCAATGATCGAGAAACTGTGCGACGGTCTGTCGCTCGGTCCGGACCGGAAGGCCACGAGACTGATCGGAACGAGCTTTGAGCAGTTCATCTCGCACCTCCCCGGCTGTTGCGGCGTAGAAATGTCTTCGCTTACGCTTGCCGTCTTCCCAGCCCATATTGAGAGAGCCGACCCAGCGCCCATCTTTGCGCTTGAAGATCGATCCCTCGTTTGTTCCGCGCTTCGCCATCAGACTAGCGCTCGGCGATCCACCTCTTGACCTGCTCGATTCCGGTGCCGAGGCGCTTCGCAATTTCCCGGACAGACAGCTTTTGATCGCGCAGCTGGCGAGCCTCGAGCTTCCGGCGCGAGTACAACCTGATGCGACATGCGTTCGAGCACGTCTTTCGGTTCGTTCGGTAACCTGATCCTTCCGGCGCCACGAGCATCGGCTTCTTGCAACCCTCGCAAAGGCGGAACTTGCGAAAATCAGCGATTGCGCTTGCGAGCTGAAGCCAGAGACAACCGATCAACGTATCCGGGACGATGAAGAGGCCCATCTTCTTGCGATCCGGAGCTATCCAAAGGAGCCGGGGAGCGACCAACTCATCCAGAGATTTGTTAACCTGTGTGTGGCGAATTACTGATTTCCCCAAGAATCAGCAATTCGCCACACACACGGCTCGCCAGCAGTATGCTGAGGTAAATCACGTAGGCGTTCAGGCCCAGGCAGCTCAGTTCCAGCGACGAGCCTTTCACAAGATCGAAAAAACCGCCCAGCGATCCAGCGGTGCCGATGAAATACCACAACGGTGCAATCGCGCGGTGCGGCGTACGGTCGACGGCGCGGCTCAGGCACAAAAGCGAGACGCCCGAGGCGATCGCGGCTATATCGCCGTCTATCCTCATTTTGGCCATCGCTGTGCCGATGAAAACGGTCCAGAACAGGATACTGAAAAAGCCGAGACTGCTGCGCCGCCAAGCGATAAAACCCATGGCCTGCTGCGCCAGCATGACGCCGGAAACGGCCAGCACAGGCAGCGATGTGTCGGCTGAGTGGGGAAAGTACTCGTTCAGGCAAACAAACATTCCAAAGGGCTGGAGGAAAGCGGCGACGAGAAAAAACGGCGTGGCGGCTTTCTCAGAGCGTTGGTCCTTCAGGCACAGCGCGCCCATGATGCCCCTGGCGGGCGCTCCTCCCTATTACGGGACCGCTCAGTTGATCGTCTGGGTCGGCGGGGAAAAGCCATGAGCGCTGCGCGAGAGGAAGCGCTGGAGCAGATTGCGGCGCTGGTCCGGCAGCATGGCATCGGCATTGGCGAAATCGCCGCCCGCCTGAAAGAAGACGAACCGTCAACCGTCATAGACACGGGCGGCAGCGTTTTGAAAACCTCGCTCGGCTATGCCAGCGGCAAGGCGGCGCCCGCCACCAAAACCACGTTTTCCTTCAAAAATTGCTTCATGTCAAAGCGCCCCAGTAAACCAAAAGCCGCATGGCTCTAGCTGCAACCGTGTTTCGCCGTCCGCAACGGCAGCGCCGCGATCTTCCGCAGCATGCTACCAAAGAGCCGTCCCGTCAGATGCCCCTCGGCCAACAGCAACCGCGATACTTCGGGGTCACGCGCAAAAGGCACGCTAGAGGCCCGTGCTTTCGATGAATTGACTCTCATGAAGCCTGCTCCAGGCGGACAGCGCCTTGCTTCGGCGGGACTTCGCGTCCCTGGCTGCGTACCCATACCTGAGTCAATTCGACTCCCAGCAGAAAGATCAGCGCTGAGTAGTAAGTCCACAGTAGAATCACAGCCAGGGACCCCGCAGCCCCATAGGCGCTGGCTTTCCCGGCGTGCGCCAGGTAAATCCCGATCAGAAATTTCCCGACTACAAACAATACGGCGATAAACAGGCCACCCACCCAAACGTCGCTCCAGCGCAATTGGACATCCGGCATCACCTTCAGAATCGCCGCGAAAACTACCGTAAACATGACCAATGATGTGACAATCTCCCCAACATGCGCAGCGCCGGGGAAAGGCAACATATGCGCCAGCGCCGAAATCGCGGAACTCGCTGCCACCGAAACCATCGCCAGGATCCCGGCTCCAATCAGCAGAAGAATTGAGCGGACGCGTTTCATCGCGAAATGCCTTATGCCGGAACCAACCACCCTTACTTTCCACGCTTTGTTGAGACACTGCTGAAGTTGCAGCAGCACGCTGGTTGCGGAAAGTATGAGCCCGACAAGTCCCAACGCCGTCGCGACCAATCCACCAGTATGGTTCTGAGCCACGTTGCTCACCATGGTCTGGATTTGCGCGGCGGCCTGTGGGCCCATCGCGCCGCTCAGCTTCGATTCGATCTGGCCGCTCGCAGCCTGCGGACCCAGAACGAGGCCCGCAATGTATATGACGATTAGTAAGAGAGAAGGCAGCGAGAACAGCGTCGCGTATGCCAAAGCCGCGGCCATCGACGGGCATTCGTCTTTGGAGAAATCGCGAAACACCTGCTGAAGGAACTCTTTTGGAGTAGCTAGCATCTGAGGCCTACCTCAGAGTAGCTTCCCGAGAAAGCTACTCTTGAAAATCGTCACCGGTTGTTCAAAATCTATGACGCGGGAAAACGCTGGCATATTCGGCCGGGTTCAAAGCTAGGACATCCACCCGTGGCTCGCCAGAAATTCCGAGACTGCGGCTTATGATGTGTTTGTCCGACAACAGAGTCATTGTCAAATGTTGTGGATCGGGTGGTATGGCAGGCTTCGCGCGGAGCCGGTCCTCAATGCCGGCGGACCGCCGGAATCACTTCTTCGGCGAACGCCTGAAACTCTTGCTCGACGAGAATCGGCCAGCGCAAGCTGAAGATGAAGTGCGTGACGCCGACCTCGGCGTACTGCGCGATTTTGTCGAGGCATTCGTCCTTACCGCCGATCATGATTCGATCGCGCGCCTGCTCCGGCGTGATCCGCGCCATGCTCGCCACGCCCCCGGAGATCAGCCGCTCGCGCTCTTTGGACGCCTTGTAGCACAGCGGCATCATGATGGTCTTTTCGATTTCATCGGTGTTGCGACCGACCGCGTCGCCGTGCCGTTCGATAACGTCGATCAGGCGCTTCATCTCGGCGGGATTCGCATGCATCGTATTCCACATATTGGCATGCTTTGCGACGATCTTGAGCAGGGATTTTTCTCCGCGTCCGCCGATCATCAACGGGATGTGCGGCTTCTGGAGCGGCTTGGGATTACAGACCGCGTCGACCACGTGGTAGTGCTTGCCCTCGACGGTGGTTCTGTCCTGAGTGAACATTTCCTTGATGATCTGGCACGACTCGTCGAGCGCCTCGAGGCGCCCGCGGACGGTTTTGAATTCGATCCCAAAGCTCCGATGCTCCAGTTCATACCATCCGGCGCCGAGACCGAGATTGAGTCTGCCGCCGCTTACGTGGTCGAGCGTCGCCGCCATTTTCGCCGTCAGGCACGGATTGCGATAAGTATTGCTGCTGACGAGCGCGCCGATGCGGGCGCGCCTGGTGTGCTGGCTGAGCGCGCTCAGCAGCGTCCAGTTCTCCATGCAGGGACCGGCCGGGTCGGGCGTGAAGATCGGATAGAAGTGATCGAAGGCCCAGAGCGAGTCGTAGCCCCAGGCGTCGATTTTCCCCCAGACGTCGCGCATCCGCTCCCACGTGACGTTCTGTTGTCCGGACTGGAATCCAAATCGAATCGGAGGCTTGCTCATTTTCCTTGTGACCTCCCTTATGTGCCTTATATGGAAACTCTGAAAAGGGTCTAACCTTTGTACATTTCGCAGCTTGCGGAATTGTTGGAAGCCACAAGCTATTTCCCCTTCTTCTTGCGCTCCGCCCAGCGCTTCTTCATCGTCTCCGATAAGCGCCTGCTGCGCGGCGAACGCGACGATGTGACGATCGACGCCGACGCGAATATGCCGGTTTAGCCCCTGCGCGCTACCGCAGCATCAAAAGCTTCAGCATGAAATCGGCGAGTTTGCCGAAGGGCGGACGCAGCATCCACGCGCTGTTGAAGCGGCTCTGCAAAAACACGCCCTTGCGGTGCGAGAAGGTCTGGAAGCCGAACTCGCCGTGATAGGCGCCGATGCCGGAGGCGCCGATGCCGCCGAACGGCAAATCATCGACCGCGAGATGCATCAGCGTCTCGTTGACCCCCACGCCGCCTGAAATCGTCCTCTGTAGAACTTCATCGCGCTGCTTGGGGTCGAGGCCGAAATAGTAGAGCGCCAGCGGACGCGGCCGGCGATTGACGTACTCGATCGCTTCCTCAAGCCGGTCGTAGCTTTTGATCGGCAGGATCGGGCCGAAAATCTCGTCGCGCATCAGGCCGAGCCCGTCGTCCGGATCGAGCACAAGGGACGGGGTGAACTTGCGCGCGCCCGGCTCCAGCGCCTCGCCAGCCGGATTAATTTCGACGACTGCGGCGCCTTTCGCCCTGGCCTCGTCGATATAGTTTGAGAGGCGGCGGTAATGGCGTTCGTTGACGATACTGGTGTAGTCGGGATTTGACTTGAGGCTTGGATAGAACTTGCGAACCGCGGCCTCGGCCTGCCGGACGAATTCCTCTCGCCGCGCCCTGGGCACGAGAACGTAATCCGGTGCGACGCACGTCTGACCGGCGTTCATCAATTTGCCGAAGATGATGCTTTCAACCGCGGCGGGCATCGATGCGTCGTCGCCGACGATGCACGGCGATTTGCCGCCAAGCTCCAGCGTGACCGGCGTCAGGTTCTCCGCGGCCGCGCGCATCACATTGCGGCCCACCGCGGTCGAGCCGGTATAGAAAAGATGATCGAACGGCAGCCGCGAAAACGCCTCGCCGACCTCGGGCCCTCCTTGCACCACCGCGACCTGATCGGCGGGAAAGAGACCGGAAAGAAACTCGGCCAGGAATGCCGAGGTGCACGGCGTCAATTCCGACGGCTTCAGCATCACGCAATCGCCGGCGGCAATCGCCGCCATCAGCGGCAAAATCGAAAGCTGAAACGGGTAATTCCACGGGCTGATGATGCCGACGACGCCGACCGGCTGATAAATGATACGCGCCTGTCCCGGCATCAGTTCCAGGCTGACCGAAACCCGCTTTGGCTTCATCCATTTGCCGAGATGACTGCTGGTATGGCGGATTCCTGCCAGCGTAGTCCAGATCTCGGCAAACCGGCTCTCATGCGTCGAGCGATTGCCGAAATCCGACGAGATTACCTCGGCGATCCGTCCCGTATTTTCCTTAATCGCTTGCTTGAGCTTGGCGAGGTCCGCGCGCCGCGCTTCGAGCGAAGGCGCTCCGTTGCGAAGAAACGCCTCGCGCTGGCGGGCAAGGATCGCGCCGAGATCGGTTGCGCCATTGGATTGCGGGAAGTGCTGTACAGTTGCGGCCGTCATGATCGGGATTATCGATCTTTCCCGATTAGCAAGCGAGACCCAGACCTTATGAGATTGCGACGGTAGTTGGCTTTACGTCGAGAAGCGCGAGCCGCCGGCGCGGTCCCACGATTCGAAAACCGGCGCGGAAGCGAATGTCCTCCGAAGAGGCGCCGACGAGAATTTCCATCTCTCCCGGCTCGACCGAAAATTCCATGTCGCGGCCATGAAACGCGGCCTGACTCGTGTCGAGCGTGAACACTACCCGGCGCTTTTTGCCCGCGAGTATCGGCACCCGCGCGAATCCTTTTAGCTCTTTCACCGGCCGGGTCACACTGCCCGCCACGTCGCGCAGATACAACTGAACAACTTCTTCGCCGTCGCTCGGCCCATCGTTTGCGACGCTGATCGAAATTGACAAACAGCCGTCCGGCGGAACCTCGGTCGCATCAAGGCTCCCATCCGAATAGGTGAAGCTTGAGTAACTAAGGCCATGTCCGAACGGGAACAGCGGCTTGCAACTCATGTCGGCGTAGTCGCCCCAAAACTGGCTGCGCTGGCCCGATGGCTTGTGCGAGTAATACAGCGGCATCTGGCCTTGATCGCGTGGCAGCGAAACCGGGATGCGTCCGGCGGGATTGACGCGGCCCGTCAACACATCGGCAATGGCAGTCCCGCCTTCTTCGCCGGGAAGGAAGGCGAAAAGCGCGGAATCGGCCTTTTCAACCGCCTTCGTCAGTGCGAGCGGGCGCCCCTCGATCACCACCAAGACGATCGGCTTTCCGGCCGCGCCAACAGCGGCGACCAACTCCTCCTGCACCCCGGGCAGACCTAGAGTCGCGCGATCGGTCGCCTCGCCACTGGAGCATCCTCTTATCAGGCCCGACTTTCCGCCAACACACAGCACGACGACTTCCGCCCAGCGGGCGATTTCCACTGCTTCGGCGATGCCGGAACGGTCGTCGTCGAAAGCATTGCAGCCGTAAGTCGAGCGGATTTCGGTCTGCGGACCGACAGCGGCGCGGAGGCCCTCAAGCGGCGTCACCATGCGCGGGAATCGATCGCCGAGAGGCCGCTTTGGCGCCTCCAAGAATGGCTTAATTTCTCCGGATGCGCCCAAGCGGCCGGATCCGGGCGGAGCCGACTTCTGTGGCGCCGGCCGCTCGGCAATCGGGCCAAACAGAATCTCCTGATGGCTCGGGAAGTGGTAGTCGCCTTGCAAGAGCCGCTTGGAATCGGCCGTCGGTCCAATCAGGGCGATACGCTTGAGATTGGCGCGCAGCGGCAGAAGCCCGCGCTCGTTTTTCAGCATCACAATTGATTTGCCCGCGAGTTCCCGCGCAAGCGCGCGATCATCGATGGTGTCAAACATGGCCGGCGCCGCCGCGGCATCAACGTACGGATTCTCAAACAGGCCGAGTTCGAACTTGGCGCGCAAGACGCGCCGGACGGCGCGATCGACCAGCTCCATCGGCACTTCGCCGGCTGCGATGGCCTCCTTTAGCGGCGCGCCGTACACGTCAAGCTGCGGCAACTCGACATCGAGGCCAGCTTCGAGACCGAGCTTCGCAGCCGCCCGGGGGCTCGCCGCGATGTTGTGGTATCCGTGCAGGGCAGGCAACGTGAAGTAGTCTGATACCACAGTGCCGGTGAAGCGGAGCCCGCCGCGAAGCAGATCGTTGAGAAGATAGGTGGACGCGCCGCACGGGATTCCATCGATTTCCTGGTACGCGTTCATGATCGATCGCAAATTGGCTTCGCCGATCATTGCGGCAAATGGCACAATGAACGTATCGAGCAATTCCCGCGACCCGATATGCGAGGGCGCCCAGTTGAGTCCCCCCTCGGAAAGACTGTAGCCGGCATAGTGCTTGCCGGTGCAGATCACGCCGGCCGCGACATTGCCGCCCTGCACGCCCCGCACGTATGCGACGGCCATCCGCGAGACGAGATAGACATCCTCGCCGAAGGTCTCCTCGCAGCGGCCCCATCGCGCGTCGCGCGCGACGTCGGCTACGGGGGCCAGCGTGTGGCGCGCGCCGACGGCGGTCATCTGGCGGCGAATCGCCGCGCCCATCCGCTCGACCAGATCGGGGGCGAAAGTGGCAGCTAGGCCCATCGGCATCGGAAAGCACGATGCGTCCTGCGCTTGATAGCCCGCGCAACTCTCCTCATGGAAGATCGCGGGAATGCCGAGCCTGGTCTGCTCGACCAGCACGCGCTGGATCGCATTCATGGTGCGGGCCGATTCAGCTGGACCCATCAGTTCGGCGGGACGCGAAATGTGCGCGATGCCATTCTTCAGCAACTCGCGCGCCCGATCGCCGTCAATCTCGCCGCCTTCTTTGAGCAGGAAGCGACTGAACATTCCGCCCAACTGGGCGATCTTCTCATCGAGCGTCATTCGCGACAGCAGGTCTTCGATCCGCGTCTCGAGTTGCAGGGAAGAATCTTTGTATTTGTCCGCCATTGGATATTCCGCTCCCACTACCGAGTCATCCGGGATTTTTGTTTTGCCTCTCCGATTCCAACTCGCCGTGTAGACCAGACGGCCTCCCTCTGCAAGGTTTTAGCCCTGCTCAGTATGCTACCCTGTCGCTTCTGTTAAGTTCCGATTGCCTCCCGCTGAATTAGAGTTCATTCTCTTGTTGAACTATGTAGTTCGGTAGATGAACTTAGGAGAATCGCCATGAGCGACGACTGGCAAAAGACCGTGTGCATCCTGTGCAGTGTTAACTGTGGAGTCGAAGTGAAGCTCGACGGGCGCCATATCACTCGCGTACGTGGAAATCGCGAACACGTCGCGTCGCACGGGTACGCCTGCGAGAAAGCGCAGCGGCTCGACTACTACCAGAACGGACGCGATCGGCTCACATCGCCGCTGCGGCGCAGACCCGATGGCACGTTTGAGGAGATCGACTGGGACACCGCGATTTGCGAGGTCGCCGCAGGTTTCGTTAGCGTTCGCGATCGATGGAGCGGCCCCAGCATCTTCTATTACGGTGGTGGTGGCCAGGGAAACCATCTCGTCGGCAGCTACGGTACATCGACCCGGCGCGCCCTTGGCTCGGTATTCAGCTCCAACGCGTTGGCCCAGGAAAAGACTGGCGAGTTTTGGGTGGACCATATGCTCTTTGGAACGGGCCTCAGCGGCAGCTACCAGCAGGCGGAGGTCGCGGTATTCGTCGGCAAGAACCCATGGCAGTCGCATGGCTTTCAGCGCGCCCGTCCGATCCTCCGCGACATTGCGGCCGACCCGAACCGTGCGCTTATTGTGATCGATCCGCGTCGCACTGAGACAGCGGAGATGGCGGACTACCATTTACGGGTACGTCCCGGGACCGACGCTTTCTGCCTCGCAGCGATTCTTGGGGTCCTCGTGCAAGAGGATCTGATCAATCAAGACTTCATTCGAGGCCGCACTCAAAATGGCGATGAACTGTTCGCAGCGTTAAACGACGTACCGGTCGCGGACTACTGTGGGCGCGCAGGCGTCACCGAGGAATTAGTTCGCGACGTGGCGCGCCGAACCGCCCGGGCTTCGAGTGTTTCGGTCTACGAAGACCTCGGCATCGAGCAGTCGCTCCACAGCACGCTCAACTCCTACCTGGAGAAACTTCTCTTCGCCGTGACCGGGAATATCGGGAAACCCGGCGCCATGAATGCGGGGACAAGTTTGACCGGGATGTTCGGCGGCGCGCTCTCGTCTGTGGCCAGTCCGGTCGGCGGACATCGCATCATCGGCGGGATGATCCCGGCCAACGTGATCCCTGATGAAATCCTGACCGACCATCCCAAGCGTTTCCGCGCGATGCTGATTGAAAGCGAAAATCCCGCGCACTCGGTCGCCGACAGCACCCGGATGCGCGAAGCGTTACGTGCGCTGGAATTCGTCGTCGTCATTGATGTTGCGATGACCGAGAGCGCGCGTGAGGCGCACTATGTCCTGCCCGCGTCGTCACAATACGAAAAATGGGAAGCCACCTTCTTCGGGGCGGCTTCCCATGCTGAGACGCAATACGCGAACACGTTCACACTCCGCGCCCCGATTCTCGATGCGCTGCCTGGAACGCTTCCCGAAGGGGAAATTCATCGCAGGCTGGTTCGCGCGATTGGCGCGATGACCGATGACGACGTGGCGCCTCTGCATGCGGCCGCAGCGAAAGGAATGGCCGCCTATGCGAGCGAATTGATGCGAGTCGTTTCAGAGCGGCCGCATTTGGCGGAGGTGATGACCGTGCTTCTGTATGAGACCCTCGGCCCGACGCTCGGAGCTGGAAACGAAAATGCCGCGTCGGTCTGGGGTATCGCGCACAATTTCGCGCGCAGGTATCCGGAGTCGCTGCGCCGCGCAGGCTTCATCGGCGAAGGTGGCGAGCTCGGTAACGCCTTGTTCGACGCGATGTTGAAGAATCGCTCGGGAGTGGTCGTCAGCATTGATCCGTATGAGGAAACCTGGCGGAGAATTCACGGGGGGCGGATTGATCTTGCGATCCCCGAGTTGATGCCCGAACTTAAGTTACTTCGCAACGAGCATCCGTCCCGCGACCCCGAGTTCCCGTTCGTACTCTCCGCAGGCCAGCGGCGCTCCTCTACCGCGAACACCATCATCCGCGATCCGCAATGGCGTCCGAAGGATCCAGCGGGCGCCCTCTGGATGAACCCGGCGGACGCCTCCGCACTTGGAGTCCAAAGCGGTGGCCGCGTACGGATCATAACGAAGCGTGCGAGCGCCGAGAGTGTAGTCGTGCTGACAGATACAATGCTGCCTGGTCATGTCGCGCTGCCGAACGGAACCGGCCTGTGGTACCCCGACCGCGAAGGCCAGGAATTTCAGCACGGGGTGGCGCCTAATGAGCTTACGGTGACCGAGGACCGCGACTGGTTCGCGGGCACCCCTTTTCACAAGCACGTGCCGGCGCGAATCGAGGCGGTTGCCTGATGCGGCGAACTCGCTTCGACCGGTGGCCGTGCCCCATCGCACGCACCACGGACCTGGTTGGCGATTGGTGGACGCCGCTCGTGATGCGCGAGGCATTTGCCGGTCGCCGCCGCTTCGAGGATTTCCAGCGCGCGCTAAAAGTTCCGCGCGCGGTGCTCGCCCGTCGGCTCGATCGACTAGTCGATGAAGGCCTTCTCAAGAAAGTTTCTTACGAAGAGCATCCGCCCCGCTACGAATACCGGCTGACGGACAAGGGCCGCGCGTTCTGGGACGTGCTAGCCGCGATGTGGCGATGGGGTAGCGATTGGCTGTGGGGCAAAAACGGTCCTCCGGTGATTCTCGTGGACAATGAAACGGGCCGCGAAGTTCGCCCGCTGGTGGTCGACGAAAACACCGGGATTCGCCTGACGGGCCGCCGCCTGCACATCGGTCGCAAGCAGGACGTCAGGCCACCTTCATGATACTCTGTGTGAGCCACCCACCGGTCTTCAAAATCAAAATCGGCTATGGGGCTGCCGGCGGAGATTGCCTGCGGGTGCGTGGCCGCGCCTTTCGCGAAGTATTTGACAGCCAATTTGACAGCCACGGGCTTGGACAAGGGCGGATAAAGGGTACGCGGGCGGAAATAAAATCCCGCTGTTTCGTTTGATTTGGACGCCCGCGGACGCCTTTCCCACCACCTCTCACGTCGGGAACGCGGGTTCGACTCCCGCTGGGATCATTCAAGAAAAAACTTCGGATCGTCGGACCCGGATCGACCTCCTGCCGCCGGCGTTAACATTGTGCTGGCAACGCGTTTAGACCCCCCTATCTTTGTCCGCGCAAATAGCGTACGGTAATTATCTAAACGCTCGGATTGTTCCTTTCTCTAAGCCCGGGAATTAGCCCGGGTTTTCTGTACGAGAGCTTCCCGGCAAATACTTACGGAGGGGCAAAAATGCCCAGTAAATTGTACGTAGGCAATCTGGCCTACTCGGTGTCGAACAGCGATCTGGAAGAACTGTTTTCACAAGCAGGCCAGGTTCAGAGTGTGGCGGTAATCACGGATAAATTTTCCGGCCAATCGAAGGGCTTCGGCTTTGTCGAGATGGCGAATGCGGAAGATGCTTCCAAGGCAATACAGACCCTGAATGATACGGATCTGAAGGGCAGGAACATCAAGGTTAGCGAGGCCAAGCCCCGCGAGTCGAGCTTCGGCGGCGGCGGCGGTGGCGGCGGCAACCGGCGCGGCGGCGGTGAGAATCGCGGCGGCGGTGGCGGCGGCCGCTGGTAAATTAGTCTGAGACTGAGCGGGCACGCGATGCCCGCTCAGTCGTTTTCAGGGGTCGCGGAAACTCCGAGTCCCGCGGCCTCTGCAATTTGTCAATTTTTCAACTGTCTTCGAGCTCCCGTTCTGGGAGACGAAAGACGCTTGCACGTCCACGAGGAGGCCCGGTGCCCAGAATATATGTAGGAAATCTCGCCGAGTCAGTCACGCGCGACGATCTGCGGGCGCTGTTCTCCAAAATCGGCCGAGTAGGCGGCGCGCTAGTGATCACCGACAAGCTCACCGGCAAATCCAGGGGATTCGGCTTCGTGGAAATGATCGAAGTTGACGACGCGATTAACGCCGCCGTCTTCTTCAGCGGCGCCGAACTCGAGGGCCGCAAAATTCACGTCGATCCATACCGTCCCCAGGAACCCGGTGCTCAAAAATATCGCGGCGAACGCAAGCGCCGCGCTCCTGCCAAGCGCAGCACCGGCAATGGCGCCGCGTAGCCGGGTCACAGTGTCGGGGCCGAGCTGAACCATGAAAAGTGAAAAAGTGAAAAGTGAACAATTCAATCGGGAGACGATATGCGCGATGAAGGGCTGACGCCGTGGAGAACGCACGACTGGAAAATTCGTACGATAGAATCGATTGCTCCGGGAGGCGGTTCGCGGCTCGCCTTTACCTGCAGGAGTTGCGCCAGGGTGTTCAATCAAACCACAATCAATAGCCGGACCTGGGCGGTTGATGCGAGCGGCGTTGCGCTGTCCGATACGGTTACGACGCGATGGCTCGCGGAAAGCTGCCAGCATCGCCCGGCGGACGGCGACGAGGACGACCGCAGGCAATTCAAGAACGGCCCGGCGCTGCAAAATTAAAATATTTTTCCGAGCGATGCCGCGATTGAAATTGACAATCCGGGCAATCGCGCTTGGAGCGCTGATTTCAAGTGCGGTCGCTGCTTCCGCCGCCGCGCAAGCGACCGGCCTCTCCCCGCGGAAAAAGCCGGATCGGGGACCATAAAAAAACTTCGAAATAGGGCGTAGCCGCCGCCGCGCGGCCATCTGGTCCGGCATCGGCGAGGTCATCGCCGCCGGCGCCGCGAAGCGCGGAAACCGCCGCCTCATCGCGGCGCGAGCTTTTTCGCTTTTCATGAGCGTATTTGTTAAACCGCAAGGATGACGAACATCCACGACATTCAGACCCCGGCGCTGCTCGCAGATGCCGACGCCCTCGAACATAATCTCAAGACCATGGCGGCCGCTGTCCCGGGGCCGCGACTGCGCCCGCACGTCAAGGCACACAAATGTACGGCTCTTGCCAAAATGCAGGCACGCGCCGGCCATAAGAGCTTCACCTGCGCCACAATCCGCGAGATCGAAGGGATGGCGGCGGCCGGACTCGGCGACGATCTGCTGCTCGCCAACGAAGTGCTCGATGCGCGCCGCCTGGCGGCCGTCAAGGCCCGCGTCACGGTTGCGGTCGATTCCGCGCCCACTATTCTCGCCGCCGCGCAGGCCGGGATAAGGGAAGTTCTCATCGACGTGAATGTCGGCTTGCCGCGATGCGGTTGCCCTCCTGGCGATGCGGGGCGGCTCGCGGACCTGGCGCGCGGCAAAGGTCTCAAAGTCCGCGGTGTGATGGGCTACGAAGGACACGTTGTGGGCCTCGACGATCGAACGACTCGTGAAAAGCTGACTGCGGATGCAATGGGATTGCTGCTTCAAGGTCACCAGGCCGCGGGCGGCGACATAATCTCGGCCGGCGGTACCGGGACATACGACATCAACGTCTGGGCAAATGAAATCCAGGCCGGCTCCTACGTACTGATGGATACGACTTACGCCAAACTGGGTCTGCCCTTTCGTCAGGGGCTTACCGTGCTGGCCACGGTCATCTCCGTCTCATCCTCATACGCGGTAGGGGATTGCGGATTGAAGGCGCTTGGAATGGATCATGGCAACCCGTCGATCGACGGCGGTCATCAAGTGTTGTTCGTATCCGACGAGCACATCACTTTCGTGCCTTCTTCACCGATGAAGCCGGGCGACCGGATTCGCGTCATGCCGGCCCATATCGATCCGACAATCGCCTATCACGAGCGGATGCATCTGGTCCGCGGCGAAGAGATCCTCGAAACATGGCCGATCGATCTGCGGGGATGGTAGGGGGTTGCCGTTGGGTGCTCGGAGCCGGCCGCGAGCCTCAGCCGGGCGACCTTTTGCGTTTGAACGGTAGATGCCGGAATCATCTGCGCGATTGTTCTGCTGAGCGCGGCTATCGACTTAGCTCAGACCTATCGTTCTCAACGGGCAATCGAACAACTGCGCGAACGAGTTGCCCCGACGGCAACCGTCCTACGCGGCGGCGAGTCACCAGCATCGCGCGACATCGCGATCCGCTTCAATCTTCTCGAAACCTGATCGACGCGCGCGGGTCAGGTTTTGAGGAGCCACCACCGATGGCGCCACACGTAGATGATCAGGAACGGCCCGAAGGTCAGCGAGAAAAGATTGATCATCACTTCGACCGCCATCGCACCGTCAATCGACGCATACTTGCCGTTTTCGAGGTCGTAGAGCACGTCGAGCAGCCCGAGGTAAACGAACGAGCTGCCCGCGATCAGTCCCCACAACAGCGCACGTGGGTCCCGCCGTGCAAGCATCAACGCGCAGGCCGCCGCCGCGATCGCAAGCCACGCATCGGCGGCCGGAAACGCGCGTTCGAAAGCAATGTAGGCGGCCCCGCTGCTGGTCTGCACCGCGCCTGAGGTGAAGAAAGTCATCCAGTACAGCACAGTGGCGCCGGCGCTCATCCAGAGCATCACAGTTACCGCGCGCAATGCCGCAGGCGCATCCGCCCCGGTCTCACTCCTGCCGATCTGTCCGGCTTGAACTCGCATGGCTCTCCGAAGTGTGGCGGCCGCAGGTCATTCATCGGCTGCCAGCGCCGGTATAATCTATGCGACAGCACGGCGTTGCTACAATCGTGTCTTTTGCTCGGCGGCACGGCGAAGTGAGGTTGCGCGATGATTTTGAAAGTTGCCCGTCTCGGATTTCCGTCGCTGAGAATCGTATCCGGTCCGGTGCCGGCCGATCGGATCAAAACCCGCGAGTTTCAGCGGCTGATCGATGACATGATCGAGACGATGCACGAGTACAACGGCGTCGGGCTCGCGGCTCCGCAGGTACATCTTCCGATTCAACTGGCGGTGCTCGAAGTCCACGACCATCCGCGCTATCCCGACATGCCGGACGTGCCGCTTACGGTGCTGATCAACCCCGTGGTAACGATTCTCGACAGGACATTGGTCGAAGAGTGGGAAGGATGCCTGAGCGTGCCGGATCTTCGGGGGCGGGTGCCGCGATTCAAGCAGCTCCGCGTGACGGCGCTCGGGCGCGATGCGGAGATGGAAGAAATTGTCGCGTCTGATTTCCACGCGCGGGTGATACAGCATGAGACCGACCATCTGAAGGGCGAAGTTTACCTGGACAGGATGCCGGATATGCGGGCGCTGGGGTTTCTCCAGGAATGGCAGCGCTTCATGGTGAAGGCGGAGAAGCAGGAGGAGTGAGAGGGCACCGCGCGTGCCTACTTGGGGGGCGGGGGAATCTCCGGCATCTTGCCGGTGGCCTTGAACGACGCGATCGCCTTGCGCATCTCTTCGTTCTGTGCGGCGAGAATGTTTTGCTCGCCCTGAACTTTCGTGAGCTCGGCTTTGAGCTGCTCGTTTTCATTTTGAAGCTTGAGCAGCTCGGCGTTGAGTTGCGAGACCTGCTGGCTCTGCTCCTCGATGCGCGTGCGGTAACTGCTCGAATAGAGAAAGAAGAGTAGAGCTGCGACTATCGCGACGATCAATCCGCCTATGAGCAATCGTGCCATCTATGCACCCTTCCTCAGGAGTCACGAGCCGATTTTGCAAGCGCGCGCATCAGACAGATTAGCCGATCGGCACGCGAAAAAACTGAATTGACTTCCCTGGCCGGCCGTCCCTAAAATGCCGTGGTTCGCACTTCTGGTCGGGAGCCATTTGCACTACATTAAGAATTATGCACGATACCCGGCGCCGATGAACGTGGGGATCGCTGAATTTCGCACACCGGCCAAAGCAGGCTTTTTTGCATGATAGAGGTCCAGGAGCTAACCAAGTATTTCGGCGCCACGCTTGCCGTAGACGACGTTTCGTTCAAGGTCGAGAAGGGCGAGATCATCGGATTGCTGGGCCCCAACGGTTCGGGCAAGACGACGATCATGCGGGTTCTGACGGGATTTTTCCCGGCCACCTCGGGACGCGCGCTAATCGGCGGCCTCGACGTGGCGGAACATTCGCTCGAAACGCGCCGCCGCGTCGGCTACCTGCCGGAAAACATGGTGCTGTACCCCGATCTCAGCGTCGATGCGCTGCTCGAGTTCGGCGCGCGCGTGCGTGAGATCGATCCCGGGACGACGCGCGATCGAATTGAATATTCGCTCGATACGTGCGGGCTCAAGGACGTGCGGCGCAAGCTGATCGGCAAGCTCTCGAAAGGCTATCGGCAGCGCGTCGGAATCGCGCAGGCAATCCTCAGCGATCCCGAGGTGCTGATTCTCGACGAGCCGACGGTCGGACTCGATCCGCGCCAGGTGGTCGAAATCCGCGATCTGATACGTTCGCTGGCCGGGCACTCGACGGTGCTGCTGTCGACGCACATACTGCCCGAGGTCAACATGACGTGCCGGCGCGTCGTGATTATCGACCGCGGACAAATCGTCGCGCAGGACACGCCCGAGCACCTGACGGCGAAACTGCAGGGAAGCGACCAGACGATGATCACGGTCGGCGGTCCGTCGCCGGCGGTGCGCGAGGCATTGACGGCCGTCAGGTTCGTGCAAAGGCTCGAGGATCGTCCGGTCGAAGCCGGCACGACGGGCGTGTGCTCATTTGTCGCGTACTCGAGCGGGCACGGCGAAGAAGTCCGCTCGGCGCTCGCCGCTTGCGTCGTGCAGCACGGATGGAATCTGCTCGAAGTCAAACCGATGGCGCTCAGTCTCGAGGATCTGTTCATGCGGCTGGTCACCAGGGAGGAGCGGGTTTAGGTGCGCCGCAAGCGAAGTTCAATGTGCATTGAGGTAGTCGTAGTCGATGTCTAACCGTGCGGGCACGCTGGAAGTCGCTGGCGCCGCCGCCGAGTCGCGACGCGCCGCGATCCGCGCCGCGGGGACGGGCTTTTCAGTGGGCAGGATGCTCGCGGTGACGCGCAAGGAATTGCGCTCGTACTTCGCCTTTCCCCTGGTCTATGTGCTGTCGGGCGTGTTCCTGGTTTTGGCGGGATACTATGCGTACACCGACCTGGTTTTCTTCGTCACGATCGCGTTCGCCCGCGATATCATCCAGAACTACTGGCAGTTGCTGTTCTCCGATATCCGGCTATGCCTGCTGCTGACGCTGCCGTTCATTACGATGCGGCTGTTCGCCGAGGAGCGCAAGCTCGGCACGATCGAATTGCTTTACACCTATCCGCTGCGCGACGGTGAAATACTTGGCGGCAAGTACCTCGCGTCGGTCGCGATCTTCATCATGATGCTCGTGCTGACGACGCTCTACCCCGTTTTCATTTACAGCATCCACTGGTTTCCGCTGTTCCCGCTCATCGCGGGCTACCTGGGCCTGCTGCTGCTCGGATGCGCGTTTATCGCGTGCGGCGTGTTCATTTCGTCGCTGTGCGAGAGCCAGGTGATGGCGGGGATGGGCACGATCACGCTGCTGCTGTTCTTCTGGATTCTCAACTGGAACGAGGCGGCGTTCACCAACTCGTGGCTCGAACTGCTGCGCGCGTTCTCGTTGTTCGATCAGTTCGGCGGCTTCGCCAAGGGCGTGATCGATCTCGATCACGTTACTTACTTCATCTTTTTCACCGTCTTTTTTCTGTTTCTCACGCAGCGCTCGATGGAGGCGCGCAAGTGGACCGGCCGGCGCTAAAGTATTCGCCCGCGGCCGCGCGCCGATCGATCTGGATTAACTCCGCGGTGCTGTTTTACACCGTGATCGCATTCGGCGCCGTGCTGTTCGTCGCCAATGCGATAATTTCCACCCGTAACATCCGATGGGACCTGACGCCGTCGAAACGATTTTCGCTCTCGGATTTCGACAAGCGCGTGCTCGGCGGACTGACGCACGGCGTCAAGGTGATGGCGTTTGTGCGCACCGAGGATCCCGCCTACCTCGAACTCGCGGATTTGTTGTTTCAGGCGGCCGCGTTCACCCCGCGCCTGACCTACCAGGTGATCGACGTCAACAAGGCGCCCGGGCTGGCGCGCGAGTACGGCGTGTCGAGTTACGGCGAGGTGATCGTGGAATCGCAGGGGCGGCGCCGCGACTTCGACAACGCGCGCTCCGACGAGCTGATTCCGGCGATCCTGCAAGTCTCGTCGGAGGCCAACAAGCACATCTATTTCACCATTGGGCACGGCGAGCGCGACCTGTTCGATTCCGATCGCAGCCTGGGCTACTCGCAATGGCGCGGGCTGCTCGAACAGAACAACTATCAGATCGATAACGTGTCGCTGTTCGCAAGCGGCGTGCCCGAGGACGCCAGGGTGGTCGTGTCGCTTGGGCCGCGCAAGGATTTCCTGCCCGAAGAATTGGCGGCGCTGGCCGCGTACCTGGGTCACGGCGGGCATTACATCGCGATCATCGATCCCTATGGATCGCCGACGCTGGCCGGGTTCCTGAAAAAGTACTACCTCGATTTTATTCCGCAGGTCGTCGTCGATCCCGCGTATCGCCTGACCGCCGGCGAAATCCTCACCACCCAGATTCCGCTGCGCTCGGAAGAAAATCCGATGAGCCGCTCGATGGCCGCGCCGGCGGTCTTCTCTTTGGGACGCGGCGTGATGATAACCGGGGCGGTCGGCGCCGGCGCGCCCAATGACTTGAGGATCGCGCAAGAGGACAAGTTCCTCTCGTCGTCGCATGAGAGCTGGGCGTCGAACGATCCCAATGCATTGACGACCGGAATCACCGAGTACCAGGCGGGTCGCGATATCAAGGGTCCGATTCCGGTGGCCTCCGAAATTGACTTCGCTCCGGCGTCAAATCCGCACATCCCGGTAACGCAGATGACCCGGCTGGTGGGGATCGGCAGTTCGGCCTTCGCGTCGAACCAGTTTATCGAGATGCTGGGCAATCGCGACCTCGCGGTGAGCCTGATCAATGAGCTGGCCGGCGATGAGATGCTGATCGCGAGCCGCGAACGGCTCAACAAAAACGAAACCGCCGCCTTCTATATCAGCGATCGAGAGGCGCGTCACATGCTGATTTTCGGATCGGTCGTCGAACCGGCCATCCTGTTCCTGATCGCAATCACGGTCATGGTGCGCAGGAGGTTTTTTGCGTGAGCGCGCGTCCCGCAATCTTCTACACGATCGTTTTCTTCATCCTGTTGCCGATCTATTTCTGGATTCAGCCGAGCATAAAGCCGGCGACCGCCTTGGAGCAGAAAGAAGAGAGCCTCTTGAAGCTTGGCGGCGGTATCGACGCTATCGCCATTTCGAGCGGATCGGAATCGCTGCGTTTTCAGAAGACCAAGGACGGCAAGCTCTACGAACTCGTCGCGCCGCCGGGAAAATTCGTCCCCCATGACCTGATGGACGCGATGGTGTCGCTGCTGATGAATGCGAAGTCGGTCGAAGTGGTCGCGGAGAATTCAAACGACCTAGCGCAGTTCGGACTCGACCATCCGAAGTCCGTGATAACCGTCCAGGGGCCTGACCAGCCGCAGCCGGTCAAGCTCGCGTTCGGCAATGAAAACCCCACCCATACCGCAATCTACGCGCAGATCGAGGGAATCCCCAAAGTGTTTCTGCTCGGCGAGAACATCGAGTACTACCAATCGCTGATGTTCCAGTGGATCGAGGGCAAGCAGGGCAAGAACGCCTAGCGCACCGCTGCTAGTGCGCGAGTCCCTTTTCATCCAGCAGACGCTCGAGGACAAAGCGGGGGCACGCGGCGGCTCGGGCAATGTCGGGCGGCGCTGCCGGCCGCGTCGCTGGATGATAATTTAGCAACTCTTGTTAGGTCTTGTGTTGCTCTGATAGGCTCGGAACCTCCGATGGAAACCGATCGCCAATCTCGCCAATCACTGCGCACCCGTCGCAACGGGCCGCAAGCTGCGTGGCCCTTCGATCTTCGGGTCTTCGCCGCCATGGCCGGGCTATGGGCGCTGTGTCTGGCGCTCAGGGCGTTCGTTCACATCGGCGATTTCGACGTCGTCGATCCGATCGAGACTATTTTTGCCGGCATGCGATTTAACGGCGACGATGCGCGCGTGGTGCTGATCGTCGAGGCGGGAATATTCGGGGTGATGGCGATCGGAGTTTTTGCGCATCGCCGATGGGGTCTGTTGCTCGCGCTTTGCTACATGGTCCAGGTCGTGATGAGCCATCTCGCGTTCGTGATCGCGTACCTGCCAATTCGATCGGAGTGGATGAGCGTGCGCGTGGTCGCGTCGCAGGGGCCGATGATGGTGCTGATCGCGCTGTACCTCTGGATTCGCGCGTGCGATTTGATTTTCGATTCGCAGCCCGCAGAGGCGCGCCCGCGGCAATCGTCGGACGCGAATCATCAGGCGGCGGTTCGCGCGGCTTCCGGCGCCGGCGATGTCGCCGCTGTCGCTGAATAAGTATCTCAGTGGTGGCGACGGTGGGAGTTGGTCTATCCCGCCTCTACGAGATCACTGGAAGGCGGCTTTTTAGCCCCAGACCGCAATTCGCTGCAACTCCACGCGCATATCTTGATGCGTGTCATGTCTCTGACCGAACATTTCCACGACAAGATCCGTAGGAAGGACGCCTTCCGGCACGTCTCCGTGAATATCAGGCAAGTCCCATGGCTTATCATCGACATCCGTTATCGACTGAGATGGGCTCGCTATGAGGAAAACTTTAACCCGAGCGACGACCGAGTTCCCCTTGTCTTCAAATTCTCCGAGGAAGCAGCTCAGATTGTCCCCACCATAAATCTTCCCGTCCTTCAGGAACATGACGCCGTAGCCGGGTTTCGGGTCCGCGTCCAATCCTTCGTATCGCGCGATGTAGAAGCCATCGAATCGTGTTGGCATTCTAGTCTCCTCAATTTTCCACAGACTCTCAGTTGCGGATATCGAACTGGAAAGCGGGTTTTCGCCCTACCATTTGCTGATGTCAAGACACTTTTTGAACTTCGCCTTCAGAACCGGAAGCTGCTCCATCAGCCATCCAAGTTCCGTGCTTTTGATTTCGGCTATTTTCTTGGGGTCATAATCGGCAGCACGAATGTACCATAACTGGCGCGCGAAGATGATGAGTCAACGAAGCCCAATGGAGAGGGGGAATTGGTGGCGACGGTAGGAGTCGAACCTACGACACTGCGGATATGAGCCGCATGCTCTAGCCAACTGAGCTACGTCGCCACCGGGAATCGTCAAATGTAGCGTGAGCGCGCAAGCCGCGAAAGACCCCGGGCAATTCAAAGCTTTTAACCGGGATAACTCCGAATCTCAATCAGTTATTCGATTTCGTATACGTACTTCAAACTCAGGACCGTAGGGCGGTCTCCGCCCTTCTCTTATTCTGCTCGCTGAGTTGCGAGAGCGGTGGAAACGGGTTCCGCGTCTGCGGCAGGTTCTTGACCGCTTGCCCACAGGATTCGCGCCGGAATGACGAGTCCGGCGTAGCAAGCTACGGCAAGATAAAGACTCATATGAATTCCCACCCACATCGATAGCGCCACCGCAAGAATCGACGACAGCACCCCCATCGCGCCGCTGACCCCCCACATCCATGGCATTGCCGATTCCGATACTCTTCCCACCAGTCGCATGCCAATCGGAAAACAGAAGCCGAGCAAAACAGACAGCGGGCCGATCATCGCGACCACGATCATGCATCGGGCCAGCGTCGGGAGTTGGATCGTCCTGTCGATGATCGATTGAGTTGACAGCGTAATCACCAGGATAGCGGCGGCGATGACGAGCGCAATTCCATATATTAGTGAGGGACGAGTTTCGACAGGCGCATGGTCAGATATCCAGCTCCCGATACCGGTGAACAAAATCATTGAAAACAAGATAACCGCAATCGCATATGTCGGATGACCCAGGTACACCGAAAACCTCTGCATGTAAGGAATTTGGATCATCATGAAGCCGAATCCGATCAGCGAGAAGTAGAGTATCGCGGCCGCAAAGGTCCCTTTGCGCATATTTGGGACGCCGAATCTCCACAGCGGCCAGAGAATCATCGCCGCCACCAGCGCCAGCGCTAGTACTGTTAAGATCAGCATGGTGGCGGTCGCGATTATATTTCCTCCGGCGTTCACACCCCAGTGTTCTTTGAGGCCGCCGATGGTTAGCAGAACGCGCGGCTTCAGCACGCTGAAAAAATACGGGCGCTCGTCGGTGGGTGGCGAAAAATCATACGACGGATCCTGAGTCGTCGCGGCCAGCTCGGCGCGCGAATGTGATCTCGCGATCGCACCGAGCAACGGAATTGCCGGCGTGTGACCGGGTGCCAGTAGCAGATCGAAGCCGTAGAGCCTTGCTGCCGAAGATAGCGCTTGTAGATCCGCGGCCGTAAATGGTTCATTGGAAACCAATAGGGTCGCAATCTTTCCGGCCGATGCCATCGCGAGATGATCGGAGGGGTTACGTACGCCTCGATCGATCAGGGCGGCAGTCGCGAGCGCCTCGATCCGGCTGGTCTCTAAAACGTGCTGTGGCGAGAACCAGCGCGACACGCTGAAGATTCCGTCGGGCTTGAGCGCATTGAGAAAGACCCGCCACGCCTCGACAGTGTACAGTCCGTTTTCCGAAAGCGTTAACGCGCCGGCGCCCGTCGCCGCAAAGGTGTCGATCAGTGACATCTGGAGAACGTCGAAACGCTTGGACGAGCGGGTCAGATAGGAACGCGCCTCATCGTTCACCAGTTCGACCTCGGGCTGCTGCACGATGCCGGCAAACTTGCGCATCGGACCCTCTAACAAGTACACGAAGATTTGGTTCAGCTCGATCCCGGTCACGGACTTGCTGTTTGCCCATAGCGCGGTCAGAACATCGCGACCGCCGCCGACTCCAATGATTCCAACATCGCCGCCCTTGCGCAGATGATAAGGCAAAGACGTCACATCGAAGCGAACCCAGGCGAGTTCCGATGCGTCGCCGTTCCACTGGGTCATCGCTGTCGCGGCGCCGCCATCGATGTACATTTGTGCAAGAGTGACCGACTTCTGCGGGATTCCGCTTCCAGGACCCCAGTAGTAAGGCTGGGAAGCGACCGGCTTCTTGACCGTCACCTGCGAGTAGGTATTCCAAGCCTCGAATTGAAGTTCGGAGGCCAATTGTGCCTCGCCCTTGGTGAACATCACGCGGAACCCGTGCAGCGTGAAACTGTTCAGAAGCGCGAGCCCGAAAAGGATGGGCACTGCCGCCAGCATCGAGCGGCGAAGTCGCATGTCCGCGAATCGGCAAAAGCAGAGCGCACCTATGCCGGCGAGCGCTGCGACAAAAAAGGTCGCCGAGGCGATGTTCGCCCAATGTAATAGTGGAATAACGAGGATGCTGCCGAGCGAGGCGCCCACCATGTCAGCGGCGTAGGTTAGCCCGATCTTCCCCGGGACCCGCGTGAGCATGAGTGCGACCACGATGCCCGACAGGTAAAACGGCACAGCTACCAGAATCATCACGATCAGCAAAGCGAAAATAGCAATCAGCGAGGAATCCAGTTCGATCGGAATCATAAGGCTGAGGACGTGCGTTACCGGAATGGCAAGCGCGAACCAAACCGATGTGGAAACCAATTCTGGCGCGATCCGGTGACTCTCGTAGCGCTCAGGTTTGATATAAACCTGCACGGCGCCTGCCGACATGCCGAACATCGCCATCGAGATCGCGAAAAATGACAGATGATACCAGGTCAGCACTGACAGCAGCCGGGTATCGAGCATTTCCAGCGATAGCGTTGCCAACGTGGTCAGGAAGAGTCCTGTCAGAGACCAACCACGATGCCCGAGAGGAGCAAACCAACGCTTAGGTATTGATTTGGGCGGTAATTCCGTATTAGGCGCCAATCCCTTTATGCTTCAGTAAACCGGAATTTCCGTCCTGACTCTCCGATTCCAACCCGCCCTATAGACCGAACGGCCTTCCTCTGCAAGGTTCTAGCCGGTTTTGGTCAACCGGTTTTTCCAGCGGCGCCAATCCGGGTTCAATTCAGCGCAGCGGGATGCTGCGTGTCTTGACCGCCTGATGCCCACGCTGGACCTGGTAGAGCACGCCCTCGGTGAACTCGACGCAGGTCAGCTTGCCGCCGTACACCAGGCCGGTGTCGATGCCGAGTTTGTACGGCAGATCGATCATCACGCCACGCATCGGAGTATGGCCGAACACAACGGTCGCGTCGATTTTGTGCGGATTGAAAATGAACTCCTGCCGAATCCACAGCATGTCCTCGGGCTGCTGCTCCTCGAGCTGGCGGCCTGGCTCGATGCCGGCGTGGACGAACAAGTAGGGCGGGCGCAGGTAGCTGGTGGCGAGGCGGCTCATGAAGTTCAGGTGCGCGTCGGGCAGCCGCGCAAAGGCATCCTCGAGGTCTTCCTCGTGCACGCCGTAGCTGTCGAGCGTCGCGATGCCGCCGTTGAACAGGAACGACTCGCCGTAATTTCCCGGCATGCCGAGGAACGACAGCATCATGTCCTCATGATTGCCCTTCAGGAACACGCATTCCGCATCGCCCCGTTCGAGGTCCAGCGCGAGCTCGATAACGTCGCGCGATGCCGGGCCGCGATCGACGTAGTCGCCGACGAATACCACCGTGTCGCCGGCGGCCGGCGCGATCGACTTGAGAATCGCGCTCAGTTCATCGGGGCATCCGTGGATATCGCCGATCGCGAACAGGCGTCCTTCGGTTTTCGATTTTCGGTTGGCCGTCATCGCGAGGCCGGCGTCAGTCGGCGCGTTTGGAGCTGCCGTTGTGGAGCAAATCGATCAACGACTTGCGGTCTTCAATTATACGGCGCGCGGCGCTGTAAGGGTTCAGTTTGCCCGCGCGAATCTCGTCGAGCACGCCCTGTGCGCCACCGTCGGCGACGGCGCGTGCGGCGCGCTCCTCCAGTTCCGCCGACAGAACCTCCACGAACTCGCGGGTGCGGCGCTCGGACTCGCGCGCCGAATCGATATGTGCGCGCAGGTATTCGCCGTGCTTTGCAATCGCGCTGACGACTGCGTCGACACCTTTATCGGTTGCGGCCTGCGTGAGCAGCACCGGCGGCCGCCATCCGTCGCCGGAGCGCAGGTGCACGCCAAGTTCCAGCTCGGCCTTGACCCGATCGGCCCCTTCGCGGTCGGCCTTGTTGACGACGAAGACGTCGGCGATTTCGTTCAGCCCGGCCTTCATCACCTGCACGGCGTCGCCCGCCTCGGGCACGGTAACGACAACGGTGGTGTCGGCCAAATCCATTATCGAAAGTTCGGTCTGTCCCACGCCGACGGTCTCGATAATGATCACGTCGCTGCCGTAAGCGTCGAGCAGTTTGACGATTTCGCGCGCCGCGCGGCTGAGTCCGCCGTGGCTTCCGCGTGATGCGAGGCTGCGGATATACACGCCGGCGTCCTTGTAATGGTCGGTCATGCGGACGCGATCGCCAAGGACGGCGCCGCCGGAGAACGGGCTCGACGGATCGATGGCGAGGATGGCAATTTTTTTGCCGAGCGCCCGATACTTCGCGATCAGATGGTTGACGAGCGTCGATTTTCCAGCGCCCGGCGGCCCGGTTATTCCGACCACCTGTGCGCGGCCGGCTTTTGCGTAGATTCGCTCGATGATCGCGCTCGACTCGGGAGCGCGATTCTCGACCATCGTGATCAGCTGAGCCAGCGCGCGCATCTCGCCCGCCTCGAAACGCTTGAGCAGCGCGTCCAGCCGCGCGTTTGTGGTCTGGACAGTCGCGGCGGACTCGGCGGAATTGGGTCGGGATTCAGCAGGCATACGAGCTTGTCCAGTCATGATAGCGGCTTGCGATCGGGCGGCGCAACAAAACCCCCGCCGGTGAATAGATCGCGGCGGGCGGCATTGTTTTCCCTGCGTCCGCGCTTTAGTCTCAGTTCACGGAATGAAGCTTCCTGACATCTACACTGACTGGAAAATCGTGACCGGCCTCGCGCTGATCCTGCTGGGCGCCGCCAACTGGGGCATCGGGCTGGAACGGACCGAGACTTACAGCCGGATGATCATCGCGCGCACGCAACCGGCCGCCGCAACGGACTATCGGAGTTTCGACGAACTCGATGAGGGCGCGGGTGGCGCTGCGGTCCTCGAACCGCTCACGGCTGAGCAACGGCAGGCGTCGTACGCGACGGCGCGGACGGATTTTTATCACGCGGTATTTCTGGCGGGTCGCGCGATGGTGTTGCTTGGACTGCTGGTCACCTTGCTGGGCTTTATCAGCGTGATTCAGCAGGATTCGCGCCGCGCGTTTCGCCGCCCCGAGGAGGACGCGCGGCTGCCGCGCGGGTTGCCGGGCGCTCCACGGGCTCCGCAATAGAATTTCTACAATGGTAACGGAGCTGTCCGGGCGCTCGTGCGCGAAGATCAATTTGTTCCTGCGCGTGACCGGGCGCCGTGGCGACGGCTATCACGAACTCGACTCGGTGTTTCTGCCGGTCTCGCTCGCTGACGAAATTCGCGTCGAAATCCGCGCCGCGGACGATCCCTCGGTCACCGTCAACTGCGACTTGCCGGAACTCGCCAGGAGCCGGAACAATCTGGCGGCACGCGCCGCGCGCTCATTCATGAGCGAATTCGATTTGATCGCCGACGTGTCGATCGATTTGAAAAAACGCATCCCGGTGGGCGCTGGACTCGGCGGCGGATCGAGCGACGCCGCCACGATATTGTGCATGATGGCGGCGGCGGCGCAGCTCACCGACGAAGCCGCGGCGAGCAGGCTGCGTCGAATCGCGCTTTCGCTCGGCGCCGACGTGCCATTTTTTCTCGATCCGCGCCCGTCGCGGGTAACGGGTATCGGCGAGCGGATTGTGGCCATCGCGGGAGTCCCGCGATGGCCCATAGTTATCGCCGTGCCGCCGTTCGAGGTTTCGACCGCCGCAATCTTTCGCGCGCTCGAGCCCGCGGGATGGAGCGGTGCGGCGCCCGACGCGCACATCGCGTCGATCGCGCAGGGCGATATCTCCGCAGAGATCGCGGTAAACGACCTGGCCGCGGTCGCGATCGCGCAGTTTCCCGAGATTAGCCGCCTTAAAGGATTGCTTGAAGATTCGGGCGCTCGCGCGGCGCAAATGTCGGGCAGCGGCGGAGCGGTCTTTGGCGTATTTGATTCGACCAACGCGGCCGAAAGCGCGGCGATGAAGATCCGCCGGCGTGCGCCGTTCGCAAAGGTGATTGCGGCGACGACCCTGGATGGTAATACCGACGGCGAATCCGATGGCGAATCTGACGCCAGGTAGCCTGAAATCCAGCAAGCGCACCGGGGCTGTGCATGGTCGCAGGGGCGACGGATTGACAGCGAAAAACCGCATCAATAACATCGCAATTCCTGCACACCGGCTGCTAAAGTCGAAGTCCGGGCAGGTTCGCCGCGACAGTTGTGCAGTGCGGTCCCGCGGCGGTTCGGTCCGAATAGATTGGATTGCTCGAGATTCGCCGGCTGAGCGCCCATACATGGCGTTTCGCCGGCGGTTAGTTTTAACTGTCTGGTTGGGAGAAGCGCGGGCCCTGAGCCTTTGAATCCAAATGCGCTGGGCGGTCGCCAAGCTGGTAAGGCACCAGGCTTTGGACCTGGCATTCGAAGGTTCGAATCCTTCCCGCCCAGCCAATCTGCGCGATAATTTGAGGTACTTGAGGAATCGCATGATGATCACGACGCGGGGGAATTGAAGATGTCGGACAGGGTCAAGGACCAACTCGAAGTTTTCGCCGGGAACTCCAACCCCGCGCTCGCGCGCGAGGTGACGGAGCATCTCGGCGTGAAGATGGGTGAAGCCGAGGTTGGCCGCTTTCCCGACGGCGAAGTGATGGTCGAAATCCGCGAAAACGTGCGCGGTGGCGATTGCTTCGTCATCCAGTCGACATGCACGCCGCCCAACGAGAACCTGATGGAGCTGATCCTGCTCACCGATGCGCTGCGGCGCGCGTCGGCCGGGCGCATCACGGCGGTGATCCCGTACTTCGGCTATGCCCGGCAGGATCGCAAGGTTGCGCCGCGCGTGCCGATCAGCGCAAAGGTGGTAGCCGACCTGATCACGACCGCGGGCGTGAATCGCGTGCTCACGGTGGATCTGCACGCCGGGCAAATTCAAGGCTTCTTCAACATTCCGGTGGACAACCTGTACGCGATGCCGGTGTTGATCAGCTACCTGCGCAAGCGCATCGAAGGAAAGAAGGTTTCGGTGGTGTCGCCCGACGCGGGCGGCGTGGAACGCGCGCGCGCCTACGCGCGGCGGCTCAACGCGAACCTCGCGATCATCGACAAGCGCCGCCGGCGTGCGAGCGAAGTCGCCGAGATGCAACTGGTCGGCGAAGTGAAGGACTCGATCGCGCTGCTGGTTGACGACATGATCGATACCGCCGGCACCATCACGGAGGCGGCCAAGGTGGTCGCCAACGCCGGCGCGTCGGAAGTAATCGCAGTCGCGACGCATCCGATCCTGTCGGATCCGGCCTGCGATCGCCTGAATAAATCGAACATCACTGAAATTGTTACGACCAACACTATCCCGCTGCGCGCCAAGGCACAGGCCGAACTCACCAAGCTCCGGGTGCTGTCGGTCGCGGGCCTGCTGGCGGAAGCAGTCAAGCGAATTCATAATGAGGAGTCGGTAAGCTCGCTCTTTGCATGAGCGCGCGAACCATCAAGCGAGGACACAATGGAGACCGGTGAACTAGCCTGCGAGAAACGCGCCACCCGACCCAAGGGTCAGAACAACGCGCTGCGGCGCAATGGCCGCGTGCCCGCAATATTGTACGGACCCACGACTGCGCCGATGCCCCTGGCGATCGATCGCCTGGAACTGAAGGCCAGGATTTCGGCGGCCGCGCACACGCGCATCATCAAGCTCAAGTCGAGCACCGCGGAGATCGACGGCAGGTACGTGATTTTCAAGGACGTGCAGCGCGCGCCGGTGTCGGGCGAGATCCTGCACGCGGATCTGTACGAGGTGGATCTCAAGCGGCCGATTCGCGTCGAAGTGGCGCTCAAGTTCACGGGCAAGGCCAAAGGCCTCGCCAACGGCGGGATACTGGCGCCGCTCGAGCGCACCGCTACGGTGGAATGCCTGCCGCTGGAGATTCCAGATTCGATCGAGGTTGATGTTTCTGAAGTTGACATACACGAGGTCGTTCACGTCTCGGCGGTCAAGTTCCCCGGCAACGTCAAGCCGATCTTCGACACCGATTATCCAGTGGTCACCGTGCTGCCGCCGACGGTTGAGGAAGTGGTAGTCGCCGCGGTGGTGGAACCGGTCGAAGGCGCGGTTGTCGAGGGTGCGCCGGTCGAAGGCGCCGCGGCAGCGCCCGCGGAGGGTGCAGCCAAAGAAGGCGGCGACAAGGACAAGGCTGCGAAGAAGCCCGAGGCGGCGGAAAAAAAGAAGTAGCAGTTGGCGCTCGCGCGCGTCGCGAAACAAGCGGCGCGCGCGAGCAATACAGATGTGAGGGGAACGGGCGGGCAGCGCAGGCTGCAAGTCCGGTGCAGGGGGAGGGCCGCTATGAGTTTCGTCCATCTTCACGTCCACACGCAGTACAGCCTCCTCGACGGCGCCAACAAAATCGGGCCGCTCATCGATCACGCCAAGGCGTCGGGGATGGAAGCGATCGCGATAACCGATCATGGCAACATGTTCGGCGCGGTCGAGTTTTATCAGAAGGCCAGGGCAGCCGGAGTCAAGCCGATCATTGGATGCGAGGCGTACCTCGCGCCGGGCAAGCGCACCGATCGCACGCAAGTTCCGCGCAGCGACGACTTCGACGGCGGCGGCAACTTTCATCTGATCCTGCTCGCGCAGAATCGTGAAGGTTACCGAAATCTCTGCAAGCTGCTCACGACCGCGTACCAGGACGGGCTCTACTACAAACCGCGCATCGACAAGGAAATCCTCGCCGAGCTGTCCGGCGGATTGATCGTGCTGTCGGGCTGCCTGTCAGGCGAGATCGCGCGATGGCTCCGGCAGGATCGCATGGACAAGGCGCGCGAGACCGCCGAGTCGTACGCTAAAATGTTTCCGGGCCGCTACTATCTCGAACTCCAGGACAACAAGCTCCATTCGCCGTACAACGAGGCGCTGCGCGAAATCGGCAAACAGGTCGGGCTGCCGCTGGTCGCGACCAATGATTGCCATTACCTGCATCGCGAAGACGCCAAGGCGCACGAAGTCCTGCTCTGCATCCAGACCGGCAAGACGATGGCCGATGAGACGCGATGGCGTTTCGATACCGACGAACTTTACGTCAAGACGCCCGACGAGATGGCGAGCGCATTCGGCGCCGACGCTGAAGAGTTGCGCAACAGCGTCGAGATTGCGCGGCGAATCGATTTCGAATTCGAATTCGGCAAGTTTCATTTCCCGGTTTTCAAGTCCGGTCCGGGCGTTGACCTCGACGCCGAGATGGAGCGGCGAGCGCGCGAGGGGTTGACCGCCCGCCTGGCGGAGATCCGCGCGCGCCGCGCCGATTTCGACGAGTCGCAGTACCAGGAACGCATCGATCGCGAGATTCCGGTAATCCGCGACATGGGCTTCGCGGGCTATATGCTGATCGTCGCCGACTTTATCGGCTACGCGCGCGGGCTTGGAATTCCGGTCGGTCCCGGCCGCGGCTCGGTGGTCGGCAGCCTGGTCTCGTACGCGCTGGGAATCACCGAGGTCGATCCCGTCGAGCATCGGCTGCTGTTCGAGCGATGGCTGAATCCGGGGCGTAAGTCGATGCCCGACATCGACGTGGACTTTTGCTTCGAGCGGCGCGACGAGGTGCTCGATTACGTGCGCAAGAAGTACGGCGACGATCACGTCGCGCAGATAATCACGTTTGGAACGATCAAGGGCAAGCAGGCGATCCGCGACGTCGGCCGTGTGCTCGGACTGTCGTTCGCCGAGACCGACAAAATCGTCAAGCTATATCCGGCGCCCAAGCAGGGCCGCGATTTTCCGCTCGCCGACGCGCTTGAGATGGAGCCGCGGCTCAAGGCCGAGCGCAAACTGCATCCCGATCTTTTCAACTACGCGTTCAAGCTCGAAGGCCTGCTGCGCCACGCGTCGCGCCACGCGGCGGGCGTCGTCATTTCCGATCAGCCGCTCACCGACCTGGTGCCGCTGTACGTGGACAAGGAACGCGACGAAGCCGCGCTGGCTATCACGCAGTATTCGATGAAGGGCGTCGAGGAAATCGGGCTGATCAAGTTCGACTTCCTCGCGCTCAAGAACCTGACGCTGATCGCCGACACGCTCGCGCTGATCAAGGCCGGCGGCAAGGCGCCACCGGACCTGAACCGGCTGCGCCTGGACGACGCCGACACCTACAAGATGCTCTCGCGCGGCGACACGGTCGGCGTGTTCCAGCTGGAAAGCTCGGGGATGCGCCGGTTTATCACCGAGCTCAAGCCGACCTGCTTCGACGACGTGATCGCAGCGGGCTCGCTGTTTCGTCCCGGTCCGCTCGACGCGATCCAGGACGGCAAGACGATGGTCCAGCACTACGTGGATCGCAAGCACGGCAAGGAGCCGGTTGAGTACGATCACCCGCTCCTGGAGCCGGTGCTGCGCGATACTTACGGCGTTATCGTGTACCAGGAACAGGTGATGCGCGCGGCGCAGGCACTGGCGGGATACTCGCTCGAACAGGCCGACATCCTGCGCGCGGCGATGGGCAAAAAGAACCATGCCGTGATGGAAAAGGAGCGCGAGCGGTTTATCGAGGGCGCGAAGAAAAATGGCGTCAATGCCGTGCTCGCCAATTCGATCTTCGAAAAGATCGAAACGTTCGCATCGTATGGATTCAACCGGTCGCACGCCGCCGCGTATGCGCTGACCACCTACACGACCGCATACCTGAAGGCGCACTACCCGCACGAGTTCATGGCGGCGCTGATGTCGCTCGACATGGACGACGTCGACAAGACCTACAAGAACATCGCGGCACTGCGCGACATGAAGATTGCGATCCTGCCGCCCGACGTTAATCAGAGCCGGGTGAAATTCACGGTGGCGGGCGGCGCGATTCGCTTTGGCCTGGCGGCAATTCGCGGCGTCGGCAGCAAGCCGGCGGAGGCGATTATCGCGGAGCGCGAGGCAAACGGTCCGTTCGAGAGCATGGCGGATTTCTGCATGCGCGTAGGCACCCAACTGATCAGCCGCCGCGTGCTCGATGCGCTGATCAAGTGCGGCGCGTTCGATTCAGTGAGCGCGGTGCGCGCCGCGCTGATGGCCGAGGCGGAGCAGGCGATCAAACTCGCGCAGAAGGCGCAAAGCGACGCGGAGAAAAACCAGATTGGCCTGTTCGGGGGCGCAGTAAAAGTGCCCAAGCTGGCGGCGCGCGAGCCGATTCCCGAATGGGATGCCAGAGAGAAACTGAAATTCGAAAAAGAAGCGCTCGGCTTCTACATCACGGCGCATCCGCTGGACAAGTACGATCGCGACCTCGCACGAATCAGCAAAGTCACGACCGCCGATCTGTCCGCCGCGCCCGACGGAAGCCCGGTCCAGATAGCCGGCGTGATCCACGCCGTGAAACTGAAGAACAACAAGTCGGGCAAGCGTTACGCGACTTTTTCGCTCGAGGATCGCGAAGGCGCGGTCGAGGCGATCGCATGGTCGGAGACCTATCAGAAGTTCGAGGCGATTATCATGGGCGACGAGCCGGTGGTCGCGCGCGGCAAGCTCGACGTTGACGACGAGCGCGCGCAGATAATCCTCGAAAGCCTGGTGCCGCTGGATTCGGCGCTGCTCGATTCGATCCGCGAGGTGCGGATCACGGCTCCGATGAGCCGGCTCGAAAACGGCGGCCTCGATGCGCTCAAGGCGATGCTCTCGCGGTATCGCGGCAAGTCGATGACGTACCTGCATCTGAGCCTGGAGGACGGCCGCGAGGCGGTGATGCTGCTGGGCGACAGCTATCGCGTGACGCCGACCGATACGTTCATCGCGGAGATGGAGCAGATTTTCTCTCCCGGCGCCGTCGAGTTGAGATGAGAGCACGGGCACGCTGGTCGAGCGAGCGGGGCGGGGGCGTACCGAGGATCGCGAATATCTGATAGACTGAAATGATAAGTTTTACGCGATCGAGGTATAACAATCTGGCAAAATCCTACGACGTCGCCCACGAGCATCACGAAAGCGCCATCCTGGTCGGGATCGAACTCGGTACCGAAGCGGGAATCGGCAGCGAAGAATCGCTCGACGAACTCAAAGCCCTGACCGAAAGCGCCGGCGCGGAAATCGCCGGAGTCGTTCGCCAGCGCCTGAAAGCCCCCGACCCGCGCACCTTTATCGGCAAAGGCAAAGCCGCCGAAGTGCGCGAGCTGGCGCTTGCGAAGGGCGCGTCGCTTGCGATTTTCGACGATGCGCTCAGCCCCGCGCAGGCGCGCAATCTAGAAAACGAACTCAAGATCCGCGTGATCGATCGCAGCCAGCTGATTCTCGATATATTCGCGCAGCGCGCGCATACGCTCGAGGGCAAGCTGCAAGTCGAGATCGCGCAGCTCAGCTACCTGCAGCCCCGGCTGACGCGGCAGTGGTCGCATCTTTCGCGCGTTCGCGGGGGCGGCGCGGGAGGCGGCGGCGTGGGTACGCGCGGACCCGGAGAAACGCAGCTCGAGGTCGACCGGCGGCGGCTGCGCGAGCGGCTCACCCGCCTGAAAGCGCGGCTGGGTGAGGTCGAACGCACGCGCACGATTCAGCGCCAGCGCCGCCTCGAGGTTCCCTATCCGACCGTCGCGCTGGTGGGTTACACGAACTCGGGCAAGTCCACGCTGATGAACGCGCTGACCGACGCCGGCGTTGAGGTCGCCGATCGTCCGTTCTCGACGCTCGATCCGACGATTCGGCGCCTGAAGCTGCCGGGCAAGATGAACGTGATGATTGTCGATACGGTAGGCTTCATCCATCGCCTGCCCCATATGCTGATCGACGCGTTCAAGGCCACGCTCGAGGAAGTGCGTACCGCGACGATGCTGCTGCACGTGGTCGATGGGAGCTCGCCGCTGGTGGCAGAAAGGATGACGATTGTCGACGAAGTGCTCCAGGAAATCGGCGCGGGCGCGGTGCCGCGTATCGTCGTCATGAACAAAGCCGACCTGGCCGAAAACCCGCCGCATGGAAACGGCGCGCACGACACAGTCTCGATCTCGGCGCTGAAGGGCGAGGGTCTCGACGATTTGCTCGACGCTATCGGGCGCCATCTCGGCGGCTCGCGCGAGGAAGTGTCGGTCACGTTCCCGGCCCGGCGCGGCGACCTGGTGGCAATGGCGCGACGGGATGGAGAAGTGCTAAGCGAGGAGTACCGCGACGGCCTGGTTTCGGTGCGGGCCCGCGTCAGCGCGCCCGTCGCGGGGCGCCTGCGCAAGGCTGCGGACGCCGTAATCTGACCGCGCGTTGAAGCCGATTCAACGATGGCAGCGCCTTCACATACTCGCGTCCATGCGCATCACAGCGCGCAGCCCGCGCCCTCGTACGGCAATCTGCTGAATCTGCCCAACTTTCTGACCCTGTGCCGGATCGGTTCGATTCCGATCTTCCTGACATTTCTAACCCGCCAACGCTACACGGCGGCGCTGTATGTCTTTGTCGCGGCCGCGGTGACCGACGGACTCGACGGCACGCTCGCGAGGTGGTTCGACTGGCGCACTGAACTGGGGGCGTTTCTCGATCCATTCGCGGACAAGTTGATGCTGGTGTCGGCGTTCGTCGTTCTGACGATCGGCGGCGAGTTGCCCGGCTACCTGCTGAGCGTGGTCCTGATCCGCGACATCGTAATCGTCGTCGGCTACTTGATGATTTCGTTCTTCACCGGCGAGCGGGTGCCGGTCCGGCCGAGTTTTATTGGCAAGCTGAGCACGGTTCTGCAGTTGGGGTGCGTGATCGCCGTGCTGGCGCGAGCCGGAAACCACTGGCCCGAAGATTTCAATGCGCTGCTAATCGCAACGGTCGCGGTCACCGCGGCGTCGTTCGTACACTATATGTATCGCGGGCTGGTGTGGCTGCGATCGCGCGAGCCGGAGATGTTCGCGTAGCAGGGACCAGCCTCTGCTGCGGATAAGCGCGGGTCAGACGATCACTTTGGCGGCGCGAAGTTCCTCGACCTGACTACGTTCGATCCCGGCCTCGCGCAGAATCTCGTCGGTATGTTCGCCGAGTTTGGGCGGCACGCGCCACATCTTCATCGGCGTTTCCGAAAATCGCGCACCGGGATTCACGGTGCGCACGCGGCCGGCGCTGGGATGCTCGTAAATCGAGAAACTCTCGTTTTCGACGATTTCCGGATCCTGCAGGAGCGTTTCATAATTGTGGACCGGGCCGCATGGAATGTCGGCCTTCTCGAGCACGGGCAGCCATTCGGCGGTGTTTTTTTCTGGAAAGACCTTTGCCAAGCCGCGCATGAAATTACGCCCGCGCTCGGCGCGATCCGAGGTCTCAGGCCAGAATTCGGGATGCCCAACCGCCTCGGCCAGCCGCTTTGACTGCGCCTCGGTGAAGGGCGCGATCGTGAGCCATCCGTCTTTCGTTTTGAAAGGATCGAGCGAAGTGCTCTTGGGCGCAAGGTGCTTGAACTCGTCCTCGGGCAGCAGCGTGTAGCCGTAGATCGAATCGTTGGCCGTGAAGGCCATCATCGCCTCGAGCATCGGGACCTTGATGTACTGGCCGACGCCACGGGCGCGCGCGGCGTGCAACGCGCTAACTACGGACAGCGCCGCAGTCATCCCGCTCACTTTGTCCGCCAGCGCCATCTTGACGGCGGTTGGCTGGCCGGTTTTGACGCCCTGGAGGTAGGCCATGCCAGAGTAGCCTTGGATGACGGGATCGTAGGCGGGAAAATTCGCCAGGCGGCCCTTGGGCGGAAAGCCGCAGATCGAGCAATAGACGACCTTGGGATTGGCGCGACGAATGTCGGCGTAGCCGATTCCGAGGCGCTCGACGACACCGGGGCGATTGTTCTCGACGAGAGCGTCGGCCTTAACCGCGAGCCGGCGCACCAGGTCGCGGCCGTGCTCCTTCTTGATGTCGATCACGATGCTGCGCTTGTTGCGGTTGAAGTTCAGGAACGCCGCGGTGAGGCCGCCGCGCTGTGGGCCGACGCCCCGGCGCATCGAGTCGCCGTCGGGCGGTTCGATTTTGATCACGTCGGCGCCAAGGTCGCCGAGCAGCTGCGTACAGAACGGCCCCGAAATGACGGCGGTCAGGTCAAGAACGCGAAAACCAATCAGCGGTCCATCAGCCATGACAAAAATCCTTCAAGCGCAAGCCCTTGGGCGTCTGAGATAGTAGCTGCGATAGCGCGGCGAGTCACGCAGCCCGCAGTTCAATGCGGTTTTAATCAGCTATTGAACCGAAATTTTATCTGTCGCCACAATTCCCCAGTTTACCCGTCCCAGTTCGTCAGATCACCGACGCGAAGCCTGCTTAACCCGCCCAGCGCGCGGCGTCAAGGCGAATCTGGCCGGCGGCGGAGACCCGCGCCACAGAAGGAAAGCTCGCGGTCAGGGTAGCTCAGTTGGCGGGAGGCTTCGGCACGCTCATGCCGAATGCAACTTTCAAGTCGTCGCCGTTGAACGGATAGACGTGGACCATCCAGCCGAACGCCTGTTTGAGGAAATGACCGCCCGCGGCTTCACACTCGGCGGCGTCAGCGATTTTGCCGGTGAACCCGAAGCGTCCGTCGGCCAGGAAACCCAGGCGGCGGTTGATTGCGGGTGCGGACCGACTTGACGCCGCCGGCATCATGCCCGGCATGTCGAGATGCGTCGCGCCGATGTCGCCGCGCAAGACGTCGTCGAGCGTGATTCCGTTGGGCAGACAGATGTTGGTGTGAGCGTGCCAATGCGCCACGCTGAGCGGAACCAACGCGTCGAGTTGATCGGGCGTGTAGTCGGCGGGCGCGCTATACATCGCGCCGACCAAAACGTAATCACCGCTCGGATTTTTCACGTAAAGCAGCGAGCCGGGACGGGTTGGATCGAAATGGCCGCTGTATTCCTGTGATGCGGCGCCGTAGTCGGTAAAATGGTAAACCTCCTGCGGAACCGTCGGCAGAAAGATCTGATAGCCCTGCGATAGCGCCACTCTGGAATCGTGATACTTGGTGAGCGCGCGGCGAAGCGTGCCGATCAGGTCATGCGCGCGTTCGATGTCATTGGGCGTTTGCGGACGCGAAGATGTCATCACCATGTGCGCATTCATGCCCATCTGACCGCCCATCGCGTTGGGCGCCATGTCGTGGCCGTCCATTTCTTCCATCTCGGCCATATCGTGCGCGAATGCAGGTGCGTTGATTGAAAGAGCGAGCGTGACAATTAGAAAACCGAGCCTCTGTCTGTTCATGCGATCCCCCGACGTATAGCTTCAGTCGCGATCGGCCCGGATGCGCGCGTGTTCCAACGCCGGCAGTTCGCGCCGCACGCGGTCCTGATACTCGAGGTCGATAGGCGCCACCACGACGCCTTCCTGATCCGCCGCGCGAGCAATCACGCGTCCCCATGGATCGACGATCATTGAATTGCCGTAGTCGCTGTAGCCGTAAATGTTGGGACCGAACTGCGCGGGCGCGATCACGTACGCCTGGTTCTCGATCGCGCGGGCGCGGAGCAGCGGCTCCCAATGCGCCTCGCCGGTGGGGAACGTGAACGCGCTCGGCACGGCGATAACTTGCGCGCCGGCAAAAGTCAGCCGGCGATAGAGTTCCGGGAAGCGGAGATCGTAACAGATGCTGAGTCCAATCGCGCCAAGAGGAGTTCGAGCGGAGACGAGCTGCGCGCCGCCGAGTTTGGAATCCGATTCGCGCACCGTCACGCGGCCGGGAAGATCGATGTCGAAGAGGTGAATCTTGCGATACACGGCGATTCGGCCGCCGTCGGGGCCGAGGATCGCGGACGTGTTGTAGCATCGCGACTCGCCGGCGGCCTGTTCGGTGATCGATCCCGCGACGAGGTGGATTCGCAGCTCGCGCGCCAGGCGCGACATCAGCGTGAGCGATTGACCGTCGAGCGTTTCTGCCGCAGCCGCCTGCTCGTTACGCTTGCCGCGCCAATTGAAGACCTCGGGCAACGCGACGAGGTCTGCACCGCGAGCGGCGCCGACGCGGACGAACCGTTCCGCGCGTTCCAGGTTTGCCGCCTTGTCTGGTCCGGCGGTCATCTGGATTGCGGCTGCCAGGTAGGTCATCGCGGGATTTCCATTGGGCATTATGACGGGTTGGGCGTCGGGTTAGTAGCGCCGCGCCCGCGAATTACCGCGCGCCGCGCGGCTCGGTACGAGTCCCGAAATCGCCTTTGACTAGACGCCCTGTGCGGTCACGATTGCCGGACAGGGCGTTTGCTCCTGTTGCGATGGCTGCGCGGTCTCAGCCGGCTACTCTCCGACCCCCGTCAGCCTGATGGTATGGACGCCCGGCGCGTTCGTGCCGCCGGCGCAAGCGTTGGCGTAGGTCCCCGGATCGCTCGCGACGGTTACGTTGACGCAGGCGCTCTCCGTCACGTGGCTGCTCAGGGTGCCCTCGGTCGCCGTGAATGTCACCGGGTAGCAGGTCACATTCGCCGCCGCCCCAACCGGGCAGGTCCCCGGAGTCGAGCTGACGGAGAAATCGGCCGCGTTATTGTTGCTCCCGCCACTGTACGGCGCGGGGTTGGCCGTGCTGCCAATGCGGACGCCCAAGGCCCCGATCCCGAACGTCGGAGATGCCAGGTCGGCCACCTCCAGGACATTCGCCGTCACTGGCGACCCCACCACCGCCGTGCCCACCGCGGCGGTGGCGCCCACCGTGTCGGGCACAGTAGTGGCCGAGAGCGTAACGGTGTGGTACGGAGACGGCGCCAAGTCGGGGCTGGTGGTGATCGTCAAAGTGCCGGACTCGCTTGGCGGCGTCAAAGCGCTCGGCGAGTAGGTGTAGGCAATCGTGCACGGGTCGCCCGTATTCCCGGCCGCCGGCACGACCGGCGGCGAGCCAACACAGGTACCGCCGCCAGCCAGAGCGAAGCCGGTCGCGCTTTGCGTGATGCTCGGGGTCAGCGTGACGGGCTGCGACTGCTTGTTGGTGATCGTCACGTACTGCGTGACCGTTTTGCCGAAGTCCTCGTTCGTGATCGTCACGCTAGCGGGTGAAGTAGTCACATCGGCCGTGCCGGTCCCCTGCATGCTGATGGTCTGCATGCCCGCCGGGGCATCATCGATGATCGTCAGCGCTCCGGTGCGGCCATTGGCCGCACTTATCGCGCTCGGCGTGAAGCTGACGGTGATTGTGCAAGTGTCCGGCGACGGCCCCACGGTGTACGGGTAACCCGTTGAGCCGCACGACCCGCCGCCAGTAACGTTGAACTCGGCGGTTGCAGAGCCGTCAGCGCTTGACGGGGTCACGCTGGAGATGACCAATGGCGCCTGGCTCTTGTTCGTCACCGTGACGGTCATGGTCGCCGAGGTCTGTCCGGCGACTTCGGAGCCGAACGAAAGCGTTGCCGGCGCGGCGCTGCCGTTGGGGGTCGGCGTTGCGGTTGGTGTGGCCGTCTTCGTTGCCGTTGCAGTCTTCGTTGCCGTTGCCGTCTTGGTTGGCGTGATGGTTGCCGTCGCGGTCGCAGTCGCAGTCGGGGTTGGCGTCGGGGACAGGGTGGAATCGCTGATGAGAAGGATGTGCGCCTGGTAGGGCTGGAATGCGTCGGAGAAGGTTGTGCTGGTGTCCGGCGCACTGCTGACTCCGGTGTCGTAGTCGAGAATGCTGGCCGCCGGCTGCGCAAGCGTGAACTCGGCGGTGACAGGAGACGCGGTGTAGTTGTACGAGAACAGGTAGCGGGTTCCATTGGCCCCGACCTTCGTCTTGGTGAACACGGTGCCCTGCGCGGAGTTCGCGGTGATCACTGCGGCGTCGGGGCTGAGCAACACCGGCTCCAACGATTTGATCTCGGTGGTCACGTTGATCAGTTCCTGGTAAAGCGCCGCGTGCTCGACCGGATCGCTCACCCAGCCGAGTCCGCGCTCGCCGTATGACCAGTAAAAGAGGCCGGTCGCGCCCTCCACGATCGCCATCCAGCTCATGTCGTGCAGCTGCTGCTGGGTCGGCCATGCGGATTCCAAGAACGTCTGGAAGAACTGGATGACGGTCCACACCGGGCGCGAGCCGCGTCCGGCCTGAAACGCCGCGCGAGTCCATTTCGCAACTCCGGCGAGATCGTTTCCGCTGGCCGCGGTGATCGGATAGGGGTCAACACCCAAGACATCCACCGTGTCCTTCCAGAACGGGAGATCGGGCGGGAGGGCGAGCACCGCCAGGTTGAAGCCCGAGGGATCGTTCGCCTTGATCAGCGAATACTGGTGGAACGTTTCCGGCTGCAGGCTGATCGGCGGCTCGTCCTGAACGTAATATCCCACCACCCCAGGGTCGGACGACAACGCGGAGGCGTAATCGGAAATCAGCTGATCCTGATCGTCGGTTCCAAACTCTTTGGCGAGAGTGGTCGGAAAATCCCCGTTGTTCGAATAGAAGTTGCCCACGGTTGGCAGAAACGTCATCCCGAATTCCTGCGTTGCAGTGGTGTAGGCGGTAATCGCGCACGTCGGCGCATCGGCAAGAAAGTAGTTGATAATCATGTTGATCGGCGCCTGCGCGATCCCGGCAAGCTCCTTCACATAGTCAGCCGTGCCGCACGACCACCCGGTCGTGTCGTAGATTCCGAGCACGAAGTGAGGATTGCCATCGATGAAATGCGCGAGGTTGGCCGGGTCGATCCACGCCTTCATGCCCGAGCGCACCGATGCATCGAGCTTCACGATCGAGTAGGGGCTCTGCGCCATCAGCACGTTGCCGCTGGAGTCCTCGAGCATTCCCGCAACCTGGTAGGTCCCAAGTGGCAAGGATGTCATGTCGAGGGTGCCGGTGAACTCAGTCGACTCGGGAGTGAAGGTCTGACTGGCAACCGTATTGCCCCCCGCGTTGACCGCGACGATTTCGACGCGAAGGCTCTCCAGCGACGTCCCCGCCGGCGGAGTGACGATCAGGTCCATGCTTGCGACCTGGCTTTGATCCGAAAACATCAGTCCGCGGTAGTTCGGGTATAGCAGGAACATCTGTAGCCCCGGCGGCATCTCCTGCTGCAGCGACATGTTTGCAAACCATGCGTTCCCGGTCGGCTTTGAGCCGTAGACCTGCGCGCGAACAGACGAGGTCACCCCTGAGGCGACGACCAGATGCTGCAGAGTCGCGCTGGTCCAGTTGGTGGTGCCGCTGATGATAGGAGAACGGACAACCTCGAATAGATCGAACATCGGGCCGGTTGACTCCGTGCCCGCAAACTCTTCCGTCATGATCTGGCCGCTGAGCGTGTACGCCTGTCCGCCGCTAACCTTGAGCGAGTTCATTGCGACCGGATCGCCGCAGGAGGTTGCGGACTTGAACTCCAGGCTAGCGGCGCCGTTGGGTGCTAGCGTGGTCGGATCGATGCCGAAGCAGGGGCTCCCAAATATCCACCCCGCCTTTCCTTGCGAGAAATCGCCGTTAACCAGCAGATTGGAACTCAACGACCAGCCCACTTCTGGAGCGGTCAAGCCGCCGTCGACAATTGTTTGGGCAAAGGCGGGAGATCCGCATATCAGTGAAAGAGTATACAATATTAGTACCAACACAGAACATTTAGCTAATGATATAGTAGCTAATGATGCAGTAGCTACTGATGTACAGTAATAGTATCGATGCGACATGATCGTTGCCCCCGCTTGAGTCGATGTGCACTTCGCCATCACTCATAGAGCAACTTCTCTGCCACTGGAGGTTTGTCATCCGTCGATACTCACTGGATACTCACTGATGCTCCAAGGCGGGACATTCTGTCGCGTAACAACGCACGCTCTTCACGCCGATGACACATTTCACTTGACGAGCGAGCTGGTCGAGGTTCTCCGCTGCTTCAAGAGCGGTTGAAAGTTGAGATAAGGTGCGACATGGAATTGCCGATACTGTCCAAAACTGGACAGCACCGAATTGCCCTCAGTGCCGGCTTCCCTAAGATTCGAGGGACCGCGTTCGGGCCTTGCCCCGCGCGGCCTATTCTGTTCTAAGGTAGGGGGGACGACCAAATGTCCAAGGTCACGGTTATAATTCCGACCTACAATCGCGCCCACATTCTAAGCCAGGCGATAGAGAGCGTGCTTGCCCAGACGATGGGGGATTTCGAACTCGTTATCGTCGACGATGGGTCAACCGATGGCACCGCTGAAATAGTTCGTGGTTTCTCGGACTCGCGGATCCGTTACATCCAGCAAGCAAATGCGGGCCCAGGGATGGCAAGAAATCGTGGCGTCGCGGAGGCCACGTCTCAGTACGTTTCATTTCTCGACTCAGATGACCTTTGGACACCCGACAAACTCTCGTCCTGCCTCACCTTTCTCAGCAACCATCCAGAAGTCGGGGGAATATTTCATGATCTTGAGTGGCGCAGTGGCGATGAGGTCAGGCCTTCGTTCGTGCGCGCTCATTCGGCCCGGATGCTGGCATGGCTTGCGGGCGGAAGCTACCCCGAAGGCACACTCATACCAGATCGCGAACTACACCTATTGCTACTCCAAGAAGTTCCAATCAAGCCCACAGCACTGATCGTTGACAAGCTCGCTTTCAAAACAAGCGGTGGCTTCAACAGTTGGGTATGGGGCGAGGACTGGGAATTTCTGCTTCGGTTTGCAAAACAGAACCGTCTGGCTTACTTGGACCGTCCCCTTGGTGTGAGAAGAACCACACCTGATTCGGCGCAGTTGAAGGAGATCAAGCGAAATTTCACGGTCGCGTGCGAACTCCTAAGTAGCCAACGGTCGCTCATCTCGTCTCAAGACACCGAGGCACTCGCTGCAATTTCAACCGGCATAACACAGATAGCGAAGGGGATGAGCTGGGAATACCTCAAACGAGGAAAGCGACTTCCGGCTATAAACACTTGTCTCATCGGCTTTGCAAAGACCGGCAACGTCGAACTGCTCTTTAGGGCGCTCGGTGTGTGTCTACCTATTTCACTGTTCCGAGCCGCGAAAACCTTATATCGAGGGCGCTCTCGCGCGTCGTGGATCGCATAAATTCGAGATAACGTGACTCGCCTGCACCCGTCCGGATTGCGTGGATGGCGCCGTCGCCGTGCTGGAGGACCTCATCTCACCTGCCTAATCCGTTTGCTGCAGCAGGTAGCCCATTATCGGCAGTGAGACCAAAATCGATAGGACGCCTGCGGCCGCGGCGCCGGTGGGCCCGTGCCATGCTGTGAATGGATAGATCACGATGGCTAGAACCCCTGCGCGGGCAGCCGACATAATGGCGGTTCGTTCCGGTTTTCCCAGACCGTAGAGAAAGGTTCGCCCGATCACTAGGAAGCCCTGAAGGAGGCCGTAAATGCACAGAACCTTGAGCGGAGTAACCGCATCAACCCAGGCTGGTCCGAATAACCGGAGAACGGTCTTCGCGCCAAAGGCGAAAATGAATGCGACGTACGCCAGCCCGACCACGGCCACAACCGCGTTCACCGACCAGAACAGGCGCGCTCTCGCGTGGCGATCCCTGCGCAATCGCGCCACCATCGGAAACGTCACCACGGAAGCGGCCGTCGTAAATTCCGCGACCGGCATCTCACCTGCGCGAAAGGCTATTTGGTAGTTGCCGAGCGCGCTGGGGCCGAGCAGGTGGCCTACGACCAGATTGTCGAGTTGCTTTGAAATGAAATCGCATAGCGCGCTAAAGCTGGCCCACAATCCGAACGAAAGCATGGTTTTCGCGCGAGCCATGCTGAAACCCAGCCGCGGCCAATGAGGAAACAGCCAGTAAGTCAAAACGACCCGCACTGCGCCGCCCATGAACATCGAGAATACGATACCGCGCCAGTCCCGCCAGTAGAGCACAGCCATAAGACCGAATATTAGGCTCGCCACAACCTCCGAAACGTTCAAGATGGTCATAAAATGGAAGTCGAGACGCCGGTATAGAGATATTAGGCGCGGACTCTGAATCGATTGCAGGATTGGAAGCGCGGCTATAGCCCAGAAAACCGTGTAAGCGTCGCCCAGATGGAAGAAGGCGCCCAGCGGACGCGAGAACACAACCAGTATCAATCCAATAATCAGGCCTCGGACGACGGAGGTCGTGAATAAAGTGTCAAGATAGGGGTCGATCTCATCTTCTTGCTGGACGAGCGCCGATCCTATGCGCGGATCGGTAGCGGCATTGATTGCTGCAAAGATCAATGTCGCACTGGCGATCACGCCGAAGTCGAACGGTTTGAGCAATCGCGCGAAGACGACGTACCGCAGAGCGGCACCAATTGAGCTGAGTCCGCGCGCCGCGGTGGTCCAAGAAAGACCGGTGAAAAAGGTCTTGAGTACAGCCCCTCCGAGTTCTTGAGGGGTCTCCGCGCTGTGATCGCTTGCGTCCGCGGCGTTCATCTTTGGCGCCGCCTCAGCCGATGGTGCCGCTTGGCCTACCGCTTCATGGGGCATTTTGGGATTTTCCCGTGTTTCCCTTTTGTATGCGGCCATCGGGAAACAGCGGTACCTGCGAATGAAAGGCTAGACTTCCTAATCGACCGGACCTTCTGTACCAAAACTGTCATTCACTGCGATGTTACGGACGCAATTCGCACGATGCGGACCGTGTGGAGAGTAGCGCGGCCAGCGTGCGGTGTCGACCATTGGGTGCTATAGCCCTTGCCACGTTGGCGCAGCGCCAGCACGACCTCCGCGCACACACGCTGGGCGTGTGCACCAACGGCCATCGCGTGGTGCGCGATTTGCTGCTGCCCGGGGCCGAGAGTGAGCAAGCCTGGCTCGAGGCGGTGCGCGCGCTGGCCACCCGTAATCTCGGCGCTCCGGTGCTGGCGGTCATTGATGGCAATCTGGGGCTGAGCGCGGCGCTTAAGGTGCAATGGCCTAAATTCGCGATTCAGCGCTGCGCCTCTTCGTTTCTCATGTAGCGTGACTGGTTCGTCTTGGCCAAGCGAGCAACAACAACTATTTCATTTCCCAGCTTCGGCCTGAGACGTGTGAGCACGCGCAGGGGCCAATCCCGGCGCCTTGAAGAACTAAATCTTACCCGATACAGATATCGTTGAACCTGGAAGCCGCAGTGCTCTAGAACATCCCGAAGCTCGGTGTACGAATATTCCCGGACATGCCCCATGTGCCCCAGATTATCCAGCTTGGACCACTCTGTTATCGGATCGGGGCCTGTGCGGCCGTGCCGTATAATCCTGCGCAACGCATCGATGCCGATCCCATTCGGCATCGTCAAATACATAAATCCATCCTCGTCCAAGAGGCTCCTGATGAACGACATCGTTTTTAGAAGATCAATGCGAAGATGTTCGAAGATCTCGCAGAACACTACGCACTGGAATTGTCCGACCATCTTCGCCGCGGCGGGGCACGGCCGCTCCACATCAAGCTGCGCGACCTTTATCCCGAGTACTCGCTCTACGTGGCGAAATCGGTTCGGATGCAAATCCACGCTCACGACTTCCATTTCCGGGTGCGCCTTCTTCATGAGGTATTCAAAAACGAAGGGTGCGCCCCCGATATTCAGGCACCTTGAAAATTCATAGTTGCGGGTTAAGAAATCGACGTCCCATAAAGCCCGGCCGGCGTGATACCGGGCATAGTTCTCCGCCCACAGCCAGAGCTTCCTGTCCAGGCCGAGTTCCGGGACTAATTTGAGGTAATCGGCGGTAGCGTCCTTTGCCTGCCCCCAACCATAACATTTCGCAGGCTTTGGTGAGCCACTCCTTTTGCCTGGAATTCCCATTTTGAATCCTGCTTTAGACTCGCAGCAACTTGCCGAGATTGTCAACGAGCACTCTCAGCCTCGGCAACCTCCACAGCGCCGAGGGCTGGGCTGCTCCAAGCTGCTCAGCGACTACCGGCGCTCCAGCCGCGCGATGAAGCACGACGATGCCCACCTGGATCTCGTGATCGAAGCGCTCGCGCACCGAGTTGAACACCGCTGCCATAGAGCGACTGCTCGTAGGTGGCGCCGGGTTGATACTTCCAGGAATCAACCAGATGGAGCCGGCCGGCGCGGGCGATGAACAGGATTCGCTCCGAGAAGTAGCCGCGGAACAAGGAACCGCACTATTGCGCTAAAGTCGCATATCGGATCGAGGTACTTTTGCGCGCCCGCCTCGAGGTCGTCGTAGAAGCCGGCTAGCACGCACTCGCTTGCGAACGTCTCGCGCCACTTCTTGAGCTTCGCCGCATGATGATGCCATTGATCGGGCACGTACGATTCGATGGCCTCAGCTCGCAATCGCTCGGCCGTGCAGTTACCGATCGACCACCTTGAGCACCATCGGCCTCGAAAAATAACTCTGTTCCAGCACCAAATGTGCGGTCCCCGGGGATTCCCGCCGGAAGTAGAACACCTGCGAGCTGTACATCCAAGGTGTCCAATTTCGCGGGCGTCGCTCGTCAGGCCCCCCTATCAATTTCAGGACCCCGCCAGAATTGTGAGACACATACCAGTAATTGTCATCGTAGGGCCGCATTGAAAGCGTCACGACTAGTTGCTGCCCGACCGAAAGCGCAACCGTCTGGCCAGTATTCTGCAGGTTGACATGCAGGGTAACCGGGCGCGGCGGGCGCGCTGGCTGCCCGGCGGATAGCGCAGAAGGCGCAGCGGAGAATAGTCCGGCAGCAATCGCGAAGCACGCGAGCAGGCACGACTGACGGAGCGATGGTTTGACCATGATTGCGCGAAGCCTTTGAATCAGAATACTACCATACGAGCAGCCGGGGCAAAAAGCGGGAATTAAGTTGCATTAGGAAAGCCCGTACTAGCAGAGCCCGCGGTTCCCGCGGCGACGACTGTCCGCCGCGCGCTAGCGGATTTTTTCGCCCGCCGCGATTGCCGGCGTTTTCGTGAACTTGAGCATGAAGCGATCGGTCTGACCGCGATGCTTGAACACAATCCAGGTGCGATCGTCTTCAGGGTGGCGCAGTGCGCTCGACGCTCCGGACAGCCTGAAGCCCGCCTTCTCCACATCCTTGATTAGAAAATTCTCGTCGATTCGGTGGAGCGTGGTGGTCACCGTATTGTTGGCGCCCGGCTGCGCGCTGTGATCGACGATCCCGTAAATCCCGCCTGGCTTGAGCGCCCTGAACACCGCCGCGTTCACGTTCTCGCGATTGAGCTTGAAGCCGACCATGTCGTGGTAGTTGAGATGGATGATCACTGCGTCGAGCGACTCCGGCGGCACTGGCAGCAGGTCGGGCGCATCGAAGGGTTTGCTGACCTTGACGACGCTCTTGAGCGCCGGCTCTTTCAGCCGTTCGTTCCATGTATCTTCGATTTTCTTGAACTGCTCAGGGAACGGACCGTTCTGCGAGTAAACCGTACCGGTCGATCCGACGATTCGCGCATACAGCTCGGTCATGTACCCGCCGCCCGCGAATATATCGGCAATCTTCATCCCGGGCTTGATTCCATAAAACGCCATGATCTGATCGGGCCTGCGTCCTGCGTCGAGCGCCTTGTCCGCGGCTGGCCGATCGGGCGAGTTGATCGCGTTGGTAATTTCCTTGGGAATCTGCGAGGCGGGGACTGGTGCGCTTTCAGCCACGCTCACCGCAACCGGCGCAAGCGGATTCTGCGCGCGCGCCGGCGGTGAGATCCACGCGACTCCGGCGAATGCGACTATCGTTGACAGGACCAACCGCCACGTTCCAATACGCATTGCCATAGTCATCTCGATTCTCCGCGTGACGTTTGATTCCTCTTCCACGAGCGACAGGTAACACACCGATCGCAAAACGGGCAATGCGGTTTCTCCCGCCCGTCCTGCGCGCCCCGCAAACCGCAAAGGCAGGCGGCGGGGGAGTGGACGTGGCTATCGTGCACGCGGCAAGATTAACCATACGGCTTTTTGTTGCTCGCCATGAACCCAGAGACCGAATCCAATTCCTGAGACACCCCCAGCTTCAGATGAACCCAGAGACAGAATCGAATCCCTCAGACATCACGCCCGGCTTCGGCGGACTTCGCGTCGTCGCGTTCGAGAGCCGCATGGCGGCGGAAGTCGCGACGATGATCGAGCGGCGCGGCGGCGTCGCGATAGTCGCGCCGGCGATGCGCGAGGTGCCGCTCGAGGACAATCACGCGGCGCTGGATTTCGCCGATCGCCTGCTGGCCGGCGAAAACGAATTCGAGGTGGTCATTTTTATGACCGGCGTCGGCACGCGCGCGCTGTTCCAGGCGATGGAAACGCGCCATCAGCGGGCGTCGATAGCGGCTGCCCTGGCCGCAATCACAACCGTGGCGCGCGGCCCGAAAGCGATTCGCGCGATGCGCGATCTTGGGGTCGAACCCTCGATAGTCGCGCCGGAACCGAATACCTGGCGCGAAGTGCTGAGCACGCTTGCGTCAAAGATCGAGCTCAAGGGCAAGCGCGTCGCGATCCAGGAATACGGAGTTTCCAATCACGAGCTGACCGCGGGGCTCGAGGCGCGCGGCGCCCGGGTCACGATTGTTCCGGTCTATAGATGGACGCTGCCGGCCGATCGCGCGCCGCTACGGGCGGCGTTGAACGCGATTGCGGCGGGCGCGGCGGACGTGGCTATCTTCACCAGCTCGAACCAGGTCACAAACGTCATTCAGCTCGCGGAGGCCGAGGGAATCGGCGACGGCGTCAAGCGCGGATTCGCGCGCATGGCGGTTGGCTCGATCGGGCCGGTATGCTCGGAGCAGATTCGCGCCTACGGGCTCCGCGTGGACTTCGAGCCGGAGCATTCGAAGCTCGGCCATCTGGTTAAAGCGGCGGCGGCGCAAGCGGCTTCAATTCTCATCGCGAACCGCGCTGACACGCATCGAATTGAAGCGGGTGCGGCGCCAAATCCGCGGCGCAGGGCGATTTCCAACGCGCCGCGGTCTCCCCTCGCCGACCATCCGATGCTCAAGGCGTGCCGGCGCGAAGCTGCCCCCTACACTCCTATCTGGCTGATGCGCCAGGCGGGCCGCTATATGCCGGAGTATCGGCGCGTTCGCGAGCGTCATGATTTTCTCGAGATGTGCAGGCGGCCCGAGTTGGCCGCCGAAGTCACCGTCACGGCGGTCGAGCGGCTCAAGGTGGATGCGGCGATCATTTTCGCCGATATCCTGCTGCCTCTGATCCCGATGGAAGTCGGGCTGCATTTCGAAAAAGGCGACGGGCCGGTGATCGATCGCCCGATTCGCACCGAGGCCGACCTCGAACGGCTTCCGGCCGTCGATGTGGCGGCGCTCGGCTTCGTTGGCGACGCGATCAAGCTGGTCCATCGCGCGATCGGCGCGACGACTCCGCTGATCGGATTTGCCGGGGCGCCGTTCACGCTCGCGTCGTACCTGATCGAAGGCGGCTCGTCGCGCCAATACCAGGCGACCAAAACTTTCATGTACATGCAGCCCGAAACGTGGCATCGCCTGATGGAGCGGCTGGCGCGCACGACGGCGGATTATCTGAAGATGCAAATCGCGGCGGGCGCCGACATCGTCCAGATTTTCGACAGCTGGGTCGGCAGCCTTGGCCCGGACGACTATCGGCGCTTCGTGCTGCCGCATACCGCCTCGGTGATCGCGGCGATTCCCGCCGACGTGCCCGTGATCCATTTCGGAACCGTGACCGGAAACCTGCTCGAGTTGATGCGCGAGGCGGGCGGCGACGTTTTAGGTCTCGATTGGCGCGTCAGTCTCGCCGACGCGTGGGCGCGGCTCAATTACAGCGTGGCGGTACAGGGCAATCTCGATCCGATCGCGCTGTTCGCGGACGTTTCCGAAATCCGCACACGCGCCCGCGCGATTCTCGATCAGGCCGGCGGACGCCCCGGACATATCTTCAATCTCGGCCACGGAATACTTCCGGATACGCCGGTCGATCACGTAATCGCGCTCGTCGATGCGGTTCACGAGATGAGCGCGCGCTGACGCTATGACCGCGAAGGCAAGGTGCGACGCGGTGTTGATGATTGGATTCGGCGGACCGACGCGCGCCGACCAGGTGCGGCCGTTTCTCGATGGCATGCTGCGCGGGCGGCCAATCCCGCGCGAGCGCTACGAGGAGGTGGTGCGTCACTACGATCTTCTCGGCGGGCGCTCGCCGTACAACGATCTCACGATGCGGCAGGCGGCTGCGCTACGCGAGCAGCTTGCGAAAAAAGGCGCGTGCGTGCCGGTCGCGGTCGGGATGCGCAACTGGGAACCGTATGTTGCCGACTCGGTCCGCGCGCTCGCTGACGGTGGATCGCGGCGCGTGCTCGGCTTCATCATGGCGGCGCATCGCAGCGAAGCCAGCTTCGAGCGATACCAGGCAACCGTCAACGACGCGTGCGCTGCGTTGAGCGAAGCGGCGCCCCAGTTCGTATATCCCCAGCCGTGGCACGACCATCCGCTGTTCATCGCGGCGGTGGCGTCGCGCACGCGCGAGGCGTACACGCGACTGGACGAGCAAGAGCGATCGCGCGCGCGGCTGATCTTCACCGCGCACAGTATTCCGCTCGCGATGGCGCAGGCCGGGCCGTACGTCGGGCAGCTTACGCAGTCGGCGCGGATGATCGCGGCAGAGCTTGGGATCGGCACATGGCAATTCGCGTATCAAAGCCGCAGCGGGAGTCCGCGCGAGGCGTGGCTCGAACCCGACATCAAGGATACGCTTCGGAGCCTGGACGCGAAGGCAGCGGTGGTCGTGCCGATCGGTTTTTTGTGCGATCACGTCGAAGTGCTGTACGATCTCGATATCGAGGCGGCGCAAATCGCACGCGAGGCGGGAATCAGGATGGAGCGCGCGCCGACCGTCGGGGACCATCCGTTGTTTATCGAGATGATGGCTTCGATAATCGCGCCGTACGCGCGCGGCTGACGGATCGAACGAGGGAGAAGCTCAAACGGACTCCGGCACGCATATCAAACGGGTTGCGGTAATAGGCGGGGGAATCACCGGTCTCGCCGCCGCGTATCGGCTTCGCGAGCTCGCGGCGACGCGCGAATTTCCGCTTGAAGTGGAATTGCTGGAACGCGGCGCGAGATGCGGCGGAGCGCTCGAGACGATTCGCCGCGACGGATTCGTAATCGAGACCGGCGCCGATTCATTTTTGTCGGAAAAAACATCGGCCGCCGAGCTCGCGCGACGGCTTGGTCTCGGCGCGGAACTGATTCCGACTCGCGAGATCTACGGCAAGACGTTCGTGGTGCGCGCGGGGCGGCTGGTCGAGGTCCCGGCGGGATTTATGATGCTCGCGACGGCGCATTTCGGGCCGGTTTTTCTAAGTCCGCTTTTCTCGCCGCTCGGAAAATTACGGATGGCCCTGGAACCATTCATCGCGGCGCGAACCAGCGGCGACGACGAGAGTCTGGAGTCATTCGTGACGCGGCGACTGGGGCGCGAGGTGCTCGATCGCGTTGCGCAGGCGCTCGCGGGCGGTATCTACACCGCGGATCCGAAACGGCTCAGCACCACGGCGACGATACCACGCTTTGTCGAGATGGAGCGGCGCCATGGCAGCCTGTTCAAGGGAATGCGCGCGGCAGAGCGGGCGCGGGCGTCGAAGGGTCCGGAGGTGAGCGGCGCGCGATGGAGCCTGTTCCAGAGCTTCAGGAATGGGATGGCGACGCTGCCCGAGACGATCGCGGCGCGGCTGGGCGGGTCGATTCGCACGGGAGCGGAAGTTATCGCGATGTCGCCAACGGCGGACGGATGGCGGCTCGCTTTGGCCGGTGGCGGCTCGATCGACGCCGACGCGGTAATCTGCGCCGCGCCGGCGTACGCGGCCGCGCGCATCGTGTCGCCGCTTGAGCCCGCGGCTGCGAAGTTGCTCGGTGGGATCAGTTACGCATCGGCAGCGACGGTCAACCTGACGTTTCGCGAGAGCGACTTCGAGGGTCCTCCGCGCGCATTCGGCTTCGTGGTGCCGGCAATCGAGCATCGGCGCATAATCGCGGCCAGCTTTTCGAGCTTCAAGTTCGAGGGACGCGCACCTGCGGGCGCAATCCTGGCGCGCGCGTTCATCGGCGGCGAGCTGCATCGCGAAATGATGAACCTTGGCGACGACGAGATGATCGCCGCAGTGCGTGACGAGTTTCGCGCACTGCTCGGCGTGACCGCGGCGCCGGGAATCACTGTAGTCAGGCGATGGCCCGATGCGATGCCGCAGTACGACGTCGGGCATCTGGCGCGGGTCGCCGAGATCGAGCGCCTCGTCGCTCCAATTCCCGCCTTCGCAATCGCGGGCGCGGCTTATCGCGGCGTGGGGAGTCCCGATTGCGTGCGCAGCGGCGAGGCTGCCGCGGATACGATCTTCGCCAAACTCTCGACGCCGAAATAAGACTCCGATGATGGCGCGGCCGTGAGCGTCGAGGGAGATCCCGGAGCCGAGGGCGCGGCGCATCGGCCGCGAGTGATCGCGCACGCGGACATGGACGCGTTCTTCGCGTCGGTCGAAGTGCTCGACAATCCTGCCCTGCGCGGCCTGCCGGTAATCGTGGGCGGGCGCAGCGCACGCGGGGTCGTGACGTCGGCGTCGTACGAGGCGCGCAAATTCGGCGTGCGTTCCGCGATGCCGACCGGGCAGGCGCGCAAACTGTGTCCGCAGGCGGTCTTTGTGCCGGGCAGGATGGATCGCTACGTGGAAATCTCGCGGGTGGTGCGCCGCGTATTCGAGAGCTTCAGTCCGATCGTCGAACCGCTCTCGCTGGACGAGGCTTTCATCGATCTGACCGGCACGGAGCGTCTGCTCGGGCCGCCGCTGAACGCGGCGCGCGATCTCAAGCGCCGGGTGCTCGAAGAAACCGGGCTGGTCGCGTCGGTGGGCGTGGCGCCGACCAAGATGGCGGCGAAGATTTTGAGCGACATGTCGAAGCCCGACGGATTGCTCGCGGTGGAATTGGAAGAATTGCGCGATTTTCTGACCCCGCTGCCGGTCGAAAGGCTGTGGGGGGTCGGACGGGTGACGCTCGCGCGGATGCATGAGTGCGGGATCAAGACAGTCGGCGACCTTGCGCGGCGCGACCCGGCAGAGTTGAAGAGCCTGTTCGGCACAATGGGACCGCATCTGCATGAACTGGCGTCGGGCAACGACACGCGACCCGTAATCGCCGACTGGCAGCGCAAGTCTTACGGCGAGGAAAATACTTTCGCGCAGGACCTGGCGCTCGACTCGGATGAAATCCGGCGGGTTCTGATCGCGCATGGCGACGCACTGGCGCGCCGGCTCCGCGCCGACGGGGTGCGCGCGCGCACGGTGACGCTGAAGCTGAAGTTGGCGCGTCCACTCGGCGGCGGGCGCTATCCACTGATCACGCGGAGCTTCTCGCTGGACGGCACGACCAATGACGGGCCGGAAATCTCGCGCGTCGCGACGCAGTTGCTGTCGAAGGTCGGCGGGGATGACCAAATCCGTCTCGTCGGCGTGCAGGTGCATCAGCTGGAGCGCGTGGACAGCGCGCAGCTCGGGCTGTTCGACACAGGGCCCGCGGACGATCGCGATCGCAAGCGCGACCGGCTCAATCGGGCGCTGGATTCGGTGGCGAAGAAGTTCGGCGACGAGGCCGTGACGCGCGGGCTGGCGCGCGCCGAGCGCGCCGCGCCGACGCGGCGGATCAAATGACCTGACTCCCGGCAGTGGCGCGCCGCTTGCAAAGATTGCTTAACTATGGTTAATATCTTGCCTGATGCAAGCAGTTGGACGCCGCGACCCCATCTTCCGCGCGATCGAAGCGATGACCGCGCTGGCTGAAATCTTCGAGCGCCGGCGCGAGGTGCTGGCGCGCGACGCGGGTATCACGATCGAGCAGTGGCGGGTGCTCGAGGAAATCTCGACCCAGCATTTTATTCCGTCGATGTTCGCGCGCAGCCGCGACAGCTCGGCGGCGGCGGTGTCGAAAATATTGCGCCAGCTTCTCGACAGCGGGCTGGTCTCGGCCGCGATTGGGCGGGCCGACCGCAGGAAGCGGCGCTACAAGCTGACGGCGAAGGGAAGCAGAACGCTGGGCGAGCTGCGCGCCTCGCGGCAGGCGGCGATCGAGGCGATCTGGACGGGATTTTCGCGCGACGAGCTGGCCGCATTCAGCGCGTTCGCGATCAAGCTGTCCGATCGGATCGAAGGTTATTCGCGCGGGAAAAGTGCGCGGCGAGCGGCGGCGGTCTGATGAGCTTCAACGGCGCTCTTTTAGTAATTTAGAAATTGTTACGCGGCCGGATGCAGATCCGACGCGGCGGGAGTTGGAAACGCAATGGCCGCAAAGACCCTGTTCGAGAAAATTTGGGAAGAGCACGTGGTCCGCGAAAAGCAGCATGAGCCGTCGCTGCTCTACATCGACCTGCACCTGGTTCACGAGGTCACGTCGCCGCAGGCGTTCGAGGGCCTGCGCCATTCGGGGCGCAAAGTCCGCGCGCCGCATCGGACCTACGCCACGCAGGATCACAACGTGCCGACGACAGATCGGAGCAAGCCGATCACCGATCCCGATTCGAAACTGCAGATCGAGACGCTCAGACACAACTGCGCGGAGTTCGGGCTGCGGCTGTTCGATATCGGCTCGCGCGAGCAGGGGATCGTGCACGTCATCGGGCCGGAGCTCGGCCTTACGCAGCCGGGCATGACGATCGTTTGCGGCGACAGCCACACTGCAACTCACGGCGCATTCGGGGCGCTCGCGTTCGGAATCGGCACGAGCGAGGTCGAGCACGTGCTGGCGACGCAATGCCTGTGGGAAGAGCGACCGCAGACGTTTGAAATTCGCGTCGATGGAAAGCTCGGCGCGGGAGTCGGTGCGAAGGATTTGATCCTCGGCATCATCGGCAGGATCAAGACCAACGGCGCGACCGGACACGTGATCGAGTACCGGGGCGCGGCGATCGAGGCGCTGTCGATGGAAGAGCGCATGACGGTGTGCAACATGTCGATCGAAGGCGGCGCGCGAGCCGGGATGGTCGCGGCGGACAAGACGACGGTCGAGTATCTGCGCGGGCGCCGGTACATTCCGGCCGGCAAGGACTTCGACCAAATCGCGGCGCGATGGCTCGAATGCCGCAGCGACGGCGGCGCGAAGTTCGATCGCAGCGTAGTATTCGACGCCGCGACGTTCGCGCCACAAGTGACGTGGGGCACGAATCCCGGGATGGTCACCGACGTTGGAGGAAGCGTGCCCAATCCCGCGGAGATTGCCGACAAGCAGCAGCGCGAGACGGTCGAGCGGGCGCTCACCTACATGGCGCTTCGGCCGGGCACGAGAATCGAGGACATCAAGATCGATCGGGTGTTCATCGGATCGTGCACGAACTCGCGGCTGAGCGATCTCAAGGCCGCCGCCGGTATCGTCAAGGGACGCAAAGTCGCGCCGACCGTGCGGGCGATGGTCGTGCCGGGATCGCAGGAGATCAAGGCGGAGGCGGAGAGCCTCGGGCTGGACAGAATTTTCACGGAAGCCGGCTTTGAGTGGCGCGAATCGGGATGCAGCATGTGCCTGGCGATGAATCCCGACGTGCTGCAGCCGGGCGAGCGATGCGCCAGCACGTCGAATCGCAACTTCGAGGGGCGTCAAGGCAAGGGCGGGCGCACGCACCTGGTGAGCCCCGCGATGGCGGCGGCGGCGGCGATTGCAGGGCATTTCGTCGATGTGCGCGAATGGGCGAATCGGCCGGGGTGACCTCTGCACCCAATGGTAAAGACAGGATGCGGGACTTCGTCCCTGTTGGAAGTTAATCAGGAGACACAGATGCAGGCATTCAAGAATTTCACCGGGATGGTCGCGCCGCTCGATCGCGCCAACGTCGATACCGATCAGATCATCCCCAAGCAGTTTCTGAAAGCGGTGGTACGGACCGGCCTCAAGAAGGGCCTGTTCATCGACTGGCGGCTCAATCCCGACGGCGCCGAGAACAAAAATTTCGCGCTGAACAAGCCGCGCTTCCAGGGCGCGTCGATTTTGGTCGCGCGCAACAACTTCGGATGCGGAAGTTCGCGCGAGCATGCGGTGTGGGCGCTGGATGACGCGGGTTTCCGCGCGGTGATCGCGCCGGAGTTCGCCGACATCTTCCACAACAACTGTTTGAAGAATGGTTTTCTTCCGATCACGCTGCCGGCCGACGAGGTCGAGCATATTTTTCGCGCCACCGGCGACTACGAGGCGTACCGGCTCACGATCGATCTCGAAAAGCAGACAGTGTCCGATGATTTCGGATGGACGGCGCATTTCGAGATCGAGCCGTTCCAGAAGAAGTGCCTGCTCGAAGGTCTCGACGATGTCGCGCTGACGCTCGCGCACGAGGACCGGATCCTTGCGTACGAGAAGGCGCATCCACTACCGCATCGCTTCGAGTAGATGCGTCGCCGGCGACGCTGGCGCCGCGCGCGTCGCGGGGGGAAACTGATCGCAGGCGGCAAATCGCATGAAACCAATCTTCTCGATGACAATCGTCGCGCTGTTCTCGACCGCGCTGGCCGGATGCTGGTTTTATTCGAGGCCCGACGCGGCGGGATGTCAGAAGACCACCTACGGGGTCGCGATAGCCACGACCACCAGCGAGAACTGCCCTCCTTCTGACGCCAGCAAACCGCCGACGCCGCCGCCGATCGCACCGCCGATACCGCCGCCCTCGATGCCGTGATTCGTGCGTCGAGGCGGTAAGTCACGCTCGTGATTTTGCCAACGACAATCACCGCGGGCGCGGAGCACGATCGCATGCGGCTGGACGTGTTCGTTTCGATGCGGCTGGCCCCGGAGTACTCGCGCTCGCAAGTGGCGCGGATGATTAAGGCGGGACTGGTTACAGTCAACGGCGCTGCCGCGCGCGCGTCGAGCGGGGTGCGGACGGGAGACAGTATCGACGTCGCCGCGGCGCCCGCCGGTGCGCCGTACGATCCTTCAAATTACAAAGAAGGTGACGCGCCGGAGATTTCCGTAATTTTCGCCGATGACGAAATAATTGTCGTGAACAAGCCCGCCGGCATGACGGTGCATCCCGCGCCCGGGCATCCCGCGGGCACGCTGGTTGACGCTCTGCTGGCGCGATTTCCCGAACTCGCCGCGATGGCCGAGCCCGACGGCGTGCTGCGTCCCGGCATCGTGCATCGCCTCGACAAAGACACCTCGGGCGTGATGGTGGTGGCGCGGACGCCATTTTCGCGCACCGCGCTTTCGCGGCAGTTCAAGGAACGCAGCGTCAGAAAGATCTATCTCGCGATCGTCAAGGGCATCGTCGCGCGCGATCGGCTGACGATCGAGCGTCCCGTCGGGCGCCATCCCGTCGAGCGCAAGCGGATGTCGGTGCGATCGCATGCACCGCGCGACGCGGTCAGCCATCTGACGGTGCTCGCGCGGTTCGATCCCGCGGAAGCGGGCGAAGCGGGAGCGTCGCTGGTGCGCGTGAAACCGGACACCGGCAGGATGCATCAGATTCGCGTGCATCTCGCGTCGATTGGTCATCCGTGCCTGGGCGATCCCTTATATGGCGGCAAGGCGGGAGGCGGTGGATTTTTTCGACGACAGGCGCTGCATGCGCTGGCGCTTTCGATCGCGCATCCAAGGTCAGGCGCGCGGCTCGAATTTGTTGCGCCGCTGCCAATCGATTTCGTCGAATTTCTCGCGCTGAAGTCATTTGCGGCGGATGCGCGCGAGATTCGGCGATGGATCGAACTTACTTGAGGCCCGCTGACACGGCGGCGTGCGTAGCTGCTACTTTGACGGCCCGTACTTCTGTGCATCCATGAGGGCGAACGAGTACCCGACCATAGCCTTACTAAGCCCGTCAGCCCCTTCGGTCCCACCGACCGATGAATAGAGCTCCATAGCGGAGACATTGCTTCGATCGGTCAGGACCCATGCCAGTGTGCAGTTGCGGGTTCGGCCCACCTCGAGCAAAGCCTTCAGCACGGCTTTGCCCAACCCGCTACGCCGATGCGACGGCGCGAGCCCGACCTCGTTGATCCACAGTTCTGGCCGCTTGTCGGGATGGACATAGTGGACCGCGGACGCGAAACCGACGACCAACCCATTATCGATAGCAACAGCGATATGATGTCGAGGGTCTTCGAGAAACTCCCTGGTCAGGTCCGCGTCAATCGGATTGTCGAACACCTCTGCGGCGACGTTCATAAGAATGCTGTCATCGCCGGGCCGCAAAACCTTGATTTCGATGGCCATCACCTCGCCTCCGTCGTCCAAGTTATCTGCCAGGACGGGTGCCAATCGCGTTTTTCTCACGGACTTTATATGCGAAAATCAAATTAGATCACTACCGGCGGCCTGAACCCCGTTGACACGGCGCCATCGCTTGGGTAGCGTTTTGGTTGAGCTTCCGCACTGAGGACGCTGAGACGGGTGGGGTGTTGAGTCCCGTTTCCCTGCGGTCCGTAATTCCGAACTCGAACTCAAGGCGTTAGTTGTTCCGAATCCCGGCCGCTCGAGCACTCATGAATCTATAATGGTATCTCCCGTCGTGGGAGGCCATTTTTACAAACGACCATAGCCTGCGGCGTGCGCGCATAAACGGCGGCGAATTGCAGCAGTCAAGAACATGATGGAGTCCAGGTTGCGGGGAAGGCATATGGGCAAGAGCAGAGGGGTTGCGAAGAGCGACGAAGGGCGTTTCGACGACTCGCGATCGTCGAACGGAGCGCCGCGCCAGGTAAATCTGGATGGCAATCCGAATCTTCCGCCGCTGGCGCCGGTGATCAGCGAGGAAGGGGTGCTCAACCTCAAGTCGCTGAAGCGGGCGAAGATAACAGAACTGGCGCAGATGGCGCGCGACTTCAACGTCGATGGCGCCACCAACATGCGCAAGCAGGAGATGATTTTTGCGGTCCTGCAAGCGCAGGCGGCCAAGAACGGCTCGATCCTGGGCGAGGGCGTGCTGGAAATTCTGCCCGACGGCTTCGGTTTTCTGCGCGCACCGGACTACAACTACCTGCCCGGTCCCGACGACATTTATATTTCGCCGAGCCAGATTCGCAAGTTCAATTTGCGCACCGGCGACGTGGTTTCCGGCCTGATTCGCCCGCCGAAAGAAGGCGAGCGCTACTTCGCGCTGCTCAAGGTTGAATCGATCAACTACGAGGATCCTGAAAAGGCGCGCGACAAGATCCTGTTCGACAATCTGACGCCGCTCTATCCCGAGGAGCGCATCAAGCTCGAATACAATCACGAGGATTTGACCACCCGCATCATCGATTTGATCGCGCCAATCGGCAAAGGCCAGCGCGGACTTATCGTCGCGGCGCCGTTCACGGGCAAGACGATGATGCTGCAGGCGATCGCCAAGGCGATCGCGCACAACCATCCCGAGATCGTGCTGATCGTGCTGCTGGTCGATGAGCGGCCCGAGGAAGTCACCGACATGCTGCGTTCGGTGCAGGGCGAGGTCGTAAGCTCGACCTTCGACGAGCCGGCCACGCGTCACGTGCAGGTGGCCGAGATGGTAATCGAGAAGGCGCGGCGGCTGGTCGAGCACGGGCGCGACGTTGTGATTTTGCTGGACTCGATCACGCGGCTGGCGCGCGCGTACAACACGGTGGTGCCGCCGTCGGGCAAGATACTGTCGGGCGGCGTCGATTCCAACGCGCTGCACAAGCCCAAGAAGTTTTTCGGCGCCGCGCGCAACACCGAAGACGGCGGCAGTCTGACGATTATCGCGACGGCGCTGGTCGATACCGGCAGCCGAATGGACGAAGTAATTTTCGAAGAGTTCAAGGGCACCGGCAATCAGCAGATAGCGCTGGACCGGCGCTTGCTGGAAAAGCGGATTTTCCCGACGATCGATATCCAGCGCTCCTCGACGCGCAAGGAAGAGCTGCTGCTGCCGCGCGCCACGCTCAATCGCGTGTGGATACTGCGCAAGCTGCTGACCCAGCTCAACGCGGTCGAGGCGATGGAATTCCTGATCGACAAGATGGACAAGACCAAGACCAACGAGGAATTCCTCGAGTCGATGAACGCCTAAGGGGCGCGGCAACCAACCGGATAGCGCCTCAGGTGGCCACAGATAACGGCTGGGTCGATGACTCTTTTGCCCGCAAAAAGCGTATAACTTGCCGGGTGGGCCACCTGAACTCCCGCCACGCGGCTGCGTTGGCGTTGGTGGGCTGGTATCTGATGATGCCGCCCGATTCCAAGGTTCCTCATTCGGTTGATTCGGAGGCTCCACTTTCGCACTGGATCACCGTCGCCACGTTCGACGCTCCGGAGAGTTGCGAGAAGGCGCTCGCGGAACTTCAGAACAAGAGCCAGGACCCGATCGAGCTCGACAAAACCGGGAAACTCCGGCGTTTACAGAAACGGGGGCCTGATCCTGCGTTGGGACGCGCGCGCGCGATTAACGCCGGCTGTGTCGATAGTGACGATTCCCGGCTGAAGGGAAAAAAATAGGAGAGCGGCATGGCGCTTTCTTACTTCGCGGCGGCCTGATATTAATCCAAGGTTACCCCGCGTAAGGGGCCAAGAGGCAGGAACAAAATTCTATGACTGAAATCAGCATGAAGCAGCTTCTGGAGGCCGGCGTTCATTTCGGCCATCAGACCAGCCGCTGGAACCCGAAGATGAAGCAATACATCTTCGGCGCCCGCAACGGTATTTACATTATCGATCTTCAGCAGACGGTAAAGATGTTTCGCGCGACCTACGACTTCGCGCGCGACCTCGCTGCGGCGGGCGGCACGATGCTGTTCGTCGGCACCAAGAAGCAGGCCCAGGACATCGTCAAGGAAGAGGCCGAGCGATGCGGGATGTTTTACGTCAACAACCGCTGGCTGGGCGGGATGCTGACCAACTTCCAGACTATCCGCGCCTCGATCGACAGGCTCAAGAAGCTCGAAGAAGTCATGGCCGACCCGGAGATGATTCGCGCGCTCAGCAAGAAAGAGATGAGCGACAACGCGCGCGAGCATGAAAAGCTGATGAACACGCTGGCCGGGATCAAGAACATGCGCAAACTCCCGGACGCGCTGTGGGTGATCGATACCAAGAAGGAAGATATAGCCGTTGCGGAGGCGAACCGCCTCGGTATCCCGGTCGCCGCGGTGGTGGATACCAACTGCGACCCCGACCTGATCGCTTATCGAATCCCCGGCAACGACGACGCGATCCGCGCGATCAAACTGTTCACGGCGGCGGTCGCCGACGCGATCATCGAAGGCAAGCAAATGGCCGAGGAACGCGCCAAGGGGCAGCAGGATATCCGCTCGGACGCCGGCGCGGCGGCAGACACGGGAGCATCGCCGCCCGATTCTCCAAGCGCGGTCTAGCCGATAAATTCGACCTTCAGGCCCCGAAACGGAGCGGGTCAGTCGTGGCCGTCGCTTGCAGTATGCCGACCGGCCAAGAATACTAGCTCAACTCAGGAATTGTGATGGAACTAAACGCGAATCTGGTTAAAGAACTGCGCGAGAAGACCGGCGCCGGCATAATGGATTGCAAGAGAGCGCTGGCGGAGACGGCCGGCAATCTCGAAAAGGCCGTCGTATGGCTGCGCGAGAAGGGAATCGCCGCGGCGGCAGGGCGCGCCGGCCGGGTCGCATCCGAGGGATCGGTCGGTTCGTATATTCATGCGGGCGGCAAGCTTGGCGTGTTGATCGAAGTCAATTGCGAAACCGATTTCTGCGCCAAGTCGGAAGCGTTCCAGGCGCTGGTGAAGGAACTCGCGATGCAGGTGGCGGCGGCCAATCCGCGCTGCGTGCGACGCGAGGAGATGTCCCCGGCCGTTATCGAGCAGGAGCGGCAGATCTACGCGTCGCAGGCCGAGGGCAAGCCGGCGGCGGTCGTGACCAAGATCGTTGATGGCAAGATCGAGAAATTTTACAAGGAAGCCTGCCTGCTCGAGCAGGCTTACGTCCGCGATCCCAACAAGACTGTCAACGATCTGCTTGGCGAGGCCGCCATCCAGATGCGTGAGAAGATCGACGTGCGCCGCTTCATGCGCTACCAATTGGGTGAGGCGCTCGAGGGCAAGGCAGGCACCGCGGCCGCCTGACGCGGGCGGATTTGCGGACGCGACCGGGCTTCAACGGGAGCATCGACGGGGGCTTCGAGAGATGGCTGAAGTTCAAAGTGCGCCGAACGGCAAGCCGCGCTTCAGCCGTATCCTGCTTAAATTATCCGGCGAGGCGCTCGCTCCCACGCAGCGGTCGGGCCTCGATCTCGACGCGCTGGCCGAGATTGCGCTCGAAATCAAGGAAGTGGCGGCGATGGGCGTTCAGCTCGCGCTGGTAATCGGAGCCGGCAATTTTATCCGCGGCAGCGACTACGAGGCGCGCGGGATGGATCGTTCGACCGCCGACCAGATGGGGATGCTGGCGACGGTGATCAACGCGCTCGCGCTGCAAAACGCGCTCGAGCATGCCGGCGTGGTCACGCGAGTGCTGTCCGCCATCGAGATGCAGGCGCTGTGCGAGCCGTACATCCGCCGCCGCGCCGTGCGCCATCTCGAAAAGGGCCGCGTGATCATATTCGCCGCCGGCACCGGCAATCCCTATTTCACCACCGACACGGCGGCGAGCCTGCGCGCGATGGAAATCGGCGCGGAGGTAATCCTGAAGGCGAGCCATGCCGTGGACGGCGTTTACGATCGCGATCCGATGCGCGAGCCGGGGGCAAAGCGCTTCGATCGGCTCACTTACATCGAGGTGCTGCAGAAGAACCTGAAGGTGATGGACTCGACGGCGATCTCGATGTGCATGGATAATCGCCTGCCGATCATCGTGTTCAATTTGCGTAAAGCGGGTAATATAAGAAGGGCCGTGATGGGTGAGCAAATCGGGACCCGGGTGGAGAGCGGACCGTGAGCATGCTTACGGACACAATCGAGGACGCGCGCAAGGAAATGGACAAGACCGTCGAGGCGTTTCGCCACGAGCTCGCCCGCGTCCGCACCGGCCGCGCTTCAACCGCGCTGGTCGAAAATCTGCAGGTAAATTACTACGGCTCGAAGACTCCGCTGCGGCAATTGGCCGGGTTGGCGGCGCCCGAGCCGCGCTTGATAGTGATCACGCCGTACGACAAGGGCGCGATGCACGACATTGAAAAAGCGATCCAGACTTCCGATCTTGGCCTGATGCCGATGAACGACGGCAAGTTGATCCGGATTCCGATCCCCGAGCTGACCGAGGAGCGCCGCAAGGAGCTGGTGAAGCACGTCCGCAAAATAGGCGAGGAATTCCGCGTCGGCATCCGCAACCATCGCCGCGACGCCAACGACATGCTCAAGGAACTGCACAAGGAAAAGCAGGCCACCGAAGACGAGATGCGATCGGGCGAGGCCAAGGTGCAGCAGTACACGACCGAGTTCATCGAGAAAATCGACAAAGTGCTGACCGCCAAAGAAGCGGAAATCATGGAGGTCTGAACTCGCCCGTCTACGGCGCGACCTTCTGTGAAACCTGAACCCCAAGTGGCCATCTCACTACCACTGAGCGATTTCCCAAACCTGTCTTTGGATCCATCGCGGATGCCGCGCCACGTGGCGATCGTGATGGACGGCAACGGCCGCTGGGCGAATCGGCGCGGGCTCTCGCGCCACGAGGGCCATCGGCGCGGCAAGGATTCGGTGCGCGCGGTCGTCGATGCGGCGCGCGAACTCGGCATCCCGTACCTCACGCTGTACGCATTTTCGAGCGAGAACTGGCGCCGGCCGACCACTGAAGTCAGTTTCCTGATGCAGCTGTTCCATCGCTATCTCATCACCGAGACCAAGCGCCTGATGAAACGCGACATCCGCGTGGTGGCTTTGGGAGACACCGAGCGGTTACCGCCGCGGGTGCGCGAGGCGTTGGCCGAGACCGTCGCGGCGACGCGCGAAAATCGCACGATGACGGTGGCGCTGGCGTTGTCGTACGGTGGGCGCCAGGACATCGTGAACGCGGCGCGATCGATCGCGCGCGCGGTGGCAGAAGGCGCGATTTCACCCGATCAAATCGACGAGCATCTGCTGGCGCGCGAACTGACTACTGCCGGGCTTCCCGATCCCGACCTGCTGATTCGAACCTCGGGAGAACTGCGAATCTCCAATTTTTTTCTTTTTCAACTCGCCTATACCGAACTTTATTTCACCGACACTCTGTGGCCCGATTTCCGCGAGCGCGAATTCCTGAGCGCGATCGCCGCCTACCAGCTTCGCGAGCGCCGCTTCGGCGCGATCTCGAACGGCTCCGACACCCGGCTGCGTGCTCAGAACTAGGCTCCTGACAGCGGCGGTCCTGCTGCCCGCGGTGGGGGCGCTGGTAGTTTTCGCGCCGGACTGGTTCTTCACGATTTTTGTTGCGATCGCCGCAATCTGGGGACTCTACGAAGTCGCCGCGATGACCGGCGCTCTGCACATGGTCGCGATACCGCTGTTCGCCGTCGTCGGTGGCGTGCCGTTGTTCGGGCTTCTCTACGGCGGCGACGTGGGATGGCTCGCGCCGGTTTTGGTCATCCTCATGATGCTTGCGCTGGTGGCGCGAGTTGCTGTTGCCGGCGGCGCCGACGGAGCACTCAGAGGCCCGCGACTCGCCTTCATTGGCGCGGCGTATGTCGGAGTTCTGTTCCCTTATTTCGCGCTACTGCGCAATGGTCCCGGCGGCATCGGCATGCTTTTGCTGGTCATCCTGTTGGTGGTGGTGAGCGACAGCGGTGCATACTTCGTCGGGATGTATCTGGGCCGGACGAAGCTCGCGCCCAACGTCAGCCCAAATAAGACGGTTGAAGGCGCGGCGGGCGGCTTGATCGCGACGATGGCGGCCGGGTTGTTGCTGTTTCAGATACGCGGTGGCTCGTGGGATGCGGGCCCTGTCCTGCTATTTTCGGCTATGATTTCCCTTCTCGCGCAGCTTGGCGATCTGGCCGGCTCGGCATTAAAGCGAGCCGCGGGAGTCAAGGACTCGGGCTGGATTTTCCCGGGGCACGGCGGTCTGCTCGATCGAACTTGTTCGCTAGTCTTCGCGGTGGTTTTCGCCTACTATTGGTCTCGCTGATGCGGCTTTGGGAGCCGCATTTTCAGGCTCTGCATAAGGACTCCCGGGTAGAAATTAAATGATACAGTCGATTCTTTACGCAGCACTGGTCTTTGCAGTGTTGGTGGTCGTGCACGAGGCGGGACATTTCGCGATGGCGAAGAAGGTCGGCGTCCGCGTGTTGCGATTCTCGATCGGCTACCCGCCAAAAGTATTTGGATTCCGGCGCGGCGAAACCGAGTACTCGATCGGCGCGACTCCATTCGGCGGCTACGTCCGAATGCTGGGCGATGAAGTCGGCGAGAAGCCCACGGCTGAAGAAATCACCGTGTATCTTCACGAAGTCGGGCTTGACCTGATTGGCGCGGCGCGCGAGCGCGGCGTGCTTCGAGCCGCGTCAGGATTCGACGACAATTTGCGCTTGATTGCGGATCGCCTGGGCGAGTCGGGCGCTGGCGTTGCATACAGCGTCGTCGGGCGCGAGCTCAAGCCCGACGAAGCAATCCTCCTGGGCGAAGTGCGCCGCCAGCCCAAAGTTGACGACGCGATCAAATCGCTGGCGGAACATCCTCCCATTAAGCTGACCGAGGCGTACTGCAAGCGGGCGTTCCCGACTCAGCCGCTCGGCAAGCGCGTTCTGATAGTGCTGGCGGGACCGCTGGCGAATCTTATCTTCGCGCCGATTCTGCTCACATTTGTTTTCATGACCGGCGTGCCGGAGTTGCTGCCGGTCGTCGGCAAGACCACGAACAATCTCCCGGCGGCCAAGGCCGGACTTCGCGCCGGCGACCGGATTCTCGCGGTTGACGGACGGCCGATGGAAACCTGGGCCGATTTCTCGAAGACGGTGAAGGCGGGAGACGGCTCTCCGGTCAAGCTGGAAATTGATCGGCCGCAGAAGGGCGCGTCCGCGCGCAGCACTATCGTCATCAAGCCGACCCGGCTCGACCAGAAGACCATTTACGGCACCAACGCGACCACCTGGGTAATAGGGGTGCAGCCGCGCGGCGACGAGACAACCAAGCGGTACGGTCCGTTCGCCGCGGTGAAAGAGGCGGGCCAAACCTCGGTCGAAATGAGCGTCCAGATGGCGGTCGGAATCGCCAGCATTTTCTCCGGCAGTACTCCCGTGCGCGAAGCGCTCGGCGGACCAATCATGATCGCGCAGATGGCCGGGCAGGAGGCGCATCGGGGGATGGCGAACCTCGCGATGTTTACCGTGATGCTGAGCCTCGAGCTCGGCATCATAAATCTGCTGCCGGTGCCGCTGCTCGACGGAGGACATTTGCTGTTTTTCGCCTTCGAGGGCATAAAGGGCAAGCCGCTCGAACTTCGTTACCGGGAGGCGATGCTCCAGGTGGGACTGTTCTTGCTCGTGGCACTGATGGCGTTCGTAATTTTCAATGACATCTCGCGTATTGTGCAGGGTTAATCGGCTGCTCGAACAGGCGGCCGCGACGCGCCCGGTCCTGGGACTCGACACCTCCACTCCGATGGCAAGCCTTGCCCTGATTGCAGGCGGCAAAGTCGCCGCGTCTTTGGCGCGGCCTGTCACCTCACATGGCGCCGCATTGCCGGGCGCTGTCGATGAACTTCTGAACGCGGCGGGACTGGCGATTGGCAGCCTCGGCGCGATCGCTGTCGGGACCGGGCCGGGATCGTTCACGGGACTTCGCATCGGGCTGAGCTACGCCAAGGGAATCGCGATGGCGACACGATGCGCACTGGTCGGCGTGCCCAGTTTCGACGCGATGGCGTTGGCTGCGCTGGAGCGCGACAATACCGATCCGGGGCGGCTGATCTGCGTGGTTGCGGATGCCCGAAAGGGCGAAGTTTACGCAGCCCTTTACCGGGTCGTGGCCGATGGGCTAGAAAAACTGTCAGAGGAACTGGTAATCACGCTGGATCACCTGGCATCGCGCATCACCGAGGATGTAATGTTCGTCGGTGACCAAAGAGTGAAGGAAGCGGCGGCCCTTGCACAATCGCGGGGCCGTAGGGTGGCGCTTTCCGAAACAGGGATGCTCGATTTGCGTGGAGTTTGCGTCGCGGCGATTGGCGGGGCGCGGTTTGCCCGTGGTGAAACGGATCGCGCGGATTCGCTGGAGCCGCTATATATCAGGACGCCGGAGGCTACGTTCAAGCCCACTAAGAAAAATCCGGCGGACATAGGCACGGAGGGCGTATGGAGCATCGAGAGGAAGAACTCATTCGGCAGCATCTGAACCACGACGAGGAACTGAGAGGCCTCTACACGCAGCATCAAGAGCTGAAACAAAAGCTCGAAGTTTTTAGAAATAAGCTTTACCTGACCAACGAAGAGGAAATCGAAGAAAAGCGGATCCGGAAGCTTAAGCTGGCCTCGAAAGACCGCATGATGGCGATTCTCGGCCGCTATCAACAAGAGGCTCGCTGACGCCACAGGTCCGGGCCATGAGCGCGCGCACTCCACCGCATGACAAGTCATACAATATCGGTTCTGGTAGAAAACGAATTCGGCGTGCTCGCACGCGTCGCCGGACTGTTTTCGGGCCGCGGCTTTAACATCGAGTCACTGACCGTCAACGAGGACCCGCTCGATCCGACGGTGTCGAGGATCGTGCTGGTGACTAGTGGCGACGATCAGATCGTCGAGCAGATCAACAAGCAGCTCAACAAGCTCGTCTCCGTCATCAAGATAACCGACTTCAAGGACGTCGAGACGATCGACCGCGAGATGGTAATCGTCAAGGTCGCGGTGGACGAGCGCACGCGCTCCGAGCTCGACTCGATCGTAGCCGCGTTCCGCGCCCACGTAATCGACATCGGCCCGCGCGCAATCACCGTCGAGCTGACCGGCGACTCCGAAAAGATCAAGGCCTTCATCGCGATCGTGCGCCCGCTCGGAATCAAGGAAGTGGTCCGTTCGGGCAAAGTCGCGATGGCGCGCGCGGTCCAGCTGAGCCACGACAATCATCAGAGTCGCCGGGCGCGCGAAGCTGAATAATCTGATAGCGGGAAAATTCAGGAGAACATTCAAATGAAGGTTTATTACGACCGCGACGCGGACCTGTCCGCGCTCAAGGGAAAGAAGATCGCAGTCATTGGCTTTGGAAGCCAGGGACATGCGCACGCGCTCAACCTGCGCGACAGCGGAATGGACGTATGCGTCGGGCTGAGCAAAAGCTCGCCGTCGCGCGAAAAAGCCACCAAGCAGGGTCTGCCGGTGTTCGACACCGCCGACGCCGCCAAGCGCGCGGACGTAATCATGATGCTGGTGCCCGACGAGATGGGTTCGGAGATTTATGAGGCCGAGATTGCCCCGCATCTCACCAAGGGCAAGTACCTGGCCTTCGGTCACGGCTTCAACATCCATTTCAAATTCATCAAGCCGCCCGCCGACGTTAACGTCTTCATGATCGCGCCCAAGGGACCCGGTCATCTCGTGCGCTCCGAATACACCAAGGGCCGCGGCGTGCCGTGCCTGCTCGCCGTGCACCAGGATCCGTCGGGCGACACCACCAAGGTCGGGCTCGCGTACGGCAGTGCGATCGGCGGCGGCCGCGCGGCGATTATCGAAACCTCGTTCAAGGAAGAAACCGAAACTGACCTGTTCGGCGAGCAATCCGTCCTCTGTGGCGGACTTACCGAACTCATCCGCGCCGGCTACGAGACGCTGGTCGAGGCCGGCTACGCGCCCGAGATGGCGTACTTCGAGTGCCTGCATGAAGTGAAGCTGATCGTGGACCTGATTTACGAGGGCGGAATCTCGAACATGCGCTATTCGATCAGCAACACCGCCGAGTACGGCGACATGACGCGCGGCAAAAAGGTGGTGGGCGCTCAGTCGCGCGAAGCAATGAAACAGATCCTGGCCGACATTCAGTCCGGCAAGTTCGCCAACGAATGGATCGGCGACTACAAAGCGGGGCTGCCGCGTTTCCGCGAACTGCGCAAGGAAGCCGGATCGCATCCGATCGAAGAGGTCGGACGCAAGCTGCGCGCGTTCATGCCGTGGCTCGCGAGCGATCGGCTGGTCGATAAGTCGAAGAACTGAACCGCCGTGGCGGGCGAAACCGACAGCGGGCGCCCGGCGCCGGGCGCCGTTCTTGCGCGCATCGCAGGCGCGATCGGAATAGCGGCCGAAGGCGCGGCGCTGTCGCTCGGATTGGCGGTAGTCGGAATCATACTGATTGCGCTGGGCCTCAAGTCGCTGGGTGCGATCCTGGTACTGGTTGCAATCCCGATTGCGCTTTTCTTTCGCGATCCGGATCGCTATCCGACGCGTACCGAGAACGTCGTGATTTCAGGCGCCGACGGCAAAATCACAGACATTTCCGACGTATCCTTTCCGGGCTCGACGGGCCGGCTCGGCCATCGTGTGTCGGTGTTCATGTCGCCGCTCAACGTCCATGTGAACCGCGCGCTGGTCGGCGGCGAGGTAACAATGGTCGAGCACACCGCGGGCGAGTTCCGCGCCGCGTTTCGCGACGACGCCAGCGAGCACAATGAGCGCAACCTGATTGCGATGACCGACGCGTCGGGGCGGATGTTCGCAGTCCTGCAAGTGGCCGGATATCTCGCCCGGCGAATAGTTTGCCGGCTTCGCGTGCGTGATAGAATACAGCCGGGTCAGCGGATCGGCCTTATCATGTTCGGAAGTCGCGTCGATCATTTTTTTCCGTCCGAGTACCGGGTCATGGTGGCGCTCGGACAACGCGTGCGCGCCGGAGAATCCATCATCGGAGCAATCGAGCAATGAGCCGCAATTCCCGCCGCTCGCGCGAAGAGCGCGCCCGGATGGAGCTCTATTCGGGTCAGAGCCGCGACGCGGGCCTCAAGGCCGAAGGCGCGCTGCGCCGCGGCGTCTTCCTGCTGCCCGCGACAATCACCTCGATCGGCCTGCTGTCGGGCTTCTACTCGATGGTCTCCGCGGTGAGCGGACACTTCGAGGTGGCCGCCGTGATGATCATAATCGCGTTCGTGTGCGATGGACTCGACGGGCGCATCGCTCGCGCGTCGCGCACCTCGAGCCAGTTCGGGGTCGAGTATGACAGCCTCTCCGACGTAGTCGCGTTCGGCGTCGCACCCGCGATGCTGGCCTATTCATGGGCGCTGAAACCGATCGGTTCGCTCGGAATCGGCGTCAGCGGACTGTTCGTGCTGTGCTCCGCGTTGCGCCTGGCGCGCTTCAACGTACAGACCGCGACGGCGGACAAGAGCCGTTTCGTCGGCCTGCCCGTCCCCGGCGCGGCCATGATGATCTCCGGGCTCGCGCTGGCCTACAGCTACTTCGAATTCGATTCGCCGCGCACGCTGTGTACCTTCATGGTGCCGATCACGCTTGCACTCGGCGGCCTGATGATCTCGCGTGTGCCCTACCCCAGCTTCAAGGCGATCAAGCTTGAAAAACGCGCGCAGGTCGAACTGGTAATCACGATGATGGTGCTCGCCGCGATGCTGTTCGCGATGCCGCAGCTCACCGCCTTCCTGCTCTCGACTGCGTACGTGCTGTCGGGTCCCGCGCTGATGCTGCACGGCGAACGGCTGAGCGCCAAGGTGCCGGTGCTGCGCCCGGTCGCGCCCGCCTCCAGCTCGAACGACAAGTCCCGTGGTGCGACAGGGACCGCGCAAGCATCCGAGCCCGCCCGAGGCACCAGCGCTCTCAGCGAGAATCCACGCGCGCAGCAGTAGAGCGCTTGCCGGGCACAACCGGTCCTATCCGCCATCGACGACCGCCTTGACTGACGTATCCGCCGCCGCTTAGAATCCGTACAAGATGTATTGCAACCTGCTACCGGAGCTGCTGCTGAGCCTGGCCCTTACAGGGGCCCACGCCAGGCGCGCGTCCGGGCAGGTCTAACGGCCTGATTAAACTGAGACACACGCCCCGGGCAGTGGGCCGATCGCAGCCGCCCGGGGCGTTTTCTTTTTTCACTTTCCGCTCATGGCGAACGATCGGCCCGCTGATCCCCCGGCGACAACGCGGGAGGAATGACGATGGCACAAGCGAACACGGCCCCGAAGGACGCCGACTACGTCCGAATCTTCGACACGACGCTGCGCGACGGCGAGCAGTCGCCCGGATGCACGATGAACGTCGAGGAGAAGATAGCGCTGGCGCGCCAACTCGAACGCCTCAACGTCGATATCATCGAGGCCGGTTTCGCTGCTTCTTCGCTTGGCGACTTCGAATCCGTGAATCGGGTCGCTCAGGCGCTGACCCAACCCGTCGTGCTCAGTCTCTCGCGCACCCGCGAAGAGGATGTCGATTCGGCGCTGCGCGCAGTCGACAAGGCCGCGCATCCCGGAATTCACATTTTCATCGCGACCTCGGAAATACATCTCAAATACAAACTCAACATGAATCGCGAAGACGTGCTCGACGCCGCCACCTGGGCCGTCACGCGCGCAAAAAAGCATCTCGACTACATCGAGTTCTCGTGCGAGGACGCTTCGCGCTCCGACTGGGACTATATGGTCGACGTTTGCAGCGAGGTGATTCGCGCCGGCGCCACCGTGATCAATCTGCCCGACACCACCGGCCACGCGATGCCGGAGGAATTCGGCCGGATGTTTGCCTACATGCGCGAAAAAGTTCCCGGCGCCGACAAAGTCATCTGGAGCGCGCACTGTCATAACGATCTCGGCCTGGCGGTCGCGAATTCGCTGGCGGCGGTCCGCAACGGCGCCCGTCAGATCGAATGTACTATCAACGGAATCGGCGAGCGCGCGGGTAACTGCTCGATGGAAGAAGTCGTGATGGCGATGAAGACGCGCCGCGACCTGATGGGCGTGGGTTCGCGGGTCAACACGCGGCAGATCTATCCGGCCTCGCGCCTCCTGTCGCAGGTCATCGGCCAGTCCGTGCCGGCCAATAAGCCAATCGTGGGCGCCAATGCGTTTGCGCACGAAGCCGGAATCCATCAGGACGGCGTGCTGAAGTACAAGCTCACCTACGAAATCATGAAGCCCGAGGATGTCGGTATCCCCTCGAACAAGCTGGTGCTGGGCAAGCATTCCGGGCGCCACGCATTTACCAACCGGCTCAAGGAGCTTGGCGTCGATATCGACGAGGTGGATGTGAACAAGGCGTTCGCCGAGTTCAAAACGCTCTGCGACAAAAAGAAAATTGTGTACGACGACGACATCCTGGCGCTCGTAACCGAGGAGGCGCGCCGGACAATCGATCACTTCGAGCTGGTCGATTTGAAAGTCGGCTCGTCCAGCAAGAGCACGCCGCACGCGGAAGTCACGATGCGTGTGGATGGAAAAGAGTGCTCGGCCGAAAGCGAAGGCGACGGGATGGTCGACGCGTGCTACAAGGCGATTTACAAAATTGCCGCAATCAATCCGGCCCTGGAACGTTACGCGGTCAAAGCGATTACCGGCGGCACCGACGCGCTCGGCGAAGTGAGCTGCATGATTCGCGACAACGGCGTGACCGTCGCCGGTCAGGGCGCGCATAGCGATATCGTGATGGCCAGTGCGCTCGCGCTGGTAAACGCGCTCAACCGGCTGAAGTCCCGCAAGCATGCTCCGCTGAAGCCCACCACCGACGTCCCATGAGCCGGCCTGGGGCTTGCCCGCAACATTCACTTGGGCTACTGCTTTGAGGGCTTGAGTTTGAACTTGAATTCGCTCTTCACCCTGTGCGACGTGTGGCTTTTGGCGGCGCCCGCCATTGAGGCGAGGTTTGCTACAGCGCCGTCGCGCCAATCTGCGCTCTTGATTTTCGAGGCGATACACTGACGGGTCGAGACGGTCTGACGCTCCTCCCGATCATTCACGTCCAGGCGTTCAGCGCTTTCGCATGGCCTATAAAATTCTAGTTCTCAAAGGTGACGGCATCGGCCCGGAGGTCGTCGGCGAAGGCCTGCAGGTTCTCAAGATCATCGCGCGGCGATCCGCCGTCGATCTCGAGTTCAAGGAGGGCATGATTGGCGGTCACGCACTCGACACCACCGGCACTCCGCTGCCCGATGAAGTGCTCAAGCTCGCGCAGGACAGCGATGCGATCCTGCTCGGCGCCGTCGGCGGACCGAAATGGGACAAGCCCAATGCAGAGAAGCGTCCCGAGCAGGCGTTGCTTGGATTGAGAAAAGCTTTGGGCCTGTTCGCCAACGTCCGTCCCGTCAAAACCGTCAAAGAGCTGGCGGCGGCGTCGCCGCTCAAGGCCGATGTGATCGGCGGCGTCGACGTGGTCCTCATTCGCGAGCTGACCGGCGGTATCTATTACGGAAAGCCAAGCGAAAAGCGCATGGCGAAGGACGGCCGCGAGGCGGTCGATACCTGCTTTTACACCGAAGCCGAGATTACCCGCGTGCTCAAGTTTGGCTTCGAGCTGGCTCGCGAGCGCCGCAAAAAACTGACCTCGGTTGACAAGGCCAACGTGCTCGCGACGTCTCGCTTGTGGCGCGAGATCGCGACCGAGTTGAGCGCGCAGTTCAAGGACGTCGCGTTCGAGAATCAATTGGTCGATTCGATGGCGATGCATCTGATACGCCGTCCCAGGGACTTTGACGTGGTCGTCACCGAGAACCTGTTCGGCGACATCCTGACCGACGAGGCCTCGGTAATCGCCGGCTCGATGGGCTTGTTGCCGTCGGCGTCGCTCGGCGAGGAGCTCAACAGCGCGGGGTTCCGCATCGGGCTCTACGAGCCGATTCACGGCAGCGCGCCGGACATCGCGGGCCGCGACGAGGCCAATCCGCTCGCCGCAATCCTGTCGGCGGCTCTCCTGCTCGAGCATTCACTCGGGATGCGCTCCGAAGCCGAGCTGATTTCGCAGGCCGTCGATTCTGTCGTGCGCGACGGCTATCGCACTCGCGACCTTCACGGCGGCCCCGGAACGCAGACCGTGGGATGCAAGGCGATGGGTCGTCTGGTGCGGGAAAAGCTCGAGAGCACCGAAAGCGAAGGCGAATGAGTATTTCCCGCGAGCCGAGAGTGGCGGTTGTCGGCGCCACCGGCGCGGTCGGCAACCAGCTTATCGAACTGATCGTCGCGCGCGGATTCCAGCTCAGCGAACTGAAACTCTTCGCCACCGAAGCGGGCGCCATGCAGACCCTCGACGCCGCCGGTGAAGAGCGCCTCGTCGATGCGCTCGAGAGTCCCGCCGATCTTCGGGATTTCGATGTCGCTTTTCTCGCAATCCCTGCTCCGCGCGCCGGCGAAATTGTCGCCGCACGGCCGGGACCGATTCTGATCGATCTGAGCGCGGCGAATCGCTCACCCTCGGATGTGCCGATGGTCGCGCCCGGACTCACTTCGCGCGAGGCGATCGCGCAATTGCGCAATGCGATGGTTTTCGCAACTCCTCATCCCGTCGCCCACGTTCTTGCCACCTGTTTGAAGGCCCTTGGCGCCCGCGGTGGATTCGCCGCCGCCACCGCGATGCTCGGCGCAAGCGCCGGTGGCAGGGACGTGCTGACCGCCACGGTCGATCAGACCACGGATCTCCTGAGCGCGCGCCTCGAGCTCGACGATGATGAAGTCCAGCGCGGCTTCAATGCCTTCATGCGCGAGCATGAGCGCTCCGTCGCGACTGCAATCGCTGCGCAAGTCGCGACGCTACTCGACGGCTCGCCCGTGCTTTCCGTGCAGGTCGCCGCAATTCCCGTCCTTCACGGTTCCGCGTTGACCGTCGATATCCCGCGGCCCCGCGATGGCAGAGGCAACGGCGATGACGCGGTCGAGCTGCTGCGCGTCGCCCCCGGTATTCTGATCGCCGAAGAGGGCGAGCCGCTCGGCGTGATCGACGCCGTAGGCCAGGAGGCAATCGTCGTCAGCGTCGAGACACGCCCCGACTCGCTGTCGCTATGGTGCGTGTTCGACAATACGCGCCTGGTGGCTCTGGGAGCGCTCTGGATCGCCGAGACGCTGGCGCTCAGCTCGCCGGCGCTGGCCTGACCCGGCCGCCGCGCGATGGTCCTCAAGCTCACGCTCGAGTACGACGGCGGCAACTATTCCGGATGGCAGCTTCAGCCGCGCCACGATTCCATACAGGGAAGGATCGAAGCCGCGCTCGAGCGGATTTTCTTAACCCCGGTGCGCGTGTACGGTTCGGGCCGCACCGACGCCGGCGTACATGCGCGCGGGCAGGTCGCTTCGATTTCAATTCCACGTCCGTTCGACCCCGCCGAATTGCAGCGCGCTCTCAACGCGATGCTGCCGGCCGACATCGTGGTGCTCGACATCTCACCCGCGCCCGATCATTTCGACCCGCGCCGCGCCGCCCGCTCGCGCGTGTACGAATATCGCGTGTTGAATCGCAAGGTCGCGTCCGCCTTCGAGTATCGCTACAGCTGGCTGGTCCGCGACCGTCTCGATCTTGCGGCGATGAACTGCGCCGCGCGCATCTTTGTCGGCGAGCACGATTTCGCCGCGTTCCGCTCTCTCGGCACCGAAGTAAGGACCACGGTCCGCCGCGTGATTGCAAGCCGATGGACGCGCGACGCCGACGTTCTTCTCTACCGCGTCGAGGCAACCAGCTTCCTGCGCCACATGGTGCGCGCGATGGTCGCGGCGATGGTCGACGTGGGACGCGGCAAGCTCACGGCTGATAAAATCGCCACGATTCTGGCCGGACGAAATCGTCAAGCGGCTCCCGCCAACGCGCCGCCCGGCGGCCTTTACCTCGTTGAAGTCCGCTACTGACGGCGCGATCGTGCAGATTGCGCGATCCGTCGGCGCAAAACCCTTGGGGCTCAACGCGCACGCGACGGGCCTGTGCAAAAACCATCACGATCCCTAGAAAAAATCGCGATTTTCGTCCCGTCCGCACTTGAAATTGTCGCGCTACTGGTTCACCCTCACTGAAAGCCCGCAACCCGGGACGCAAGGAGGAGGATGATGACGCAGTCGCAGGTAGCAGCCTACATGGCTGAAAAGCTCGGACTCACCAAGAAGCAGGGGAAGACCGTGCTCGAGGAACTCAACGCGCTGGTCGTCCGCGAACTCAAGAAGGAAGGATCGCTGCGGCTGGCCGGCCTCGGTATCTTCCGCAAGCGCAAGACCAAGGCGCGCATGGGCCGCAATCCGGCCACCGGTCAGGAGATCAAGATTCCGGCGCGCACCAGGCTTCGCTTCACCGCCGCCAAAGCGCTGAAGGACTCGGTTCTCGGCGCGAAATAATCTCTTGGCCTGACTTTTGTGAACCGCGGGAACGGACACGGTCCGGTTCTCGTGGTTCGCTTTTTTCCTGTCAGTCCTTCCCGGCGGGCTTGCGCCGCGATGCGGTGTTGCGTGCCTCGCGCGCGCGGGCAAGAAACTCGCGGATCCTGATTTCGTATCCGCGCTCGGACGGTTCGTAATATATCTTTTCTTCCAATTCGTCCGGCAAGTAGTTCTGCGCGACCAGCGCGCCTTCGAAATCGTGCGGATAGCGGTAGTCCTTGCCGTAGCCTAGTCCTTTCATCATCGGCGTCGGTGCGTTGCGCAAATGAAGCGGCACCGGCAAGGCGCCAAGCGTTTTCGCGTCTTCGTCCGCCTGGCGCATCGCGCGATACGCAGCGTTGGACTTGGGCGCACTGGCCAGGTACGTCACGCCCTGCGCAAGCGGAATCACGCCTTCCGGCATTCCGACGAAGTCCACCGCCTCCTTGACCGCGATCGCTATTTGCAACGCGCGCGGATCGGCGTTGCCGATGTCTTCTGACGCAAACACGACCATCCGCCGCGCGATGAACAGCGGATCCTCGCCCGCCTCGACCATCCGCATCATCCAGTAAATCGCGGCGTCGGGATCGCTGCCGCGCATGCTCTTGATGAAGGCCGAGATGACGTTGTAGTGCTCCTCGCCCGCGCGATCGTAGAGCAGCGCCTTCTGCTGCGCCGACTCGCGAATATGTTCGGGCGTGATCAGCGTCGCGCCGGCGTTTTGCGCGAACTCCGCCGCAATTTCGAGCGTGCCGAGCGCTCGCCGCGCGTCGCCGCCGGCGTGTCGAACTATCTCGTCGATCGCGCCGACTCCCAGCTTGAGTCCGATCCCGCCGAGCCCGCGCTCCTTGTCGGCGAGCGCGCGATGCACCAGCGTCGCAAGGTTTTCCTCCGAGAGCGGATACAACACGAGCAGCCGCATCCGCGAGAGCAGCGCCGAGATCACCTCGAACGAAGGATTTTCCGTCGTCGCGCCGATCAGCGTGATCAGCCCGCTCTCGACATGCGGCAGAAACGCATCCTGCTGCGCGCGGTTCCATCGATGGATCTCGTCGATAAAGACCACGGTGCGTTTGCTCGCGTCGAGATCCTGGCGCGCCGCTTCCACCGCCTCGCGCAGATCGGCGACGCCCGACGTTACCGCGGCAAGTTTGCGGAACACCGCGCCCGATTGTTCGGCCAGCACTAAAGCAAGCGTCGTCTTACCCGTGCCCGGCGGGCCCCACAGGATCATCGAATGAAGCACGTGCGCCGCCACCATCTGGCTCAGGAACTTTCCCGGACCCAGCAGATGCTCCTGGCCGACAATTTCGTCGAGCGTGCGCGGACGCATCCGATCCGCCAGCGGCTGGCTGAGCGGCGTGCGCGATGGAAACAGACTCTGCGACGAATCGGCTTTGCGCCGTGCCATTTTTGAAAAGTATCACAGTAACCGGGTCCGGCTAAGGCGGCTCTTACCCCTGTCCCCGCGTCGTTGCGCGGGTGGCTGGGCTGATCTAGCTTCAAGACGGGCTGGACAGGAGCCGGCACCAGTTATGATCGTTGGCATCGATATCGGCGGTTCGACCACCGACGCCGTCATCCTCGAAAATGGCGGCCTGCACGTCGTAACGATCGAGGCCAACGACCCGGTCGCCGCGGCTGCCGGCGCGCTCGGAAAACTCGCCGCCGACTTCGGCATCAAACTCGAAGACATCGAATGCGTCGCCGCCACCGGCGCGGGCTCGCGGGTACTGGCGAACTCCCTGCTGGGCAGGCCGGTCGTCAAGGTCAACGAGTTCACCGCAATCGGAATCGGCGGCACTTCGCTGGCCGGAAAGGAAAGCGCGCTGGTCGTCTCGCTTGGCACCGGCACCGCAATCGTGTCGGTCACGCGCGACAAAATCGAGCACTTCAGCGGCACGGGGGTCGGCGGCGGCACGCTGCTGGGACTCGCCAAGCACATGCTCGGCGTCTCGACGATCGAGCGGCTTGAAAAACTCGCGCGCAAGGGCGACCTGCGCCGCATCGATCTCAGCGTTCGCGACATCGCCGGCGGCGCGATCGGCGACCTGCCGCCGTCCACCACCGCCGCCAACTTCGGCAAGATAAGCGCCGACGCGACGCCCGAGGACAAGGCGCTGGCGATCATGAACATGATCGTGGAATCGATCGGCGTGCTGGCAATGGCCAGCGCGCGGGCCTGTGGCCAGGAAAATATCGTGCTGACCGGCAAGTTGTCGCGCCTGTTCCGATTCATGCAGGAGATGAGGCGGCTCACTTTTCCGTTCGGCCGGCGCTTCGTGATTCCCGAGCATGCCGATTTCGCGACCGCGATCGGCGCTGCGCGCCACGCCCGCACGCACGAATAGCCCGCCGCGCATCGCCGTTTTGCACGGGTGCGGTTAATTTCAGGGATGCGGCGTGATCGCCACGATTGTCATTTGGCCAGTTTCAGGACCGTAGTACCAAAATACGCGAAATGCCGCCGGCGTCTTGTTTTCAGCGTATGCCTCGAAGACTTTTTGGCCTTGTGGGCCAAAAAGCCTCGAGTATTCATGTGTCCGCGGACTCGGATGGCGGGGAGTGCTTTCCAAAAGCCCTAGTGTCTTGCGAACAGCGCAGAGTCTTTTTGCCGCACCTGGGTCTTTGGTTAGAGCCACAAGTGATCCTTGTGCTTCCGGCGTGAAAAGGAACTTGAACTTCCCCACCGGATCGCTCCCCTAGGGAACCTCTGCACAGGT
>DLMJ01000043.1 GCA_002479255.1 Candidatus Binatus soli | reverse complement strand
CCTGTGCAGAGGTTCCCTAGGTGCAGGGGTCACCCCTGCCTGCCGAAGGAAGTGTGAAACCCACGGCGGGTTTTGCGATTACATTGCGAGGCCGCCGTCCACCTGGATCACCGCGCCGGTGATATATGACGCCGCATCCGACAGCAGAAATGCCGCCATCGGCGCCACGTCTTCGACCTTGCCGAAGCGGCCGAGCGGAATCATCGCGAGCGCCTGCGCGCGGTTCGCCTCGGGCATGGCAGCCGTCATGTCGGTCTCGATAAATCCCAGCGCGAGCGCATTGACGCGCACGCCCAGCCGCCCCACTTCTTTGGCGACCGATTTTGTAAGCCCAATCAGTCCGGCCTTCGCCGCCGAATAGTTCGCCTGACCCGGGATTCCGACAATCCCGCTGACCGACGTGATATTCAGGATTGATCCGCGCTTCGCTTTCATCATCATGAACGCCGCCGCGCGCGCGAAATTAAACGCGCCGGTCAAATTGACGCGGATGACCTCGCTCCAATCCTCTTCCGACATCATCACGAATACTTTGTCGCGCGTCATGCCCGCATTGTTGACCAGCCCGTCGATTTGTCCGAATTCCTTTTTGGTCGCGTTGACCATCTCGCGCACGTTCTTCAGATCGCCGACATCGACCTTGTACGCGAGCGCCTTCACGCCGAGTTTCTCGATTTCGGACTTGAGCTCGGCCGCATTCTGATCGCTCTTGAAGTAGTTGAACGATACGTTGGCGCCGCGCCGTGCGACTTCAAGAGCGATCGCCCGGCCAATTCCGCGCGTCGCGCCGGTGACGATGATTCCGCGCCCCTCGAGATCTTTCATCTTGCGATCCTGCACAGCTTTCTCCATCCGAACGAAGCTCAGGCCGTGTCCGCCGCAGCCATCTCGCGCTCCAGCTTCGGCCGGTACTGAGCGATGTACGACAGATAATTGTATCCGAAGATGCGCTCAAGCTCGGCGTCGTACTTGGGCGCCTCGGCGCCAAGGTCTTTCGCGAGCCACGTCAGCACCATCCACTCCTCGGAGCGCGGGGCCTTGCGGATCGCGTCGCGCCGGAGCATCACCTGGGTCGGCTTGAGGCCCGCAAGATGCGCGAGCAGCGCGATCATCTCGCTCTTGTTGTTCGTCATCTCGTCGCGCGCAAACAGATTTACCGAGTAGATCAGCATCGTGGCGATACAGGCCGACACCCTCTCGGGCGTTGCGCGATCGCAATACATCTTAAGCGGCCCTTTCGACGAAAGCGCGTAGGCAAGAAAGTCGGCGTTGGCGTCGAGAATCGTCGAGATGAACTGAATCGCGCGCGGCGATCCCGCTTGGGCCAATCGTGCGCGCATCGCGTGGAGTCCCGGCTTCGCCAGCCGCCGCATGAAGCGCCGGCGCGCCGGAGACAGCCAGTAGAGCAATCCAGCCAGCATCGTCGATCCGTCTAACACGCCCTTTCCGGAAAAGAAAAAGGCCGCCCCAATCGGAGCGGCCTTGCAAATCAACCAGTCGTTAATCTTACGCGCTGAAGGACGACCCGCATCCGCAAGTGCGGCTCGCGCGCGGATTGTCAAAGCGGAATCCCGCGCCATGCAGTCCTTCGACGTAATCGAGCGTCGTGCCCGCGATGTACGGCAGCGAAATCTCGTCCACGTACACCAGCACGCCGCCGAAATCGGTCACCCGGTCGCCTTCTTTCTGCGTGTCGAAGTTCAACGAATACTGAAACCCGGAGCATCCGCCACCGACCACGCCGATTCGCAGTCCGTGACCCGCGCCAAGAGCTTCCTTCGCGTGCATCTTGCGGACCCTCTCGATCGCGGTGGGCGTGAGCTTCACGTCGGGCAGCGACGCGGCATCGACGTGCTCGCCCGGCGCCTGTTGAGTCTGCTCATGCGCGTGATGCTCGATATGAAGTCCTTCTGCCATTTCTGCCATTTCTGCTAGAAACCTCCGGCAAGGAGCGCTTACCCGTCGATGATGCGCCTTACCAACAAACTAATCGTAGCGCAGCGCAATAGTCGAGTAAATGCATCCACCATTACCAGCGCGAAAAGCCCAGCCAAATGCTAGCGTTTTGACATCGCCATGGATGTTTCGCGTGAAACGATAACGCGCGCAGCCAACGAACTGGGATTCGTTTTGGTTGGATTTGCGCGGCTACGTCAACTCAAGGAGCGCGCGAGCTTTTATCGCCAATGGCTCGACGACGGCGGTCACGCGACGATGGCTTACCTGGCGCGAGAGCCCGAGCGCAGGTTCGATCCTCGCCGCCTTGATGCGCGCTACAAGTCCGTCGTGAGCCTCGGCTATCCTTATGCGGCGCGCGCGATTCCCGACGTCGACTGGCGCGGCGAGCTGCGCGGCAGAATCGCGGCATACGCGCTTGGCCGCGACTATCACGAGGTTGTGGGTCGGCGAGCGCTCGCGGTCGCCAAAGTGATTTCGCAACTTCGTCCCGGCTCGGTCACGCGCGCATACGTGGACACCGGTCCGGTCTTCGAGCGCGAATGGGCGGCGAATGCGCGGCTGGGATGGTTCGGCAAGAACACGATGATCCTGAATCGCGGCCATGGTTCGTATTTTTTTCTTGCCGAGATTTTCACCGACGTGGAATTCGAGGCGACGACGGAGCCTTACCGCGAACATTGCGGGACATGCCGGCGATGCCTCGATTTGTGTCCTACCGGGGCGCTCGCCGACGGCTACGTGATGCGCTCGGGTCTGTGCATCTCGTATCAGACGATAGAAAATCGCGGCGCGATTGCGCGCGAGTTGCGATCGAAGCTCGGCAACTGGATCTTCGGCTGCGACATTTGCAACGACGTTTGTCCATGGAACGATTTGGCGGCTGACGATGGCTCGACCGATCTCGTCCCGCGTTTGCCCGAGCTGTTGGCGCTCAACGACGAAGAGTTCGGCCGCCGCTTTACGAAGAGCGCGGTGAAGCGCGCCAAGCGGCGCGGGCTGCTGCGCAACGTCGCGGTCGCGCTTGGCAACACGCGAAATCCCGACGCGGCGGCGCCGCTGGTGCGCGCGCTGGAGACCGAGCCGGAGCCATTGATCCGCTCGCACGCCGCATGGGCGCTCGGACAGATCGGAGGACGCGCCGCGCGCCGCGCACTCGCGCGTGCGCTTGCCGACTGCGACGCGGCGGTACGCGATGAGGCCGCGGCGGCGCTCGAAACAAACTGATCGCCGGCGCTTGTCAAAGCATTCGCGCAAGGCGAGACTGTTACGAACGGTGCCTGCCCGATGAAGGATGCACGGCGAGAATTTGCGATGCTTGCGGCGAAAGAGCCGGCGCCACTGGCGCGCGGCGCGCTGCTGATCGCGAAAGAAGAGTATCCCGAGCTTGACATCGAAGAATACCTGGACAAGCTGGCGACGCTGGCGCGCGAAGCCGAACCAATCGTCCGCGCCGGCGAGGACACGGTGGAACGCGTCCAGTTGCTCTCGCATTTTCTGTTCGAGCTGAAGGGATTCGAGGGCAACGCCGAGAACTACAACGATCCGCGCAACTCATTTCTGAACGACGTGATCGATCGCCGGCTCGGAATTCCGATCACGCTTTCGGTGGTGTATCTGGAAGTGGGCCGCCGGCTCGGTATGAACCTCTACGGGGTTGCGTTCCCGACCCATTTTCTGGTCAAGGCGGTGGACGAGCGCGGCGAGCTGATCATCGATCCATTCGTGGGCGGGAAGATTCTCGCGCTCGACGAGATTCGCGCGCGCCTGATGCAAATTTACGGACAGCCGGTCGAGTTGAATCCTGCGATGCTGAAGCCGCGCGGCACGCGCCATATCCTGGCGCAGATGCTTCGCAACCTGAAGATCATTTACATGGGGGCGTCGGACTGGACGCGCGCGCTGGCGGCGCTGGACAGGATTATCATGCTGGAACCGCGCGCGCTCGACGAGCTGGTGGAACGCGGCGGCCTGTTCGAGCGGCTGGAATGCTTCAAGCCGGCGCTCGACGACTTCCAGAGTTTTCTTTCGCAGGCGCCCGAGCATCCCGCGGCCGAGTCGGCGCGCGAAGCGGTGCTGCGCCTGATTCGCCAAGTCGCGCTGATAAACTAAAGTCGCGCTGATAAACTGACGACGCGCCGATCGGCTGACAACTGACTCGCGACATCCGAGATGGCTGAATTTCCGAAAGCCCGCGATTTCTTCGAGTCGAGCCGCGCCGCCGTCGGCGACCATGAGCTGCGGCGCAAGCTCGAGAGCGCCAGCGCGCGGCATCTCGATCACTTCGCCCAAGTGAAGGCGGAGTTCCCGGCGTACGACGACGAGCGTGACGCGGCTTATCGAATCAAGACCGACGCGATTGCGCATCTCGACGAATTGCTCATCGAACTGGCCTCGAAGCTCGAAGCGCGCGGATGCAAGGTGTTCTTCGCCGAGGATGCGGCGGATGCGCGCGATTATATAGTCGAACTTGCAAAGGGGCGTGGCGCGAAGAACGTCGTCAAGGGCAAGTCGATGACGACGGAGGAGATCGAGCTCAATGGCGCGCTCGAACGCGCGGGGATCGACGCGGTCGAGACGGACCTTGGCGAGTATATCGTGCAGCTTCGCGGCGAGCGCCCGTCGCATATCATCACGCCCGCGATTCATCTGTCCAAGGAGGACATCGGGCAACTTTTCACCGACAAGTTCGGCATCGAGTACACCGCGGAGCCTGAAAAACTCACGGCCGAAGCGCGCTCGCGATTGCGCGCGATTTTTCTGAACGCGGATTTCGGAGTTACCGGCGTCAATTTTGCGATCGCAGAAACCGGCACGCTGGTCATCGTCGAGAACGAAGGCAACGGGCGCCTGTCGAGCACGATGCCGGAGACGTTCGTCGCCGTGATGGGGATCGAGAAGGTCATCGCGCGGCTCGAAGACCTGAGCCACTTCCTGGAAATCCTCGCGCGCACCGCGACCGGGCAGAAGCTCACGACCTACACCAGTTTCATCACGGGTCCCAGGCGCGAGGGCGAGCTGGACGGGCCGGGCGAGATGCACGTGGTAATCCTGGACAACGGGCGCAGCGCGATGATTGCGGATCCGGTTCTGCGCGAGGCGTTGAATTGCATCCGATGCGGCGCGTGCCTGAACGTATGCCCGATCTACAGGCGCATCGGCGGCCACGCGTATCGGTCGGTCTATCCGGGACCGATCGGATCGATCGTCAGCCCCAATCTTTTCGGCGGCGCCGCGGGATACCTGCCGTTCGCGTCAACGCTGTGCGGGGCGTGCAAGGACATCTGTCCCGTCAAGATCGACATCCCGCGAATCCTGCTCCATTTGCGCTGGAAAGAGAGCACCGGCGAGCATCCGCTTAGATGGCCGCGTGCGATAGAGCGGGCGCGGCGGGGCGCGCGGCGGTTTGCGAAGATGGCGCGGCATCCGCGGACGGTTCGAGCGCTTGGAAAATTCGCCGCGATGGTGCTGAAACCATTGGCGCACAACGGTTATCTGCGCCGGATGCCGGGACCGTTCGGCAACTGGACGAAGTATCGCGACTTCCCGCGGCCGCGTCCGCACAAGCGCCCCGCGCCCGGGCCGGAGCGCCCGCCAGGCTGAACGTGGCTGAGATTCACAAAATAATCGCGAGCGTAAAAGACGCGCTCGGCGTTGGCGCGCGGAGCAACTCGCACGCCGCGGCCGCGAGCGCGCCGCTGCCCGTGGCACAGTCGGCGCATCGCGCGGCGCTCGCATCGACGTTCGCGGGCGAGCTCGAAGAGGTAGGCGGCAAGTTCCTCGGAATACTCACTCCGGCCGAAGTGACCAGTCGAATAGTCACTCTCGCCGGCGAGATCGGCGCAAAGACGGTCGCGCTTGGACAAGGCGTCATGAGCGACATGAACGCGATCGGCGAGGCGCTCGAGCGCGCGGATTTCAGGATAGTTCGCACGATCCCGGTGGCGGACACGGAACGCGCCGCGATGCGCGAGCGGGTGGCAAATGCGGACCTGGGGATCGCGGAGGCGGACTTCGCGATCGCCGCGACCGGCACGCTGGCGGTAGTTTCAACCAGAGATCGGCCGAGTTCTCTGACGCTGCTGCCGCCGGCGAGCCTCGTGGTCGTTCAGATCGATCGCGTGATGGCAAATCTGGCGGCGGTGCTCGCCGAGTTGGGTCCAGACGGCGTCGCGGCGAATCGATTGACGCTGATCACCGGCCCCAGCCGGACCGCGGATATCGAGAAGCGAATCGTGCTCGGCGTGCACGGCCCCAAATCGATCCACGTGATCGTGGTGTGGCCCCACGATGACTGAAGTCCAACTATTTTCGACCTGCCTCGCCGAGGAATTTTTTCCCGAAGTCAACGACGCGGCGGCGACGGTGCTCGAGCGGCTGCGGCTCAAGGTGACGCCGGTTCGCGGCGCGTTCTGTTGCGGCCAGGTCGCTTTCAATGAGGGTTTCCGCGATGAGGCGCTCGATCTCGCGCGCCGCTTTCTGAGCTCGGTCGAGCCGGGCATTCCGATTGTCGTGCCGTCGGGCTCATGCACGAGCATGCTGAAGATTTTTTACGGCGACTTGCTGGCCGGCGATCCCGCGCTGTCAGCCAAAGCAATGGCGATTCGGCCGTGGATATTCGAGCTGTCGCAGTTCATCGTCAACGTGCTGAAGGTGAAGTACATCGGCGCGCGCTACGAGCGGGCGGTCGCGTATCATCCGTCGTGTCATCTGATGCGCGAGTTGGGCGTGCGCGATGAACCGATGACGCTGCTGAGTGGGGTGGCAGGGATCAGAATCCGCGAGCTGCGCGATCGGGAGGAGTGCTGCGGTTTCGGCGGGATGTTCTCGGTGAAGTTCCCGCATATCTCGGCCTCGATGCTCGAGGACAAGATGGCGCGCATCAAGGAGAGCGGCGCCGAGGTGGTGGTCGCCAACGATTGCGGATGCCTGATGCAGATCGGCGGAGGGTTGAGCCGCGCGGGCGAGAAGATCGAAGTGCGTCATCTGGCGGAAGTGCTGGCGGCCAGATGAGGCGAGCTATCAAACGAGCAGAATCTTGAATCGCGCGCGCCCGTGGGCACGGGTAGCCATAAAATTAGTGGCGTTCGTGGACGTATAGGCCGGGGGCCGGCTCGCCGGCTTTGTATAGGTCGCTCCCGAGAGATTTCGGCGCGGGACGTTCGCCGCCGGAGCGGGCCCCTATCCACTTGATCCAGTGATCCCACCAGGTGCCCTTGTTCTCGGCCGCTCCCTTGGCCCATTCGTCGGGATCCTCGGGGAGCCGCGCGCCGATGTAGTAGCGGGCTTTGAAGTTGCCGGGCGGACTGACCAGGCTCTGGATATGGCCGCTGGAGCCGAGCACGAATTCGATTCGTCCGCCGAACATCCGCGTCGCGCGATAGCACCCGCGCCACCTGCAGATATGGTCGGTCATCCCGGCAACCAGGTAGAGGTCATTCTTCACGGCGCCCAAATCGACCGGCGTGCCGAGAACCGTGACGCCGCCGCCGCGCGTGAGCGGATTTCTGAGAAACAGATCGAGAAAGCCCGCGTGCAGTTTGGCCGGAAGATTGGTCGGGTCGGCGTTCCAATAGAGGATGTCGAACGGCGCGGGATCGTTGCCGAGCAGATAGTTGTTGACCCAATAGTTCCAGACCAGATCGTTCGGACGCAGCCAGGCGAAGACGCGCGCCATGTCGCCGCCGTCGAGCACGCCCTTTTCAGCCGAGCGATCGCGCGCCGCCTTGATCGCATCCTCGGTCGCGAACATCCCGGTTATCGAGGGCAGGCTCGTATCGAGCATCGTCACCAGCAGCGTCGCCGCGTTGACGCGCTTGTCACCCGAAGCCGCGAGATGCCCGAGCAGAAGCGAAGTCGTGATGCCGCCGGCGCATACGCCGAGCACGTTGCAATCGGGGCTGCCGGTGATCTCGCAGGCGGCCGTGATGGCGTCCTTGCACGCGGTCACGTATTCGTCGAGCCCCCAGTTGCGATCGCGCGGCGTCGGGTTGCGCCAGCTGATCGTGAACATCGGAAGTCCGTGCTTCACGGCGTACTCGACGAAGCTGCGGCCCGGCGCGAGATCCATGATGTAGAACTTGTTGATCTGCGGCGGGATGAAAAGCAGCGGGCGCTCGTAAACCTTGTCGGTCGCGGGCGCATACTGGATCACCTCGCAGACCGGGCTTCGGAATACGACGGCGCCGGGCGAGAGGGCGAGATTTTGACCGACCTGGAACGGCCGCTTGTCCACCGTCGACGGCATCCCGCCGTTGCTCCACAGGTCGGAGATGAAGTTGCGCAGTCCCCACACCACGCTCATCCCCGCGGTGTCGAAGGCGCGCTTGAGCGCGGCGGGATTGAGCCAGAACGCGTTGGTGGGCGCGAGCGCCTCGGTCATCAGCGTGACCGCGAATTTCTGCTGCTCGACTTGCTTCCACTCGACGCTTTCATCCTGGTCGACGAGATCGTGCATGGCGGTGCGCCACGCGAGGTAGGTCTGCATCATGCGACGGTAGAGCGGATGCTGCGACCAGGCAGGATCGGCGAAGCGTCTGTCGCCAGCCTCGGGCGCTACGGTAGAAACGCCTGCCGCGACCTGCCCCAGCTCGAGCCACAGTTCGAGCGTGCGCGCGGCGACGATGGCGGGCTCGGAGGCGAGATGCGCCAGCAGGGCCGTCAACGTACCGACAACCTGAGTGGCATCGAGGCCGACGAACGGATTGGCGCCGAGGATCGCGTTCAGCGCGGGATGGTTTTCCTCGGGGGTCTGAATTTCAGGCCGTTTGGCCGCACTGTCCATTTCGCCACCTCCCGGTTCCGATCGCCAAGGGCGGGACGCAATTCCACCACAAAGTCATTCGGAGGCCAAACCGAAGATGTGCCGGCGGTACGCGCGGGTCAGCCGAGCAATTCGAGGCCGCGTTCGAACATTCTTGGCGCCGACAGCGCCGTCTCTTCCCACAACGGATCGTGGCGCTTGCCGCGCCGGTGCAGCATCAGGTTGAAACAGGTGATCACGCCGAACCGGTAGCCCGCGAATGCGCGGAACCATCGCACTTCCGCCGCGGAGACCGGAAAGCCCGCGACTTCGGCGTACGCATCGACGATTTCGCCTGCGTCGAGAAACGAGCCGCGGCCGGCGTCGGCGCCGACCCAGCTCGCCGGATCGGAGAAGAAGCAAAGCCATCCGAGGTCGAGCAGCGTTGCGCCGACGAGCGAGATTTCCCAATCGATCAGCGCGACGACGCGTTCTTCGTTGAACAGCACGTTCGACCATTGGAAGTCGCCGTGGACGCATCCAATGCGCGCGTTTGCCGGCAGGCTCGAGCGCAGACGCTGGCGAAGCTCGGGTGCGCGCGCGACGACGGCGGGATCGAGAGTCGGGCGGTCGAGCAGGTAGTCCAGCCGTTTGAGCTCTTCGCTGAGCGCGAGCGGCTCGCCCCATGCGGCGCGGCGCGGCTGCCACGGGACGTTGTGCAGCGCGGCCATGGTCGCGATGCCTTTGCGCGCCAGGCGTTTCAAGTGCGCGGCCGGCAGCGCGGATTCGCCGAGTTTGAATCCATCGACGAAGCCGCCGACGAAGTACGGCCGATCGAAGAACTCGGGCTCGTCGCCGTACCAGATGATCGGCGGCACCGCGACCGGCGTGTCGGCCAGCGACGCCATCACGCGCGCCTGCCGCACGATGTCGGCGGGGCCTGAGATTTTGACGCCGGCAGGCGCGATGCGCACGACGAATTTCCCGGCCGGCGCCGCGTCGGGCGCGCTGCGCTCAAGGATGAAGCTGTAGCTGAAGCCGGCGTGACCCGGCAGCGATTCGAGCGAATGCGCTCGCGCGCGGGAGTCACCGGTTTTCGCGCGCACCAGGGCCGTCAGCTGCGCGGTTACTTGTTCGAAATCTCCGGGCATATGCGGACTCGGCGCGTGTCACTGGCGGATCTCGGCGCGTTCCTCGGCCGGCTGGCTTGCGAAAATAGACTCCGACGGGACTATATAACAGGCAGCTCGAAAGCAGGAATCCAAATCTGGGGCGGGTTGCGCTGGGGGGAAGCGGTCATGTAGGAATTTGCTGATGCGATTTTGTCCGCAATGCGGTGCGCCGCTGACGACCGGGGCGAAGTTCTGCGTGGAATGCGGCAGCGCGCTCGCCGGCACAGCATCGGGCGCGAGAGAGTCGGGCAACCTCGGGGGCAGCGCGGCTGGCGGGCGCAAAATACCGATTACAACGGCGTTTGTGATTGTGTTCGTCGCGATCATCGTAATGGGTCTGGCGGCGGCCGCGTGGATAATGATGCGAACACCCGAAGTGGGGCGCGAACAAGTCGCCGTCGCCAACGCCCCAGGCGCCGGCGCGCCCAATGCGACTGCACCGGAGCCGAATGTCACGGTGAATCCAGCGGCGGCTGGAAATCAGAACGGCACTTTGCCGGCGGGACATCCGAAGATCGAGTTGCCGACCGAGGCCCGCACTTTTGTTGACAAGACCGAAAAAGACGCGCGCGCGAAACCCGGCGACGTCGCGGCATGGAACAAATTCGGCGCAGTCGCGATGCGCGCGGCGATGTTCGATCAAACCTACTACGGCAAGGCTGAGGAAGCGTACGGCCACGTGCTGAAGTTGGAGCCCGACAACCTCGACGCGCTCCGCGGTGTCGGTGACATCGACTACGACAAGCAGCACTTCGACGAAGCGATCGCCGCATACGAGCATTACCTGAAGAAGAAGCCGGACGATCCGGAAGTTCGCACCGACCTCGGCACGATGTATCTCTACACGGGCAACGCCGATCAGGCGGTCGTGCAGTACAAGAAGGCGACCGCCGCCAATCCCGGATTTTTCCCGGGGTACTTAAACATGGGAATCGCGTACGCGCAGGAGAATAGAGCACAGGACGCGCTCGCCACGCTCAAGCAGGCGCTGGCGCTGGCGCCGGACGACACGTCACGCGCCCAGGTGAAGGATCTGATCGCCAAGCTCACCGGTGCGCCGCCCGCAAGCGCGCCGATGGCGGCGCCGGCATCCGGATCGCCCGCGGTTGCGCCAACGGCCGGAGCAAAGGATTTTCACGGCGCTATCGAGCAGATGGTCAGAGGGCTGCAAATCGCGGGACCGATGGTCGGCTCCGTCCAGTGGCCCGACAAGCTCAAGGCCAGGGTCCTGATGGACAACTTTCCGATGGACGAGATGCCTGCGCCTGCGAAAAAAATATTCCTGGCCGAAGTGAAGGCGAAAATCGACACCGCCAAGAAAGACAACAACGTTTCATCGCCGGTCGAAGTCAATTTCGTGGACGGCGCGAGTGGCCGAGTGATGGAAACCATTACTCGGTAGCCGAGCGCGCGAATAATAATCGCGCCGTGGAGCCAGATGCGGGGCGAGCTGGTCAGCCTGCGAGCTTACGAAAAATCCGACGCCGACGCGCTATTTCGATGGTTCTCGGACGAGGTCGATAACTCCCGCGCGGTCCGCTGCTACGAGAAATGCGGCTTCGTCCGCGAAGGCCCGCCGTGGCAGGAGAGTTTCGTGGATGGAAAGTATCGCGACGTTCTCATGATGGGTCTGTTGAGAGAGGACTACGAGGCCGCGTCGCGGCCGTAGAGTTTTTTTTCGAACTCGAGGTGCATGACTATGGCATCGAAATCCTTCGAACGACTGCGGCGGGTCGGGGACAGGCAGACACTACGTCTGACTCATTATGGACGCAAAACCGGCCGCCCCTATGAAGTGACTATCTGGTACCTGGTCGATGACGGCCGGCTGTACCTGGTCTCGTCAAATGCCGCGCGCAACTGGGTGCGCAATGTAAAGGCGCGCCCCGCAATCTCACTTCGAGTCGGCGACGAAGCCTTCAACGGCAACGTGCGCGCGATTACGGATACGCAGGAACGCGAGAAGGTGAGTGGCCTGGTCGAGCGCAAGTACTGGTTCGTGATTCCGATGCTTCGGCTGGGACGATTTCTCGCGTCGATGGGGCTCATCCGCGACAACAGCGCTGCCTTCGAAGTGATCCTGGCGGACGACTAGAGCGACGCTTGGCGATCGCTACGATGGCTCTCCGCCTTCGGCAACGCGCTTGAGGCTATCGACCCAGTTCTGATGCCCGCGCTCGAGCATCGGGCGCAGATACCACCACGCGAGTTTCGGCACGAGGCCGTTCTGGCATTCCTCGGTGATGACGCGGCATCCGCCACCGCCATCCGGTTCGATAAGCCAGCCGTGATATGCGCTCAGCACTCCATGCGCGTCCCATCCGAGTTCGCGCGGCGGTTCGAAGACGATCACGCGGCTGGCGACGGTGGCGCCAAACGTCTTCCATCGAAATTCGGTGTCGGGCGCGAGGTCGGGTGGATTGCCGCGAATGAAATTCACGTTGGCGCTGTTGGTGTACCATTCGGGCCACTTGGCGGCGCGAATGAGCCATCGCCATACGCGCTCAGGCGGGGCAGCAATTGCAATTTCATTGCGCGCGTACACGGATGAGTTGTCAGGTTCGAATCCTGCCGGCCATTTCATCGCGATAAGTGCCCCTTTCCGCTTACCCTTTACAGGTAACCCAATTGCCGCGCGCCGAGACGAAGTTGCTCGCGAAATTTCGGATGAGCTATTGCGATCAGCGCTTCGGCTCTTTGCGCTGTCGATTTGCCGGTGAGGCAAGCCACTCCATACTCGGTAGCGACATACTGAGTATCGGTTCTTGGATCGGTAGTGGGTCCTTCGATCTTTGGGACGATGCGCGAGATGGCGCCGTTGCCCGCGGTCGAGTACGCAGCGAGAATCGATTTGCCGCCCTTGGATAGCTGAGCGCCGCGCACGAAATCCAACTGGCCGCCGGGAGCGCTGAACTGCTTGCCCATGATCGCTTCGGAATTGACCTCGCCGTCGAGGCCGACCTCGAGAAACGCGTTGATCGAGATTACGCTATCGTTCTGTCCGATGACGTTCGGGTCGTTCACATAATCAACGGGGCGGGCCTCCATGCTCGAATTGTCGTTGAGAAATTCGTAGAAAGGCTGGTTGCCGGCCGCCAAGGTGTACACGTTCTTGTATCGATTGAGGTTCTTGTACCTGTTCGTGACGGTGCCCGACTGAATCAGCGCCGCCAAGGGCGGCATCATGAGCTCACTGTGTATGCCCAAATCCTTGCGGCCGTGCAGGGCGGCGCATACAGCGCTGGGTACTCCACCGATTCCTACCTGGAGTGTTGCGCGGTCCGGGATCATCTCCACGATGTACTTGCTAATCACATTGTCCAATGGTGTCGGCGGGCGAGAAGGCAGCGAGAACAGCGGACTTTCATTTTCGACAATCGCCGCGACTTCCGATATGTGCACCGACGAATCGCCGAACACGCGCGGCATCCTGGGATTGACTTCGACGATCAGGTTCTTTGCGATTCGTGCGGTCGGGATTGTGTAGTCGGCGTTGGTGCCGCAACTGAAGAATCCGCCTTTGTCCATCGGCGCGACCATCATAATGAATGCGTCGATTCCTATTTCGCGCAACACCCGCGGCATCGCACTGAAATTGCCCGGCATGTAGAAGACGACGCGCCGATTGTCCTGCTGGCCCCGCTCGATGAGCGTTCGTTCGACAATCGTCGGGAAGAATGGATGCGGCTTGATGACGTCCATGTATTCGTACTTGAGAATCGTGACGGCGGCGGCTGCGACTGAGTGCGAATAGTAAACGCGAAGCTCCTCGATCTTGCGGCTCTTCACTCGATTCTCAAGCGCTCCTAACAAGGCGGGCGGTTCGCTGAACGCCATGCCCATCGAGAGCGTGCCTCGCGACGGGATCAATTCCACCGCCGCCGCCGGCGTCATCAACTTGGATTTGTATTCCGTTTCGTACATATACTGTCCGTTCCCCCGGCTCCGTTACCTGGGGATTTCTGTACGGCGCCGCGAAGCAGGCGTGTAGTGGGTCATCTTCTTGTAGATGGCCATCACTATACTGTAGAACTGCCTGCCGCGCGCGTTCGGATATTCCTCTCGAGCGCGGGCCTTCGCGCGTTCCCACGCGATCTCGTCTTCTGGAGTTTTGACTACGCCGACCGGCATAAGCGTTGGACCTCCTGCTGACTGAAAGGGATGCAGCGGCTTTCGTGCCACGGCCAAACCCCAGCTTTGCAGCCATGCACCGAAGCTAGCACTGGAACAAATGGATCGGGAAACGCTCTATCGCTCCAGGCTTGAGGAGTTTGCCGATCGCCGTGGGACCTGCTTGAATTCGCTTCGAGGATGGCGTCATGAATTCAGAAATCGAGTTGCGCGACCATGTGTTGGTCGGCCCGTTGCGCCGATCCGTGAATAACGCTCGCAATGTTTCGGGGAGCATCCATGATGACGCGATGGCGACCAAGCTCGGTTTTCGCGGTGGCACCGTCGCCGGATCGATACACCTGGAACTGTTTCCGCCGCTCCTGCTGAAAGCCTTCGGCAAGCGATGGTTTGAACGCGGCACTATCTCGATGTATTTCCTGAATGCGACGACCGACCGCGAAGCGGTCCGCGCGTTCCTCAAAGAGCCGCCCCACGATGCGACCGACGCGCAGATCGATGCCTGGATCGAGCGCGATGACGGCATGCGCGTAGCGGAAGGCACCGCGTCTGTCGGACGCCCCGAGGATCCAACCGCATTGCTGCGCCGTCCGCTCGATCGATTCGATGCGGGTCAGTTGCGGATCCTGGGCTCGCTTAAAGTCGGCGATCGCTTCGAGGAATGCGACGCATTTCTGACCAAAGATGTGATGGCCGAACGGATGAAAGTCATCACCGACCCGCTGGAATGGTACACCACGCCCTCGCCATGGGGCGCTGCAATCGCCACTCCGGCGGCGATGGTGCAGCTTCTATACGCGCAACCGATCGCGAGTCTGCACGGCAAACTGGGCCAGGCAGTGGGCCTGTTCGGCGCGATCGAACTGCGCAACATCAGCGGCCCGGTCCTGGTCGAGCGTCCATACCGCGTGGGCGGGAGTATCGTGGCGCTGGGCCAGAGCCCCAAGACCGAATTCATGTGGTTCGAGACCGCGCTGAATGAAGCGGCGGGCAAGCGCATCGCGGAGATGAGGATGCTGCTGCGCTTCATGAAAGCGTCGTCGCCGCTGTACAAGGACGCGATCGCAAGCTGATCCGTCGCGGCCAGGTCCCTATGGGCGCCTTGAATGTGAGAGTCGCCCGATTAGATGAGACATCGTCTCGGCGGGCAGACGAGCGGGGCCGCTTCGGCTGGCGTCGATGCCGGGATTGGGTGTCAGTCAGGCGCCGGCGATGCGCCGCTCGTAAGCCCAGTCCTCGGTTCTCAGGTAGGCTCTGAGGGCGCCGGCGATCGCGATCCGGATCGGTTCGGGCGGCCACGGAATCACTCTTCGATTAACGAACGGGCAATCCAGTTCGCTCTTGCGCTCCAGCACCAGGTCGCGCAGCACCTGCGCGTTCAGGTGACTCATCGAGACCCCGTGGCCGATACAGCCGAGCGCGTAAACTGCGCGATGGTCACCCAGATAGCCGACTGCAGGGGTAAGATCGAGTGTGATCGAAAATGGTCCGCCCCATCGATGGGTGATCCGAACCCCGCGCAGCGACGGGAACAGGAAGGCGATGTGCTCCTCGAGATGGCGCCACGCGGACTCGGAGCGATCGGCGTCGAGGCTGTTCGCCCAGGTCAGTCCAACCGGACCGCCGCCCATCACCAGGCGGCGGTCGGGCGTCAGCCGATAATAGTGGATGAGATTGCGCGCGTCCTCGATTCCCTCGAACCCGCTCCATCCGATCGGCTCGAGCCGCTCGGCGCTCAGCGGCTCGGTTGCGATCATGTAGGTGAAGGCGGGCACTTGCTTGCGCCTGAGTTCGGGAAAGAGGTGCGAGTAGGCGTTGGTCGCGAACACGAGCTTGGCGGCGTTAACTGCTCCGCCCGGAGTTATGAGCCTGAAATTGGGCCGCGAGGTGATCTCGAGCACCGGGGTCTCTTCGTAAACCGACGCGCCCGCTTTGAGCGCGATCCGCTTGTCCTCGCGCACCAGCTGCGCCGGATTCACCAGGACCAGGCGCGGTTCCCACATCGCGCCCAGATAGCGTTCCGAGTTAACCCGGCGGCGCACTTCGTCGCGCCCGATCCAGTCGATCCCGCTGAAGCCCAGTGATTTCATGAGCTCGACGTCGTGCTGGAGGCGGCGAATGTAGCCCGGCGCCGTAGCCACGCGCAGAAAGCCGGGGCGAATACGGCTGCATTCGAGCTTTTCATCCAGGATTAGCCGGTCCAGGTTATCAACCGCCTGCTCCATGTAGGCATGCGCTTCTTTGAGGAATTGCTTGCCGCGCACCATCGCGGTCACGCCCAGTCCCAGCCCGACCACCGTCATCGCGAACGAGCCGTTGCGGCCGCTCGCGCCGTAGCCAACGGTCTTGGCTTCGAGCACCGCGACCTTGAGCGACGGGTCGGCGCGCCTGAGTTCGCGCGCGGTGGCAAGGCCGGTGAAACCACCGCCGATGATCGCCACATCGGCATCGATTTCACCCTTGAGCGGCGGCTCGGGCGTGTACGGCCCGTAAGTGTCGAGCCAAAGCGAAAGCGGCGAGTCAGGCAGGGACATTGTCGTCATGGCTGTTTTTATCCTGTCTCCTCGCTCCAAACATGCTCGTCTTTCGGCCTGTTTTGCAACCGCTGCGACGATGTTTTCCGCGTGATGCTCAGAGGGGCGCGAGCGGGATCGCGGCGCAAACTGCTCACGAGACCACGTCGCCACCGTGCGTAAAGAAATGCCGAAGCCCTATACCAACAATCTCCGCAAGTCTGAAATTGAACAGGTGTCTTGGCCACAACAATTCCCGCTTATCGCACATCGTCGACTCGCTATATTTCGCTATGTCGGCCTTAAGGCCCGCATGCAAAACTTGGTCGTCCTGCTGTTGGTACTTCGCAGCCAGCCGGCTTCGCAGCTCGCGCGCCGCTCCGATCCGGCTCGCCACCTGGCGTCCACGTCGGTAGGTTATCCGACCGTATTTCAGCTTCAACTCGTTGAGTCGTTCGGCGGCGTCATATGTTGCATCGACAAGCTCGGAGCGGCTCATCCATTGGGTCTCGTAGTTCAGGATGCTTTCCCAGGACGGCTCAAGCAGGAGCCGCCGATGCTCCTCGAGGCTATGCGCAAATAATCGGTAGCCGAAGCTTTCCGGGTTCTCGAAGACCCGGCTTCCCGGGTCGACAAATGGCCCTAATGGCGAAATAAAGCACGACAGTCTTTGGTCACTAATCCTGAACAAATGCTCACAGTAAGTAATTGTGTCCTGAACCGACTGGTACGTCTGTCGCGGCATGCCGATCATGAAGAACACGTCCACACGGCTGCAGCGCAAACGAAGCGCTTCGGAAAGTACCGATTCGAGTTGTGCGTTGTCGTATGACGGTTCGCCTTCCTGTGCGCGCCGTACCTCATGGTCATGACTTTCGGGGCTGATTTCTATGCTCCAGTGAGCGACGGACGCGTCTATGCGGCGGAGAAAATCGAGCGGCGGCAGATCGAAGAATTCAAAGACCAGCAGGTTTGGAACATGCGCATCATGCAATGCGCTTAGCACCTCGTCCGCATGAGCCGCTCCCGCCTGGAGAAGGTCGCCTACCAGGAATATCGGTGACCGCGTGAGGCGCGAGATTGCCGCAACGTTGGCGGTCACGCTTGCGGGACTGCGAAATACCGGCCGCGTCCTTTTAGTAAGATGGGCACACGTCGTCTTCGAGCTGCCGCAAGTTACGCACTCGCAAGCACATCCCTTGACAGTGAATACCGCCGTGGTCGGATTACTCCACCATCCACTGAATGGCATCACGCTCCTGCGATCGCGATAGCGCATCACCATCTCGACTATAAGGTCCGGCCGCAGATCCACATAGTCGAGAGACGGCGGCAAGAAGGTCATCGGATTGACCTGTGGCGTTCCATTGTCCTTCCATGTGAGATTCGGAATGTTACGTAGAGCGCGGCGGTCGCCAAGAGAGTGAAGAAGCTGATGCAAGGGCGGCTCGGTGCTGTCACCGCGAAGCACATAGTCCACTTGTGGATAGCCGATGAGTTCCTCATGAAAATATGTGGAGGAGAGCCCGCCCATGATGACCGGGATGTCCGGATGGATCTCCTTCACGACTCGGGCTACCTCCAACGCCCCGTGTGCGTGTGGCAGCCAGTGAAGGTCGATGCCTACGGCTCTAGGGCGAACCGATGCCAAAAACCGTGGAACCGAGAAACGCGGCTCATTCATCATGCGCACCGCCAAATTTGCTATGCGCACGTTCATTCCGCGCTCCTGCAGGTAGCTTGCGATGGTAAGAAACCCGAGCGGATACATCTCGAACACGGGAGACGATGGAATGAGGTCGCTAACAGGACCGTAGAAGATAGACTTCTCACGAAAGTCATAAACGCTCGGAGGGTGTAGGAGCAGTAAGTCCAGGCCGTTGTCTCGCCGCATAGGTCTGCCTACCGCAACTGCATCACGTGATGCTCGCCGCTCTCGCGCTCCCACGCGATTCGAATCGACATGGCTTCCTCCGTCTCAACTGGGTAATCAAGTAGTACTGCGAGTGAAATGATCGGCGATCACTTTCGCCACGCAGCAAGTCACCTTCTTCGCGGTCGGAATGTGGAGAAACTCGTTGGGCCCGTGGGCATTGGCGTGAGGTCCCAGCACCCCGGTGATCATAAATTGCGCCTGTGGGAACCGCTCGCCCAACATCCCCATGAATGGAATCGTGCCGCCTTCGCCCATGTAGGCAACCGGATTGCCGAAGTAGTCATTCGAGGCCGCCTCCAGGCTGCGCTCGAGCCACGGCGATAGTGCCGGCGCATCCCATCCGCCGGCGCCCCAGTTCGCCCGGAAACTCACTTTGCATCCATACGGCGGGTCTTTCTCGAGAATGCTTTTCAGCTTTTGCGACGCGACTTTTGCATCTACCGTCGGGGGCAGTCTTAGCGACAAACTCACCGCCGTGCCCGCCCGCAGCACATTGCCGGCGCTGCCGGTCGGCGGCAGCCCGTCGGCGCCGAGAATCGACAGAGCGGGCCGCCACGCGCGGTTCAGGATGAGCTCCGTCGTATCGTTGCTTACAGGACGCGCGCCCTCGATGAAAGGAAATTTCGCGCGGAAGTCGTCGCCGAGCACCGCGGCGGTAGCGGCCGCCTGCGTGAGCCGCGCATCGGGGATCGACGCGTGAAATTCCGGTCCGAGCACCTTCCCCGTCGCCTCATCCTCGACGCGGCTTAACAACTGGCGCACGATGCGGAAGCTGTCGGGCACGACTCCGCCCGCGTCGCCCGAATGCACGCCCTCCGTCAGCACGTCGACCTGGAGTTTCCCGCCGACCAGGCCGCGCAGCGATGTTGTCAACCAAAGTTGCTCGTAATTGCCGCATCCCGAGTCCAACGCGATGCACAGGCTCGGCTGCCCGATGCGGGGCGCCAGATGCTCGATGTAGTGCGGGAGATCGAAGCTGCCGCTTTCTTCGCAAGCCTCGATGATCACCACGCATCGCGCGTGTCGAATCGAGTTCGCCTGCAGCGCGCCGATCGCGCCGATACATGCGAACATCGCGTACCCGTCATCGGCGCTGCCACGGCCATACAAACGCTCGCCGTCGAGCACCGGCTGCCACGGGCCCAGCCCTTCGCGCCATCCCGACATCTCGGGCTGCTTGTCCATGTGCCCATAGAGCAGCACGCAATCCTTCGAGTCGCCGGGAATTTCGATGAACAGCAGCGGGGTCCGGCCTTCGAGCCGCACGACTTCCAACTTCATGCCGCCGATCGGCTGGCGGCGCGCCCAATCCTCGAAGCGCGCGACGACGCGGTCCATGTGACCGTGCGCTTTCCAGTCGCGATCGAACGCTACCGACTTGTTGGGGATACTAATGTACTCGACCAGTTCGGCGACTACGGATTCATCCCAAAGCCGCTCGACGTGAGTTCGGATCGCTGCCTTGTCCATGACGAAAGCCTACGCGAGATGAGTGGCGATTGGCAAAGAAGGTTATCGCGCCGCGCATCCGTCGAGGAAGATCGACGTGACAATATCGACCCCGCGCTCGCGTGTCGTGTACTCGCGACCGTAGCGGTTGATCCCGCGCATCATGCCCAGCAGCGATTCGGCCGCGATTCGAGTGTCGATACCCGGCCTCATCGCACCGCGCCTGACGCCTTCATCGAGAACTCCGCTTATCAATCGCGACAAGTCATTGCGCTGAGCTTGATACTGGCGCTCCTGTGAGGGCCGCAACGCCTTGGGATCGCGCAGCAGGGCGAAGAACTGGCGGCGGCTCCAGAAGAATCTTAGAGAATGACGCACGATCGTCGCGATTTGCTCACGCATCGACGTGCATCCCGCCAGCGCCGAGCGAATTTCGCGCCGCAGTTCCGTGAATCCGTCGATTACCGCGGCCGCATAGAGCTCTTCTTTCGATTTGAATTGGCGGTAAACGCTGCCCTTGCCGACTCCGGCGTGAGCGGCGACCTCGTCGATCAACACCAGCTCGAATTCCCTTTCGGCAAAGAGTTCCGCGGCGCTCAGCAGGATTCTTTCGCGGATGAACGGCGTTGACGGCCTGCCACGGCCGTCTTTGCGGCGAATCGGCGGCGCCGCCGGTTGGCGCTTGACGCTCACGATTGGAAACCTGCAATCATTGGATTCCTAGCAGGTTGTTGAAAGATTGGGATCAATCGTCGTTTTCGATTTCGAGCTTTTCACTCTTCAACACTCTGCGTGATTCGTAATCGCCTCCAAGGGGCCTCATCTGAAATATGGACTGGCTGGTCCAAAATTGCAACAATAGATGCTATATTGGTATTTGGCTGCTTGGATACGAGTGCCACGGAGAACATGATGGATTCAGATGCCCCCGCGACCGGAAAGCCTGACGCCTCGCGATTTGTACAGGACGCTGAAGTGCGCAGTTGGCTCGACAAAGCTATTCAACGATGGCGGCTGTGGCTGGTCGTTTTGGCCGTCACGGTAGTTGGCCTTTACTTTCTTATCGCCCGCAGCCGACCTGATTCTTCCACACAGGCGTCTCCAGCCGTAGTGCACACGATCGTTCCGGTGGCAGCGGCGCCGGCGAAGCTCGGCGATATGAACCAGTACATATCCGCGATCGGAACGGTGACGGCCTACAACACGGTCACCGTCAAAAGCCGGGTGGATGGCGCGCTCGACAAGGTAAATTTTACCGAGGGACAGTTGGTAAAGGCCGGCGATCTGCTGGCTGAGATCGATCCGCGTCCGTACCAGGTGCAGCTTACCCAGGCCGAGGGCACGCTCGCGAAAGATCTGGCGTCGCTCGAAAACGCGAAGATTCAACTGGCACGCGACAAGGAACTCTACGCTCAAAAGGTCCTCGCACGGCAGGACCTCGACAACCAGGAAGCGGCCGTCGGACAGTACGCCGGTTCGATCGAGAGCGATAAGGGCGCCGTCGACAACGCCAAGCTTCAGCTGGTTTACAGCCGCATCACTTCGCCGATCACCGGTCGGGTTGGGCTGAGGTTGGTGGACGCGGGCAATATCATTCATGCGACCGACACGACCGGTCTGGCGGTGATCACGCAGCTGCAGCCGATCGCGGTTGATTTCAGTATTCCTGAGGACGATTTGCCAAGCCTCGAGACCGCGATGAAGGCCGACCCCCGCTTGCCGGTCGAGGCTTACGACCGTGACTTCAAGCACCAACTCGCGGCTGGAACCCTGCTCACGACCGACAACCAGATCGATCAGTCCACCGGCACGATCAAGCTCAAGGCGTCCTTTCCCAACGAGGACAACGCGCTGTTTCCGAATCAATTCGTCAACGCCAAGCTGCTCGTCAATACCCTGCACAACGCGATTCTGATCCCGGCGGCCGGTCTCCAGCGCAGCCAGCAAGGTTCGTTTGTTTATGTCGTCAAGCCTGACCAGACCGTCGAGATGCGCAGCGTGACCGTGGGCGCAACCCAGGCCGACGTGATCGCCATAAACAAGGGTCTTGCGGCCGGTGACCTGGTCGTCACCGACGGGGTGGACAAGCTGCAACAAGGGTCGCACGTGAATGTGCAGACCGCGGCTGTGCCGCCCGCGAGTACTCCGTGAGTATTTCGCGCCCGTTCATACTCCGGCCGGTTGCAACTTCGCTGCTGATGGTCGGACTGATGCTGGCCGGCCTCGTCGCCTACGGGCAGTTGCCCGTGTCGGCGCTGCCGCAGGTGGACTATCCGACCATCCAGGTCATGACTTTCTACCCGGGCGGAAGCCCGGACGTGATGGCGTCTTCGGTAACGGCGCCGCTCGAGCGCCAATTCGGAGAGGTGCCCGGGCTTACCCAGATGACCTCGAGCAGCTCGTTCGGCAGCTCGGTCGTCACGCTCCAGTTCGACCTTAACTTGAACATCGACGTTGCCGAGCAGGAGGTACAGGCGGCAATCAACGCGGCCGCGACTTACCTGCCGACGGATCTCCCGAACCCGCCCGTTTACAGCAAGACCAATCCGGCCGACACGCCCATCCTCACGCTGGCGCTCACGTCGAAGGAACTGCCGCTGGACCAGGTCGAAGATCTGGCCGATACGCGTCTGGGCGAGAAGATCTCACAGCTGCCCGGTGTGGGCTTGGTGAGCATCGGCGGCGGCCAGAAACCTTCGGTCCGCGTGCAGGCCAATCCGACCGCGCTCGCGTCGTATGGATTGACGCTCGAGGACCTGCGCACCGCGATCGCCAACGCCAACGTCGACGAGGCCAAGGGCAACTTCGACGGCAAGCACCAGGCGTACACGATCGGCGCCAACGACCAGCTCCTGAAAGCCAGGGACTACATGCCTCTGATCGTCTCATATCACAACGGCGCGCCGGTTAAGCTTTCCGATGTTGCAGTTGCGATCGACGCCGCCGAGAACGTCAAGGCCGCGGCGTGGATGAACCTCACGCCCGCCGTGATCCTCAACGTTCAGCGTCAGCCCGGCGCCAACATCATCGCCGTCGTGGACCGCATCAAGGCCCTGATGCCGCGCTTGCAGGCCTCGCTGCCCTCGTCGGTGAAAATCGAGATACTTACAGATCGTACCACCTCGATTCGCGCCTCGGTGGCGGACGTGCAGTTCGAGCTGATGCTGACGGTGGCGCTGGTCGTGATGGTCATCTTCCTGTTTCTGCGCAGTCTGTCGGCGACCATCATTCCCAGCATCGCGGTTCCGCTCTCGCTGATCGGAACGCTCGCCGTCATGTACCTCCTCGGCTACAGCCTCGACAACCTGTCGCTGATGGCGCTTACGATTTCGACCGGCTTCGTCGTTGACGACGCGATCGTGATGATCGAAAACATCTCGCGCTTTATCGAGGAAGGCGACGCGCCGCTGGCGGCCGCGCTCAAGGGCGCCGAGCAGATCGGCTTCACGATTGTTTCGCTGACCATCTCGCTGATCGCGGTGCTGATTCCGCTGCTGTTCATGGGCGACATCGTCGGCCGCTTGTTCCGTGAGTTCGCGGTCACGCTGGCGGTGACGATCCTGATGTCCGCGGTCGTCTCGCTGACGCTGACGCCGATGATGAGCGCGAAGCTGCTGCGGCATAGGCCCAAGAGCGAGCAGAGCTGGTTCTATCGCAAGTCGGAAAAGGTATTCGAAGACACCATCGCGCTTTACGGGCGAACGCTCGAATGGGTTCTTGAACACGAATTCGCAACGCTGATGATCGCGATCTCCACCCTGGTCCTGACCATCGTGCTCTACATCGTCGTGCCCAAGGGCTTCTTTCCGGTGCAGGACACCGGCGTTATCCAGGGCGTCTCTCAAGCGCCGCAGGATGTGTCGTTCGCCGCGATGGTGCGCGGCCAGCAGGCTTTGGCGCGGGTCATTTTGCAGGACCCGGCGGTGGAGAGCCTGTCGTCGTTCGTCGGGATCGATGGCACCAATATCACCGTCAACAGCGGACGAATACTGATCAATCTGAAGCCGCTCGATGTGCGCAAGGTCGACATCAGCACTGTGATCAGACGCCTGGCGCCGAAGTTGGCGGCGGTCAGCGGGATAACGCTGTACTTGCAGCCGGTGCAGGACCTGACGGTCGAAGACCGCGTGAGCCGGACCCAATATCAGTACAGCCTCGAAGATCCGAACGCCAACGAATTGAATCTGTGGACCAACAAACTCGTCGATAAGCTCAAGATGCTGCCCGCGCTGCGCGACGTCGCCACCGACCAGCAGAACGAGGGCTGGGAGGAGCATATCGTCATCGATCGGCTGACCGCTTCGCGCCTCGGTATCACCCCGAATCTGATCGACCAGACCTTGTACGACGCCTTCGGACAGCGGCAGGTGTCGACGATTTTCACACAGCTGAACCAGTATCACGTGGTGCTCGAAATCACGCCGGAGTTGCAGCGCAATCCACACGCGCTTGACGACATCTATATTCGCTCGACCGCCGGCGGTGAGGTGCCGCTGAGCGCCTTCACCCACTTCGAACCGGGTTCGGCCCCGCTCGCCGTCAACCATGAGGGCCAGTTTCCCGCGGTTACAATCTCGTTCGATCTCGCATCGGGCTATTCACTCGGCGACGCGGTCTCCGCCATCGACCAGGCGCGCGAGGAAATCGGGATGCCTGCAAGTATCGAGGCTTCCTTCCAGGGCACCGCCGCCGCGTTCCGGGCGTCGTTGAGGAACGAGCCGCTGCTGATCCTTGCGGCGCTGGTCACCGTGTATATCGTGCTCGGAATTCTTTACGAGAGTTACATCCACCCGATCACGATTATCTCGACCCTGCCGTCGGCCGGCGTCGGCGCGATCCTCGCTCTGATGATCTGCGGTCAAGATCTGAACGTGATCGCGCTCATCGGTATCATCCTGCTGATAGGTATCGTGAAGAAGAACGCGATCATGATGATCGATTTCGCACTCGAAGCTCAGCGCGGGGAAGGCAAGCCGCCGCGCGAGGCAATCTACCAGGCCTGCCTGCTGCGCTTCCGGCCCATCATGATGACCACGATGGCGGCGTTGCTCGGCGCGTTGCCGCTCGCGTTGGGAACCGGCGTCGGCTCCGAGTTGCGCCGCCCGCTCGGTATCGCAATCGTCGGCGGCCTGCTCGTGAGCCAGGTGCTCACGCTTTACACGACGCCGGTGATTTTCCTGACCTTCGACCGCTTGGCGACCCAAGTGTCGAAATGGAAGACAAAAGATGTTGTTCCGGAGACCGTTCCGGTTCAAGCGTCATGAGCATCTCCGAACCCTTCATAAGGAAGCCGGTCGCCACCACGCTGCTGACCATCGCGCTCGCGCTCGCGGGAGCGATCGCATTCCGGCTGCTTCCGGTTGCACCGTTGCCGCAGGTCGAGTTTCCGACCATTCAGGTCCAGGCGACGTTGCCCGGTGCGAGTCCGGAGACGATGGCTTCGTCGGTGGCGACTCCGCTCGAGCGCCAGTTCGGCCGTATCGCGGGTCTGACGGAACTGACTTCGACCAGCTACCTCGGCGCCACCAGCATAGTTTTGCAGTTCGACTTGAACCGCAATATCGACGCTGCAGCGCGCGACGCGCAGGCCGCCATCAACGCCGCGGCCGGGCAACTGCCGACAACTCTGCCGAGCAAGCCGACCTATCGAAAGGTCAATCCCGCCGATGCGCCGATCATGATTCTCGGCCTGACCTCGAACGCCGTGCGCCCGGGAATGATGTACGACGCGGCTGATTCAATCCTCGAGCAGAAGCTCTCGCAAATAGATGGCGTCGGCCAGGTCATGGTCGGTGGAAGCGCGCTGCCGGGTGTCCGCGTCGAACTGAATCCAACGCAGATGAGCAACCTCGGCGTCGGTCTCGAGGATGTGCGAACGGCTCTGGCCGCCGCCAACGCGAACCGGCCCAAGGGCGAAGTGGCCAACGATAGCCAGACATGGGGGCTGAGCACGACCGATCAACTGCTCAAGGCCGACGACTACCAGCCGCTGATCGTGCGCTACCACAATGGCTCCGCGGTTCAGCTTTCCGATATCGCATTGGTAAGGGATTCAGTCGAGAACGTCCGCGCCGCTGGGATGGTCGATGGCAAGATGGCCGTCCTGGTCGTCATTTTCCGCCAGCCCGGCGCCAACATCATCGATACGGTGGATCGAGTCTATGCCGCGTTGCCCCAGTTGCGCGCCTCGATCTCGCCGGCGATCGATCTCTCCGTAGTCCTGGACCGCACCACCACCATCCGCGCCTCGGTGCGCGACGTCGAGTTCACGCTGTGCATTTCGACTGCGCTCGTGATCATGGTGGTGTTCCTGTTCCTGCGTAACCTGCGCGCCACGTTGATTCCGGGAGTCGTCGTTCCGCTCTCATTGGTCGGAACATTCGGCATCATGTACCTGCTCGGGTACAGCCTCGATAACCTCTCGCTGATGGCGCTTACGATTTGCACCGGCTTTGTGGTTGACGACGCGATTGTCGTCATCGAAAACATTTCCCGCTACCGCGAACAGGGAATGCCGCCGTTCGAAGCTGCGATCAAGGGCGCTGCGGGCATCGGCTTCACGGTGATATCGATCAGCATCTCGCTGGTCGCGGTCTTTATCCCGATTTTGCTGATGGCCGGAATCGTCGGCCGGCTATTCCGCGAGTTCGCGGTCACCTTGTCGGCCGCGGTCCTCGTTTCATTGGTAATTTCGCTCACCACGACGCCGATGATGAGCGCGCAACTGCTCAAGCCGCACGACCAGGAAAAACATAACCGCTGGTACATGGCGAGCGAGCGATTTTTCAAGGGGATGCTTGACCGTTATGAGAGCAGCCTGTTGTGGGTTTTGGACCATCAGCCGTTTACTCTGATGGTAGCGCTCGCGATGCTTGGGCTCAGCATTTTTCTATTCAGGGTCGTGCCCAAGGGATTCTTCCCTCAGCAGGATACCGGACGTCTGATGGGCGCGGTGCAGGCCGACCAGGACACTTCATTCCAGGCGATGAAGGATCGGCTTGCTGAACTGATAACAACCATCCATAAAGACCCGGCCGTCGACAACGTGATCGCATTCACCGGCGGCAATGGCGCAACCAATACCGCGACCATGTACATCGGCCTCAAGCCCATGGGCGAACGAAAGATCGACGCCGATCTGGTTATCGCGCGCATCCGCAAGGAGGTCGCCCACGTCCCCGGCGTCAATCTCTATCTGCAGGCCACGCAGGATCTGAGGATCGGCGGCAGAGGCAGCAACGCGCAATATCAGTTCACGCTCCAGAGCGACGACCTCAATGAGCTCAATCAATGGGCGCCGAAGGTGCTCAAGAAATTGCGCACCGTTCACATTCTCACCGACGTCAGCAGCGATCAGCAGAATAGCGGCCTTGAAGCCAACGTCGTCGTCGATCGTGACACCGCTTCGCGCCTGGGACTCTCGCAACAGGCGATCGACGATACGCTCTACGACGCGTTCGGGCAGCGGCAAGTGTCCACGATGTACACGCCGCTGAACCAGTACCATGTCGTGATGGAGGTCGCGCCGCAGTTCTGGCAGAACCCCGAATCGCTCGACCAGATCCACGTGCGCTCCAGCACCGGGCAGCTCGTCAAGCTCAACGCCTTCACCCACTTCGCCAATGACACGACCGCGCTCGCCGTTAATCACACCAGTCAATTTCCTTCCGTGACGATCTCGTTCAATCTCGCACCAGGCGTCGCTCTGGGCGATGCGGTTGACGCGATCATGCAGGCCGAGGCGGAGATTAAACTGCCCGCCGGCATTCGCGGAACATTCCAGGGGACCGCACAGGCGTTCCAGGACTCGCTCAAGAACGAAGGCTTCCTCATCTTATTCGCGCTCTTCGCCGTGTACATCGTGCTCGGCATTCTCTACGAAAGTTACATCCATCCGATCACGATCCTCTCGACGCTGCCCTCGGCCGGCGTCGGCGCAATTCTTGCCCTGCTCATTTTCCACATCGACCTGAGCGTGATCGCGCTCATCGGAATCATCCTGCTGATAGGCATCGTCAAGAAAAACGCGATCATGATGATCGACTTCGCGCTCGAGGCTCAACGCGGCGAAGGCAAGTCGCCGCACGACGCGATCTACCAGGCGTGCGTGCTGCGCTTTCGCCCGATCATGATGACCACGATGGCTGCGATGCTCGGCGGGTTGCCGCTCGCGTTGGGCACCGGCACGGGCTCCGAGATGCGCCGCCCGCTTGGCATCGCGATCGTCGGCGGACTGCTCGTGAGCCAGGTCCTGACGCTCTACACAACGCCGGTGATCTATCTGTATATGGATCGGCTCAGCGCTGGATGGTCGAAACTGTGGAGGCGGGCCATTGGCCGCCCAACTACGGCGCCGGCTCAGCCGCACATAGCCGATTGACTATTCAGGGCGCGTTTCCTTTATCTGGTAACCGATGTGTTCAAAAGGCAGGCGCGCATAGAAGTAATTCGCGATCGAGGGGCGCAGCGGTGGTCACCACCTGATCACGCTGACGATATTCGAAAAATCATCGGTCCAGGGCCTGGCCCCCGGCTCCGAAACGAGCGGCTTCCAACGCGGCTCTTTGTCGAGAAAGCCAAGATCCTGTTGGCGCCGAGCGATAGCTACCCACTCCGCCACAGTGGCTCCTTGCGCCCCCTCCTTCGCAGAAGGGTGATAAACTTCGTCCTTGCTGACGGCCCCTACGCTCTCCACCAAGGTCGCTACAACAGGCGCCAGGAGCAAAGACCTGTTGCTTATATGAAACAAAATTATCCCGTGATCTTTCAGTTTCGCCAGATAGAGCGATAGCGCTTCTTTTGTAAGAAGATGGACGGGGATCGAGTCCGAACTGAATGCGTCGATAACGATCACGTCATAGTAGTTATTCGGCGCCTTTTGAATAGACAGTCTACCATCGCCCAAAATGATCTTCGTGTCGGCCCCGTTATCTTCGAGATAGTGGAAGTAGCGTGGGTCGCGAGCTATTCGCTCGATTGCCCCATCAATTTCATAGAACGTCCATTCCTGGCCGGGTCTCCGATAGCAGACGAGCGCTCCCGTTCCCAAACCGATAACGCCGACGGTATGGATGTCACCGAACAACGTGAAGAACTGCCCCACGGGTCCTGATCGAGCGTAATACAGCAGCGGTTTTCGCCTAAGATCGGTGTCGATAAACTCTGCTCCATGCCATGTCGTTCCATGCACGAGGACTGTTTTGGTTCCCTGGTCCACGATCTCGACTTTTTTGACGCCGAAAAAGTTCCTCTCCTGATGGAGCACTCCCACGGAAGCCTGTACTAAAGCAGCGCTGCCTAGCACGCCCGCTACTCCAAGCGCAAAACGCGCCGGGTTCTCGGTGAAACTATATAGCAGGCCCGCAGTCAGCGTGAGGAAAAGTATGCGGATGACTAAATCGGGTGGGTGGCCGCGAGCCGAGCCATAGGCCATCGCTGCAACGGCGAGAGCCAGTAGCACTGGAACTAGAAAATCCCTGGGACTGTTAGCGCGCGCCGGCCTCCCCACGGGCCGTCGAAGAGCGCAGGCTGCGGCCAGCACCAGGTAATACTCATAGGTGGATGAAAACATTAACGGCGCCACGAGCGCATTAAAGATCCCACCCGCGGCGCCACCGATAGAAATGCAGAAATAAAACTCGGTGACTCCCTCGGCGTCAGGCCGGCGGTTGGCCAACTCCGTATGGCAGACAAGCGCGATGAGGAAAAATGTCAACAGGTGAAGCGAGACGTCTAAGGCGATAGTCCCTCCCGAGCCAAATACCGACCCGGCCAGAATCCCGATCGAAGTTACGACAATTGCTGCCGCCTGCGCCTTCAGCGCCCACGCCAGCTTTATAAGAGGTGACCGGCTGAATGCCACGACGAAAGACAACAAATAGAGAGCTAGAGGAATGATCCATAGCAGCGGGGCAGGCGCAATGTCAGTGGTAATGTATGAGGTGACCCCCAACAGCAGGCTCGAGGGAACAAAGGCAAGCGCGATCCACACAAGTTTCTGTCGCAGGCTGGTAACCTGGCGTGGCGACGCAGCTTTTGCGCCGGTCGATTGCGCGTGGAATGTGCCGTGCCCAAGCGGCAGAGCACAGGCGCCGACCAGGATTACCAATACGGCGTAGGTCACCATCCAAGCCCTGCTTTGCTCCGCCAAGGTCAGCGACGGTTCGAGCATCAACGAGAAGGCCAGCAGAGCGGCGAGGCTGCCCAAGTTGCTCGCGGTATAAAGGAAGTATGGATCGGCGCTTAATCTATGGCCTCTTTGTCCGAACCAGGCCTGCAGCAGCGGCGAGGACGCCGACAGCGCGAAGAAAGGCCATCCGACCGAAACCGCCAGAAGGCCAATCAGCCACAAGATCGGCGAGTGATCGCTCGGAGGAATCCGGCCCGGAACGATCGCGAGCGGCAAGAATGCCAATCCTGTGAGGACAATGGCTCCATGAATCCAGAATTGCCGGCTTGGTTTCGCAACCCGGCTGAGAAAGTACGCATAGCCATAGCCGGCGAGAAGCACGACCTGGAAGAACATAATCGCGGTGTTCCAGACCGCCGGCGATCCACCCAAGAGAGGCAATACCATCTTGGTGAAGAGTGGCTCCATCCAGAACAGCAGAAACGCGCTGACGAAAAGCGCCAGGGAGTAAACACCGATCAGCATGCAAGCGACCTTGTTAGCCGAGTGACAAGACCGCTCAAGATTTAACGATTATAGTCAGTTTGTTTCCCCCACGTGCTGTGGCATTACACCTCAAGCAGGCGCGTCGGGCAATACGCAGTGCAGGGGCACTTCCCACCGCTTGCGTTGCCAGGTTTCGCGCGCATCGCAATTCCCTGTGAGATGGCGGCGGCACGAAAAAACGAGGACGCCACGTCATCCTCGATCGACATTATTTCGCGCTCCCGATCGGAGGTTCCAGCACGCAGCTCTGGATCTCGGTCTGCGCCGCATCAGTATCGATCGGATTGAGATGCGGCGTGGCAGTCAGGACGCCCCATCCAAGTTCCTCTCTTATGTAGTAGGCTCGCCGCTCGGTCTGGATTTCCACTTCGTCGGCGGTGTCGGTCTGGATGCTGCAAACTACCTTCTCGCCGGCGGGAACGATGAAAGCATGATAGCCGCCCGGACCGATCCGCGCCGTGTCCTCACCGCATGTAACCGCCGGGCGAAGCGCCGACGACCCGTAGCTGTAAGGCCGGTACACGTAAATCACCGCATTGCCCGGAGGTGACGGGATTTTTTCAAACGGTTGGCCCTGGACCGCGCATCCGAATCCTGCCGTGCCGACGACGCCGAGCAAAAGTACCAGAAGCCGGCGATTCATTGGCCAACGGAAGCAGTTGGAGATTTGCCCGCGCTGGCGACGGCATCCGCCAACCTGGCCTCATCGCTATAGAGCTTTTGATCGATCCTGTTCCTGACCGCGGCGCGAGCAGCGTCGTCCACCTGCTTGTGGGTGGGATGCGAGTACAGGTTGTACGATTTCGAGACGTGCTCCTTGGCGGTGTAGTCGCCGAGAATCCGGTCGCCGTCGCTGATCGACAAAGACGCAAACGCAGTCGTCCCAATATCGCCGAGCGGAGCACCGACCAGGTTGGCTGGATCGAGCGCGCTGACAATCAGTGGGACGTGATAGTCGTCGTGCGTCAATTCCTCGCGATAGGTGAATGTTACGGGTGAAGTGCTCGACAGGGACATCGCCACTGCGGGCGGAAGTTCGGTCGGGTCGCCGGCGACCAACCGGCCCTTGAACGGCAACGGATGCGCCGGCTCGTCGGTGATCTTGGGCGCGATTACAAGCTGCGAATCCGATTGAGACGCGCTTGCCGGTTGCGATTGCGATTGATCCGGCTGCTGAGTGCTGCATCCGAACGCGGCGGTCGCAGCAAAAAGCGCCGCGAGAACAAGTGTATGTCTCATGACATCGGGGCGTCGCGAGCCGGGGTGCTCGGGAATCACTGATTCAATCCCTCGCGACGCCATATAGCCATAGTATCAGAAAATTCCGGCCTACTTTACGACGCCGCTGGCGATATAGACGGTGCCGCCGAGCATCTGCTCCAACTCGAGCCGTGACACCAGCGGCTCGAGATGGCTCCACGGACGCGCGAGGCCCTCGAGCGTGCTCGTCGATCGCAACGCGGCGTTCCACACCAGGAGATTCAGCGGCATCGCCCGGATCGGAGCCCACTTGAGTCCGGCCGCGACGATCCGCGCGCCCGGCTTGAGATGGCTGCATACGTTGGCGAGCGCCTTGGGCGTACGCATTATGTCGTGCGTGAAATGAAACAACGCCGCGTCGGCCGCCAGCGGTATAGCGGCTTCCTCGACCGAGGCCGGGATGAGCGCGACGTTCTTCCAGCTATTCTCAGCCGTCCGCGCGCGAGCCCGCTCGAGCATCTCGGGGCTCTGCTCGATTCCGACGATCGAGCCTTCGGGGCCGACCAGACCTTCCAGTGCCGAAAAACTCAGCCCGGTGCCGCAGCCGACATCCAAAACCCGGTCGCCGTTTTTCAGACGCAGCAGATCGATGGCGCGTTGCCGCACGGGTTCGAACAATGCGAGCTCGAGATCGTAGATGCGGGCGCGCGAGCGATACTGGCGAATCGCGGTGGATCGGTTCGGCGTGAGCCAGCGCGTCAGCCTTTGAAATGGTTGCGAGCGGTCGTCGGGACGGGGGGTCACCTTCGATGCCTCGTATTACCGAGTATCACGAAACCGCCCCAACAATCCTGCTTGCGGCGTGAACTTGCCCCGAGTCCATGGACACCCGGGTTAAGCAGACAATCGCTGCGGGTTTCGCCGTTTATATTCCACCGGGCTGAGATAGCCGAGCGGCGAATGGGGGCCACACCTGTTGCAAAAATGAGTCATCGGGGCTGTATCGGAGTTGCTACCGGGCCATCTGAGGCACTGATTTTCAACGCAATTTCACGGCATAAAAGTTGCTCATGAACGATTTGGGGTAATTTTGCACACTTTGTATTTGTATAAGTCGTAGTGCTCGGAAACTTCGACTTGTTTGTCCTTTGCTTGGGGAGGGATCTGCGATGAATCGCCCGCGTGCCCATGAGCGTGGTCAAGTCCTGGCGTCGGCCGCCGCTTCGATAGAGGCGCTGATGGGATCCTTGGCGATCGTGCGGTCCACAGGTTCGCGAAACTTTGTCGGATGCGCGCCGCGCGCAGCGTGACCGCCATTTTCCCGGGGAAATCGTGATGCACAAATATGGATTTTGGAAACTCGCAGCGCCGTGCCTGCTGATCATCGCCGCCGCCCTGGCGACTGTCTCGATCGCGGGCGATGGCACCGCCGATCTTGTGCTGGGTCAGGCCAACTTCACATACAACGCCGCCAACTTTCCCAGCGCGCGCAAACTTAATGCTCCGCAGGGGGTTGCGATCGACGTCAACGGCAACCTTTATGTCGCCGACGTCAACAACTCGAGGGTGCTGGGCTGGAAGGATGGAACGGCGTTCGCCAATGGCTCTGCGGCCGACCTGGTCATTGGTCAGCCGGACTTTAACTCGACTGCCTGCAACAGTGGCGGCGTAAGCGGGAGCAGCCTGTGCTCCCCCTATGCGGTTGCGGTGGACTTAAGCGGCAACCTCTACGTCGCGGATCAAGGCAACAACCGCGTGCTCGAATACAACACCCCATTCGCCGGTTCGTTCCCGCCCGCTGGGGGGTCCGCCAATATGGTGTTCGGGCAGACGGACAACCTTACTTCTAATACCACGAATCAGGTGAGCGCGTTCAGCCTCAACTCCCCCTGGGGGGTTGCGGTGGACGCAAGCGGCAACCTCTACATCGCCGACACAATCAATAACCGCGTGCTCGAATACAACACCCCGCCTACGTACGGCACCACCGCCCATATGGTGTTCGGGCAGGGCGATAGCTTCACTTCGAATTACGGGAATAATGGCGGAGTGAGCGCGAACAGCCTCTACCTTCCCGCTGGGGTTGCGGTGGACGCAAGCGGCGACCTCTACGTCGCCGACCACCTCAACAGCCGCGTGCTCGAATACAACACCCCGCTTACGTACGGCACCACCGCCAATATGGTGTTCGGGCAGAACGGCAGCTTCACTTCGTATTACGCGAATAATGGCGGAGTGAGCGCGAGCAGCCTCAACTTCCCCAGCGGGGTTGCGGTGGACTCAAGCGGCGACCTCTACGTTGCGGACGCACTCAATAACCGCGTGCTCGAATACAACACTCCGCTTACCAGCAGCACCGCCAATGCCGTGTTCGGGCAGGGCGGCAGCTCCACTTCGAGTACCGCGAATTATGGCGGGCTGAGCGCGAGCAGCCTCAACTATCCCTTTGGGGTTGCGCTGGACGCAAGCGGCAACCTCTACGTCGCCGACACCTCCAACAACCGTGTGCTCGAATACGATACTCCGCTTGCACCCAATACCACTGCCGATGTTGTGCTGGGGCAGCCTGACTTTCCGTACAACCAGGCAAACTTCCCTGACCAATACTCCCTTCACAATCCATTCGCGGTCACGATCGACGCCAGCGCAACGCCAACCCACCTTTATGTCGCGGACGAAACCAACTCCAGGGTGCTGGGCTGGAACGATGTGACGACGTTCGCCAATGGCTCTCCGGCCGACCTGGTCATTGGTCAGCCGGACTTTAACTCGACTGCCTGCAACACTACTGACGGCGCAAGCGGGAGCAGCCTGTGCTACCCCTATGGGATTACGGTGGACTCAAGCGGCAACCTCTACGTCGCCGACAACTCCAACAGCCGCGTGCTCGAATACACCGCCCCGTTCGCCGGATGCGGTGGTTCGTTCCCCTGCGTTGAGGGGTCCGCCAATCTGGTGTTCGGGCAGGGCGGCAGCACCTCGACCGGGTGCAATTCCGACACCGGAAGCACTCCCACGGCTATCGACCTTTGTTATCCCTATGGCGTCGCAGTTGATGCTAATAACGGCCACCTCTACGTCGCCGATGGCGGCAACAACCGCGTCCTCGAATACAACACTCCGCTTACCAGCAGCACCGCCAATCTGGTGTTCGGACAGGGCGTCAGCTTCACTTCGAATTACGAGAATAATGGCGGAGTGAGCGCGAACAGCCTGTACCTTCCTGTTGGGGTTGCGGTGGACTCAAGCAGCAACCTCTACGTCGCCGACTACTCCAACAGCCGCGTCCTCGAATACAACGCCCCGCTTACGAACGGCGCCAGCGCCAATGCCGTGTTCGGGCAGGGCAACATCTTCACCTCGACCGGGTGCAATTCCGACACCGACGACGGCACTCCCACCGCTATCGACCTGTGTGATCCCTATGGGGTTGCGGTGGACTCAAGCGGCCACCTCTACGTCGCCGACACCTCCAACAACCGGGTGCTCGAATACAACACGCCGCTCACCAGCAGCACCGCCAATCACGTCTTCGGGCAGGATGACAGTTTCACTTCCAGCCACCCCAACCTCGGCGCGACGAGCGCCAGCGCGACCAGCCTGTACAGTCCGAGCGGCGTCGCGCTGGACTCAAGCGGCACCCTCTACGTCGCCGACACATCCAACAACCGTGTGCTCGAATACAAGAATCCCCTGGCTACGTCGTCAGCAACACCCACGCCGACGCCGGCGCCCACGCCGACTACCTCGATGTCGGTGACCGCTTCGCTCACATTCGGCAACGTTCCCGTAGGCCAGACGGTTACGAAAGATCTGACGGTCAAGAACACCGGCAGGACCAGCTCGCTGATCATCTCAGGCGCGACATCGTCCGACCCGGCTGAATTTGCCGTCAGCGGAGGTACATGCGGTACGATCCCCGTCACGGTCGCGCCCAATACGTCGTGCAAGATGGCGGTCTCGTTCAACCCCATCGAGGCCGTCCCGTACAGCGCGACGCTGACGGTCAGCGACAACGCCGCCTCCAGCCCGCAGAGCGTGGCGCTCACGGGCACGGGCGGGATCACGATGACGGTTACGCCCGCCAGCTTCTCGATCAACGCCAAGGACGGGACGACGGTCGTCAAGACGGTGACCGTGAGCAACAAGCAGAGCAGCTCCGTCTCGCTGAGCGAAAGCTTCAGCGGTCTCAACCACGGCGACTTCACCGTCACAGGCGGCGGCACCTGCGGGCTGACGCTGGCGGCCAAGACGGCTTGTACGCTGCATGTGACCATCGCTCCGACTGCGGTGGGTACGGAATCGGCGACCATGGCGGTTACGGACGTCCCCGATCCGCTGTCTCCGTACCTGGTTGACTTCACCGTGCAGGCAAGCGTGCCGGAATCCGTGTCCACGACCAGCCTGAACTACGGAAACGTCGCCCAGACGGCGTCCAAGACGAAGAGCGTTACGGTAGTCAACCATGCCACCGCGCCGATCACGCTGAGAGCGAGCATCGGCGTCGGCCCCAACTCGGGCGACTTCGCGGTGGCGAGCGGCGTTACGAATGGGTGCCCGCTGGTTGGGTCGCTGGCGGCGTCGCACGTCTGCACTTACGCGGTGACGTTTACGCCCAGCACGGAGAGTGCCGAGAGCGGCACGCTTTCAATCGCGGTTGCGCAAGACCCCGGTGGCGGTCCGCCGGCGGTCAGCCTGAATGGAACCGGAACGATACCGGAATCCGTGTCCCCGACGACGTTAAGCTTCGGCAACGTCGCCCAGACGGGGTCCAAGACGATGAACGTCACGCTGACCAACAAGGCGCATGCCGGCGGGGGGGCGCTCACACTTGCCAGCCCGAGCTTTGGCGGGGCCTACGGGAGCGATTTCTCGGTGACGGGCGGGACCTGCGGGGGGACGCTGTCGGCGGCGTCGTGCACCTACGCGGTGATGTTTACGCCCAGCACGGATGGCGCGGAAAGCGGCACGCTTTCGATCGGTGTGTCGGGAGACACGCTCCTCTCCGTCAGCCTGAGCGGAACCGGAGTTACGCCGCTCAAGGTGCTTCCGGCGAGCCTCGCTTTCGGCACGCTGCACGAGACCGCGACAAGCACGGCGAAGACGGTCACGGTGACCAACAGCAGCAGCGCGACGCTGACGATAAGCAAAAGCGTCAGCGGGACCAGCGACTTCAAGGTGACGGGCGGGACGTGCACCACACTGCCGAGTGGGTCGCTGGCGGGCGGCGGCGCATCGTGCACCTACACGATGACGTTCACGCCCAGCATGGTTGGCCCTGAGAGCGCGACGCTCGGGGTCAGCGCAGTCGGCGACGGGGCCAGCCCGCACGACGTGAGCCTCAGCGGCACCGGCTTTTAGGCGCCACGGTGCAGGGGCCCCCGGTCCCTGCACCTGAGTAGGGAGAATCGGCGCCGCCACGTGATTTGCTCCACGGGCGGGCGATTCTCTCATCGGCGTTTATCGCCCGCCCCGCGCCCATGGACGAGTTCCGGGGAGGCTTTCTACTTCCTGAAATCGATCGGCTGCGGGCAGGCCGAGCCGCCGGCGTTGTAGCCGTAAACCATCTCGCCGCCGATGTCCGCGCCCGCCGCTATCAACCACATCACTGCAATCAGACCGGCGAGAAACACGTAGCGTCCCCGCGTAGGCATCGGCCGCATCGCGAGCGCCCACACTGTCAGCACGCCCGTCACCGCCGACGCCGCGACCATCAGATGCTTATGATGCCGCAGCAGTTCGTGGCGGACCGATACCGAAACCATCAGGCCCGGCGCTGCATAGAGACCGCTGGCAACCGCCGCCGCCGCGCCAAGCGCGCCCAGCACCAGCATCCAGAGCGCGGTCCACTTAAGCGCTTCGCTCGCGCGGATCGCCGCGAGGAAATAAAGGAGCGCCGCGCCGTAGAGAAACGCGATCGGAAAATGCACCAGGATGGGATGGATATTCTGCAGGTCCGATGCGCCCGGCAGAACGCGGTCTAGCACGACGATGCTTGCCCGCGGCTATTTCACGGACTCGACGACCAGGTAGTTCACGCCGTTCCTGCTGTATTCCTTGCCCGTCACCGTCACCCGGTCTTCCATCCGCTGAATGACGCTGTCCGGAAGCGGCGACGCATCCTTGTCCGGCAACAGGATGTAGGATTTCTCGGTCCCGCTTTCGATGAGCATTACCGGAATTCCCTTGGATACGCATTTTATCGCGCACGCCTTGTGGCTCGCGCCCTTCGCACCCATCGTGGCGTAGCAGTAGGCGTCTTCGAGATTGCCGGTGACCGATTTCTCGCTGCCGTCGGCCGCGATCGCCGCCGGCGCAACCATCACGGTTGCGAGCAAAGCCATGAGCGCCAGTTTTTTCATGACCTGTTTCCCCTCGATATTTTGATAGCCGCCAAGTCCGGGCCTGACCATCGACGAGATGCGATCCTAGCGGCGGTACGAGCGTGCTTCAACCGTCGAGCCGACGTCGCCGCCGCCGAACATCTCGCGCCATCCCTTGCGGCGCCGCGCCCCCGGCAATCGCGCACCCAGCCGCTGCAGGTGCAGCTCGAGGATCTGCTTGAGTTCGTCGTTGAGCCGCTCGATTTCGATTTCCTCGGGCATCTTGGGCCGCGGCTGCCCTTCGGTAATTCCGCCGCGGCGCCGGCCGTAGAGCTGCTGCAAGCGCAACTCCGCCTTCGCGAACATCGCTTTGTACTTATAGTCGAGCCGGCTGAGCGCGTCGGTCATCGCGGCCAGCGCCACGAACCTGCGCCGCATCCGCCACCATTCGAACAGCGTCAGCAACATCGCGCCGAGCATGAACAGCGCAAAAAATCCCAGGCTGACGGCGGTTGCACGCCACCACGGCAGCAACTTGTTGCCAAGCTGCAAGTCCTGGTTGTCGCCGGTCAGTTCCTGGACTTGCGCCTTGAGCGATTTGACCTGCTCCTCCGCCGAATCGGCCTTCTGCTCCGCCGTTTGCTGCTGCGCGCTCAGCGCCTCAACCTGTGACTTGAGCGTATTGACCTCGGTGGTGAAAGGATGCGGAACCTTCAACACCTCGTCCACCTGCAGCTCGTCGTCAGGATGAATCCGGTTGGCGTGGGCAAGCTCATCGACGGTGATCCCGAACATCTGCGCAATTGCGCCGATCGAATCGCCGGGGCGAACCGTGTAAGGGATGATGTTCGCGGGATGATCCGGCTTGACGACGGGTTTTGGCGCCGGCTGGTCCGCCGGCGGTGCCGTGTCGCGAGCCTCAGACGGTTCGGCCTCGCTCGGCGGACGCACGACTCGCGAGGGAGGTGCAGAGGGCGGAATCGTACTCTCGTTGAAATCGGATTGAGCGAACGCAACTCCCCAGCCGGCAACGATAAACGTCGCCGCGAGGGCCAGTCTGGATAAAGTTGACCTGAACCGTCGCACGCTCATGATGGACCCTTTGCCTGCGAACCCATTCCAGTATCCCTGAGATTGCGCCCAGGGTCTAGGATGCAGCAGCATCCCCTGACTTTAGCCCGGCGCGGCGCGCACGCTTGGCCGGATGCAGCGCCGCGTAGGCAGCCCCCACAACACCGCCTCGCGGACCCAGCGCCGCACGCACGATCTTCGCCTGCGATGCGATCGCCGTGAAGGCCCGCTCGCGCACCTGCGTCATCATGGTTTTGCGCATGTATGGCAGTGCGCCGGCGACGCCACCCCCAATCACGACCAGCTCGGGATTGAAGATATTGAGAAAAGACGCCACCGCGATTCCGAGGTAATTGCCGGCCGTGGCGAACGCCTCGAGCGCGAGTCTGTCGCCGCGGCGAGCTTGGGCCGACAGTCCGCGCACCGAAAAATTCCCTTCCGAATCGACGATTTGCGCCGGCAACGCCGCACCCCCCGACAGTCCCAGGCGCTGTTCGACCAGGCCGCGCAGCCCTGACGCCGATGCGTATGACTCCAGGCATCCGTTCGCGCCGCAGTCGCATCGCGGACCGTCCGGATTGACCGTCACATGCCCCAATTCGCCCGCCATCCCGCTTCGCCCGTGAACCAGTTTGCCGCCGACGATCAGTCCGCCGCCGACTCCGGTGCCCAGTGTCAGCAGCACGACGTCGCGCCGCCCGCGCGCCGCGCCGCGCCAGTATTCGCCGAGCGCCCACGCGTTGGCGTCGTTCTCGACGACCACCGTCCTGCCTATCAGCGCTTCGAGGTTGTGACGCAGCGGGTATCCGCGCCATGCGGCGACGTGCGGCGCCTGCATTACGGTTCCCGAGTACACGTTGAGCGGTCCCGGCACCGCGACTCCGATCGCTCGCGGTGATCCAAGTCCGCGCCGGCGCGCGGTGTCCAATAGATGAATGAGCTGCGCGGCGATGTTTTCAGCGACGGCTGCGGCCTGGCGCGACGCATGCGACGGCCCGTGCTCCATCAGGATCACATCGCCGCCGCCGGCGGCTACGGCTGCGCACCGGATATTGGTGCCACCCATATCCAATCCGACCGCCCATGCGCGCGTCATTTTCCGGATTCGCCCGGGAATTTCATCAGCGCGAGATATTCGCGATTTCCGGCCGCGCCTTCAATCGGCGATTCGATTGTGCCGACCACCGCGAGGCCGATACTCTCCGCGAACTCGACGATCCCCGCGACCGCTTCGTGCCGGAGTTTTTCGTCCCTGACGATGCCCCCCTTGCCGACCTTGCCCTTGCCGACTTCGAACTGCGGCTTGATGAGCGTGATTATCTCGGCGCGCGGCGCGATCAGCACAAGCACTGACGGAATCACCAGCCGCAGTGAGATAAAGCTGGTGTCGATCGTCACCAGCTCGGGCGCGTGGGGCAAGTCGTCCGGCGAGGCGAGCCGGATATTCATGCGATCAAGCACGATGACGCGCGGATCCTCGCGCAGCTTCAGCGCCAGTTGCCCGTAGCCGACGTCCATCGCGATCACGGCCTTGGCGCCGCGGCGCAGCAGCACATCGGTGAAGCCGCCGGTCGATGCACCCACGTCCATCGCGAGCTTGCCTTCGACCGAGATGCCGAAATGCTCGAGCGCGGCGATAAGCTTGTACGCTCCGCGCGAGACGAACTGCGGCGCACCCGCCATGAGCGCGATGGGAGTTTCAGAATCGACCTTGAGGTCGGCTTTGTAGGCCGGCCGCGAGTTGACGCGCACGCGCCCCGCCATTATCAGGCGTTGGGCGATTTCGCGGCTGTCGGCCAGACCGCGGCGCGCCATTTCGGCGTCGAGCCTGAAGCGCACCAACGGCGCCGCAGAGCGCCGCGGCTTGGGTTTGGCGCCGGAACCATTGCTAGCAGGATGTTTCGTCGTCGTCCCTTGCGCCGGCGGGGTGCTCGTCATCAGACGATGCTTCAAAGGGCGCCGTGCGCAGTTCGCCGCCGGCGCTCCGCGTTAGCAGTTCGACCTTGCGCTCGACTTCGTCGAGTTTCCCATTGAGCGCCTTCACCAGCATGACGCCGCGTTCGAAGGCTCCGATTGATTCTTCGAGCGTAAGCTCACCCGAATCGATCTGATTGACGATCGTTTCAAGATCCTTGAGCTCATCCTCGAATTTTTTCGTCTTCGTGACCATCGTCTAGATTGTGCGGCCGGTCGCGCGCGCGCTCAGCCGCCCCCTGGCCAGCCTGATATCGAGCTCGTCGTCCAGCTTCACCGTGGCCGCGTCGAGCACCGCGCGCGAATTGGTCCTATTGACCACCACGGCGTAGCCGCGATCGAGAACTTTCAGCGGCGACAAGGCGTCGAGCCGGCCTGCCTGTGCGCCGAGCTGGCGCCGCCTGCCTTCGAGCGCCGACCGCGTGCCATGAACAAGACTGTTGCCGAGCCGGGAGGTCGCAAGGCGCATCTCGCGCACCATCGCATCGGGACTGCGAAGCCGCATCCGCAATTCGCGGACGCTGCGGCGGCGCTCCGCGATTCGCGAGGACACCGCTTGCGCGAGTTCGCCCTCGATCTCGGCAACGCGTTCGCGCGCCTCGGCGATAGCGACGCCGGGATGGCGTATCCGCGCCGCCAGATCGTCGATCGATTCCCGCCGGCCCGACAGCTCCCGTTGCATCACGCTCGCGAGCGACGCGCCTAGCGACGCGACACATTTGGTCAACTCGGCGAGGCTGGGCACGACCATCTGCGCGGCCGCCGTGGGAGTAGGCGCGCGCAGGTCGGCGACGAAATCGGCGATCGTATAGTCCACTTCGTGGCCGACGGCGGAAATCACCGGGATCGCCGACCGGAAAATCGCCCGCGCGACGATCTCTTCGTTGAACGCCCACAAATCTTCGAGCGAGCCGCCGCCGCGTCCAACGATCAGCACCTCGGCGCGGCCGTCGCGATTGAGATCGGCGATCGCGTCCGCGATCTCCTGAGCTGAGCCGTCGCCCTGCACCTTCGCGGGCCTGAAAATCACCTGCAGGTTCGGGAATCGATCGAACAAGATGCGCAACATGTCGCGCAGTCCCGCCCCGCCGCGCGCCGTCACGATTCCGATCCGGCGCGGCAGGTACGGCATCGCGCGTTTGCGCCCCCGATCGAACAGCCCTTCGGCCTCGAGCCGCCGCTTCAACTGCTCGAACGCGGCCTGCAACGCGCCGACGCCGCGCGGCTCCATTTCCTCGGCGTAAAGCTGCAACGCGCCGCGCTGTTCGAAGATTTGCACCCGCCCGCGAACAATCACTTCCATCCCGTCGACGGCTTTGAACCGCATCCCGTTGAACGCCGACTTGAACATCACGACGTTGATCGCGCTGCGGGAGTCTTTGAGCGTGAAATAAAAATGATTCGATGGCGCCAGCCGCGCGTTCGAGACCTCGCCGACCACCCAGTGCTCGCCGAGGTTGGCGTCGAGCGCGTCGCGTACCATCCGCACCAGGTCCGATACGCTGATCAGGCCCGAGCGGCGGCTGCGCATCGAAAGATCGAGCTGCCCCTCCATGGTCGTTTAGCTTATCAGAACGAGTCGCCGCGCACCTATATGGCGCATTAGACGTGCTTTTCCACAATTGTCCTGGCCACAGGCTCGCCGGCGGCAACAACAACGCGGCGCCGGCGTGAAAAAAACGCGCCGGACATCATGATGCCCGGCGCGTTGCGATCGATTCCTTTACCGTCCTCTAGTCGCCCTTCGACTTGGCGCTGTCGCCCTCGGATACCGCCGACTGCGACTCGCCCTTGGCAAGCTGGAGCTTGAACGTGTTCCAATGCTTGAGGATGTCGATCGCGCGATCGAGCTGCACGTCCTTTTCCTCTTTGGCCTTGGCGCCCTTCGCGCCGGGCCCCTTATCGCCCTTTTCGGTCCCGGGCGCAGCAGCCGCGCCGGTCGCAGGATTCTTGTCATTCTTCTTCTGCCCGTTCTGGAAATGATGGGGCAAATCAGACTCGTGGATTTCCGGGTTTTCGTCGAACTCGGCGCCCTGCTGCGTTAGCGATGCGAGCGTTTCTTTGGGCAGCTCGACATCGATGTCGGGTGTGATTCCCACCGCCTGGATCGAGCGGCCGGTGGGCGTGTAGTAGCGCGCCGTGGTCAGGCGCAGCGCCGAATGATCGTCGAGCGGCAGAATCGTTTGCACCGAGCCTTTGCCGAAGGTCTGGGTGCCGAGAATGACGGCGCGCTTCTGATCCTGCAAAGCGCCGGCGACGATTTCGCTGGCGCTCGCGCTGCCGCCGTTGACCAGCACCACCATCGGATAGTCAACGAAGTCCTGCTTCTTGTGCGAGAAGTATTTCTGCTGCTGATTTTCCTCGCGCCCCTGCGTGTAAACGATCAGGCCGCCGTCGAGAAAATCGTCCGAAACCTTTACCGCTTGGTTCAGCAATCCGCCCGGATTGTCGCGCAGGTCGAACACAATTCCCTTGAGCTTGCCGTGGCTCTTTGCTTCGAACCCGTCAATCGCCTTCTCTACCCCCTCGCCCGTGTTCTCCTGGAAGGTGGTGACGCGGATGTATCCGTAGCCGCCGTCGAGCATCTTCGACTTGACCGACTGAATCTTGATTACGTCGCGTGCGAGCGTCACCGTGAACAGCTCCGGCACGTCCTTGCGATGAAGCGTCAGCTTGATCTTGCTGCCCTTGGGCCCGCGCATCCGCTTGACCGCCTCGGTAAGCGACATGTCCTTGGTGAAGTCGTCGTCGATCTTGATTATCTGGTCGCCGGCCTTGAGTCCGGCGCGATACGCCGGCGTGTCCTCGATCGGCGCAACTACGGTGAGCGCGCCATTCTTGATGGTTATTTCGATTCCGAGTCCGCCGAAGCTGCCGCGCGTCTCGACCTCGAGGTCGCGGTACAGATCGGGTGTCAGGTAGGCGCTATGCGGGTCGAGCGACGCCAGCATCCCGGTAATGGCGCCGTCGATCAGCCGTTTGGTCGATACCGGTTCGACGTAGTTTTTCTGCACGATTGCGAGCACGCTCGCGAACGTGTCGAGCTCCTGGTAGGTGTCGTTCGAGAGCGCCTGGGCTCGGCGCACGGCGACCTCCTGGAGGACAAGGAAACAGGCGACCAGAGAGACCGCCACCGTGATGGACCATCGATGTCTTTTGATCATTGACATTTATTTAGTGTCGCTTGGGACTCGTGATTATGAGTTCAGACATTTAATTTAAGCAGATGCCGCACTTTAATGCATACGGCCGCGCGACTACCCCCGTTACCGTAAATAATAGCAGATTCACCGCCCCCGCACCTGCCCGCCCCCCACCGACTCCGCAGATGCGAAACCCGCCGTGGGTTTCACGCTTCCCTGGGCAGGGGTGACCCCTGCACCCGATGACAAGAAAACATGCGGGCTTCGCCCTGTTAGAAGTTTTCCAGGGGGAATTTGCCTCGCCCGTTACTTTACGGGAGAGGAGGCCGACCCCTTGGCGGTCGGTAGGTGAGGGTTCTGCGGCGCATCTACTTTCTCGGATCGTCATCCTGACCGGAGCGGAGCGACCCCGGATCAGATTGATCCTGACGGAACCGGCACGGCGTCGATGATCACGGTGCTTAAAGATGGCAGGACTGCCGAGAGCGCGGTCTTCGTCGCCGAGGCGCCACGGCGATGAGAAACCCACGATTATTGCTTACCCGGAATATTATTCGCGAGGTCTCGGAAATTAAGTATTCCGCGCGCTCCTAATGCATGAACGAGCTTCACCGCCTCATCCCTTGCACTTCCTCCGGAGCCGACAGCCGCTTCTAACACCTTCCGAACATCTTTCTCATGGGCCGATATCTGCCAAGGACTAGCCGTCGCCAATAATTTCGCGAGCGAGCTCACTGACTCACCAGGCAATCGCACACACAATGCGGCTAGTTTTTCGTAAATTAGATGGTCTGGTTCAGCATGGCCTGCAAAATCAATCGCTCCTTGTAATTGCCGGATAGCCCATCCCTCCGGGAACTTCTCTGAACAGAACCACCATCCGAACTGACCAATCTCTCCGTGATATGCATCGCGATTTCCGGACGCTTGGGCAATGGAGAGGCGACGCTCCCAAAGGCTCATCAGTCTTTTGCTCAGAGCCACGTCCAATGGCTCCGTCCCGTTGTATATCCATCTCCCAAGATTCCAAAGAGCGTAGCGCCGGACTTTGACGGAAGCGCCAAGCCAAAAGCGGTCGAAAAGGCCATGCTTTTCTTCAGCGGATACTATTCCATGCCAGTAAAAGCCCATCAAATGGTCTGCTAAACGCTGGCCCATATCTATCGGTAGCCTGGCCAGCGCCGGCTTGTCACCGAGCCTGTCGATCGCAAGCGAATACTTCTCCTTCAGGACATCGAAAATCTCACGGTCAACGTTAGAGAAGGCCAGGAAGCTGCTCCACGCTGCCTCCCATCGGTCCCGCTCGGTTTCATCAGAGGGAAATATCAGATTTATCCTGTCAGCGGTCCAAGCGCGATCGATGTACCACAAGGTGGAGAAGAATCGACCGTACTGCGACCTTATTGCGAGCGAACGCTCCACCTTGGGGTTAAGCCGCGCTTCGAGGACAGCTCGCACCTCAGGTATCTGCCTGAAGTCGAAACTGGACGGAGTGCGTGATTCGGATTTGCCGTCGCCGCAGATGTGATTGCGCACCCAAAGCGCATAGGCAATTACAGCCTCCATTCCTTGACCACGCGTCGAATTGATCGCGGCATGAGACGGATCCGCATTTGACCCGCCATACTTTTTTTCATGCTCAGGTGTCGGATTCGGGTCCTTCGATAAAGCCTCAAGCACTTTCCAAAGCTCGACTCTTAGTTCAAACGGTATTGGCACCGGCTTGTGCTCAAGCGCAGCGTTGACGAGAACAGCCACTGCGTTTCGAGCCCAACTGCGATCCGGATCGTCTTCAATCGCCTGACGCTTGCGACCGGGAATCTCGATAGGCTGCTCGAGGGTCCAGAGACAGAATCCCAACACTGGTCGCCAGTCGAACTCCAGCGTTTTTCCCAATGCGAGTCGTAATCCATCGAGCAGGGAGCGTTCATAGGTGGGATCGAGACCTTTGAATCGGTATGCTTCCATTGCGTAGAAGGCCGGCTGTTCGGCCACAAGCGCTGCAACCTTTTCACCCAAACCGCCCCGCGAAGCCCCCATGAAGTCTTCCGCAGGCTGCCATTTCTGCAAGTATTCAATCAACTCGTCTATGGATTTAGCTCTCAAATCCTCTATTCTCAGAGGACTTCGGAGACCAATCATCTCCTCGTGGTACGACGAAAAGTCTGGGTGCTTCGAACTGCCAAACTCGTCGATTAGCGCCTGTAGCTGAGGGTTTCGATCCACGGGCAGACTATCGCCAAATCTTTGCAGCCAGTCGCGCCTCCAGAGTTTGACGTATCTGGCTATGTCGCGCTCTGTCAGTTCCTTGCCCCCGAACTGCGGCAGATTCTTTTTCAGATTTGTCAACTGTTCGGGTAACAGACCGGTATCTATCCAACCCAAAATTCGCTGCTGATGTTCCGCCGGCAGACTAGGAAATCGTCGTTGAAGCAAAAGAACATACTCATGCAGGCACTCGGGCGAATCGAACAAATCGCGATCCGTCAAATAAGTGACTGCGATGTCCAAGGTAGCCGCATCGTCAATCTGGAGAAGCAGATGCATCGCGATACGACGAAAAATGTGCCACGGCGGCTGCCGCTCCTCCAGGGCCTTTACCATGACTGCCAGTTGTACGCGTCCCGACGTTACCAAGGTTATCGCTGCATCTCGAATCGCGCTTATCAGCAATGACCTCAGCTCCGGGCCAAAATTCTGTCGGGAACCATCGATCGCCGGGTGTAAAATATGGCACAGATCGTATGGAACGGATTTCTCTGGTTCTCTGAGGGAGAAGCTTATCGCAGCGCTCAAAAGATCGCAGAGAAAGGCCAAACCCTCCAAACCCGTCGTCTCTACCAGTTGAGGGACATGGTTCTTCAGGATTTGCTCGTAATTCGAAATATCCATCCTAATCTGCGGCATGGGATGGATGATGCTGAGATCACTTTGCCCACTTTCAGCAGGCGGCAGGACCTTGAGAAGCACTTTGGCAAGCCTGAAAGCGACGTCTCTTTGATCCCCCTTTGCCAGATCACGCATCAGAGCTCCGAGCTCCACGTGAAGAAATCCGGTTGAATCCGCCGCCCAAGCACACACTTGATCAGTGTGCCGTGCTGCCAGATTCGGTGGCATCGCTTGTATTGCCTCTACCAGTTCCGCTCGGACGAGACGGTTTTCTATCTCCGGCAAGTCTAGGATGATCTCGCAGACTTCCTGTGCAGCCCCGTCAATTTTGGCCATACGGTAAAGATAGCCGGCGACCCGCCAAAGTCCCTCTTGAGGCGGATTCCGAAGATACCCGGCACCGCGGCAGAGTCTTAGCCATTTCGGGTTTTGACAATTCGCAAAGAAATATCCGAGGACGACCATGTTGTTTGGTACATTATTTCTCAAAAACTTAACGTCGTCCTCGGTAGGGTCGGCGATGCTAAGCAGACGGTCAATTCCACGCAGTGGTTCGAGGAAGCGCTCGCGTAGGCGACCGAGAACGGCCAACAGGATGGTCTGGATGTCGCTCCACCACCGCTCGAACTCATCCGTAATAGGCCGCGGGCTGCCGAGAGCTTCACGGTGCGCAACTGCGGGCAGCTTAAATTTGTAACTGCTATCCGCCAATCGTAACCATTTCTCCAGCGCAGGGTGATCTTCCGGCAGTTCCAGTCCTTGCCAAAGGCTCTTTATTTCGGCCGCGTGTTTCTCTGAATCCTTGCGGCTCGCAATATTTGTCGCGTCCTGAGCAAAAGTCCTGAGCGAAGCCCGCAAAGCGCTTTCGATCTCTCGAACGAGATGACCGACGATATGGGTGGCACTTTCGAACTTTGCTGGGTCTGCCATTATCTGGCAGGCATTCTTGTAGAAGGCCGCAGGACCTTCACCGATTAACAGGAGGCCGTCGTAAATCTCTTTCTGACGTGGCTCGGCCCAGCGAAAAGCTGTGGGCTGAATGTCTTTTGAACTGTCCCCTGGAATTGCCAAGCAACGATCCTTCAAACCGGAATTCCCAGCTTGAATAATAGCTCTCTATCCTTCCTTTGAGTCGAGCAGTTGCTGCAACGCGTCCTTCACGTCAGGCCGCGACCATGCGCTCCCCTGATTTGATTCAGTATAAGTGACTGGCACCTGTACGCTACCCACGACACACTGAGTCAGGGGTCACCCCCTGCCTGCGCGCGACAACCGAGCGCGGCCTTAACACTGGGTGCAGGGGTCACTCCTGCCCGCGCGCGACAACGGAGCGCGGCCTTAACACTGCGCTGCCGTCGCCACGGCCCCTGCTCACCCCTGCTTTGAGTCGAGCAGTTGCTGCAAGGCGTCCTTCACGTCAGGCCGCGACCAGTCGAATCCGCCCATATGGTGCGCGACTATCTGGCCCTTGCGATCGATTATGAAAGTCTCGGGCACCCCGCTCACGTCGTAAGTCTCGCTGATCTTGTTTTCGGGGTCGAGCAGTATTGTGAAATGGTACCCGTTCTTCTTGACGTACGACGCCACCACCGAGCGGCCGCTGGTGTCCTGGCTGGCTGCCAGCATCACGAAGTCCTTGTTGCCCTTGAAGTCGTCGTACAGCGTCTGCATCGAGGGCATTTCTTCCCGGCACGGTCCGCACCACGTCGCCCACACGTTCAGAAATACGACTTTGCCGCGCAGCGATTCGAGCGAGACAGTTGTTCCGTCGAGGGTCTCCAGCTTGAAATCGGCCGCTCGACTGCCGGCCGCCACCGTCGCCGCGGACTGCTCTGCCGTTTCGGGTGAATTCGCTTCCAGGCCGATGCGTGCGCCGCGATGCCCGCTGAGCGCGATGAGCGTAATGCCGGTAATCACGACGATGGCGGCGACGAGGTAGAGGATTCTGTCCTTGATCTCCATCGCTCTCAGGCCCGCCCCGCGTTCATCGCCGGACGCCGGTTTTTTTCGCCGGGCTGCTGGCCACTTTTCGCCAAATCTTTTTCCCTGGTGAGAATCAACGCGACGCCGCCGACGATCATCATCGCGATCGCAATCAGCTGCGCCTCACTGAGGCCATGGAAGACCCGCGGATTGATTCGCACGAACTCGACGAGAAAGCGCGCGCCGCCCGCCAGCACCAGGTACCAATACATCAGCCGGCCAACCGGATGATACGTTTTGCGCATCGACCACAATATCGCGAACACGCCGAGATACAGAATAGTTTCGTAAACCGGCGCGGGATGCACGCGGACGCCGGGGAAGTAGCCGGAAACGAGGCGGTAATGCTCGTCTAATTTCAGCACGGTCTGGGGGCTCCAGCCGACGATCGCGCGCGGATACGCCATCGCCCACGGCAAGGTGGACGGCAGTCCCCAGTCGCCGTCTCCCGCCAGCTGGCATCCGATTCGGCCGATTGCCTGCCCGACGGCAAGGGCAGGCGCGCACATGTCCATAGTCACGGCGAATCCGATTCGATACCACCGCGAGACAATGTAAGCGCCGAGGATTCCACCGATCATGCCGCCGTAGAATACGAAACCCGAGCCGGAGAAGATCATCGACTTGGGATCGGCAAGGTACGTGGGCAGATCGTCGAGGATCGCGTAAATGCGCGAACCGACCAGCCCCATCACGGCTGCCGCGATCACAATCGAGGACGAATATTCGGGATCGAAGCGGTGGCGGACGCATTCGAGGCGGATAACGTAGTCGGCCGCCAGGAATCCAAGCGCCATCATCAGCCCGAAGCTGTAAACGGTCAGCGGGCCCAGGTGGAACAAGACAGGAATCATTATCGCTTGGAATTATAGTATGCGACGGCCCGCCCGCACCACAAAGGCTTTCGCCGTGCGGCGATCGCTATTATATGACGCAAGTATGCGGGCAGTTGTTCAACGCGTCAGCCGCGCGGAGGTGCGCTGCAACGGGCGCATCCTGGGCAAAATTGCGCGCGGGTTTGTCGTGCTGCTGGGAGTTGCCGGCGGCGACCGCGAGGCCGACGCGGCACATCTTGTAGATAGAATCGTCGGCATGCGCGTATTCGCCGACAACGCCGGCAAGATGAACTGCTCGTTGGCCCAAGTCGGTGGCGCGCTGCTGGTCGTGTCGCAATTCACGTTGCTCGCCGACACGAATTCAGGCCGCCGACCGTCGTTCACTGGAGCAGCTGCGCCCGACGAAGCGCGCCGCCTCTACGAGCACTTTCTCTCGCTCGCGCGGATTCGCGATGTTAAGGTTGAGAGCGGTGAGTTCGGCGCGATGATGGAAGTTGAAATCGTCAATGACGGCCCGGTGACGATCATCCTCGATAGTCGTGACAAATGAAGATGGAAGAACTGGAGAAGTAGGTTACGATGCCGCGCGCGGGATTCTATATCGCCGAATCGGGGAAGCTCTCGTTTCGGCGCGACGGCCACTGGTACAGCGACGACGAGCGGATCGACAACCCGCGAATCTCCCTGCTCTTCAGCCGGAGCATCAAGCGCAATCCCGACGGCAGTTACTATCTGCAAGTCGCTGAAGAACGCGCGCCGGTCGCGGTCGAGGACACGCCCTACGTAGTCAAGGCGCTCGAAGACGACGAGCTGGGCGGATTCATGATGGTGCTGAACGACGACACTTGCGAGCCGCTCGATCCCACCGCGCTGGAGATCGGCGCCGGCCACGTCCTCTATGCGCGCGTCAAGGGCGGCGATGCTCGCGCACGCTTCCTTCGCTCCGCCTACTACCATCTCAGTGACCGCTTCGAATCCGACGACGCCGGACATTTCTACGTCAATCTCAGGGGCCATCGGTATCCGCTCGGTGGCGCGCCGGCGCCAGGCAACTGATGCACCTGGCCGAGCCGAATCTGCACATCGTCCTGGTTCGCCCCGAAATTCCGCAGAACACGGGATCGATCGCGCGTCTGGCCGCCGCGACCAGGGCCCGGCTCCACCTGGTGGGTCCGCTCGGATTCTCGCTCGAGGATCGCTATCTCAAGCGCGCGGGCCTCGATTACTGGCCGCTGGTGGATTTGCGCACGTATGAAGGATGGGAGCAGTTCGCTGCGGTGCATCGCGATCCGCCGGCAACGAGGGCGAAATCGAAATTTTTCTCGACTCACGCCGGCGCGACCTATCTCGATGCGCGCTATGCGCGCGGCGATTTTCTTTTCTTTGGCTGCGAGACGGCGGGGCTGGGCCGCGATTTCGTGCTTGAAAGAATTGACCGTGCGTATCGGATCCCAATCTTCGAGGCGGGCGTCCGGAGCCTCAATCTCTCCAACGCGGTGTCGATCGTGGTTTATGAAGCGCTGCGCCAGACCGGCGCGCTCAATGCTTCTTGACGGCGCAACTGCCGCAGCCCGTGCTGCAACCGCCCTTCTCGCCGGCGGCGGCGCCGTCGGCGGGCGGCGCGCCAAAATAATAACCCGCCTGCTCGAGTTCGCCGGGCGAGACCCACTTGAGATGGTCGGCGACGGCGGTGTCGCAATGCACACAGACGCGGCGTTCGGCGCCATCGTCGTCGAGCGCGACGTAGGTCAGCACCGGCTTGCCGCAAGCCGCGCAATCCGCCATCGGAAATGACGCATCTCTGGGCGTGGGCGTCAGCGTAGGCATCGCAGATTAAACTACATCATCGCGCGCAGTTGAGAAATCTGCGTGTTCACTGTTCACCCCTGCTCACTGCCGGCGATACGGTTCGCCAAGCGCGCTCGGCGCCGCCGCCTGTCCGCCAAAGCCCGCCAGTACCACCAACGTCAGCGCATAGGGGAGCGCGAGAAATAGTTGGTACGGAACGACGGTACCGAGCGCCTGCAATCCGAATTGCAACGCCATCGCGGCGCCGAACAGCACCGATGCGGCCGCCAGGCCCCACGAATTCCATCGTCCTACTATGACCACGGACAGCGCAACGAAGCCGCGGCCGGCCGAGATGTTTTCGACGAACGTGTTGGCGTACGCGAGCGTCAGAAACGCGCCGGCCAGGCCCGTCAGCGCGCCTGACATCATCAGTGCCTGCCATCTGATTGCAATTACGCCGAGTCCGAGCGCGTCCGCCGCTTCGGGACGCTCACCGCAAGCGCGAAGCCTCAGTCCATAGCGCGTGCGCGCGATCACGTACCAGAGCGCTGGCACGAGAATGAACGTGAAGTACACCAGTCCGTTGTGATTGAAGAGCACCGGACCGAGAAGCGGGATTCGCGCCAGCGGACCGAGCGGGATTTTCGCAATCGGCGCCACCATGAACGCCTTGCCGGTCACGCCGAACAGCTTGCGATAGAAGACGCCGGTCAATCCCAGCGCGAGGATGCTGACTGCGGTTCCAGTCACGACCTGGTTGACGGCGAGATTCACCACCAGGATCGCAAAGATCGCATTGATCGCGACGCCCGCCGCGATTGCGCCCGCCAGGCCGAGCGCGGTAATCCCGCTGAAGTATGCGACCGCGAGCGCAGCAAACGCGCCCGCCAGCATCGCGCCTTCGATTCCGATGTTGACGACGCCGCTTTCCTCCACGATCAGCTCGCCCAGCGCGGCCAGCAGGATGGGCGTCGCCATGGTGATCGCCGAGGTGAGGAACGCTTCAAGCATCGGGCATCTCCGCAACCGGCGGCACCGCGGGGGCATCATGAGGCGCGCCGAAAATCTGCTCGCGGAGTCCGCTCCAGGCCGGCGTGTCGAACGCGAGGATGATCAAAATCACGAGACCCTGGATAACCTGCACCAGCTCCGGCGAGATACCCTGCGTTCGCTGCATCGCCTGCGAGCCGTTGTCGAGCGCACCGAACAGGAGAGCGGCCGGGATGATGCCGAGCGGATTCAGGCGCGCCACCAATGCGACCGCAATTGCCTCGAAACCCCATCCGGGCGAGAGCTTCTCGTACAATCGATGCGAAATTGCGGAGACCTGCACCGCGCCGCCAAGCCCCGCCATCGCGCCTGACAGCGCCATCACCCGGAACGTGAGTGCCGGGATTCGGATGCCGAAGAAAGTCGCGGCGCGCCGGTTGCGGCCCATCGCGCGCAGCTCGAATCCGGCTCCGGTATGGAACAACAGCAGGTAGCACGCGGCGGCGAGCACGACTGCGAGGATCATGCCCAGGTTGATGCGGCTCGGCGCAAAGTAGAATTCAAGCTGGGCGGCGCGTGCGATTGGCGAGCTGGTCGGATACGCGCGCGACGGTTCCATCAACGGACCATGCACGACCCAACTGAGCGCCTGCACGGCGACGAAGTTCAGCATGATCGTGCTGATAACTTCGTTTACGTCGCGCCGCGCGCGCAGCCATCCCGCCACGCCGCCCCAAACCGCGCCGCCGAGGGAGCCGGCGGCGAGAATGATCGCAATTGCGATCGCATGCGGAAGATTGCCGAGATGCGGACCGATCGCGCCGGCCGCGATCGCGCCGATCGTAAGCTGTCCGTCGGCGCCGATATTCCATAGCGCGCCCGAGAAAGCGAGCGAGACCGCAAGCCCCGTGAAGACCAGCGGCGTGGATTTTACGATTGTATCCACGCATGCGTACCAGTTGCCGAACGCGCCTTCGCCTAGCGCCGCGAACACGCCAACCGGAGACGCGCCGAGAGCGGCGAGGACGATCGAGATGAGCGCGGCTGCGAGCGCCAGCGCTGCAAATGGTTTCGCAATCGAGGACAGCATTAGTCGCGCACCCCGGCGCCGCTTGGCAAGCAGATGCCGCTCAACTGCCTGTGCAGAGGTTCCCTAAGTCGTTCCACTCCCCCGAACCTGCAACGCCGCCAGGAATCGTTCCTTCAATCCATCGAACGGCCCGTTCGACATGAACAGCGCAACGTCGCCCGCGCGCGCGTCGGAGAGCATCCGCTCGAGGACCTGATCGTTCGACGCGCATGCAATCGCGCGCGCTCCACGCGCACTGATCGCACTCGCGAGCGCGCCTGTTTCCAGCCGCTCGCCCGGCGCGATCGGATCGTTTTCCTTGAAATAGACCGGACCCAGATAGACGCGCGACGCTCGATCGAATGCGGCCGCGAACGCATTTTGAAAAACATTGCGCCGCGCCGTATTCGAGCGCGGCTCGAACGCCGCAAGTATCCGCCGGCCGGGGAACCGTTCGGCAATCGCCTCGAGCGTGACGCCGATCGCGGTCGGGTGATGCGCAAAGTCATCGACCACCGTCACTCCCGCCGCCTCTCCGATCACCTGCTGCCGCCGCACGACGCCCTTGAAGGTGCGCAAGCCGCCGGCAATCTCGTCGCCGGAGACTCCAAACGCGCTCAGCAGCACGTAAACGCCCAGCGCGTTGGCGACGTTCATTCGGCCGCCGATCGGAAGATGAATTGAATCCTGGATTCGGTCGCCGTCGCGCGTCACCGAAAATCTCGCGCCGTCCGCGCCCACCGTAATGTCTGTCGCGCCGTATTCGCCCCCGCGCAGCCCGTATGTGAGCCGCCGCGAGCGCGCTGCCGCGCTGACTTCGAGCGCGTGCGGAAAGTCGGCGCATACCGCGAGCACCCGCGACGAATCCATCTGCTCGACGAGCGCGCGGAAACTCGATTTCACATGCTCGAGATCGCGATAGATATCGGCGTGATCGAATTCGACCGCCGTAATAATCGCACCGATCGCCCGGTAATGCAGAAACTTCGGTCCTTTGTCGAAAAACGCGGTGTCGTACTCATCGCCCTCGATCACGAAATCGGCGCCCTGGCCAAGCCGGTAGTTCGATCCGAAATCGCTCGCGACTCCTCCCACCAGCATCGAAGGATCGCGCCCCGCCGCGTCGAGCACGTGCGCCATCATCGCGGTCGAGGTGGTCTTGCCATGCGTTCCGGCGACCATCAGCACGCGCCGGCCCTTCAGAAAAAAATGCCACAGCGCTTCAGGCATCGAGAGATACGGGATCGCGGAATCGAGCAGCGCCACCGCTTCGGGATTGCTCGCCACGATCGCGTTGCCCACCACCACCAGGTCGGGCGCAGGCGACAGGTTCGCGGGCGAAAATCCCGTCATCAATCCCACCCGCGAGTTTCTGAGCAGCGACGCCGTCGGCTCGTAGAGCTGATTGTCGGAGCCCGTGACCGACAAGCCGCGCTCCACCAGCATCCCGGCCACAGCGGCCATCGCGGTGCCGCCGACTCCGATCAGATGCACGCGCCGGGGGGACGCCGGAATGCGCGCGAGGCGCGCGGCGCTGCCGGAATCAGCCACCGTCGAGCGCATCCATGATCAAATCGTGAATCTTCGGGCGGAACTCGCGAATCTTTTGATTGTCGCGCCGCGGATGAACGCGGTTGGTCAGCATCGAGATCGCAACTTCGCTTTCCGGCTCGATCCATATCGAAGTGCCGGTGAAGCCAAGATGGCCCACTGCCGCCGGCGAGAATCGATGCCCCGAGCTGGAATGCTCCGCCGATGGCGTGTCCCATCCGAGCGCCCACGTCGAGCCGGGCACGGTCGTGTCGCGCGTCCAGAACTCGCGGATTATTTTTTGCGGCACGAAATCCGAACGTCCGGCGTAACACGCGATCAGCTCGCGCGCGAGGCGATCGACCTCGCGCACCGGCGCGAACAGTCCGGCGTGACCCGCCACTCCACCCATCGCGAACGCGTTCTCGTCGTCAACTTCGCCTACCAGCAGCCGCTTGCGCGAAGGACAGATTTCGGTCGGCGCGAACATGTCGGCGACCGGCTCCAGCCGTCGCGAGCGGACCAGTGAGATGTCTATATAGTCGGTCGCGCGCAGGCCCAGCGGGTGAAAGATTTTCTCGCGGCAGAATCGGTTGAGCGCGACGCTGGCGACCTTTTCGACCGTTTCACCCAGCAGGATGAAACCGAGATCCGAGTAAATTGTCCTGGTCGCGGGCGCGGCCTCGGGCTTCTCGCGATGAATCTCCTCGTAAGCAAACTCCTTGGCGCCGTGACTCGCCATGAAGTTGACCCGCCCGCCTTTTTCGATATCCAGGATGCGCTGGTAGAACGGCCGCCATGCCGCCAGCCCCGAGCAATGCGCCAGCAGATGGCGAAAAGTGACCGTGGTCTTGCCGTGCACGCCAAAGTTCGGAAAGAAGCGCGTCACCCGATCGTCGAGACGAAACTTGCCGTCGCGCGCCAGCATCATCACTGCGACCGTCGTCGCCAGCGCCTTGGTGAGTGACGACAGGTCATAGACGGTTTCGATTTTGGCCGGCGAGCGGCTCGGCTCGATCGATCTGAATCCGAATGCGCCCTCGAACGCGACCTCCGCGCCGCGCCGCACGACGACCGTCGCGCCGGGAATCACCCGCTCCTCGACCGCGTCGTTGAATGCCTGCTCGACATCACTCCATCCCAAGGCTTAATCCTCCGGAAAACTTGGCCCGTTACCGCGTCACGGCCGGCTCAGTGAAGATGATTCGGCGCGCGGCGGAATCGATTCGCGCCACCGCGCCGAACGGAATCGTAAAATTCTCGGTGCCATGCCCGGCCTCGACGCCGTACAGCACCGGGCATCCCAGCCCGGCCGTCTGCTCGGCGGCGAAGCGCGCAATCAGCCGCGTCTCCTGCTCGTTTCCGTCGATCGCGCGAATCGCGCCGAACACAATTCCCGCCACTCGGCCGAGCGCGCCGCTTTGGCGCAACTGCACGAGCATTCTATCGATTCGATAGGCTTTCTCACCCGTGTCTTCGAGGAACAGGATTCGGCCGTCGAAGCGCGGCTCATACGGTGTGCCTATCGTCGCGACCAGCACCGACAGGCACCCGCCGATGACCTCGCCCTGTGCGGGCCCGGGATGCATCGTCTCGCGCGCCTCGAGCTCGAAGCCGTCGAGTTTGCCGCCGAGCAGGTCTTGCATGTGCTCGAACGCGCGCGGGCTCAGGCCTCGCGCAAAATCCATCGCGACCATCGGCCCGTGAAACGATACCATCCCGGCGAAATCGACCAGCGCGTTGAGGATAAAGGTCGCGTCCGAGAAGCCGACGAATATCTTGGGCGTGCGGGCCATCTCTTTGAAGTCGAGCAGCGGCAGCAGTCGCCCGCATCCGTAACCGCCGCGCGCGGAAAAGATCGCCTTGACCTCGGGGTCGGCAAAGTATTCTCGAAGCTCGCTCGCCCGCTCGCGATCGTCGCCGGCCAATATCCCCGAACGCGCCAGCACGCGCTGCGAAACTTTGACCCGAAAGCCCATCGAGGCGAGCACGTTGACGCCGCGCTCGAGATGCTCCCGTTCGATCGCCGCGGCGGGCGCGACGACCGCAACTGTATCGCCCGGTTTGAGCGCGTTGGGTTTGATCGGTTTGCGGTTCACGCTGTCTCGCCCGGAATCCTACCAGAAGGCGCGCGCGAACACCCATCAGTTTCGCGAATTGCGCCACTTGCGCGCGCCTTTGGATCAATCGTCGGTTCCAGCGCCGGCTGGCGCGCCATGCTCCCGGCGCGCGAGCAGGTCAACAAACCGGATCAGTCGAACTTGAGAATGATTTTCCCGAAGTGCTCGCTCGCTTGCATCATGCGATGCGCCGTCGGCGCGTCCGCGGCCGGGAGCACCTTGTAAATTGGCGGACGCAACCGGCCGGCTTCGAGAGCCGCGCCGAATTGCTCGAGGAACGCCGCGACGATCTGCGCCTTCTCGGCGGCTGGGCGTGTGCGCAGAGTCGAGCCGAAGATTTTCAGATGACGGCGCAGAACGGCGGCCAGATCGAGCTCGGCGCGCGTCCCGTTCATCAAGCCGATCAGGACCAGCCGTCCGCCGCTGGCAAGCGACTCGATATTTCCGGACAGGTAGGCGCCGCCGATGCTGTCTAAAATCACATCCACGCCGCGCCCATCTGTCGCGGCCTTCACGGCCGGCGCGAAAGGCCCGCGTTTGTAGTTGATCGCGACGTCGGCGCCCAGCTTCCGGCATTGCTCGCATTTCTCATCCGCGCCCGCAGTTACGATCACGCGCACGCCCGTTTCCTTGAGCAACAGAATCGATGCGGTGCCGACGCCGCTTCCGCCACCGTGAATCAAAGCGGTCTCGCCGCGCTTGATCCCGACGAGCATGAAAAAGTTCAGGAACGCGGTCAGAAAGACCTCGGGGATTCCGGCAGCTTCCTCGAAACTCAGCGCCGTGGGAATCTTCATCGCGGATCCGCAATGCACCGCAGCTTTCTGCGCGTAACCGCCGCCCGGCAGCAATGCCATCGCGCGATCGCCTGTTTTCCATCCGATGGCGGCAGCGCCGACGGCGGCAACCTCGCCGGCACATTCCAGGCCGATGATTTCCGACGCACCCGGCGGAGGCGGATAGAATCCCTGGCGCTGAAGAATGTCCGCGCGATTCACCCCGGCGGCTCGGACGCGAATCAGTATTTCGTCGGGCTTGATCGCAGGCTCGGCAATTTCGCCGATTTTGAGCGCATTTTCATCGCCGGGTTTCTCAACGATTACTGCTTTCATCATCTATAAATCATTTGGACCGGGATCTGCTTCGTGCCGCTGCCGTCATAGTGAAATTTCGTCTCGTCGAATGACGGCGCTCTGAACTGGGCCTTGGCGTTGTTTGAAAATCCATAGCCCTCGAGCGGATAGCCGATAAAATTCGAATCGAACTTGCCGTTGCCGTTCTCATCGTGAAAAAGGGTGACGGCATAGTCGCCGGCCGGAACTCCGGCGAAGACGCATTCGCCGCGATTGCCCTGAATCTTTGCCCAGACGTGACCAAGTATGTGCGAATCGTCGCGCGGGAATCCCGCGGGACCTGGCCACAGCGAGCATCCCAGTTGCCCCTTGTCGTTTCGAAAGCCGGTCACTTCGACCTTGATGCCGTCCGCTTTCGCCGCGTCTTCAGCGCGCGCCGGCGCGGGCAATGCGGCTGCTACGAGCAGCAGTGCGAATGCGACCAGCTGGATTCTGATTCTCACTGAATTGCCCCTCGGCGAATCGCCAAATTCCGTCTGCACGATCGTCAGAGCAGCCGCGCGACGGTCTTCTCGAACTCGCCCGGCTTGCCGCCCGCGTCGATTTCCACCGGATGCAGATCGACGCCGGCTTCGTCCTGCGCCTTGAGCCGCTCGATCGCGCCTTCGACTCCGCCGATATAACCCAACTCGCCCAGCAGCTTGGGCGACAGCGCCGCGGTGCCCGCCTTCGAGCCGCCCGCATCCCACGCCTGTTTGACCTTCTGCACGTCGTCGCCGAAGCCGAAGCGCGTGAGTTGCTCGGAATAGAAGGTGCCCATGCGCGCGGCATAGAACGCGACGTTGGCAGCATGTCCCGCAACCGCGCGATCGATGTTGGCCGTTACCGTCACGTGTCCGGGCGCTTTGACGGCGACCGCGCGCGCCTCGCGGCCGGCGGCCGTCGCAATCGCGCGGAAATCCGCGATCGCTTTCTTTAGCGAGTTGATCGGGATCATCACCGGCAACCATCCGTCGGCTTTCTTCGCCGTGAACTCGACGCTCTTTTTATTGAGCGAGGCGATCCAGATTGGAATATGCTTGCGCGGGGTCTCGAAGCGCATCGTGAAGCCGCGCTGCAGCTTGAACAGCTTGCCTTCGTAGTTCAGCGGCGTCTGCGCCATTATCATGTTGATAATTTCCACGTACTCCTTCATCCGCGTCAGCGGCGGATTGAACGGAATACCGTGGAAATGTTCGATCACCTGCGGACCGCTGGTGCCCAGCCCGATGATCATGCGGCCGTTGCTCAACTCGTCGAGCGTGCCGAAATGCTGCGCGAGCGCGGCCGGCGTGCGCGAGTAGATATTCACGATCGAGGTCGCAAGCTGCACCTTGCCGGTGTGCTCCGCGAGCAGCGTGAGCAGCGTGAAGGCATCGCGCCCCCACGCTTCGGCCACCCAGATCGAATGGATTCCCGCGGCGTCCGCGATTTTCGCGCGTTCGATCGCCGCCTTGAAGTCGAGCTTGCCCTGCCAATTGACTCCGATTGATAATTTGCGCGCCATGAAATTTCCTCCTGACTACAACTACAACTACACGAGATCGCGAATCCTTTTGCGCCATCGGAACGCGGAAACAGGATCGGGCGCCGGCGCCATCGTTCCCCAGCGCCCAACCTAGCCGAGACTGCGACTTTTCTTCAAACCGTTCGTTCAGGTAGTCGAATGGAATTCGAAGCTACGGTCGCCGCAAGATACGCTCCCTATCGATGGTCCGGCGCCGTGATCCGATACGCGCAGCGCCGCGCGCCCGCCATGATGTGATCGGTGCGCTCGACCCGCGCTTTGTCACCGAGCACCGCGCGGAACAGCGAGAGTTCTTCATAGTATGCAACGCGAGTACCTTACCAACTATCGGAGACGCAAGGAGGCGTACGGGTGGCAGGCGGCCGCCGGCCACGCGATTTGCGTCTTGAGCCGCGCCGAACAATGACGGACGCCGCTCTTCGCTACTTGATGCCGCGGTAAACGGCGAAGATCAGATTCTTGTACGCGCAATCGATATCGCGGAACCCCGCCTCGCGCAGCCATTGGAGCTGATCCTCGAGCGTGGCCGCCCGATCGAACTTCATCCGGTCGAGCGCCGCCGCCAGGTCGCGATCATCAACCCCCAATTCGCGCACCCGCGTGATCCATCGCTCGTGATGAAAACGGTGCCGCTCCGGGGTCGCGCCGCGACACTGCTCGGCGTTGACGAATACACCGCCGTCGTTGAGCGCGCCGTGGATTCGAGCGAACAGCGAGCGCTTTTGGTCGTCGCCCAGGTGATGAATCGACAGTGCCGAAACGACCGCGTCGTATTTTTCCTGGATCGGGTCAACGCCGTAGTCGGAGACCTCGAAGCGGAAGCGCTCGCCGGCCAATTCAAAGCGCGCACGCGCCCGCTCGAGCATCTCGCTCGAGATGTCCACCATCGTGATCCGCGCCTGCGGGAAACTGTACGCGATGAACGCCGCCAGCAAGCCCGTGCCGGCGCCGAGATCGAGAACCTTGAGCTGGCTATCGTGCGGAAACTGAATCAAATCGATCGCCGCGCGATAGAAGTCGTCGAACCCCGGCACCAGCCGGCGCCGCGTGCGGTCGTAGTCCTCCGCCGCAAGATCGAACGCGCGTTGTACTGAATCCGCCATCTGAAGATTGTGCGGACGCGACGGTCGCGAATCAACCGCACACTCCAGACGGGTGGCGATCCAGGCGCACCGCTATTTACTAAGTTTCGTTAGTCCTTTCCTTCTGCGCTCGGCCCACCGCTTCTTCATAAGCTCTGACAGCCGCTTTCTGCCCTCTTTGGTGATACCGCCGCGTCGCTTTCTTCTCGTGGCGCCCGGCTTGGGAGCCGCGGGCCGGCCTCTCCTGCCTGCCGCCTCCGCTCCCGCTCCCACCAAAGCCGTGATCGCACGGATAAGCCGGTCCCTTTCCTTCTTCAAGTCTGCAACGATTTTATCGATCTCCAAGTAAGTGCTCCTTGGGGTCCCCTAGGTCCCCGATGTTTTGTTTAGCTCCCAACTCTAAACATATCCAACAAGTATAATTGCTGGAGTTACCACAAATTGCAATTTCTGCCAGCTAGGTTGTCAATACCCCGGATAGGCCGCAGGGCCGGTCCCTCCGCCACCGTGTCCTGGATTGATCGCGGCGCCGCGCCGCTCGATCGGCCCCTCAGGACAGCCTGCGACGGCGCCAGGCGCCCGTTTGAATCCTGTTCACCGCCTGTTTGCCTTCCATGGAAATCCCGGCTAAGCAAGGGCGACTGAAGAGGAGCGGGGCGCATTTTGGGGGCAATTAATCGAGGCTGGCTTCCGCACTTCACGCCCAGACGGCGCCGTATCCTGACTTGGTGCGCAATCGTGTTCGGCGTCGTCTTCATCTACCTATATGTTTTCGGCGTCTCGGCCTGGTTCGTAATCATCAAAGGACGAAATTTATCGGGTAAGGATGATCCCTCTTTGTGGAAGACCCCGGTCGCGCTGAAGGATTTGTCCATTTCCAGCGCGCCCGGCCGGAAGCTTTCCTATTTCGGCTACGAATTCGAAGTGCCCTGGGACGATGTGGACGAGCAAAAGACGAGACTCGTCGGAAAGTGGCAATTGATTTCCTTTCATTCTGGAAAGTCCATCGTGTTTTACACACCCCCACCAAACGAGGTTGTGAATGGAGTCCCTGGAAAGAACGGCGTTGATAGAAGAGCGCTCGCCCGATTCTATGGCGACGAGACTATACAGTCCGACTATACCTTCATCCGAGCTGCGCTCGAGACCACCCCTGGCGATATCGGTTTACTCACGCCCCGAGGAGCGGCGGCTCGCACTATAATGCTGTTGCTGATGAAATCGATCCAGGTGGGTGCGAACGACGGGGAGTCAGGCATCTTCCTGATTCAAACGAAAGATTTCCACGGCTTCCAATACGGAAACTCAGCTAACCGCCCGCCCTCGATTGCCGCCGATCTGTTCGGAAACAAGGGCCGCACTCACTTCGTGTTTCGCGACAAAAGGTGCGCAGGCGGCATTTCACAACCAGAAATCAACCGCGTCATCCAAAGCGTGCGACCAGTCCATCAGCAGGCTTCAAGTGTGGACCATTGAATCCGCCCCAAGGCGGCAGTGGCGGCGTTGGCGCGACTCAGTAGCCATACCCGCCAAAGGTCTCAGGCCCCATCAGTCGTGGCGCGGACCGAAGGGATGAATCTCGCCTTGAAAGCCGCGGCTGAGAGCTTGGCATGTTCGGCGAGCTTCGACAGCGCCGGCTCCTCGAAGTCCTGCAGCTCGAGCCGAATCATGTAAGAGCGCGCCACCTGGTATGACTCGGTGGAGACATCCACTGTCCGCACCCGAATCCGGCCCGTGTTCGGGTCGAGCAGTTGCTCGAAACTGACCGGCGTCACGCGGCCGCCCGCAACCGCGATCAGCACACTGGAGCCGCCGCTTAGCAGGTGGCGCACCGCGCCGTAGCCCAGCGTTCGCGTGTAATCGACGTCGAATGGCAACGGCTTCGCGCAGCGCAACTCGTAGCCGATGTCCTTGGGGACCACGGTGGCATCGATGCCGAGTTGCTTGAGCGCCGCGCGCACCTGATCGCGCAAGACAATACCCAGCGGGATGTCCGCGATGTGCACGTGGCCGTAAGCGTCGGCTTGCGAGGCCGTCCCCGAAGCCAGCGCGCCAACGTCCATGCGCTCTGCGATCCCTTCGGCGATGACCGCGACGCCGTCGTCGTGGCCGCTGGCGCGACGCTTGATTATCGCGCCCACGATAGTGTCCACGACCAGCGCGAGGTCGAACCTCTTGCCTCGAAATTCCTCGGGAATCACCGCCAGCGTAGCGCCGGCTGACTTGCACATACCGAGCGCGAGGGATCCCGACTTCCGGCCCATCGAGATCGTCAGGTACCACCTGCTGGTGGTGCGGGCGTCTTCCATCAGCGATTCGATGATGCTGGCGCCGATGGCGCGAGCGGTTTCGAAGCCGAACGTCGCCGCATTCTCGGGCAGCGGCAGATCGTTGTCGATCGTTTTCGGCACGGTCACGATGCCGATCCTGCCTCTGGTGCGCTCGGCGATTCGCGCCGCACCGTACGTGGTGTCGTCCCCGCCGATACAGATCAGGTAGCGAACGCCAAGCGCTGTCAGCGCATCGACCACGCGCCCCAGGCTCGCTTCGTCGCGCGCCGGATTGGTGCGCGAGGTGCGCAGGATCGAACCGCCGGTGAAGTGGATCCTGCTGACTTCCTCGAGTTCGAGTTCGACGACGTGCCCGGTGTCGCCTTCCACCAGCCATCGATAACCGTCGCGCAGTCCCACCACGCGCAGTCCGCACTTGATAGCCTCAATGGCGGCCGAGGCGATCACGCCGTTGATTCCGGGAGCGGGACCGCCGCCGACCAGGATCGCGAGGGTCTCTCGATGCTTATCGTCGCTCTTCATCGTCGCAATGGGCGCCGTCATCGGTCATGTTTACTCTTACACGCACGCTACTTGCAAAAGCCACTAAACTAAACGCCCTGTCCGGCCGCGATAGCCGGACAGGGCGCTTGGTTCTATTGCGGCGGGATCGATCCGGCTATCAGGCCTCGCCGGTGCCGCGGAGGCTCACGTTGTGTGGGCTGGCCGTATCGCCAACCGCGCTTACCCCAAGCGTCGCACTCTCCGCTCCAACGATGCTCGGCGTGAACGTCATCGTGTAGGTGCACGATGCGCCGCCCGCCAGCGACCCACTCGGCAGTGTGGTGCACGTTCCGCCCGTCACCTTGAAGTCGCTGGTCCCGCTGACGCTTTTGCTTATCGTCAGCGTCGCGCTGCCGACGTTGGTCACGGTGACTGTCTTCGCCGCCGATGTCTTGCCTCCCTTAACCGGGCCGAGAGCGAGGCTCGCCGGAGTCACCTTGAGCGGCGTAACTCCGGTTCCGTTCAGGCTGACGGAGAGGAGCGTGTCTCCCGACACACCGATCGAAAGCGTGCCGCTTTCCGCCCCCTCGGTGCTCGGCGTAAACGTCACCGCGTAGGTGCACGACGCCGCCGACAGCGACCCACTCGGCAGTGTGGTGCACGTTCCGCCCGTCACCGAGAAATCGCTCCCGTAGGTCCCCCCGCCAAGGCTCGGGCTGGCAAGCGTGATTGATCCACCGTCGGCATGGGCCTTGTTGGTCAGCGTGACGCTCATCGTCTTGGACCCCGTCTTGGCCACTTTGCCGAAGCTTAACGTCATCGGGGACACGGATTCCGGTATCGTTCCGGTCCCGCTCAGAGCGACCGCCGGCGGACCGCCATTGGGGTCTTGCGCAACCGCGATTGAAAGCGTGCCGCTCTCCGCAGTCTCGGTCTTGGGGGTAAACGTCACCGCGTAGGTGCAGCTCGAGGACGCCGCCAGCGAGGCTTCGCACGTCCCGCCCGTCACCGCGAAGTCGCTCGGGTTGGCGCCGCCGATCCTCGTGCCGCTAAGCGTGATCGGCCCGGTGGCATCGTTGGTCAGCGTGATGCTCATCGTCTTGGACCCCGTCTGGGGGACACCGCCGAAGCTTAGCGTCTTCGCCGACAGGGATTCCGGTACCGCTCCGGTCCCGCTGAATGAAACATTGTACGGACCGAGCGTATCGTGGCTGTCGGTAACCGTCATGGTCGCTGATTCCGCACTCAACGTGGTCGGAGCAAAAGTGACAATCAGCGTGCAAGCCGTCGTGGCCGCCAGCGTGCCGGTGCAGGTGCCGCCCGCGACTCTGAAGTCATTGCTACCGCCCGCAGTGACGTCGATGCTTTCGCTCAGCGTGACCGAGATGGTCTGATAATTGTGCACCGTGATCGACTGGGTCTCCATGGAGCCGTCCTTCACGCTGCCGAATGCGTGGCTGGCGGGCGAAACCGTCATATCATTCGTGCCGGCGCCTCTAAGCGCCACGGTTTGCGTGTCCGCGCCAGCATTGTCCGCAATCGTAAGCGTTGCACTGTGAATGTCGAGCGTTTGCGGCGTGAAGCTGACCGTGATCGTGCAGGTCGCGAGCGGTGCAAGTTGGGACGCCGGGCACGTGCTGGCGGTCTTCGCAAAGTTAACCGAGTCGGTGGGGGAGGAAACGCTGGCAATGGACAGCGGCGCGTTGCCGGTGTTCCTGACCGTCAGGATCTGGGTGGCGGTGTCGCCGACGGGTTCGTTTCCGAATTCAACGTAAGACGTCACGGATACCACAGGAGTCGGCGTGATGGCGATGGACAGGGGCTCATACAGTTCTGTCAGTGGACCGCTGATGGTGGCGGTGGGGGTTTCGTTGAGCGGCCCGGTGCTGCTTCCCAGCGCCGGATAGAGGAACACGCTCGGGGTGTAACTGTTCGCAAGGCCGCCGTCATCCGCCACATAGATTCTGTTGCTGGAATCCAGCGCGATGCCTTGTGGCCGGCACAGGCCGGTGGCGTCTCCGCTGATGGTGGCAGTGGGGGACCCGCTAATGGCGCAAGGACTCGCAGAAGTGCAACTCGGGCTCAACGCCGAATAGACAAACACGCTGGCGGTGCCATCGCACCCTCGGTCACCCTGGTCGGCCACATAGATGTTGCCGCTGTAATCCAGCGCGATGCCTTGTGGGTTGCTCAGACCGGTGGTCATGGTCGTGCTGATGGCGGCGCTGGGCGTCACGTCGGGAGCAGTGAGATCGATGAGGAGGCTGGCCAGCGGCTCATAGAGCGTCACGCTGTTGCTGCCTTCATCCGCCACATAGATGTTGCCGCTGGAATCCACCGCGATGCCGTATGGGTCGGCCAGGCCGGTGCTGCTCCCGCTGATGGTGGCGATGGGAGCCACGCTAATGGCGCAAGGACTCGCAGAAGTGCAACTCGGGCTTAACACCGAATAGACAAACACGCTGTCGGCGGAGTTGTCCGCCACATAGATTTTGCCGCTGAGATCCAGCGCGATGCCTGTTGGGGCGCTCAGCCCGGTGGCGAGCCCGCTGATGGTGGCGATGGGGGCCTCGTTGAGCGTTCCGGTGCTGCTTCCCAGCGGCGGATAGACAAACACGCTGTCGGCGAAGTTGTCCGCCACATAGATGTTGCGGCTGGAATCCAGCGCGATGCCCGTTGGGGCGCTCAGGCCGGTGGCGAGCCCGCTGATGGTGGCGATGGGGGTCTCGTTGAGCGTCCCGGTGCCGCTGACTGCCAGCGGCGGATAGACAAACACGCTGCTGGGGCCATTGCCGGAAGGTCCGTCATCCGCCACATAGATGTTGCCGTAGGAATCCAGCGCGATGCCTTCTGGGGACTCCAGGCCGGTGTTGCTCCCGGCGATGATGGCGATTGGGGCGATGTCGCCGTTGGTCCCCGCGGCGTAAATGGTGATGGTGCCGACCTGGTTGGTGACGTAAATGTTCCCAATGGCGTCAAAGGCCATCCATCCTGGCGAGGCGAGGTCGGTAGGGGCGGGAGTCAGCGGAGAGACATCGCCGTTGCTGCTCCCGGCCGGATAAGCAGTCACGGCTTGGGTCATGTAGTCCGTAACGAATAGCGTCGGGGTGGGGGACGCGTAGCCTAGAGAGCTATGAGGGCCGACAATCGCAACCGCGGTCGCACAAAAGATCGCGACCACGCCGAGTCGTGTTTTTCATGCGTACTTGTTCATTTGCTCCTCCCCCGAGTGAAACAGCAGTACGACTTAAACGAGACTAATAATTCCCCGCCTCGGATAAGCAATAATTCTGCCTGTGATATTTAGCTTACTCTAAGCTAATCTAAGTATTCTAGTGTCCAATTGTGCTATGAAGCACGCAGGCGGACGATGGTGCCGGTCGATACATCGGCCGATGATTGTATGTTCAGTTGGAGCCAATGTGGCGGAGGCAGCTAGACTCGCACCAACAACAATCCGTCTGCAAACGCAAAGGGGCGGGGTCACTGGTTCCGTACTGATTGACTATTGAGCAACCTCGCCCGGCGATTGCGCCAGCGGCACCAATTGCGCGATGTCGCACTGGATCAACGCCTGGATCTTGTTGTCGATTTGATAGAACCGCGTCACCTTCACCTGCGAGACAACGGCGCGGAACCGCGCAATGAATTCTTTCTGCACGTCAAGCCGCGCCTGCTGAATGGCGATTACCTCGTCGAGCTTCTTCTTCGCATCGGCGTCGGTGAGATTATTGTACCTGGCCGCGAATTCTTTGAGCTCCTTGACGTGGCGGTCTTCGATCCTGTCCATCTTCGCTTCGTAGGCGTCGTAAACCGGCCAGAACCTGGTCGCTTCATCGGCGCTCAGATTCATGTTGGTGCCGACCGTTGCCTTGCGCTCTGCGCGGGCGGCCGCGATGTCGAGCTGCTTCTGTGAGGTCGGCGGGCTCTGCGCTGAGGCCGGACCGCTCAGGCCGAGCGTGCAGACCACCAGCGAAGCTACGGTGAAACTTGCAAGAATCGTCTTGAGGCTTATCAATGGATTCTCCTGGGGGTTTTGGCTTCAGCAAAGACCGCCGGATGGTCCTGCATTAGAAGATCATAGTCAAGCGATAAGTACCGGTTTCGCGATCACAAGCGAAAGCAGGGCGGTTGTCGGGAACGCGGCAATCCTGCGCCTTTTCATTTGCGCATCCCGTTACCCGCCGCTGGGAATGGGAGATGCGCGGACCGCTCGCTCGAACGCCCAGCTACGAATGTGATTGATCTGTTCCTTCATGGTGCGCGCCAGCGGAACCAGCTCACCGGCGGACAAGAAGAGATCCTGCTCGGTAACCTCATGGTCCTGCAGCCGCGCCCTGGTCATCGCTGATACGACCGACTGCTCGACCTCGGCGCCGGTCCAGCCCTTCATAAAGACGGCCAATCGTTCCAGGTCAAACTTGGTCGCATCCATTCCCCGGCGGCCGAGGTGAATCTTCAAGATCTCGATCCGTTCGGCAACCTGCGGCAGGTCAACGAAGAAGACCTCGTCGAAACGTCCTTTGCGAATCATCTCGGCGGGGAGAAGGTCGATTCGGTTTGCGGTGGCGGCGACAAAGAGTCCGCGCGCCTTCTCCTGCATCCAGGTCAGAAAGAAGGCGAAGATCCTGCCCTGCGCGCCGCCGGGATCCCCCGACGTAATCCCCATCTCAATCTCGTCGAACCAAACCACCGCGGGCACCATCTCTTCGAGCGTCTTGCAGGCCTGGACGAATGCTCCCTCCGGCTCCCCATGCCTGCCGGAGAAGATCTCGATCATGTCGATTCGATAGAGAGGAAGCTCGAAGTGCGAGGCGATGGCTTTGACGCAGAGGCTCTTGCCGCAGCCCGGGATGCCCATGACGAGAACGCCCTTGGGTACTATGTCAGTGCTCAGGCTCTCGCGGAGTTGAAACAGTTTACGACGCTCCAGCAGCCACTGCTTGAGCTTCTCCAGGCCGCCGACCTGCCCGATGCTCGTGCTGTCGGCAACAAACTCGATGATGCCGCCGCGGTTGACCAGGAGCCGCTTTTCCTCGAGCAGGGCTGGTAACGACTCGGCGCTGAGGCTTCGACTCGCACTCAGAGCGCGGCGCACCGCGTAGCGCGCCTCCTGGAGCGTGACTCCCTGCAGGGCGCGCGCGAGCTGGTACAGGGTTGCCTCGCTCACGTCGGTGCCGACGCCGGGCGCCGAGAGTTGCTGAGCCTCGCTCCGCAGAAACTCGACCAGTTCGATGAGATCAGGCGGCCTCAGTTCGAGATACAAAAGATCCCGCTCGATCTCCTCAGGAACGAATTGCACCGGCGAACTGATGACTACGAACTTCCGTTGATCGAGACAGCTTTCGTACAGGTCTCGAAGACGGCGCCTGACCTCCGGAGATTCGCGCAGCGGCTCGTGAAAGTCCTTGAGATGGAAGATGGCGGCGTCCTTGTGGGCTGCAATGAAGTCCAGAGCTTCGCGAGGATCGAGAGTGCCGGTCTCGGCCACTCCGTCATCGCGAAGCAATCCTTGCGTGAGGCTCCAGGTCCAAACGGGCACCGGTGTGGATGCGTGCAGCGCCCGGCCGACCTCGCGCAGCACCCTTCCGATTCGCTGCTCTTCGGAGGAGCGGATGTAGGTGAGCGGCCGTCCTGACTGGAAGATCTCGCGCAGCATCTTTGCCGCGCGGCTCTCAACAGGCTGAGGTTTTTTAGAATCTTTCATAGAAAAATCGCGAGAGTTGTGAGCCTGCGCTCCACTCCTTCGGCAACCCTCAGATGTCTCGGTTGCGGCCTCAGCCGCCCCACGGATATGTATCGAACGGGTAGGCTGCGCACCCGCTCTTTCCGGCCGTCGGATACTCCTTCCTGGTAAACGTGCGCGATCGGTTCACCAGATCGTGGAAGATCATGCATTTGTCGCGCTGCGTTGACAGACGCGGATCAGTGTCTACAGCGGCGAGCACGCCCGCTGCCGTTTGAGTGCCGGACGACGTCACCCGTACGCCGCCGTCGGCCGGTGTGTCCAAGATGATGAACTTCGGGTTGGTGGGCGCGCTGTTGTCCCATGCCGACCATTGCGGCTGCCGACCGTCGCGACCGCGCCCGGGTGCGCCGCGATAGGCGAACTCGGCCCAGTACGACATCATCTGTTTGCTGAGCGCCAGGCGGCCTGGTTCATTGTCCTGGGAGAAGATGACGTTGGCCTGGCGTCCGAGATCCCAGTGGCCGAAGACGAACGGGATCTCAAAACCATGCGCAGCCCCGAGCATGATGGATAGATCCGCGCCCATCACATGCGGCTCCTCGTGCCAATCGAAGCGGTAAACGAACACGTTGTCCTGAGTCGTCCGCATCGCTGCCGCCGGCTCGTCGGCGCCGGCCGCCTTCCAAAACCTGGACAGGTACTCGGCACTGAGGCTGTAACGCGCCTCGTCACGCAGGCGCGGCACGAGCCAGAAAATGCGTTGCACCCGTCTTGGGTCGCCGAACAGGAACAGCTTGCTCTCCTCGCGATTCGTTCCGACGATCACGGGAACCCGGTTGTATCCGTCGGCACGCGCGAAGTGTTGCAGCGGATCGTCTTGTGGCAGCACCACACCGTCGCCAAAGACTTTCGGCATTTCGATCATGGCGGTTGTGGGCGTCGGCATGTAGGCCAGGAGAATGTCGAAATTCGTCTTCCCGCGCAGGTAACGCTCGACATCTGTGGCGCTCATCGCGGCGAGTACTGTTTTGGCTGCGGCGCGGTCGGCGGCGCGCTTGTCCTTGATGAGCAACTGCACCAGCACTTCATTCGAGCTGTTGGTGCGACCCGGTTCGGCATCGTCGGTGAAGTGCTCGGCCTCGGCGATGGTACTCATATTCAGACCACCGCTTTCGGAGATCGCGCGATGAAACAACCCGTGCGCTTGCGGAGCCAACAACAGCATGTACACGTTGTTGGCGCCTGCCGATTCGCCGAAGATTGTGACGTTGCCGGGATCGCCGCCGAAAGCTCCCACGTTGTCGCGCACCCATTGGAGCGAACGGATGATATCGAGGATGGCGAAGTTGCCCGATCGGTCGAGTTCGTTCGCGCCCTCACCCCGCAGTGCGGCGTGGCGGAACCAGCCGAAGGGGCCGACGCGATAGTTGATCGTCACCACCACAACCTTGTGCGTCGCCGCCAGGTTACCGCCGTTGTACAGCGCCCCCGTACCAACCGTGTTGGCGCCGCCGTGTATCCACACCATCACCGGCCACCGCGCGTTACCCGTCGGCACGTCGGACTCGCCAACCCGTGGCGCATACACGTTCAGGTAGAGACAATCCTCGCTGCCGACAGGCTGCCCCGCGCTGGCGGTATCGAGGCCGCCGATCGGGCTCGGGAACTGCGTGCACGCCGAGCCAAAATCGAGTGCCTGGCGCGTACCGGTCCATGGTTCGGCCGGTTGCGGCGCTCGCCATCGCAGCGCCCCGAGCGGCGGCTTGGCGAACGGAATGCCGAGCCATGCGTGACTGCCGTATACGCCGACGAAGCCGACGACTGTGCCGGATGCCGTGACTCGGCGCGATGCCGGATCGAGCACGCGTTGCTCGCGCACCGGGTGGCGGCATCCGCTGGCGCCGAGCGCCGCGAGGATCAACAACGCCGACAATCGCCTCGCGATGTGTGACATTGCCTCAAATCTGGTAGTGACGACCTGCGCAGCATCTTGGCATCGAATCATTCGAGTAACTGACTGCTGGTGCGGAAGCGGTTCGCCGGTTCGGTCGCGGTCCCTATCTTATCCGACAAGTCGGCGTTCCCATGGAACCGATAGCGGCATCATTGATCTCCCGGGGGCTACTCTAACAGAGATTTGCCCATTACCAAGCACTCAACAGACACGGCGTAGACTCGCGTTGCTTCGACCTCGATTACCTTGAAACCCGCTGCGGCCTAGCCTCGCCGCGCGATAAACCGCGCCTGCGCGATCTTGCCCGCGCGCGCCAGGTCACGGAGGAAACGGAACCCGCCGAGGAACGTTTCCAGCAGGTCGGTGCGGAACCCGAGAGGCCGCAGGGCATCATACATAAGCTGCATCTCAATCATGTTGAGATATAAATCCGCATGGCTCGCGAACCGCCCGGTGTCTTCGGCGACGCTTACCTTGCAGCCGTTTGCCGAGAGCAGCTTGGCGTATCCCGCGACGTCCTCGACGTTGGCGAACGTCATCAAGCCGAGAAACATCTGGGCCTCGGAATCACTTAGTCCCGCGGGCCCTTCAACCCAGTCGGTGAACGCAATCACGCCTCCGGGACGAACAATGCGCGCCGCCTCCGCAATCAACCTTGGCTTGTCAGGGACGTAGCACCACGCATCTTCGCTCCATATGAAATCCGCGCTGGCCGACGGCAGGCCGCTTTGGCAGGCATCGGCGAGTACGAATCGGATTTTATCGTCCAGACCTTCTTCGTGGGTCAGCCGCCGCCCCTGCTCGACTATCGCTTCGGTAACATCGACGCCGACCATCGACGCGACATTGCGAAACCGCACGAGAAAGCGCATGTCCGCGCCGTTGCAGCAACACAGATCGACCCCCTTCGTCCCGGCGGCAATTCCCGCTCGATCCGCCAGATCGATCGACGCCTTCATTCCTCCCACGTGAATTTGCTGCCCAAACATAAGTCGAAAAAGGTCGGCCGGCGCACTGCTATAGACCGCGACGACATCCGCCACTTTGACACCGGTTATAGATTTCACGATTTCCTCCCGGCGCCCGGCTTGCGCGCACGGACGAAGGCGCTCATGAATTTGCCATCGGCCATCTGCGCGAATTTCTCGAGCTCCGGATTTTCCGCAAGAAATCCCTGCGCGTCAGCCGCCGTATAGATCCGCGTCGGTTCCACTTCGATCTGTTCGAATCCCGCCGCAGCGAGCTTCGATTGGTATTCCGACTCCTCGAGCGCCCCCGCGATACATCCGGCCCACAACTCGACGCGACGGCGAATCTCGCCGGGCATCTCACCGCGCACCACGATGTCAGAAACGGCGAATCGCCCACCCGGTTTCAGCACGCGAAATGCTTCGCGCAGCACGCGATCCTTGTCGGCCGAGAGATTGACGACGCAGTTCGAGATGATCACGTCCACCGAATTGTCGGGCAGCGGGATATGCTCCATCTCGCCTTTGAGGAATTCGACGTTCTGGACGCCGGCTTTGCGCTGGTTGTCGCGCGCAAGCGCGAGCATCTCGTCGGTCATGTCGAGCCCGTACGCCTTGCCGGCCGGCCCCACTCTTCGCGCGGAAAGCAGCACGTCGATCCCGCCGCCGGAGCCCAGGTCGAGCACGGTTTCGCCCGGCTTCAGCTCGGCCAGCGCGGTTGGATTCCCGCATCCCAGCGACGCTGCAAGCGCCTTGGCGGGAAGCGATGCAATCTCGCCCTCGCTGTAGCGATCAGACGGTCGGGGCGCGATTGGGTTTCCCACGGGCACCGCCGAGCCGCAGCATGAGCCGCCTTGATTGGTAACTCGCCGCGCCACTTGCGCGTACTCCTCCCTGACCTTTTCCCTTATCGATTCATTACTCATCGTGACCTCCGTGCCTGCCCGTTACCTGACGGGAGAGGCGGCTAGTGGATTGGGAACGATCCGGCGATGCGCCGAACGTCTTGGGGAGGCCGGCGCAACAGTCTTCGGTCATGAACCGGATCAACTTTGCGGCTTTCGGCCAATTGACGGCGTAGTAGATGAATCGGCCCGCGCGATGCGCCGTCAGCAGCCCGCATCGGGTCAATGCGTCGAGGTGATGAGACAGGGTCGAGCCCGGCATCTTGACCCGGCGCTTGATCTCGTCCACGCAGGTTCCTTGCGGCCCGGCGCGCACCAGCAGGCGGAAGATCTCGAGCCGGCCGGATTGTCCAAGCGCGCTCAGTTGCGACACAAACTCTTTCACTACGATGATTCTAGTATCATCGAAATAACCAAGATGCAACACGTCGAAGCTCGGACCGGGAATCATTCTGGAGCGACTACTCGCCGGCGAACGACGACCGCATTGGCTCAATTTGACTTCACGCTACGACATTTGTATAAGTCTAAAAGTATGAAGAAGTCGAATGTGATCATGGCATTGGGGGCGCTTGCCCAGGAGACGCGCCTGGACATTTTCCGGCTGCTTGTCCAGAAAGGCCCCAATGGATTACCGGCCGGAGAAATTGGCGACCGACTTGGCCAGCCTTCGCCTACTCTATCGTTTCATTTGAACCAGCTCCGCTTTGCCGGCCTTGTAACCTCGCGACGCGAGAGCCGCTCGATCATTTACAGCGCAAACTTCAAAGGGATGAACGGTCTCCTCGCTTACCTGACGGACAACTGCTGCGAGGGACGGCCGGAACTATGCAGTCCCGCCGCCGCCCGAGACCGCGGAACCGAATGCACGGCTCGGCAGACGGCCACGCCAAAGAAAAATCGGAGCGTATCGGTATGAAACGATTTCACGTTCACGTCCGGGTCGATGACCTCGATTCCTCGATGCGCTTCTATTCGACGCCGTTCGGGCGCCTGCTGCTCCGCATCCAAGGCGCAACAGTGAACCGAAGCCTCGACGGATGATCGCGTCCATGCCCAGTCGTGAGTATAGCGTCTTGTTTCTATGCACCGGCAATTCAGCGCGCAGCATCATGGCCGAGTGCGCGATCGGACGGTGGGGCAGGGGAAAGTTCAAAGGATACAGCGCCGGAAGCCATCCCAAAGGCGCCGTGCATCCGTTGACGCTCGAGCTGTTGAACGAGCTGAACTATGCAACCAAAGATCTGCGCTCGAAAAGCTGGAACGAGTTCGCTGCGCCGGACAGCCCCCGCCTCGATTTCGTTTTCACGGTCTGCGACCAGGCGGCTGCCGAGCAGTGCCCAGTGTGGCCTGGTCAGCCAATCACCGCGCACTGGGGAGTCGCCGACCCCGCGGCCTTTGAAGGAAGCAATGATGCGAAGCGACGCTTCTTTTTCCGTATCTACCGGGAACTTGAGAATCGAATCAAAATCTTCACGAGCCTGAGAATCGAGGCACTCGACAGTTTCGCTCTCGGGCAGCGAGTCAGAGAAATCGGGAAAATCAAACTTCCCGAAGGGCGCGAATAGCAGCCGCATCTCGCACCTTCCTCCACACGGAGAAGTTCGCAATGAGCGTAACGATGACGACGGCACAGGCTCCAGTCCTGCGCCGACTCTCCTTTCTCGACAGATATCTGACGCTTTGGATTTTCCTGGCGATGGGGGCCGGCGTGGCGCTCGGTTTCCTGTGGCCCGGCGTTAAGACTGCCTTCGATCGCTTTAGCGTTGGGACGACTTCTGTTCCGATTGCGATCGGTCTCATCCTGATGATGTATCCGCCGCTGGCCAAGGTGAACTACGACGAACTCGGAGACGTTTTCCGCGACTGGAAGATCCTCGGTCTTTCACTTGTCCAGAATTGGGTAATCGGACCAATTCTGATGTTTGCGCTCGCGATCATTTTTCTGCGCGATCGCCCCGAGTATATGGTCGGACTCATCTTGATCGGTCTGGCGCGGTGCATTGCGATGGTGATCGTCTGGAACGATCTCGCCGCCGGCGACACGGATTACTGCGCCGGCCTGGTGGCATTTAATTCGATCTTCCAGGTGCTGTTCTTCTCGGTCTATGCCTTCGTGTTTGTGACCGTCCTTCCCCGATGGCTCGGCCTTGGCGGAGCCATCGTTCACATTACGATTGGCGAGATTGCGAAAAGCGTCGGCATCTATTTGGGCATACCGTTCGCTGCTGGGTTCGTTACCTGGAAGATTCTGACGGGCCTCAAAGGGAAAGCCTGGTATCGTGATCATTTCGCTGCGAAAATCAGCCCGCTCACTCTGATCTTTCTTCTCTTCACGATCGTCGTGATGTTTTCGATCAAGGGCGCCGCAATCGTCCACCTGCCGCTCGACGTAGTGCGAATTGCGATACCGCTTTTGTTCTACTTCGCGATCATGTTTGCGTTGTCATTCGTGCTAAGTCTGAAGGCGGGAGCGAACTACCCGCAGACGGCTACCCTCTCGTTCACCGCCGCATCGAACAACTTCGAGCTCGCCATCGCGGTCGCCGTTGCGACCTTCGGAATCGACAGCGGCGCGGCTTTCGCCGCTGTGATCGGGCCGCTGATCGAGGTGCCGGTGATGATCGGGCTGGTTGATGTATCCTTATGGGCGCAGCGCAGGTACTTCGCCGATTCAACAGCAGGCCTCGCGATCGTGGATTCCTGCAACGCGGCAACTGCGTCACGGCTTGACAGCTAGGCGGGAGTCTCAAAAATCGGCCAGCACGATCGACCGTCCCGCGGGGGCCCTCTTTATCCTGCTTCGCACCAGAAAACCCTTTATTTTCAATGCCGGGGGCGGGACTCGAACCCGCACGGAACTTTCGCTCCAGAGGATTTTAAGTCGTTTGACTATAGAGAAAAAACCTTTCTTTTATTGGGTTTATTTCCATAAAATGTGAAAATGTGTAAGTTTCTGTGTAAGTTTCGCTGAATGCACTGAAAACACTGCGTTTTTTCGATCACGTCTTTTTCTATAGCAGAGAATGCTCACGTAAGGTATCGAAAAACGATGCTTTGCGGGCGCGGAGCATGATCGTGGAAAGGGCCTCTTCGGCATTTCAGTGTTTGCGCTTTTACGCTCGACGGGTGGGGTCAGTCCTTGTGGTGAATGTAGCCGATGGGGCGCTTCTTCGGCGGCTCGGGTGGCGTGAGAAGTTTTTGGACGGTGTCGAAAAGGATGGCGATTTTGCGGTCGTGCTCCTGAACCTTGCGGGCGAGTTGGCGGTTGGACGCAAGTATCTGGCGGAGCTTTACGAAGGCCCGCATGATGGCGATGTTGACTTGGACCGCGCGCTTGCTGCCGAGCACGCTGGACAGCATGGCAACGCCGAGTTCGGTGAATGCGTAGGGCGGCCTTCGCAATCCCATCTTGGCGGTGGGATTGGAGGTCACAATTTGTGACCTCCAATTTTCGAGTTCTTGTTTGGAGAATTGGAACAGAAAGTCGTCTGGAAAACGCTCTATATTGCGCTTGACGGCTTGCAGCAGCACCTTGGTTTGAACGCCGTAAAGCTCCGCGAGGTCATGGTCGAGCATGACTTTCTCGCCGCGGATCAGGTAGATGCGGTTGGCAATGCGTTCGAGGGGGACGACGGGTTGAGGCTTGGCCATTGACGGATTCTGCACGAGGCAGGGGGACTGTCAAGGTTTTCAGTCACAATTTGCGATCTCAAGTCTTCGTTAAAGCCTCGGCTCCTGATGTGTGCTGCGGCGGCCGGCGGAACCCTCTGCCCTGGTAAGGTGTCGAAGCGATTCGTCGGAAGTTCCCTCCGTCATCAGCTCCGGCGGAACCAGCGCCGCGTTCCGACGGCGATGAAAAACTCGCGGCTGCTGCTTGCACGGAATATTATCGACCGAAAGTTTTGAGGAATGGTTAAGCCCCTGAAGGCACGGCTCTATTGGGCCGTTTTAAGCTGTGGCCGCTTCTGCTAGTGGTGTGGCAAGCGGCGTCGGCTGTGGTGATTTCCAAACGAATGAAACCGTCTTCGGGAAAAGTGCGGATTGGCGTGATTGCGGCCTTGAGCGCGGCCGCGTTTGCGATGCTGGCGATCGGAACCCTGACCGTATTGCACGCGCAGTTGGCCACATCGGCGTGGCCGATGTTCCATTACAATCTCACGCACACCGGGCTTAGCCCTTACAGCACCAGCGCCAACCCCGGCACGGAGAAGTGGACGTTCTTAACCGGCGGTGCTGTGTACTCCTCGCCGGCGGTCGGCACCGACGGGACAATCTACGTCGGCTCCGATGACGCTTACCTCTACGCGGTAAACCCCAACGGCACGCAGAAGTGGAAGTTCTTAACCGGCAACTCTGTGCAGTGCTCGCCGGCAATCGGCAGCGACGGCACCGTTTACTTCGGCTCCTATGACCACCGCCTCTACGCGGTAAACCCCAATGGCACGCAGAAGTGGGCGTTCCTAACCGGCGGTGCTGTGCTCTGCTCGCCGGCGGTCAGTGCCGACGGCACGATCTACGTCGGCTCCAATGAAGGCTTCCTCCACGCGCTAACCGACAATGGCACGAGCGCCACGCAGAAGTGGGCGTTCGGAATCGGCGGTGAAGTCGGAGACCCGGCGGTCGGCGCCGATGGGACCATTTACCCCGGATTTCCCTTGTCC